>CAZDVD010000005.1:0-121671 GCA_964508765.1 uncultured Lentisphaeria bacterium
TAGAGATATCCCCCAGCTTCATCTCCACTGTCACAGATGCTATCATACCTGTGGTAAAAGCCTGGCAGAACAGACCCTTGGAACCCTTGTACCCAGTTGTTTTTTTAGATGCTATTCGTATCAAGAGTAGATCTGATGGAGTGGTCCGGAATATGGCTGTCTATCTGGCTTTAGGTATCAATGTTGATGGTTTGAAAGAGGTCTTGGGAATGTGGATCGCCAAGACCGAAGGTGCCAAGTTCTGGTTAAGCGTTCTAACTGATCTAAAGAACCGAGGGCTACAGGATATCTTTATTGCCACAGTAGACGGCCTTAAGGGCTTTCCTGATGCAATAGAGACTGTCTATCCTCAGACCCAGGTTCAACTCTGTATCGTGCATATGATCCGAAATAGTTTGAAGTATGTGTCTTGGAAACAGCGCAAGGAAATGGCTACTGATCTGAAAACAATTTACCGGGCTGATACAGTTGAATTGGCTGAGGAGAATCTGGAACTTTTTGCTAAGAAATGGAATCCAACTCATCCAACAGTAAGCAAATCTTGGTATTCAAATTGGGAGCGTTTGATCCCTTTCTTTGCTTATCCCAAGGAAATCAGAAAGGTGATTTACACGACCAACGCTATTGAATCTATGAATATGAGTCTCCGAAAAGTGACTAAAAACAGAGGTTCTTTTCCGACTGACGATGCTGTATTTAAGTTGCTATATTTAGCGTTAATGAAGATTACTAAAAAATGGAATATGCCCATTCAACATTGGAAACAGGCCATGAATCATTTTGCTATACTTTTTGAAGACAGGATGATTGACTAATAATGCCATTTACACAGAATTTTGGATAAGCCCGGCATTTTTCTTGATATTCCCGGGCTTGATCTTATCCCAGTTTGTGGCTTTGATCTCGTAGACCGCAACCATGTCATCCAGCTCGGATATGAGAACATCCATCCGGCCTCTTTTCCCCCTTAACAGATGTCGATATTGTTCTGCCTTAAACACCCCGCTTTTGTTATGGCGCTCAAAGTCCTTGTAAACTTCCTTCTGAAATGCTTTACCTCTTTTTAGTCGGGTTGGCTCGTTCACTTGAGCAAGCTCCTTTCCAGACGTTTAGCTATTGGTATAATGCTCTAATTGATGCCAATATCTAACCGCAGGACACGCTGTATGCGGTCCCGGTGATCCGGACTAACCCCCGAGGCTTCTGCAAATTCACGCCAGCCTTTGACCACTTCTATTACTTCATTGACAATTTTACGGGCCTGGCCATGTTTTAGCATGGCCAAACCAGCACAGGATTGGAAATCATCAAAAGTGAAACCATCTCTCTTCCCATTCAGTGACAGTTGATGACGCCCTGTCCATTGTCCATCCGGGTTGTAGCTATAGGTCACATCATAGGCGGGACTGAGGGTCCAAGCCCCCTGTTTGTTCATCAGAAAGGAGATGTTTTTCACATGATCGTCTTGATTCCTGGCCACAATGTTAAAGACCATCCGGCGGAAAAATTGCTCAAGTTCAGGCGTGGGCAGTTTGAGCTGACGCATCACACCCAGGACTTGTTCATAGCTGTGAGTCTCAGGGGTTTTATAATTGAAGTGAGCCAGGCCCCCCAGGCTCAAGGTGTGAATTTTCTTCCCGAGATGGTCCCGGTCAAAACGTCGTGTCATGAAATGCTGGCGGTTATTTTCCTTAAAGAGATGGCATGTGGCCATTTTTAGACCTGCCGCTATAGCCATTTGATAATAGGCGAATTCTATGATGCCATATCCCTCTGGATCGGTCAACTCACGGTCGCGATTATTTTGGATTCCATCAAATTTAATAAGCCAATGTTGAAACCCTGGACCTGTCTTGACTTGCCCGGATTGCACCACATTGGTCTCGGGATTCCAGGCGATGACCGCTTTGGCCCGAGCTCCGCCTGCTGATGTCCCCACTCGCAGGATTTCACGGAGAGCCTCTTCCTTACGGGCACTATGGAAAGAGAGGTGTACATCTTTCCTCTGGGATAATATTTCCGAAGCCAGGTTCACCAGCCTGTCAATTTGAATATCTCTGGGCTGCTGGAGCCTGGGACCTAATGTTGGTTTGTATTCTAACGCTCCCATTCCCCTGGTTCCACTATAACAAAGTCGCTCTACAGCATTAAATGATGCCGGAGTGCGACCCGCTTTAGCCAGCCAGGTATCAATGAGAGCATTACCGAATTTATCGGGGAGTGAATCTGCCAGCATCCCGGGTAACCCATGGAAGGAATCCGGTGATAGGCTGGGGAAGCGGTAAATTTGATTGGAGAGAGGCATTGTTAAGGGGGCGACCTCAATTCCGCTTTGAACAAACCCGCTATCATACTCGAAGCTGGCGATGGGATCCTTGTCTTCCAGGGAGACCGCGCCAATGGTTTTACCCCAGAGTCTGACCTCTGCTGTTGTGCTCATGAATCATCCTGCCAGGACCATGTTTGTGTGCTGTCTGAATCCTTGCGTGGGCTGGAGGCCCGTTTTTTTATGCGCCCCCTTGTCTTAAGTTTTGACATGGGGCTTACGCTGATGGGCGGTATCACAAGATGGAGAGTATCTAGTAAATCCAAGGCCCTGAGTAGTCGAATCATGGTACTCAGCTGTGCATCTCGACCTGCCTCAATTCTTTCAAGGGTTGGTTTGGATATTCCAGCATGTTTGGCAAGGCGTGCCTGAGTCAGATTGCGCTGTACTCTCAGGTGAGCTAATCTCAGTCCCAGCTCTGACAGAATGGTGGCATCGCTGCTTAAATGGTCTATGGACATATTCATCTCCTATGATGACTTAATGAGGATAATATAACCCAAGTCATCATAAAAAGAGAATAATAATAATATCTATTATTCATAATATGTTATGAGTTATATCTATAATAGCTAATAAATCATCATATATTAAGAAATATATACTAATCTAAATTGGGGGTTTTTTTTTGGGGGGGGAAGACTAAAACAGAAGCAATTACCGGGACTTACCCCGCCCCAATGAGAGCCTCTAGAAAATCGAATTGCTCCGGTCCATAAACACTCCAGAAGTCCCAGTCATGTTCACCGGGATGCTCGTAATATTCGTGGTCAATGTCTTCTAAGATGAGTTTGTCATGAAGCCAGCGGCATTGATTGAGCTGACCATCCGTGGTGCCAATGTCAATACGAACCCCCCGATCAACAAAATTGCCATAGCTTGTCATTCCTGAGTAAACACTCCCACTGAGGGAGCCGGTAGCCATAAAGCTGTCGGGGTGCTCACTGCGGATAAATAGCGCTCCACTACCGCCATTGGAGATACCACAGATCGCCCGGCTCTGGTAATCGATGTCGCTATCGTATTCATTTTCTACTTTGGAGATCACTTCCAGGACATAATCCTCGTAATTCTCATCGGGATGAGTGGCATCATTGGTATAGGTATTGACTCCAGTTGTTAAGGAGACAAACATGATATCTCTATCATGAGCCTCCTGGGCCAGATCCATCCCGGATCCCCACGCCGAAGCAGAGGCACCCCAACCATTGAGCAGATAAATTATCGGTGTTGATGAGGAGTAGGACTCAGGATAATACACCAGCACATTGGATAAACTGCTCAGGGAAGATGAGAGAAATGTATAGGTATCTGTGACCCCTGTATCTGGTTCAAACAGACTGCAGGAGCTGAGCAGGATGAGCAGGATTGACCTGGATAGTATTTTTATGCATCTTGTTTCTGATCATCTGTTTACCAGTATTTTAAAGACATCTCATTCTTCCCCAAATATCAGCTTATCGGTCCAGAGGGCATACTAAATTCCATAAGAGGCATTCTCCCTCTTTAAGGGGATTGACTTGACTGAGAGCGAATTTGATTCCCAAGAGGATTTATTTGCTATCTGTCTCACGTGGTATACAGTAATAAAAATAAAGGAAAAGCTTTAAATAGTCATTGACATATTAAAGATATAGCTTTAATATAAATGTGATTAAATAAAGGTATAACTTTATGAAAGAGCAAAAACTGATGCTTGCCCAGTTGGATAGAAAACTTCAACTGTATAAACAGGTCGAATCAATTTCACCTCCTGTCAGGGGATGGATCAATGTCATTCGCACGAGCTTGACCATGTCGTTGAGACAGCTTGGTGAGCGCATGAAAATGAGTGCCCAGGGAGTCCGGGATATTGAGGAAAGAGAACAAAGCGGGGCGATTACGCTTAGAGCCCTACGCCAGGTTGGTGAGGCCTTAGATTTAAAACTGGTCTATGGTTTTGTGCCTCAGCAGGGGTCACTAGAGCAAATGATAGAGGATAGAGCCAGAGAATTGGCCCGCGAGATCGTTACGCGGACGTCTGTAACCATGGATCTGGAGGCACAAAGGAATACTGACGAGCGCCTCGAGAATGCTGTCCAGGAGAAGACTGCAGAATTTAAACGAAGTCTCCCGAGATATTTATGGGACTAAAGGGGGAGGTTATTTATGGTCAGATGCCACTCACAGGCGATGAGTATGAGGGGCTCAAAATAGCGAGTGTTTCCACACGTGGGGAATTAGATGAATTTGAGCAAAAGAATATTGAAACGGCGGTGGGATGGTCGCTACACCAAAAATTTACTGAGGAGAGGGTGCTGAGCCTGGAGTTTGTTCAAGAACTCCACAGGCGGATGTTCAGTGAAGTGTGGACTTGGGCAGGCAGTTTCAGGACGACGAACAAGAATTTTGGTGTGGATAAATATTATATCGCTCAGGAACTCAAAGCTTTGATTGATGATTGTCAATTCTGGGTAAGCAATGAGAGCTATCCGCCAGATGAAATTGCTATCAGGTTCAAACATCGCATGGTGAAGATCCATCCCTTCCCGAAAGGAAACGGTCGTCACTCACGCTTGTGCGCAGATATTCTGGTATCCCAGGTTTTAAATCAACCTGTTTTCACCTGGGGAAGATTCAAATCAACTCAACCTGGTGAACAGCGCAAGATGTATCTGAATGCGATTTATGCTGCGGATGCTGGCGATCTGAAACCACTCACCGAATTTGCCAGGTCCTGAGAAAACGAGCCTTGTTTTTTGAGTTCCCTACCATATACAATCCACTTTGAATTATGCTTTAGAAAGAGACAGATATAATCATCATGCTTTTCTGCGGTCCCGAAGCCTCCCTGAAAACAGGCGGGATTTCAGCATATGGATTGGTATATCAGAGGAATCTTTGTAGATGATCAAGCTCACTTGCCATGGGCTGTGCAAGTCATTCTGAACAGGGTGAAGAATCTTGATCCTGGGGTCAAGACGCTTCGTTACTCTCAGAGTATCAGAAACTGAACAAGTATTTCGTATTTAGTCCTTGGACAAGCTCAACCATCTGTGTCAACTCAGCAAGTGCCCGAAGCAAGCAGGTGCTTGTGTATTCTTGGAACCCAATTAGATTTAGCTTCAATGAACCCTGAAATGGATCAATCTTTGCGATAGTCTAAGAAATGAAATTAAGTCCAAAAGTCATTATGCTGGTACTGGGAGTCTTGGTGGTCTCCATGAGTCTACTGTCCATACCGCTTTACTGGTACTCCAGGGTTGCCCTGGAAGAAGAATTAGGCGATCAACTCAAACGCATCAATCGTATCATGGCTACCACCCTTGATAAGAACCTGGTGAGTATGTTAGCGACTGAGCCTGGTCTGGCGAGTGTTCGTCAGGACATAGAAGCATCTCTGTCTACACTGGCAGTCCCTGGAATTGAAGGTTTGACCCTTTATAAACAGGACGGAACCATTCTGGCTCAGGATAAGCACTTAAAACAAAATATTGCCGAACTGTCCCCGGCCCTGCCAACCTTGCTCTCCCTTAAAAATGATCAAGATCCTGTGGTTTCAGAGATTTACAGGCTGGATCAAGACCGATATGTGAAAGCAGCAGCTATTCCCATAACAACCAATCAAGGCTCGCAGGTGATTCTGGTGGTCTGGGCTGGCGCCAACTATATGGCAGTTATCAATCAGATGGCTGGCAGTCTATTGTGGATCATACTGGCTTCCTTTGTCATTGCCATTGCCATGACCCTGGTCTTTTCGCGGTCTCTGATCAAACCGGTGCGAGCATTATCGGGCTATGCCAGAGCCATTCAGACCAATATCAACTCAGAGCCAGTTGAGCTCCAGCGTTCAGATGAATTTGGAGATCTCAATCAATCATTGATTGACATGCATCGAGATATACAGAAGCAGGAAGAAAGTGCGAGGCAACTCCTGGCAGGTATTGCTCATGAGATCAAAAACCCATTGGGGGGTATGGAAATCTACAGCGGCCTCCTCAGTCAAGAACTGTCCCAGCTACCGCCTGATGCCAAATTTGAAGCATACAAATCCTATCTGGAAAAGATCACGGAGGAACTCCATCATTTAAAACGCATCGTTCAGGAATATCTGGATTATGCCAGGCCCTTGAAAAGTGTCATCGAAACCCTGTTAATCAGCGATATCTATGCTGACATCTCCAAAATTTTGCAGCCTGAGCTCACGGTACTCAATCAGACAATTACACTTGAAGGGAATGCAGAGATCCAGGCAGATCGCTCCAAACTACATCGCGTATTTCTGAATCTCATCAGGAATGGCCTGGAAGCTTCAGGTGAAAATGGCCAGTCGATTATCCGGATTCATGACAGTTCCAATGCTCTCGAGATAGATTTTGTTGATACCGGAACTGGGATACTTGAAGCGGATCGGGAGCGCATTTTCGAACCCTATTTTTCCACCCGGGACCGAGGTTTTGGCTTGGGCTTATCCATCGTACAGAGCATTGTGAGCGAATTAGGTGGCACAATAGTTGTCCAAAAGAGTGCTGCAGAGGGCACTATTTTTAGAATGACACTCCCTCGAAAGGATTTGGAATAGCTGTGAAACCGAAGATTCTGGTCATAGAAGATGATAGAACCATGCGTGAAGGTATTGCCACGGTTTTGAAGCTTCAGGGCTATATCATTCACACGGCCGAAGATGGTCATCTCGGGGCTCAGATGTTCCGCGAAATCCAGCCTGATCTTGTAATATCCGACATGAAACTTCCCGGCAAGGGAGGCATGAATCTCCTTCAGGAATTTCAGGATCAATCCCCTGATACCCCATTCATCTTGATCTCTGCTTTTGGCACCATTGATCTGGCTGTGAATGCCCTCAAACTGGGAGCTCGTGATTTTATTGCCAAACCTTTTTCCATTGATGAATTAAAGTCCAAAGTGGCTCATATATTCGAGGATCATCCACCCAGGAAAGCTGAGGCAAAATCTGCTACTGATAGCTTTCACGGTTTGGTAGGTTCATCGGAGCAAATGCAAAAGCTGATTGGTCAAATCAAACAGATTGCCGCTGTGGATAGTCCCGTCCTCATCACAGGAGAAAGCGGTACAGGCAAGGAACTCATCGCCCGCGCTGTGCACCTGGAAAGTCCGAGAGCATCCAAACAGATTGTGGCTATCAATTGCAGCGCACTTACAGACACTCTGTTGGAGAGCGAATTGTTTGGTCATGAAAAAGGTGCCTTCACCGGGGCAGTCAGACAGCATCAGGGCATTTTTGAGCAGGCCCATGGCGGGACCATTCTCCTTGATGAAATTGGTGATATTTCACCCCAGTTACAGGTCAAACTCTTGCGGGTTTTACAGGATCAGACTTTCCAACGGGTCGGTGGAACTGATCAGATTGAGGTGGATGTAAGGGTGATAGCCGCCACCAATCGCGACCTCCAGATTGCCATGGATAAAAAACGGTTCCGTGAAGACCTGTTCTTTCGTCTCAATGTACTACCGCTGACCATTCCTGCCCTTCGCGAACGACCGGAAGATATTCCGGATCTAGTTAAACATTTTGTGGAGTTGAAGTGTATCCGACTGAAGCGGGATATCCCTGAAATCGGCAGTCGAACCATGTCCAAGCTTAGCGAATACTCCTGGCCTGGGAATATCCGTGAGCTGGAGAATTTTCTGGAACGCCTGCTGATCTTTAGTGAGGGACCTGCCATTACTGTTGAACAGATTTACTTTGAAAACGCCTCCAAAAAACCGGAGCAATCCAGTGGTAAGCTCAACGATGTGCTGGAACAGACCGAGCGGGACCTCATTCGTGATGCTTTGAATTGGGCCGGGGGCATCAAACAGAAAGCAGCCCGTAAACTGGGCGTGAAAACCAGCACCCTCTACTACAAGATGGAAAAGTACCATCTCTTCGATGAGTTCGGGGGTAAAAACAACAAATCTGGTGAGGATTCATGATGTGGCGACGACTCAGATTATTGATATTTCTCCTCCTGGTGCTCTCACTGTCTGGTCAGGACTTAAACAGTGCCTGGCAAGCCTATATGTCCACCAATGCCAGTATTGCGGAATTAGAAGCCGAAAAGACGGTTTATACCCGAGAACAAATCGCCATTAAAAATGAGGTGGATCAACTTCAAAAAAGTTCGACCTGGTATAATGCCTGGATAAATAAATATCTTTTATCAAACCATAGCGAACGCCAGTTAGTAATCCTTGACACGTTAAGGGCAATTGATTTTGAACTGGAGCGATTGCAAAAGATTGAGGAAACTGAGATTGGAAGATT
Source organism: uncultured Lentisphaeria bacterium (assembly GCA_964508765.1). Lineage (GTDB taxonomy): Bacteria > Fidelibacterota > UBA8477 > UBA8477 > JABMPR01 > JABMPR01. Next base: position 8,592 of record CAZDVD010000005.1, read on the forward strand.
AAAACTCGCCTATGAAAATGTATTGCAGGATTACGAAAACGAGGGTGTTATTCCTGCTGAGCAAGGTCTTAGAGCCATGCAGGCGGGTCGTTTTAGAAGAGTAATCCGACCCAATACGGTAATATTGTTCCCAGACTATTCAGATTTACTTGATCTCCAATGGCGGAATCCTCAACAACGAAAAATCATCCTGATGGATGTTCAAAAATTACTACAGTCAAAAATTATTGAGCTGGATTCAATTAAAACCGTTCGGGAAGAAGAAGAAGAACTGGCGCTAAGGTTGGCTGATTTTCATGAAGATCTTGGCCTGCAAATGGAGGCTGATCAAGATGCCCAACAACGCGATGCCAGTGGTGACGCTGAAAAACTCCTGGGTTGGAACACAGCAGATGCTGCAAGTGAATTCGCTGCAGACTATGGTGTGGGGGTGGGCAGCAAACTAAGTCGCGAAGCTATTGATTTAATAAATATTAATGTACCCCACGAAGAAATCAGAGATATGTCTCTGGAGCAACGTTTTGGTAAAGATCTTAATTATTTGAAAAAGAAAATCATAGAGTATGAAACCTTACTGGAAGAGATTAACCAGGAGTTGAATCAATCCCCCTGACCACTCACTTGACCTGGCTGAGATCATCATATATGATTCCTCTAAAATCCATCTGGATTAACTTTTTGTCTTGCCTGTTTCTAAGTTCAGGCTTTGCCTTTGAACAGCAGCTAAATCTTTCTACCTATTTCGATTCAAATCCCCGTGAAAATGTTGACGCTGTTGAGTCAACTTTTGGTTTGAAAGCCAAAGGGCTCCTGCGTTTTGAAAAGGATGGTCAATCCAGTCGCATTTATGGCTCAATTCTGGGGCAGGGCTTTCTTGAACCAGCCTTGTTTCTGGATTCAAAAGTCGTTGTGAATGGAGAACTGGGTGGTCATTATAAAATGACTCCGTATTATCGTTTTTATGCAGGATTCACGACCTTTCAGAAATTGTATTTTGATGATTTACAGAGAACCGGTCGCAGCACCCTGAGCGGATCTCTAAAGCGTCTCAAATCTCAGAAAATGCATCAGGAATTAGGTCTTAGAAGAACGGATTCCCATATTGATTTCGGGACACTTTTCCAATATACGGATCAAAGAGTATTCCTGAATCTCACGAGGCAGATGAGTGCTGATTTCCAGGCTGAATTGTCAGCTCAAATAGGACAAATTGATTACGAGGACTATCCAGCAAGAATTCTTAGTGGTGATTCCCTTATTTTGAGTGGCAGCGAGAACCAGCAGGATAACACTCTTATGCTGGGACTCCATGTCAAACATCTGGGTAAGATGATCTGGGGAGTGGCTGTAAACTTCGAAGACATCAACTCAAACAGTGCTATCGAAAAATCGCAAATCTGGTCAGGGAAGCTGTATGCTTCTGGTCGACTTTCGGATCAGGTGTTTTTCCATATCGTTCTAAATGGGATGAAAAAATTCTATGCTCAGACAGATATTTTTGAAGCGACGCTTTATCGTGATCCAGAAGAGAATATCCAGAATCAACTTCACATCCAACTTGAACGGGTCATTCATCCCTCTCGGGTGCTGTACATTCAATATAGCTACATCAAAAATGAAACCGTTTTTAATCATTGGTTTTACGATAAAAATCTCATCGAAACCGGTGTGAAGCTCACGTTTTAAAAGGGCGTATTTCCCTTCCATACGTTTCAGAATGTTGAGAGATGTTTCAGATTCCTGAAACATCTACAAAGTCATCTCACAACAAACAGTCCAGAATAATAATAATTTAAAATATTTTACAGCCGTAAATGGTATCACTCAAGACTTCTCGTTAAAACCCCTCTCAAAATCCCAATCAGTGGCATATCACTTGTCATTATAGATAGAGATGAAGCAAGCCCTGATGTGTCTGGGCAGACAAATAAAAACCATTTGGAGGATGTTATGAAGGAGAGAATAATCAGCGGTCGGATTTTTATGTTACTGATATTGTTGGGGTCAGTTGTCGTTTTTATGGGATGTGAAAATTCAATTTTGGATTCAGGCAATACATTCCAGGAATCCCTTTCAGGGGATAAGGACGGAAGTAACGAATACATGGTTGGTGTGGGTGGCGCAATCGGAGCAGGTGATGACTATTATCCTGGTTCAGAACGTCATGGCGAGTTGACCTACAATGGATTTGTGATGACGGACGAAGACAATCTCTCTACCTTTGGTGTCGATGTCGATGCAGGCTCCTATACGTTTGGTCGCAAAAAAATCAACGAAGGCATTTTTCCAGCCCCTTCATCGGTGAGAGTGGAAGAATACATCAATTATTTCCATCAGGATTATCCTGAACCAACTGCTGGTCCCTTTTCTGTCAGTGTGGACGGAGCACCATCACCTTTCCGTGCAGACAGCCTGCACCTTCTGAGAATCGGACTCAAGGGTCGCGATGCAAGTGAGCAAGAGATTCCCTGGAATCTCACTTTTCTTATTGATATCTCTGGTTCCATGCAGCGTCGACTGGATCTGGTAAAAGAAAGTCTTTATATCCTGGTTGACAATATGCGCCTGGGGGATCAGGTATCCATTTGTACCTATGCCGGGAGCGTTGGCACCGTGCTAAATCCCACTGATTTGCAGGAGAATGACGCCGATGCCATCAAGGCAATTATCTCTGATTTGGAGGCAGGCGGGTCTACAGCCATGGCATCAGGACTCCAAAACGCCTATGATGTGAATAGCTCTGGATATCTGGATGGTGGTGTGAACCGTATCATCGTTTGCTCCGATGGAGATGCCAATGTGGGCGCGACCTCCCATGAGACTATTCTGGAACTCATTGAGGAATATGTGGATCAAGGCATCACACTATCAACCCTGGGTTTTGGCAGCGGTAACTACAATGACTATCTCATGGAACAGCTGGCTGATCAAGGGAATGGTAATTACTACTATATCGACAGCATTGATGAAGCAGAACGGCTCTTTACTGAGGAACTATCCGGCGTCATGGAGGTCATTGCCAAGGATGTCAAAATCCAGGTTGAGTTTAATGCAGCGGCCGTCATGAGATATCGACTTATAGGTTATGAAAATCGGGATATTGAGGATGACCAATTTGAAAATGATAGCACCGATGCAGGTGAAATCGGAGCCGGTCATCGGGTCACTGCTCTCTATGAGCTGGAGCTGGTTCAGGGAGGAGCAAACAATCTTGGTCTTATACATCTCCGCTACAAAATGCCCAATGGTGAAACGGACATTCCTTTTGATGTGAGCATTTCAAGAAATGATCTAGTGGATACATTCTCTCAAGCCAGTGATAGATTCAGGTTTACTGCTGGTGTGGCGGAATATGCTGAAATCATCCGTGAGAGTCCCCATGTTCAGACAACACTTAATGCAGTTGAAGTTCTTGTCTCATCCTCACTGGTTGGTTCAGATGAACGGGATACAGAACTTTTAGAATTAATCCAACTGCTCCAGACCATCGAATAGGAAAGACATGATAAAAATGATGCAGCTCTCGAAAGTGTTCGTGGTTATGGTTCTACTTGTGTCCTGTGGGATCAATGACCCAGAGGGAAATCTTGAAAGAGAAAGGTTGGGGATCGTTTACATAGAATACAATGGAATGGTTTGGGCAGAAGGGGGATATGCCCCCAGTTTTTCCCTGGTGAATGACAGTTCAGCGACGATTCAATACTATAGATTAAGTGAAACCCAACCGGTTTTTAACGCTGAAGCACGTACTGATACGGGTTGGACCAGTCTCATGTGGGGCTGGTGTGAGACGGGTGTTGAATATTTTAGTCTTAACCCTGATTCAAGCATCAGTTTCAGGGGTTTTTTACCATACTATAGTTGTACCTGGCGTCTCGTTTTAGACATCACTGAATTGGATTCAGTGAGTTCACGTCGGCTCTACAGCGAAAATATTGTTTATACACTTCCGAAGGGAATGAACTGATTGCCGATCAGGAGATAACATCCAACCAGGCGGGGGTTCGAACCGAAGGAAGGCGAGGGACTTCTATTTAGAATTACCCCTAATGGTCTTCGCGAAGGAGTCCCGACAAGCATGTCGGGACGACTGAAGCGATCTCGGTATATTTATTTATCATGAACTCGGAGATTGCCCGCCTTCCTGCGAGTGCGCAGTACGGCAGACAGGCCGCGGTCGTTGCACTCCCTCCCACGCCTTTGGCGGGGTTCCGCAATGACTAAGATGATGAGAGTGTAGGCCAAGGAAATAAGGTACGGGGAAAATTCTTCGAAAGGTTAAGAATCACGAGGGGGTAACGTCACCCTGAGCCTGTCGAAGCGTGTCATACTTCTCTTCGACAAGCTCAGGGCAGGCTGGCTCAGCAAGACACTCCTTGAGACCTACTCCGCTGCTTTTAGCGCTTGTTTCAGGTCCTCGATAATGTCATCGATATGTTCAATCCCCACACACAAGCGGATCATATCAGGAGTGACCCCTGAGGCTTCCAGTTCTGCACCGGCCAACTGTCTGTGGGTGGTGGAGGCAGGGTGGGCAGCCAGAGATTTGGCATCACCAATATTGACAAGACGTTTGAAAAGCTTCAGAGCATCATAGAATTTTTCGCCAGCTTCAATGCCACCTTTGATACCAAATGCCATCAATCCCGAAGCCTTCCCCTTACTGTATTTTTGTGCGAGAGGATAGGAGGGAGATGAGGGCAGTCCGGCATATTTGACCCAGTTAACCATAGGATGCTGGTCCAGGTACTCAGCCACGGCCTGAGCATTCTCACAGTGACGTTCCATTCGTAAAGCCAGTGTCTCGATTCCCTGTAATATCAGAAACGCGTTGAAAGGGCTTAAGGCAGAACCCGTATTTCTCAGCGGAACCGTTCGCACCCGGGCGATATAGGCCAATTCACCCATAGCTTCAGTGTAGACCATGTTATGATAGGCAGGTTCCGGCTGATTGAGCATGGGGAAGCGCTCGGCATTTTCAGCCCAAGGGAATTTTCCTGAATCCACCACGATACCGCCCAGCGAATTACCATGTCCACCCATATATTTTGTCAGGGAATGGACCACAATATCAGCGCCAAATTCGATGGGTCGAATAAGCATGGGTGTGGCTACAGTATTGTCCACGATGAGGGGGACACCATGGGAGTGAGCCATATCAGCGATGCCCTGAATATCCATAAACGCACCCACTGGATTGGCAATGCTCTCACAAAAAACAGCCGAGGTTTTGTCATCGATGAGTGCTTCAAGACTCTCTGTTTTTTCGTCTTTGGCAAAACGGGCTTCAATGCCCAGGCGGGCAAACATATGGCTGAACAGGGTGAAAGTCCCACCATAGATCTGAGGTGTTGAGACAATATTATTGCCATGTTCAGCAATAGTTAGTATGGCATAATTCACTGCAGCACTTCCGGCACTCACAGCCAGGGCGGCAGCACCACCCTCCATCTCGGAAACGCGTGCTTCTAGGACTGCATTGGTGGGGTTCATGATGCGTGAGTATATATTCCCGGCGACTTCCAGGTTAAATAGATCTGCCCCATGTTGGGCACTGTCAAATTCGTAGGCTACCGTTTGATAAATGGGAACAGCAACCGCTTTGGTTGTTTCCTCAGAATCGTAACCACTATGTATGGCTTTGGTTGCTAGTTTGATAGTAAAACTCCGTTTCTATTTGCTACAATGGGCTTATTTAATTTTTAAAGGATTATCTGGATCAATGCCATTTGTGAAAGGAAGGTGACGATCGATGTTTGTTGTCTGGTACACGAGCCCCAGCCAGTTATCAAAAATGGATTTTCCAGTATCTCGCCAGGTATTGTCGAGAAGAGGCTCAATCTCAGCCTCTGGAAAAGCAGGCATTTGAACTTTCTTCTCTTTGGCCTCAGCGACGGTAGGTTTGTAGCGCTGAATAATTTCGTCTATCTCTGAGTTAAAATAATTTTCAGGGCTCTCAGGATAGGTTTCGCGAGCTCCTGAGAAGTAACGATTTACTTCGCGCTTATACTCCTTAAGTAAGCTGACGCGATCGTATTCTGGATGTCCCTGGAGATATACAATTCTGAACATATCAGGGCTTACCGCCATATGAACGCCACTCTCAGACCCCTCTACCAGGATTTTGAAACCAGCTGCCTGCAACTGTTCTGGACTCACATCATTATTGCGCGAATGGGGGACATCAAAACGGGTATTAATATTTCTCAGAAGGGGGTGTTTGGACTGAGTGATGCGATGGCTATATACTCCCCAGCGTTTTCGTTGAAGGGGCTTTCTCTCGATATTGTGAAGGTGTTTAACGATGGCGTGAACAGCGAGACATGAACAGAGAACAGAAGTCACATTGTTGGTGGCCCAATCAACCACTTCACCCAGGGGTTCCCAGAAAGGTTCCTGCTCCAGGGATGGGTTGGCTGTATTTGTCCCGGTAATAATGAGGGCATCCAGACCAGAGTCTTTTACCTTATCAAAGCTGGTGTAATAGGAATCGATATAGTTCTGGGTCTTTTCATCACGTTCAACGCCCTCAATAGTGAAGAGATAGATATAATATTGGACGATCTGATTCGAACTCCCCACCAGGCGTAAAAATTGACGCTCTGTCGCTTGAAAGGAAGCATTGGGCATGAGATTTAAAAAGCCAATATGCAATTCTCGAATATCCTGATGGAGGGCCTGGCCCAACTCGAGGACTTCTTCACCCTGTGCTTTTAACAGGTCAAATGTGGGGAGGGGTGTATGTGCGACTAATGGCATTTTGCTCTGTTATCCTTAATCTTTGGGTCAAATGTTACAATTTCACTCACAGAATAATATTAGGTATGAAATCCTTTTTTAGCAAAGAAATAAAATAAACTTGCACTTCGGGGCTAAAATAATGTATAATTGTTCTGAAAATGAATATGACACATTTAAATATTACCGCTATTAACAACCGCCGACGCCATCCGGATACACAAGGAACCGGCGTGTAACTCTATAAGCATAAAAATTAATAAGAGAAAGCCCCCGGTTCAACCCGAGGGCTTTTTTTATATGCAAAAATGCAAGTGAATGGAAATGAACGTAAAGGAATGAAACCAAGTTGAAAAAAGAAAAAGTCGTCCTGGCCTACAGTGGAGGTTTGGACACCTCAGTAATTCTAAAATGGCTCGAACTCAAGGGCTATGATGTGATTTGCTTCGTGGGGAATGTGGGACAAACAGAAAATTTTGAAGCTGTAGAAAAGAAAGCCTACGCCACCGGCGCTAGCAAGGTGTATACCGAAGATCTCAGAGAAGAATTTGTAGTGAAGTACATCTGGCCGGCACTGCAGGGGAATGCCTTATACGAGGGCCGCTATTTGCTGGGAACCTCTCTGGCGAGACCGCTTCTGGCAAAAAGTCAGATCGCCATTGCAGCCAAGGAAAATGCACAGTATGTCTCTCACGGATCCACAGGGAAGGGCAATGATCAGGTTCGTTTTGAATTGAACTATTATGCTTTGAATCCCAAGATCAAGCTGATTGCCCCCTGGAAAGACCCTGAATTTCTAGCTGAGTTCAAAGGCCGAACTGACCTCATTAATTTTGCCCAGAAACACGGGATTGAGATTACGGCATCTAAAAAACGCCCCTATAGTGAAGATGAGAATTTGATGCATATCAGTCATGAGGCTGGCATCCTGGAGGATCCTGCTCTGGCTCCAGATGATTCAGTGTACAGTATTTCCAGCCTGCTTAAAGATGCTCCGGACCAGGAAACCAAAATTGAAATCTCCTTTCAGAATGGAATTCCTGTCCATGTGAAAAATCTTGAGGATGGTGTGGAAAAATCTGAGCCCCTTGAGCTCTTTACCTACTTGAACAAGCTGGGTGGCATAAACGGAATCGGTCAGCTTGATATGGTGGAGAACCGTTTCATCGGAATCAAATCCCGCGGGATATATGAAACCCCGGGTGGAACCATCTTGTGGGAGGCCCACCGCGATATTGAGGGGATAGCAATGGATAAAGAAGTTATGCATCTCCGTGATATGCTTATCCCCAAATTTGCTGAGCTCATCTACAATGGATTCTGGTATTCACCGGAGATGGACTTCATCATGAGTGCTTTCAACAAGAGCCAGGAAGCAATTTCAGGAAAAGTTCGTCTTTCCCTTTATAAGGGCAATGTAGTCACCATTGGTCGTGAGTCACCAATCTCACTTTATGATCAGGATCTCTCCAGCATGGATATCGAAGGTGGCTTTGATGCCACAGATTCCACTGGCTTCATCAATATTAATGCGATCAGGCTCAAAGCTCATAAGCTGGTGCTCCATAAGAACAGGCCCTATAACTGGCGCGAGGTCGAAGCGTGAGCAAGTTGTGGGAAAAAGGGGTAACGCTTAACCAACAGGTAGAAGCCTTCACTGTGGGGAATGACTATCTCCTGGATCAAGGTCTGGTCTATTATGATTGTCTCATCTCTAAAGCTCATGCGTCTGTACTTGAAAAGGCCAAGCTCCTCACATCAGACGAAGCACGAAAGATCAAACAGGGGCTCGATGAGATTATCGAGCTCCACGCCAAGGGCGAATTCGAGATTACCCGTGAGCAGGAGGATTGTCATACAGCCATTGAAGCCTACCTCACGGACACCCTGGGAGATCTAGGAAAAAAGATCCATACTGCCAGATCCAGGAATGACCAGGTTCTCACTGCGCTAAGGTTGTACTATCGAGATAACCTGAAGGTCATCGAGTTGCTAAGGACCCAACTCATCGAAAGCTTAGCTCAATTCGTGGAGCGCTTTGGACAGATTTCTTATCCCGGGTATACGCACATGCAAAAAGCCATGCCATCCTCCTTTGCATTGTGGGGAGGGGCATTTATTGAAAGTATGGAAGATAGCGGGATACTCTTGTCCACGGTCTCAAAAATACTGGACCAATCCCCCTTGGGCACTGCAGCCGGTTATGGTGTCCCCCTTGAGATTGATCGGGATTTGGCTGCAGAGGAACTGGGTTTCTCACGCGTTCAGCAAAACCCCATTTATGCCCAAAACAGTCGCGGGAAATTTGAATCCCTTCTCATTCACTTACTTACACAGATAACGGGTGACCTGAATAAAATCGCCAGCGACTTGATCCTGTTCAATATGAGTGAATTCGGCTTTGTAAAACTACCAGATGAGTTTTGTACAGGTAGTTCCATCATGCCCCAGAAAAAGAATCCTGATGTACTGGAATTGATGCGTGCGAAGCATCACTCTGTTTCTGCTGCTCAATTTGAGGTATCCAACATCGTGAGCAACCTGATTTCTGGTTACAATCGCGATCTTCAACTCACCAAAGAACCCGTCATGAAAGCTTTGAAAATCACCAGGGATTGTCTTGAGATAGCAGTGCTGCTCTTTGAGAATCTTGAAGTGAATGAAGAGAATTGTCAAAAGGCTATGAGTGCTGAGCTATATGCCACAGAAAAGGCTTATGATCTGGTCAGAAAAGGGGTCCCTTTCAGAGATGCCTACAAACAGGTTGCCAAAAAACTTTCAGGAAAGCAATGACCCGTAAATTACCAAGATTGAATAGAGTCGTAGTGAAAATTGGTAGTTCCAGTATATGTGGAACCGACAATAAAATTCATGAAAGACAAATAATTGAGATCACCAGACAGGTAGCTGCCCTGGTACAGAAAAATATTGAAGTTGTATTGGTCACAAGCGGTGCAGTTGCAGCGGGTGTGGGTTTGCTCAAGGAGAAGATTCACTCTCTTGAAAACTACCAGGCTGCCGCCGCTATCGGGCAACCCCTTCTCATGGGTTTTTTCCAGAAGTATTTTCAGGCTTACGATCTGAATACGGCACAATTACTATTAACCCACGATGACTTCCAATCGCGGCGAAGATATCTCAGTGCCAGGAATACCATCAATTATTTGCTTACCAACGGGATCATACCCATTATCAATGAGAATGACAGTATTTCTACCGAGGAAATTCGCTTCAGCGATAACGATTTCCTCGGTGCCCTATGTACAAATCTTGTCAGCGCTGATCTATTTATCATTCTCTCCAATATTGACGGCATCGCAGATAAAAATCCAATGGAGTATTCAGATGCAAAAATATTTAAGCAGCTATCCTTTACAGATTTACTGGGGCTAAAGGATGAATTTGCCCATGAAAAGACAGATGGAATGGGCCGGGGTGGGATAGCCACCAAACTTGAAGCTCCCCTTATGGCAGCCAGATATGGCGTACCAAGTATTATTGCCAATAGTCGGTCTGAAAATATTTTACCCAGAATCATCAAGGGTGAGGAGCTGGGAACCTATGTCCACCCGGAAGCAAATCAACTGAATGCTTGGCGGGCCTACATTGCACATGCCTTAAAGCCCAAAGCCATGATCATAATTGATGAAGGGGCAGCCAGGGCTTTGAAAAAGAGTAAGGCCAGCTTGCTTGCATCTGGAATTATATCTACCCAGGGAAACTTTAAACGCGGAGATGGAATTCGCTGTTGTCTGGCTGATGGTACTGAAATCATTCGAGGGATCGTTGAGTACAACCAGGATGAAGTCACCAGGATCGCCGGTCACAAATCGGATGAAATAGAAGAAATTATCGGATACAGACACCGTCGTAGTGTCATTCATCGTGACAACATGGTCACAGTATAGGAAAGCAATTATGACCCTTAAAGAACTCGGCATGCTCACCAAAAAAGCCAGCAAAACCTTGCCCACTGTGAGCACTGAAATAAAGCAAACTATTCTGAAATCAATGGCGGTTAAGATATTGGAAGCCAGTGAAACAATTAAGCTGGAAAATAACAAAGATCTGACTGTTGCCAGAGAAAGAAAATTATCAGCAGCTATGATAGATCGTCTTTCTCTGAATAATGCTCGTATTCAGGCCATGGCTGACAGCTTGATCGAGGTGGCTGGATTAGAAGATCCAGTGGGTGCAATTACAGAGGAATATACAAGACCCAACGGGTTATTGGTTCAACGTCGGCGGATACCATTGGGGGTAATTGGGGTTATTTATGAGTCCAGACCCAATGTAACAGTGGAAGCCGCATCCCTGTGTTTTTATGCAGGAAATGGCTTGATGTTAAGGGGTGGCTCCGAAGCATTCCATTCAAATCAAATCCTGGTGAAAATATTGAAATCTGCTCTGGCAGAATATGGTCTGGAGGAGGTAATCAATATTGCAGCGACTACAGAGCGTAGCGGAGTAGATGAGCTGGCAAAAATGAATGATGTTCTGGATGTGATAATTCCACGTGGTGGTGAAGGTTTGATCCGCAGAATATATGAAATTGCGACCGTACCTGTAATTGCCCACTACAAAGGCAATTGCCATATGTTTGTGGATGAATCAGCCGAATTGGAAGATGCCATTGCTATTGCCATAAATGCCAAGGCACAACGTCCTGGAGTATGCAATGCTCTGGAAACATTGCTGGTTCACGAAAATGTTGTGGATCAATTCATGCCGGACTTTCTGAGAGAGATGAAGGCGGAGGGTGTGGAAATTCGAGGGTGCAAAAAAACGCAATCCTATTCAGATGAGGTTATCCCTGCAACCCTGGGTGATTTTGACACCGAATTCCTGGATTTAATTCTGGCTGTTCGCGTGGTCAAAGATTTATCTATGGCCATTGATCACATTCAAACTTACACCAGTGACCATACTGAAGCCATCATCAGTCAGAATCAGGAGAATATTGAAACATTCACCAAATCTCTGGATAGTTCGGCTATCATTGTGAATGCCTCGACTCGATTCAATGATGGGAGACAGTTGGGTCTGGGAGCGGAAATTGGAATCAGTACTACCAAATTACATTCTTTTGGGCCCATGGGCTTGAAAGAGCTCACAACCACAAAATTTGTGGTTACTGGCAACGGGAACCTAAGAATTTAAAGAAATTGCTTGGAATTGTCATAAAATATTCGGATTAAACTATAAGTTTGATTGCCAGAAACGGCAAGCGAATATGATAAAAAAGGTGTTATTAATAAGCTCAATCAAGCTTTTGCAGAGCACTAGGAAAAAGTATGATGAGTAGAAAGAGTAAAAGTTGACCCCTCCAGAACCAAATTTTAACCCAACCAAATTTTATGATCACAAAGGCGCTATTCAGGTGTATGAGTGTGGTGTCCAGAGGCGGATACTTATTCCCCGGTCGCCTCTTTATAATCTATACAACTATAATGGAGAAAATATATGAGTAATAACCCACTCCTTCCTGAATCAGTCGGTTTATATAGCCCATATACAGAGCATGAAAGTTGCGGTGTCGGGTTTGTTGCAGATATAAAAGGAAGACCTTCACATCAGATCCTTTCGGATGCAATTACAGTATTAGAAAACATGGAGCATCGAGGCGCTACAGGATCCGATCCAAATACTGGGGATGGTGCCGGTATTTTATTGCAGATTCCAGATAAGTTTTTTCGTGCTGAATGTGAGATCAGGGATATTGAATTGCCAGCTAAAGGGGCTTATGCAACGGGTGTTATTTTTCTACCGAAGCTACCAGAGGATCGACACATACTGGAAACCATGTGTGAGCATGAAGTAAATCTGGCCGGGCAAAAATTCCTTGGTTGGAGAGATGTTCCTCGTGATAATAGTGAGATTGGTGAGACAGCCAAGCTGGTTGAACCGGTCATGAAACAGATAATTATAGCAAGGGGTAAAAATACAAGGCCAGAGAAGTTTGAAAGAGAACTTTACTTTATCAGAAAAAAGATTTGGCTTAAAATTAACAAGACCGAAATACCTCAAAAAAATTATTTTTATATTTGTTCATTATCCAATAAAATTATTGTCTATAAGGGTCAATTAAGAGCCATACAATTAAGAAACTATTTTCTTGATTTCCAAAATCCAGAAGTTGAGTCCGCAATGGCTCTTGTCCATTCCCGCTATAGCACCAATACCTTTCCAACCTGGTCGCTTGCTCACCCTTACCGCATGATTGCACATAATGGAGAAGTCAACACGCTCAGAGGGAATGTAAACAAGTTTAATGCTCGCGAGCATCAGTTTAGCAGCAAAAAGATTGGGGATAAATTAAAGAGTGTTTATCCAATTGTGGCTCCTAGCAGGAGTGATTCTGCTACCTTCGATAATGCCTTAGAACTACTCGTAATTAGTGGTCGCCCTTTACCTCACGCTTTAATGATGATGATTCCTGAAGCTTGGGAAGGCGATAAAAACATGAGTGAAACCAAGAAGGCTTTTTATCGATATCATTCGTCACTCATGGAACCCTGGGATGGCCCCTCCGCTATTTCGTTTTCAGATGGTCGCTATATAGGTTCAATTCTTGATAGAAATGGATTAAGACCCGCTCGGTATTGGAAGACAAAGGATGGCCGAATTATTATGGCCTCGGAGGCTGGAGCATTACCGGTCGAGAACAAAGATATTGAGAGCAAGGGAAGACTTCAACCAGGTAAAATATTCATTATCGATACCGAAGAAGGTCGGATAATTGAAGATTCTGAGTTAAAGGAAAAATATACCAATCAAAAACCTTATGCTGAGTGGATTAAGGAGAATATGGTTGAGCTCAGTTCACTTGCAAAGGTTGAACCCACATTTGAATTTGATGATCAGACATTACTAGTACAGCAAAAAGCATTTGGCTATAGTTACGAAGACATAAAAGCAATCCTGACACCAATGGTTGAACAGGGGATAGAAGCAACCGGCGCAATGGGGATCGATATCCCACTTGCTGTATTGAGCGACAAGCCACAATTATTATTTAATTATTTCAAACAATTATTTGCACAAGTCACAAACCCCCCCATCGATCCCATACGCGAAGAAGTCATTATGGGTGAACAAATGTTGCTTGGTGCAGAAGGTAACATGCTGGTTGAGACTCCTGAGCAGGCCATACGATTAAGTATTCCTCGTCCAGTACTCACCAGTTGTGAATTACAGCAAATTAAAAATATCTCTAACGATAATTTCAAATCAAAAACGATTTCAATTTTATTTGACAAAAGTGATAAGTTTTACGGCATTAAAAAACGACTCACAGCTCTTTTTAGAGAGGCGAGTGCCGCAATTAAAGAGGGATATTCAATAATTATCCTCTCAGATCGTGGCGTTAGCGAAGAAAAAGCTGCTATTCCTTCCCTGCTGGCTTCATCTGGGTTACATCATTATTTAACACGAAAGGGAACACGCACCTTAGCAAGTATCATTGTTGAAACGGGGGAGGCCTTTGAGTTGCATCACTTTGCAACCTTGATTGGTTATGGAGCGAATGCTATCAATCCCTATCTTGCTCACGAAACAATTCATAGTGAGATAGAAAATGGAAATATTGAAGTTAAAGACTATGAAACAGCCATTCTTAATTACCAAAAAGCCATTCGCAAAGGGCTCTTTAAAATCATTTCCAAAATGGGGATTTCAACAATTCAATCCTATTGCTCCGCTCAGATATTTGAAGCCATTGGCTTGAGCGACGAGCTTGTTCAAGAATATTTCACCGCGACTCCATCTCGTATTGGTGGTATCGGTATTAAGATCATAACAAATGAGGCCTTGCAACGCCACGCTCTCGCATTTCCCAAAAATAAGACAAGCGATGGGATTCTAGCTACAGGTGGCAATTACAAGTGGACATCAAAAGGTGAATTTCATCAGTGGAGCCCTGATACGGTCAATCTACTTCAGCAAGCTGTTAGAGAGAATAACTACTCTAAATTCAAAGAGTTTTCGAATCTAATTAACAAGAGCAAAGGAAACTTTACTTCAATAAGAGATATCTTGGAATTCAGAAAAAGAAAACCGATTGATATTGATGAGGTTGAGCCGGTAGAAAGCATAGTGACCAGATTCGCTACTGGAGCTATGAGTTATGGCTCTATTTCAAAAGAGGCTCATGAAACACTCGCAATCGCGATGAATAGACTTGGTGGTTTTTCCAATACAGGCGAAGGTGGCGAAGATAAGTCCCGCTTCTCTAAAGAAGAAAATGGAGATTCCAAAAGAAGTAGAATCAAACAAGTTGCACAAGGTCGCTTTGGGGTGTCCATAGAGTACCTGGTGAATGCAGATCAAATTCAAATTAAAATTGCGCAGGGAGCCAAGCCGGGTGAAGGAGGACAATTACCCGGTCATAAGGTCTCCAAGGAAATTGCCAAAACCCGTGGAACGACACCGGGCGTTGGCTTGATCTCACCTCCCCCGCATCATGATATTTATTCGATTGAAGATTTGAAGCAACTAATCCATGATTTAAAAAACGCCAATCCAGAAGCAGATATCAGTGTAAAACTTGTCTCTGAAATAGGCGTGGGAACCATTGCCGCTGGTGTTGTAAAAGGGAAAGCAGATCATATTCTGATTAGTGGCTATGATGGAGGAACAGGGGCTTCTCCGCAAACATCAATTAAACATACAGGACTTCCCCTGGAACTCGGGATTGCTGAAACACAACAAGTCCTGATCATGAATAATCTCCGAGAACGCGTTAGACTCCAGGTAGATGGACAGATAAAGACGGGGAGGCATGTTGTAATCGCGGCCTTGCTTGGTGCAGATGAATTCGGCTTTGCAACTCCAGCACTTGTCTCAATGGGATGTGTTCTGCAGCGCAATTGTCATCTTAACACATGTTCAGTTGGAATTGCCACCCAGGATCCTGAATTAAGAAATATGTTTAAGGGCAAACCTGAGCATGTTATTAACTATTTCAATTTTGTCGCCGAAGAAGTTCGTGAAATCATGGCCAAATTTGGCTTTAAAACTTTTGATGATATGATTGGTCGCGTTGATTTACTTGAGACTGCTGGCATTAAGCATCACTGGAAAGCAAAGGGGCTTGATATCACATCCATTCTTCACCGTCCCGATGTACCGCGGAACACATTGGTTCGTCATGGACTGAAGCAGGATCATGGAATAGAATTGGCTCTGGATAATGAATTGATTTCTGCTTGTCGTAATGCTCTAAGTAAATCAGAACCTGTTCGTTTCAGTGTTGATATAAATAATACAAATAGAAGTGTGGGGACGATGCTCAGTTCTCGCATCGCAAAAAAATATGGCATGATTGGATTGTCCGAAAATACCATTCAAATAGATTTTATAGGAACTGCAGGACAAAGTTTTGGAGCCTTCCTGGCCAAGGGTATAACCTTCAACCTGGAGGGAGATGCGAATGATTATGTTGGCAAGGGTTTGTCGGGTGGTAGAATAATTATTGTTCCCCAAGAAGATTCAACATTTAAACCTGAAGAAAACATTATCATTGGAAACGTTGTACTTTATGGAGCTATAGCAGGCGAAATGTATATCCGTGGACAAGCCGGAGAACGATTCGCGGTTCGTAATAGCGGTGCTAAAACTGTTGTAGAGGGCATTGGTGACCATGGCTGTGAATACATGACCGGCGGCCGAGTTGTTGTATTGGGCGATGTGGGTAAAAACTTTGCTGCTGGAATGAGTGGTGGTATCGCCTATATCTGGGATAAATCAAAAAATTTCAGAAAACAATACAATCCAGAAATGGTAGAATTGTTCGATGTCGAAAGTGACAGTGATATTGAAGAGCTAAAAACACTAATCGAAAACCATAAATCATTCACCAGTAGTACTGTTGCTGAAAAAATACTTTCAAATTGGGATGATTCATTATCACAATTCATCAAAGTATATCCTACAGATTATCGAAGGGTAATGGAGGGAAAGTAGTTTTCACCGCGCTGAATGAAGTTTAACAAATATGAATAAGAAAAAGAATATATGGTGCAGATATGGGTGAAGTAAAAGGTTATTTAAAATACGATAGACTGGAACTCAAAAAAGAGGCAGTCGAAAGTAGAATTAAGCACTACCGGGAGTTTTTGCTTCCCCAGAGCGAGGAAGATCTTAAAACTCAGGGTGCAAGATGCATGGATTGTGGGATTCCTTTTTGCCAATCGGGATGTCCCGTTGACAATCTCATTCCCGAATGGAATGACCTGGTTTACAAAAATAAATGGGAAGATGCAGCAAAACGATTGCTGAGTACCAATAACTTCCCGGAATTCACAGGAAGGGTCTGCCCAGCCCCGTGTGAGACATCCTGTGTGGTCAATATTAATAAACCGGCAGTCACGATAAAAAATATTGAAAAAGCGATAATAGAAAAAGCTTTTAAAAATGGCTATATCAAAGCGACACCGCCAGAGACAAGAACGGGCAAGCAGGTGGCAATTATTGGCTCGGGTCCAGCTGGGTTGGCTGCCGCAGAGCAATTAAACAAGCTTGGACACTCCATAACTGTTTTTGAAAAGAATGAAGTCCTTGGGGGGCTACTTACCCTTGGAATCCCAGATTACAAATTGGATAAAAGTATTGTCCAAAGAAGAGTCGACTTGATGAAAGCTGAGGGAATAACATTCAAGACAAATACCAATATCGGAAAAGATGTCAAAATATCTCAGCTAAAAGAAGAGTTTAACGCGATAGTACTTTGTGGTGGTGCTGAAGATCCCAGAGACCTCAATGTAGAGGGAAGAGATCTTGATGGGATTCACTTCGCGATGGATTTTTTAAGGCAGCAAAATAGAAGAAACGGCAATAGAACGTTTGTAGAAGCTGAAATATCTGCAAAAGGTAAAAATGTTGTTGTCATTGGAGGTGGAGATACTGGCTCAGATTGCATTGGAACATCCATTAGACAGGGCGCGAAATCAGTCGTTAATTTTGAACTCATGCCGCAACCACCCACAGAACGTGCAGCACATAACCCCTGGCCTGAGTGGCCATCGATAGATCGAATATCAACATCTATTGAAGAAGGTTGTAAGCGTGAATTCGCTGTTATGACAAAGGCATTTGTTGGAAAGGCTGGGCAAGTTGAAAAATTAAAAGTCGTCAGGCTGGACTTTGGTGCTCCAGATCCAAAGACAGGAAGACGCGCAATGAGTGAAATTCCAAATAGCGAAATTGAGGTAGGGGCTGACTTAGTAATTCTGGCTATGGGTTATTTGGGAGTTGTGAGGAACAATCTGCTAGATGAACTACAGATTGCGATGGACAAAAAAAATAATGTAAACGCGGACAACAATTACATGACTAATCTAGATGGAATTTTCACAGCTGGAGATATGCGAAGTGGCCAATCAATTGTGGTGCGAGCAATCAATGAAGGTCGAACTGTTGCAGAGAGTGTCGATAAATATTTAAGTGAATTGAAAACCGGTTGATTGCATGATGAATATTGCCTGTTGTCGCTATAAGAGATAAATACAGAAAAATCAATTGAGACAGTTAATTAGTTTAGCACATATTTGTCACACAGACAGGGATCACACCTTTTCAGATTCGTTGGCAATAGCTTTTCCAGAGACAGCTACCCATTGCGGATCTTGCTTTAAACCCTTGTGCTGTATAAGAGTATGATCGATTTGGTCACAAAATAATCGCAAACTTTACTGAGAAAAACATGTCCCTGTCATTGGCAAAACATTATAAAACACATAAACACGTTAATTTTAAAAAGCGGTTGCATTTCTTGGGTATGCAGAGATACAATACATCAGGTTTAATACCATGAGTAGTGAGCAAACATATATGACCTTTCAAAACTCTCCCAAAAGCGGTCAAGCTTTTGCTTTGAGTGCTGAACTTGAGTCAGTTGTCGCTACAGAGATTTTAAGTATTAATGTCCTGAGTATTCTGGTCCTAGTACTTATTATTATCAACGCCACTCTGATCGCCTGATAGAACTTACACAATCATCAGGACTGAGCAGAGAGGCGGCTAACCCCCGACTAAATTAGCTTATACCCCTGATCGAAAAGTTCTTTCCGGATTCAGTGTTGTGCAAACTGAAGGGAAGAGACAAGTATGAGATCCGATCTCATAAAAAAAGGATTCGACAAGGCACCCCATCGCAGTCTCCTGCGTGCAACAGGAGTCATTCAAAAAGATTCAGATTTTGACAAACCATTTATTGGGGTGGCTAATTCATATATCGACCTGATTCCAGGTCATGTCCATCTCCAGGCATTTGGAGATGTCGCTAAAAAAGCGGTACGCGAAGCAGGAGGCATTCCCTTTGAGTTTAACACCATTGGTGTGGATGATGGGATTGCCATGGGGCATTTGGGAATGCGTTACTCCCTGCCCAGTCGTGAACTCATCGCAGACAGTGTTGAAACGGTAGCAGAAGCTCACCGTCTGGATGGTCTTATCTGTATCTCCAGCTGCGACAAAATTGTTCCAGGGATGCTTATGGCTGTCTTGCGTATGAATATCCCGGCGGTATTTGTGGCTGGTGGCCCCATGAAGGCTGGAAAAACTGCCAATGGCGATAAGGTCGATCTCATCTCTGTTTTTGAGGGGGTTGGTAAACATCAGGCGGGAATCATCAATGACGATGAGTTGAAAGAATTGGAAGAACAGGGCTGTCCAACTTGCGGCTCCTGCTCAGGTATGTTTACCGCCAATTCAATGAACTGTCTTATGGAAGCTCTGGGTATGGCCATGCCTGGAAACGGCAGCATGTTAGCCACCGACAAGGGGCGCTTAAACCTGGTTCAGGATTGTGCCAAAGCGATCATGCGATTGGTTGAAGAGGATATAAAACCAAGGGATATTGTCACTCGTGAGACCATCCTGAATGCCTTTGCTCTAGATATGGCCATGGGCGGCAGCACCAACACCGTACTTCATACTCTGGCTGCAGCCACAGAAGCTGAAATTGATTTTGATCTAAACGAATTAAATGCACTGAGCCGTAAAACACCCTATTTGTGTAAGGTAAGTCCAGCTACCGATCGCGTACATATGGAAGATGTTCATCTGGCAGGCGGTATCTCAGCCATTTTAAAAGAATTATCCCGAGTAGAGGGATTGCTGGATCTGGATCGACCCACCATCACTGGCAAAACTCTGGGTGAGACCATCGCTTCTGCAAATCGCCCTAACAATGAGGTTATTCGATCCATCGAAAAGCCCTATTCTCAAGAGGGTGGTTTAGCCATTCTCTATGGAAATTTGGCCCCCAATGGCTCTGTTATTAAAACAGGTGCAGTTGATCCCCAAATGATGGTCCATACTGGTCCAGCCCGCATATATGAATCTCAAGATGAGGCAGTACTCGGAATCAAAACCGGCGAAGTCAAATCTGGTGATGTGGTGGTCATCCGCTATGAAGGTCCTAAAGGTGGACCCGGGATGCCGGAAATGCTGGCTCCAACCAGCTCCATTATGGGTATGGGTCTGGGCAGTGAAGTTGCCCTGATCACGGATGGAAGATTCTCTGGCGGTACCCGTGGAGCCTGTGTGGGTCATGTATCTCCAGAAGCTGCATCTGGCGGTCCAATTGCCAGCCTTCATGCCGGTGATATGATTACTATTGATATACCAAACAGACAACTATCTGTTGCCTTAACAGATGCGGAAATAGCTCTACGAATGGATGCTTTGCCACTATTCGAACCAAAAATTAAATCAGGATACCTCACTCGTTACAGTCGCATGGTAACCTCAGCAAATACAGGAGCAGTGCTCAAATGAGTAAGACAGCTATAACAAATGAAAACAAAGTGATCAGCGGCGCGGAGATTGTCTGGGAGTGTTTGATCCGAGAGGAAGTAGAAGTTGTTTTTGGCTATCCAGGTGGTGCCAGCCTTCCTATTTATGATGCTCTGGTAAAATATAATGATCAGATCCATCATGTCCTGACTCGTCATGAGCAAAATGCTGCCCATGCGGCGGATGGATTTGCGCGTGCCAGCGGAAAAGTTGGCGTGGCCATGGCAACCTCTGGTCCTGGTGCAACGAACCTCATTACTGGAGTGGCCACAGCCATGATGGATTCCATCCCCCTGGTGTGTATTACTGGTCAGGTCGGACGAGCATCGCTTGGGAGTGATGCTTTTCAGGAAACAGATATCCTGGGAGCCATGATCCCCCTGACCAAGCACAGTTATCAGGTCAATGATATCAATAAACTGGCAGTAACCATTAAGGATGCCTTTTACATTGCTCGTACAGGTCGACCAGGTCCGGTTCTCATAGATATTCCCAAAGATGTTCAGAATGAATCTATCGAGTTTGTCT
This sequence comes from uncultured Lentisphaeria bacterium, assembly GCA_964508765.1. Taxonomy (GTDB): domain Bacteria; phylum Fidelibacterota; class UBA8477; order UBA8477; family JABMPR01; genus JABMPR01. The sequence goes on from CAZDVD010000005.1 coordinate 29,655, forward strand.
ATCCACAAACCCATGATGTTTTGCCTGGCTACAACCCTGTGATCCGCGCAACTGAATCAGAGTTAAGTGAAGTTGCAAGATTGATCAACTCCGCCAAGAATCCTGTCATTCTGGCGGGCCATGGTGTGCTTTTATCGGGAGCTACTCATGAACTCACTACCCTGGCAGAAAAGGCGGATATCCCTGTAGCAGTAACCCTGCTGGGAATAGGTGGTATTCCAGCCAGTCATCCCAAATGCATTGGTTTTATGGGTATGCATGGTGGGTATTGGGTAAATCACGCCATTCAGGAAGCAGATTTGCTGATTGCCTGCGGGATGCGTTTTGATGATAGGGTGACAGGTAAGCTCGAGACCTATTCACCTAATTCAAAAAAGATTCATATTGATATCGATCCCACCGAGCTAAATAAAAACATTATTGTTGATGTCGGCATCCGTGGAGATTTGAAGGCGGTATTAACCGCAGCACTTCCCAAAATCAAAGATACAAAGCATGATGCCTGGTCAAATCAAATCAAGGGCTGGATGAAACAGTCCAAAACCAAAGATATCCTTAATGGAAAATCTGATAAACTTAATGGTGCCTTTGTAGTTCGAGATCTTTGGGAGGCTACCAAGGGAGAAGCCCTGATTGTCACCGATGTGGGCCAGCATCAAATGACAGTTGCCCAATACTATTATCAGGATCATGCGAATTCACTTCTGACCTCTGGAGGTTTGGGGACTATGGGGTATGGGGTTCCGGCAGCTATTGGAGCCAGTTTTTCTGGTAGAAAAAAGAATATTTGGGCTGTGGTAGGAGATGGTGGTATCCAGATGACTATCCAGGAACTGGCGACAGCCGTCCAGGAAAATGCCAATATCAATATTGCCCTGATAAACAATGGCCATCTCGGAATGGTGAGACAGTGGCAGGAGATGTTCTATGATAATCGTTACAGTGAAACCCCCATTTCTGGACCGGACTATTTAAAGTTAACCGAAGCCTATGGAATGAAGGGCTATCGAGTGACGGAGAGGAAAGATGTCATTTCAACGGTGCTTGAAGCTCAAGCACATGATGGTCCAACCCTCATCGAGTTTGTCGTTGAGCCCATGGAAATGGTCTACCCCATGGTAACTACTGGATCTGCCCTCAATGAAATGGTGCAGCGTCCCCTGGCCGAAGAACAATTTTCAGATATGGAGATATAGGAGTTAATCATGCAGAAATCAGAACATACAATCGTGGCCTTTGTAGAAGATGAACCGGGTGTTCTGAACCGGATCGTCTCATTGCTCAGACGTCGAAATTTTAACATCAAAAGCATTGTGGCCGGAGCAACCGAACGGACGGGACTCACCAGAATGACCATTGTGACCGATGAATCCAACCAGCACCGTAGAGTTAATATGGCACACAACATCCAAAAACTGGTGAACGCCTATACTGTGGAAGATGTCACCGATGTGCCCTCAGTGATCCGGGAGTATATGCTGGCCAAGGTTTCTGTCACCAACGGTGATAGGACAGAATTAGACCTACTCACCCGTGAGTATGGTGCCAAGATCATCGACTCTGAAGAAGGAGCAGTCATCGTGGAAGCCACGGGCTATGATATGGAAATCGAATCATTTCTGCAAAAGCTCAAGGAGTATGACATTGTCGAGCTTATGCGTACAGGCAAAATGGCCATGCGAAGGGGAAGTCACCTTGAATTGAAGGCCAAATTAGAAATGATGTCCACAGACCAGCAGTGGACCACCAAACAAATTCAATCAGCGATTAGTTAGAGTAAGAGGATTTTTCAGATGAATGTAAATGCGTTTTATGATAGTGATGCAGATCTGTCACTTCTTGAGGGAAAAAAGTGTGCGGTTTTGGGATATGGAAGCCAAGGTCATGCACATTCGTTGAATCTCATGGAATCCGGCGTGGATGTTTGTGTTGGACTCCGCAAAGAAAGTGCTTCCTGGCAAAAAGCAGAAGCTGCTGGCTTAAAAGTAATGACTATTGCTGAGGCTACAGCTTCAGCTGACATCGTTATGTTGTTGCTTCCCGATCAGACCATGAAAGCCATCTATGATACTGAAGTTGCTCCCAATATGACAGGGGTGAGTACCCTTGCTTTTGGACACGGCTTTAACATCCATTACAAACAGATTGTGCCACCAGCCCATGTGAACGTCATCATGGTTGCACCCAAAAGCCCCGGTCATCTCGTTCGCCGTACCTACCAGAATGGTCAGGGTGTACCCTGTCTTGTTGCAGTTGAACAGGATGCCAGCGGCAACGCTAAAGATCTGGCCCTGGCCTGGGCCAAAGGCATTGGCTGTACACGCGCAGGAGCCCTGGAAACCAATTTTAAAGATGAAACTGAAACCGATCTCTTTGGTGAGCAAGCCGTTCTGTGCGGTGGTGTTGCTGATCTGGTTAAAAGTGGCTTCGAGACACTGACTGAGGGTGGCTATCCCGCTGATCTTGCTTACTTCGAATGTATGCATGAACTCAAGCTCATTGTAGATCTCTTCTATGAAGGTGGCTTGTCCGGGATGAATTACTCTGTAAGTGAAACAGCAGAATATGGTGGCATGACTCGCGGTCCCCGCGTGATTGATGCAGATACCAAGAAACGGATGAAGACGATTTTGGGAGAAGTGCAGGATGGATCATTTGCCAGGGAATGGCTCAAGGAATCCGCTTCTGGAGCCAAAAATTTCGAGGCCTTGCGTAAGCAGAACCAGGAGCATCCCATTGAAGTGGTTGGGAAAAAATTACGTGGAATGATGAGCTTTATTGGAAATAAGGGCTAATAAATCAATGCAATCCTATAAAATTACTATTCTCCCTGGAGATGGTATCGGTCCTGAGGTGATGGAAGCTGCCTTAAAGGTTCTTGATGCTGTGGGAGAAATGGAATCTGTCAAATTCGAATATGATTATGCCCAGGTCGGTGGTTGTGCCATTGACGAGACGGGGAAACCCCTCTCAAAGGAAACCCTGGATATGTGCCAGCAATCGGATGCTGTTCTCCTTGGCGCCGTTGGCGGTCCTAAATGGGAATCCTTACCTCAAGACCAAAAACCGGAGCAAGCCCTTCTGCAACTCCGGGGCGGCCTGGGATTATATTCAAATCTACGACCGGCAATGGTCTTTCCTGCCCTGGCTGATGCATCTTCTCTCCGTGAGGAAGTGGTTGCAGGCGTGGATGTCATGGTGGTCAGAGAGTTAACCGGAGGCATCTATTTTGGAACTCCCAAAGGTGCCGATGCAAACAAGGGGTGGAACACCATGGTCTACGAACGACATGAGGTGGAACGTATTGCCCGAGTCGCATTCGATCTCGCCCGGAAACGTAGTAGTCGTGTGACCTCAGTAGATAAGGCAAATGTGCTGGATGTTTCCCAGTTCTGGCGTGATATCGTTATTGAAGTTCATCAGGATTATCCAGATGTAGAATTGGATCATATGTACGTTGACAATGCAGCGATGCAACTGGTGCGCACACCCAAACAGTTTGATGTTATCGTGACTGGAAACATGTTTGGCGATATTCTCAGCGATATTGCTTCCATGGTGACTGGTAGTCTAGGTATGTTGCCCTCTGCCAGCCTCGGTGAAAAATATGCCCTCTATGAACCAGTACATGGGTCTGCTCCAGATATCGCAGGACAAAACAAAGCCAATCCCTTGGCCATGATTATGTCAGTCGCAATGATGTTGAGTTATACCCTGGATATGGGCAAAGCAGGAGCAGCCTTGCAGACCGCAGTTTCTGAAGTGCTGGAGGCTGGATACCGCACTGGTGAGATTTACCAGGATGGTGACAAGCTGGTGACGACCACAGAAATGAGCGATCTGGTGATTAAGCAGTTGACTCAAATCAATGAGAGGGTTGCATGATCGAGTCAGAAACACATTGCTGCAAGGGAATCATCCATGAGTGAAAAAGTAATCATATTTGACACCACCCTGAGAGATGGTGAACAATCGCCAGGTGCTTCCCTGACACTCCTTGAAAAAGTGGAAATTGCACGTCAATTAGATAAACTGGGAGTGGATGTCATTGAAGCTGGGTTCCCCATTTCATCACCGACACAATTTGATGCTGTTCAGCGTATTGGGGGAGAAGTCTCAGCAGTCGTTGCCGGATTAGCCAGAGCACTCGAACCAGATATTGATGCTGTCAGGCGTGCCCTCGAGCAAACTGAGAAATATCGCATACATACCTTTATGGGTACTTCAGATATTCATATCACTCAAAAGTTCGGTAGTGACCGCTATGGTAAAAATCTGACTGACAAACGTCAGAAGGTCATTCAAATGGCCTGTGATGCAGTTGCCTATGCCAAGACCTTTTCACCAGATGTGGAATTCTCACCTGAAGATGCCGGACGAACCGATATCGAATATCTCGTTGAAATTGTTGAAGCCGTCATCGCTGCAGGTGCTACCACGGTAAATATTCCTGATACGACAGGCTATACCTTTCCAGTAGAATTCGGTGAGAAGATTGCCGCTTTGAAAGAGAGAGTATCCAATATTGATCAAGCTGTTATCAGTGTGCATTGTCACAATGATCTTGGGCTGGCAGTAGCCAATTCATTGACTGCCATATCACAAGGCGCTCGACAGGTTGAATGTACCATCAATGGAATTGGTGAACGTGCTGGAAATGCCTCTCTGGAAGAGATTGTCATGGCGCTGAAGATTCGTTCAGAACTATGGGATTGTCACACCGACATCCATACGGAAGAGATCATGAATACCTCTCGCATGGTGTCCAGGTACACTGGTATGCTGGTTCAACCCAATAAGGCTATCGTTGGTGAAAATGCCTTTGCCCACGAGTCTGGTATTCATCAGGATGGCATGCTAAAGAATCGCAATACCTATGAGATCATGAATCCTGATGCCATCGGCATCGGTGAGAGCAAAATTGTGCTTGGCCGACATTCTGGACGAGCCGGTTTAAAATCTCGCCTGGAAGCCCTGGGATATCATCTGGATAAAGAACACCTCAAGGTCATTTACAAAGAATTCGTTGAATTGGCGGACAAAAAGAAGGAAGTCTTTGATGAAGATCTGCGCGCCATTATGGGTGAAGTTTTAGATCAGGAAGATACCTTCTACAAGCTGGATTATTTGCATGTAAATCTTGGAACGACCACTATTCCAGTAGCCATTGTACGCATTGAGACACCTGAAAAAGTCTATGAAGATTCAGCTACGGGTGATGGTCCTGTGGCAGCCTGTTTTAGAGCGATTGCAAGAGCCCTCGGTATCCGCCAGCAGTTCAATCTGGAATACTATCAGGTACGTTCCATTACACGAGGGAAGAGTGCTTTGGGAGAAGTGACGCTGAGATTGCATCATGATGGTGACATCTACGCTGGCAGGGGCATCTCCACCGATACCATAGAAGCCAGTGCCAAAGCCTACCTGGAAGCACTGAATCAGCACAAGCGGAAACAGGAATTAGATGAAACCACTGAAACTGTGAAAGAACATGTCTAATGGCAGCAAAAACATTATACGATAAGCTCTGGGAAAGCCATGAAGTTCGCAAGAATGACAACGGCACCAGTCTGCTATATATCGATCGTCAACTGATACATGAAGTGACCTCACCCCAGGCCTTTGAAGGTCTCAGGATGAATAAAAGAGCCCCCTGGCGCACCGATGCCAACGTGGCTGTTCCTGATCACAATATTCCCACCAAGGATCGTGATAAGGGTGTCGAAGATCCTATCTCAAAACTTCAAATAGATACCCTGGCCAGCAATACGTCTGAACTCGGTATTACCAATTTTGACATGTCTGATCCCCGTCAGGGCATTGTCCATGTCATTGGACCGGAGCAGGGAATTACTCTACCAGGAATGACCATTGTGTGTGGCGACTCCCATACCTCGACTCATGGCGCTCTGGGTGCCCTGGCTTTTGGTATTGGCACTTCTGAGGTTGAGCATGTATTGGCTACCCAATGTCTGGTACAGGAGAAATCCAAAAACATGCTGATTCGAGTAAACGGCAAACTCCAACCAGGGGTCACCGCCAAAGACTTGATTCTGACTATCATTGGCAGAATCGGAACCGCTGGTGGAACGGGATATGCTATTGAGTTTGGTGGCGAAGCTATCCAGGATATGTCCATGGAAGGACGCATGACCGTGTGCAATATGACCATTGAGGCAGGCGCCAGAGCAGGTCTCATTGCTGTGGACGAAACCACGATTAATTATGTCAAGGGACGAAATTTTGCTCCAAAAGGAGTGGCTTGGGAAGAAGCCGAGGCCCATTGGAAAACCCTTCAATCAGATGCAGATGCTAGATATGATGAAACCATCGTATTCGATGCAGCTGATATCAAACCCATGGTCACCTGGGGAACCTCACCTGAGATGGTGGCTCCTGTAGATGGTTTTGTACCAGATGCTTCAGATCCTGCCAAGGCTGAACAGACAAGTAATGCCCTGAAGTATATGGGACTTAAGGCTGGAATGCCCATTAAGGATATCACCTTTGATAAGGTCTTTATCGGATCATGTACAAATTCACGTATTGAAGACCTCAGAGAAGCTGCCCGCGTCGTGAAGGGTCAGAAAGTGGCTTCCAGTATCTCACTGGCCATGGTGGTCCCCGGATCTGGTCCAGTAAAAGCCCAGGCAGAAGCAGAGGGTTTGGATAAGATTTTTCTGGATGCCGGTTTTGAATGGCGTGAGCCAGGGTGTTCCATGTGTCTGGCTATGAATGCGGACCGACTTGAACCCGGTGAACGCTGTGCATCTACATCCAATAGAAATTTTGAAGGTCGCCAGGGACAGGGAGGTCGAACGCACCTCTTAAGTCCTGCCATGGCTGCCGCAGCGGCTGTTGCTGGCCATATCACCAACGTCACAAGATATTACGAGAATTAAGATGCAGAAATTTACAGCACATCACGGTTTGGTCGCACCGCTGGATAGATCCAATGTGGATACCGATGCCATCATCCCCAAACAATTCCTCAAATCCATCCAAAGAACGGGATTTGGTCCCTATCTTTTTGACGAATGGCGCTATCTGGATCATGGCGAACCGGGACAGGATTGTACGAATCGACCCATCAATGAAGACTTTGTTCTAAACGACGATCGTTACCAAGGTGCAACCGTATTATTGACACGAGCAAATTTTGGCTGTGGGTCAAGTCGTGAGCATGCTCCCTGGGCACTCCTTGATTATGGTTTCCAAGTCATTCTGGCAGAAAGCTTTGCTGATATATTTTATTCTAACTGTTTTAAAAATGGCATGCTACCCATTGTTCTCTCTGCAGAGCAAATCGAGGAATTATTCAAAGCGACGCTGAATGAACCTGGCTTCAAACTCAGTGTAGATCTTGAGCTGCAGACTGTTTCATCCAGTAGCGGGAAAAGCTATGCTTTTGATCTGGACAATTACCGGAAATACTGTCTCCTCAATGGTTTGGATGAAATTGGCCAGACCCTGTCCTATAAACAGGAAATAGCTGATTTTGAAAGCAAGCATCTCAAAAAACATAGCTGGTTAACCCAAGAGGTACGCTGACGTGTCCGAACCAAGAACGATTGAACTATTTGACTCAACCCTACGGGATGGCACCCAGGGTGAAGGTGTCAATCTCTCCGTAGATGATAAACTACACATCGCCCAGCGTCTTGATGAATTTGGAATTGGTGTCCTGGAAGGTGGCTGGCCCGGATCCAACCCCCGTGATCAAGAATTTTTTGCCCGGGCCAAGAAGATGACCTGGCAGCAGGCTAAGATTTGCGCCTTTGGATCAACAGCCCGAACCATTGAAGGCGTCTCCTCAGATTCAAACCTGAACGCATTACTGCAAGCAGAAACGGAAGTGGTTTCCATCTTTGGTAAAACCTGGCGCCTCCACGCAGAAAAAGGGTTGGGATTCAATTCCAGCCAGAACTCAGAGTTGATTGAAAAGTCGGTAGCCTATTTGGTTCAAGAAGGTCGCCGGGTTGTTTTTGATGCCGAGCATTTCTTTGATGGCTATAAAGATTCGCCTGAATTCGCCATGAAAATGCTCAGGGCTGCTCAGGCTGGTGGTGCGGATACCCTGGTTTTGTGTGACACCAATGGTGGCACCTTGCCCCATGAAGTTGCCCAGGCAACTCAACATGTTTTGGATACATTTAATGTCCCAGTGGGAATTCATGCCCACAATGATGGCGGCATGGCTGCTGCCAATACGATCACAGCGGTACAGATGGGCGCCAATCATGTCCAGGGAACCATGAATGGAGTGGGAGAACGTTGTGGAAATGCCAACCTCAGCACAGTTATTCCCAACCTGCTATTGAAGCTTGGTCTTGACCTGAAACATCCTGTCGATCTTACTCAATTGACCAAGATGGCTAATTACGTTTTTGAAATTATGAATCTCCATCCCGATGATCGAGCTCCATTTGTGGGAAAATCAGCCTTTGCCCATAAAGGCGGCATTCATGTCAGCGCGGTGATGAAAGACAGCCGCATGTATGAGCATATCATCCCAACAGATGTAGGAGCCAAACAGAGAGTGTTGGTTTCAGATCTTTCAGGCCAGAGCAATATCCGTTACAAGGCAAATGAATTGGATATCAATCTCCAGGATTCTAAGGGAGAACTTCCCAGGCAAATAGTCCAACATATCAAGGAATTGGAGCACGGGGGATATCAATATGAAACGGCTGAAGCTTCTTTTGAACTCATTATCAAAGAGCAAATGGGTAGCTTTTCACCCTTCTTTGAAGTGGAAGACTCCCGTGTGATTGTCAGTTATGAACGAGAAGGCCACAACCTGGCTGATGCTATGCTCAAAGTCCGGGTCAATGGAGAAGTTGAACACACTGCCGCTGATGGTGTAGGACCTGTAAATGCGTTGAATAAAGCACTCCAGAAGGCTCTGACACGTTTTTACCCGCAATTGTCAGTTGTTCACTTGAAAGACTACAAGGTACGTGTCCTGGATGGAACCAATGGAACCAAAGCTGTTGTACGGGTACTCATCGAGAGTACCGATGGTGAAAACAGTTGGTCTACTGTTGGGGTGTCTGAAAATATTATTGAAGCGAGTTGGCAGGCTCTGGTTGACAGTCTGAACTACAAGTTGATGAAATCAAATATTAGCAATAAGAATATGAAGGAATAGAATCTGAATCATGCCGAATCATTGTGAAAAAATATGGTTTAACGGGGAAATTGTAAATTGGAATCAGGCCACCACGCATGTGATGTCCCACGGTTTGCACTATGGAAGTGGTATTTTTGAAGGGGTGAAATGCTATACCACTGAGGATGGTCCTGCCATCTTTAAGTTGGAGGATCATATAGATCGCTTCTTCACCTCAGCGAAAATATATCGTATTGATCTTCCCTTCAGTAAAACAGACTTGCTCAAAGGCTGTCTGGACATTATTAAAGAAAATGGGATTGAAAACGGATACATCAGACCCGTTGCTTACTATGGCTATGACTCGCTTGGCGTTCATCCAAAGGATTGTCCTGTGGAGGTATCGATTGGTGCTTTTGATTGGGGAGCCTATCTGGGTCAGGATGCTCTGGTAAAGGGGGTTCGGGTAACCGTATCACCGTGGCGAAAATTTCACTCCAGTTCCTTTCCAACCAATGCTAAGGCCAATGGTCAATATTTGAATTCACTCCTGGCCGTTCAGGATGCGAAATCGAAAGGTTTTGATGAAGGACTTCTTCTCAATCAGGAGGGAACCATAGCCGAGGGAGCTGGCCAGAATATTTTTCTGATCAAAAACGGAAAACTCTATACCAATGCTGAGGACTCTTCGATTTTAATGGGTATCACCAGGGAAACACTGATTCAACTTGCGCGTGATCTAGGATTTCGAGTTAAAGTCGGACGTCTTTCTGTAGGACAATTGTTGTCTGCGGATGAGGCATTTTTTACAGGTACTGCCAGTGAGGTGACACCCATCCGAGAGTTGGATCACCGCGTGGTAGGTCCTGGTGGTAGAGGACCCATTACTGAGAAATTACAAGCTGCCTATATGGATGTGGTCCATGGTCGCAGCCCTCAATACAAGTCCTGGTTAACCTATGTCAATGAATCTTGATAGTATGTTTGAGATTGATGTGGCACGCCGGGCTTGACCCGGGTAGATTTGGTATTGAAACACAAGGGGAAATGAAAATCCAGTTATGAAAGTATTGAAATTTGGTGGCTCATCCATTGCCACACCAGAACGCCTCACTGCAGTCCTTGAGCTGATTCGTCAAGCTGAAAAAGAAAACCAAATTGCAGTCGTCGTTTCTGCCTTTGGTGGTGTCACAGACCAACTTATTAAGATGATAGAACTTGCCGGTAAGGGTAAGGACGCTTACTCCACAGAATATAAAGCCTTCGTTGATAAACATGAGGGTATGATCGTCGCCATGACAACTGGCCGCCGTCAGGAAATATTGCGCCAAAGTATCAATAAGTATACCTCCAGATTAAGTGAAATCTTGAGAGGTGTTTATTTGGTCAGGCATGTAGCGCCAAAAACCTACAATCAAATATTGAGCTATGGTGAGCGTCTTTCAGCCCGGATCATCACTGCAAGTCTTTCAGAAATGGGCGGTGAAACTGAATTTATTGATACGCGGGACTATGTCAGAACGGATGATAATTATAGTGCTGGTGTTGTAGACTTTGATACGACGAATCAAAATATCACGGCGTATTTTGACCTACATAAGTGCACACAGATTGTGACCGGGTTTATTGCTTCAAATAGCCAGGGAGAAACCACAACTCTGGGCCGGAGTGGGTCAGACTATACTGCTGCAATATTTGGAGCAGCTCTGGGTGCCAGTGAGATAGAAATTTGGACAGATGTGGATGGTATTCTGACAGCGAATCCAAAAGAGGTACCCTCGGCCTATCCTATTCCAGTCATGACCTATGAAGATGCCATGGAAATGTCCCATTTTGGAGCCAAAGTTATCTTTCCACCAACCATTCAACCTGCCATGAGGGCAGGTATACCACTCCGTATCAAGAACACCTTCAATCCTGACTTCCCTGGCACCTTGATCGACAAAGAAGGCCAGGATAAGGACTATCGCATTACTGGGATCTCAAGTATGGATTCCATTTCGCTCATCCGTATTCAAGGCAGCGGGATGATTGGTAAAACAGGATTAACTGGTCGAATATTTATGGCCATGGCCAATGCAGATGTAGGTGTCATGTTGATCTCTCTGGCATCCAGTGAACACTCCATTTGTTTTGCTGTAGACCCAGACAGCGCAGAGAAAGCTAAGGCAGCCCTGGAAAAGGAATTCCTGCTTGAAATGCAAGTCCATGGGATTGCTAAAATTCTCATCGAGGACAATCTCTGTATTGTTGCTGTGGTGGGTGAAAATATGCGTCACACACCTGGTATCTCAGGAAAAGTATTCGGTGCCCTGGGAGAGTTGGGTGTTAATGTGGTTGCTATTGCTCAGGGGTCATCTGAGCGAAATATTTCCATCGTCATTTCAAGAGATGATGAGGTCAGAGTCAAACGTGAATTACATGATAAATTCTTTAATGATATTCAATAGAATTGCAGGTAGTAATGAAAACGGTGTTTTATGCTTCGACGAGCTCAGCATGACACCCCGAGATACGTCTCCCTGCTTGCCGGGTCGGAGCTGAAAAGCGTAGACTGGAGCTCGTGTCATCCCGAGCGGCTTGCAGGGGCGTAGCTCCACTGGAGCGAAGACCTGAGTCGAGGGACGAAGGGTAAAGGAAATGATGCGAAGTGTAAATAGTAGTTTTAAAATATTCAACACGAGTCCATGTGTATTGGACAAAGCGCACGAGGAAATGAAGTGAAAAAGTCAGCACGAGCATATGCCCCAGCAACTGTTGCCAATGCAGTAAGCGGTTTTGATGTACTTGGCTTTGCCTTACAGGAACCAGGGGATATCGTTATTTGTAAGCGTTCTGATGTTCCAGGAATCCGCATTGCACCTCTCACAGGGGCTTTTAGCGCCTTACCTAATGACCCCAAGCTCAATACTGCAGGTGTGGCCGTTCAAGCGCTTATGGATGCAAAAAACCTTGCCTTGGGTATGGAGTTGGAAATTCACAAGGGTGTCCCCATTGTGGGTGGCATGGGCTCCAGCGCATCAAGTGCTGTGGCAGCTGTGGTTGTCGTGAATGAGTTATTTGATTTACAGCTCACGCCACAAGAACTCTTGCCCTTTGTTCTGGAAAGCGAACGAGCAGCAACTGGTGTTCCCCATGCCGACAATGCTGCCCCTTCCCTTCTTGGGGGGTTCACCCTGATACATAGCCTGGACCCCCTGGATATTATCTCTCTGGCAACACCTGCAGCCTTCTCTTGCGCTTTGGTTCATCCTCACATGCATATCAAAACCAGGGATGCCCGTGAGATTTTGCCAAAATCAGTTCCTATGGAAATAGCGACAAAACAGATGGGACATATCGCCAGTTTTGTTGCGGGTCTCTTTCAAGAGGATCTTGAATTGATCAAGCGCTCCTTTGTTGATGAGCTGGCCGAACCTTATCGGGGACAATTAATACCTGGATATGAGCGCGTAAAATCAGCCGCCCTGGAGCAGGGTGCCCTGGGGTGTGGAATTTCAGGTTCAGGACCTTCCATGTTTGCCTTATGCCCCAGTCCAGATATTGCACAACAGGCAGCTTGGGCCATGGAACAAGTATTCCTCGCAGAAAATCTGGAAAGCGATCTCTATATCTCTGTTATCAGTCAGCAGGGCGCCAGAATTCTGGAATAAATTTTGAAATATATCAGTACAAAAAACATCAGCACTCCTGCTTCTCTCAAGGAGGCGATTCTCTCGGGCATGCCTGGAGATGGCGGCCTCTTTCTCCCTGCAAGCATTCCAACGCTAAACACAAAACAGATTGAAGCCCTGGGAAGTATGTCCTTTCAGGAAATCGCTCAGATAATGGCCACGGCATTTTTATCTGAGGATATACCAGCCAGGGACATCCAGAACATGGTAGCAAACTCCATGGATCTGGATGTAAAATTGACTCGGCTCAGCGAACAAATGTCCATTCTGGAAACCTTTCACGGTCCCACCATGGCTTTCAAGGACTTTGGTGCCCGCTTTATGGCGCGCTTAATGTCCTATCTCATCAAGGGGGACCCGCGTGAATTGACGATTCTCGTAGCCACCTCTGGTGACACAGGAAGTGCCGTGGCCAGTGGTTTTCTAGGTATTCCAGGCATCCGAGTCGTTATTCTTTATCCCAGTGGCAAGGTGAGTCCTTCCCAGGAAAAGCAACTGACGACCCAGGGTGAAAATATTCAAGCTCTGGAAGTATCTGGTAATTTCGATGATTGTCAGCGATTGGTAAAAGCTGCTTTTGCTGATAAAAAATTACGCCAGGAACACTTACTTTCTTCAGCCAATTCCATCAATATTGCACGGCTTATTCCTCAGTCTTTCTATTATGCCTATACAGCAGGACAATTGAATCAAGAACCAGGTGGCTTTGTCATCTCGGTACCTTCTGGAAATTTCGGGAATCTCACCGCAGGCCTTATAGCTAAGCGCATGGGTGTTCCGATCAAGCATTTCATTGCATCAACCAATAGCAATGATGTGTTTCCGGAATATCTTCAATCCGGCGACTTTAAACCTCGCCCCTCTAACCAAACTATCTCAAATGCCATGGATGTCGGTGATCCCAGCAACCTCTCCAGAATTCGATATCTATTTGGGGATGATGTTGCCCAAATTCGATCTGAGATCAGTAGTTGGAGTTTTGATGATGATCAGACGAGGGAGAAGATTAGAGAGATATTTAAACGCTACCACTACACCATCGATCCCCATACCGCAGTGGGTATTCTAGGTCTAGACAAATACTTCGAATCAACTCAATCAAAAAGTCATGGAGTGGTCATATCTACTGCCCACCCTGCAAAATTTCCTGAAAGTGTTGAGCCAATCATTGGGGAAAAAATCCCTGTTCCGCCGCAACTTGCCCAATATCTGGAACGGGAGAAACAGGCGACACAGATGTCAACCGATTATGAGCAATTTAGACAGTATTTGATGGATACTTTGGGATAATAGAATCTAATGCTTGTCATCCCGAGCGGCTTGCAGGGGCGTAGCTCCACTGGAGCGAAGACCTGAGTCGAGGGATATGGAAAATCGAATTTGATCAAAGTGTCGCACTTCGACGAGCTCAGTGTGACACAGATGATTTACCAGGCGGGGATTTGAATCCCCGCCTGGTAAACCCCGCGGTAACATTAGTCCTTCTTATAAACCCCACTGGCCTTATTGGCTGAAGTAACAATCCCCTTGATCATGGCTGAGCTGAACCCTTCATGCTCCATCTGATTGAGGCCGGCAATGGTCACACCCCGGGGTGTGGTTACCTTATCGATTTCTGACTCAGGATGTTGGTGCTTTTTCAGAATAAGTTCTGCGGCGCCTTTGGCAACTTGTGCTGCAATAAGCAGGGCTTGATTGGAATGAAAACCTATTTCGATGCCCCCCTGTGAGGCCGCACGGATGGCCCTGAGGAAAAATGCAATTCCGCAAGCCCCCAGCGCTGTGGCAGCACCCATTAGTTCTTCATCAATAACGACAGTTTCGCCAACCGTATTGAAAATAGATTTGCCCAACTCCAGGGCTTCACCCTTATCCGTTGATGCCAGGCATGTGATAGACTCTTTGAGAGAGATAGCCGTATTGGGCATGGCTCTAACTATGGGTATATCCTCTTGCACACGGTTCTGAATCTGCTGGATGGAAACACCTGTTACCACAGAAACAATAGTATGTCTATCAGACTTAAGTGCAGGAGCAATTTCTGTCAAAAGTTCATCAATCTGTTGTGGCTCCACAGCAATAATGAGAATGTTTGCAAGATCAACAGCTTTCAGATTATCCGAGCTGGTCATAACCCCAAGTTGTTCAAATTTTTCCAATCTGTGGAGTTTACGACGAGTAAGAATGAGTTGCTCTGGCAAAAAAGCCTGAGAGTCCAGCAAGCCATCTGCAATAGAGCTTCCAATATTTCCTGTACCTAAAATTGCTAGTCGGTTCTTTTTTTTCATATGAGCATTTCCCGTATGGTGATTGTCAATTACTATAACTCGATCGCTGGCATTTCATTGATTCAAGAATCTTTCCAGGCATATCGGGAGCTAATATGGTGAATAAAATCATCGCATGAAAGTTTTTAGCTCAATAAAGATCTTCCACAGATAAATATCGTTCTCCCGTATCATAATTAAAGGTGAGAATAGTGCTGCCCGCTGGGACATCATCAAGGATTTGGGCCACAGCGGCCAGGCTTGCCCCTGTGGAGATACCAACGAAAAGTCCCTCTTCCCGTCCAGCTCGCTGAGCATAGTCAAAAGCCTCCGAACCCGTCACAGAGATATTCCCATCCAGGAGATTGGTATCCAGGTTTTCAGGAATGAAACCAGCACCAATACCCTGAAGCGAGTGGGGGCCCGGCTGCCCCCCAGATATCACAGGTGACAGAGCTGGTTCAACAGCCAGAACTTTTAGATTTGGCCAGGCTTCCTTAAGTGCTCGAGCAACACCTGATATGTGACCTCCTGTACCCACTCCAGTGATGAAGTAATCCAGACCTTCAGGGAAATCAGCCAGTATTTCTTGTGCAGTATTCCGATAGTGGACATCCGGGTTAGCAGGGTTCTGAAATTGTGAAGGAATCCAGGCATTAGAGATACTTTCTTTCAATTTCTCTGCTTTTGCAATGGCACCCTTCATACCCTTTTCCTTTGGACTTAGCTCAAATTCAGCACCATAGGCAGACATGAGTTTTCTTCTTTCCACTGACATGGATTCAGGCATCACTAAAATAACCCGGTAGCCTTTAACGGCTCCCACCATGGCCAACCCGATCCCAGTATTGCCGCTGGTCGGTTCTATGATCACTGAGCCAGGTTTTAGCTGTCCCTGGGCTTCAGCAACTTCAATCATATTCAAGGCTATTCTGTCCTTTATACTCCCCCCGGGATTGAATTTTTCCAGCTTTATCCAGATATCATGGGTGTCGGGGTAAAGACGATTCAGGTGCAGATGGGGGGTGTTACCAATACTTTCCAATATATTATTGAGTCTCATGTTTAAACTTCCTATATGACATAGTTAATGGGGTTTGGATCAAGACGATTATCTCTAACCACCGATTCCTGATGACGGAAAACAACAGAGTGGGGGTCTACACTTTCAGTAAGCCAGACATTTCCGCCGATGATGGTATGGTGGCCAATGACAGTATTCTTACCCAGGATGGTACTGCCGGCATAAAGAATGACCTGATCTTCGATGGTAGGGTGTCGCTTCGTGTGTTTTAAGCGCTTCTCAACGAATCTGGCACCTAGTGTTACCCCCTGATAGATCTTCACATCATTACCAACAATGGCTGTTTCCCCAATGACGATTCCCGTTCCATGATCAATAAAACAACGCCGACCAATAGTGGCTCCAGGGTGGATGTCGATACCTGTTTTTCCATGGGCATATTCACTCATGACTCTGGGGAGTAAAGGGACTTCCAATTCATATAACAAATGAGCGAGCCGATGGATGGTGAGGGCATAGAATCCTGGGTAACACATGACAACTTCCTCAAGACAGTGAGCTGCAGGATCAGAATCTAAAAATGTATGAGCATCTTCAACAAGCAGTTTATAGACATCTGGTATGGCTTGAAATACTCGCTCAGCAACCTGCTCAGGGCTGAGTTGTATTTTTTCTGTTAAAGGCTCAACCAGCGAACTCAGACGCTTTTGCATGGTTTCAAAGGCTGTTTGAATTTCGCTGACGCTCATCTCTTGATTTTCCATGATGGGAAACATCAAGTGAACCAGATCATCGATATAGGTGTGAGAATCGCGGATGGTGGGAACATCCGAGCAGTAGCTGGTATCGATTTTTTGTAGCATTTCCACAAATGAAATATTCATTGTATTCACTTTATTTATTGGTTTTGAATTAATTATATATAAAAGAAAAAATGGCTGTCAGACCATACAAAAAGCACAGAGGGTTGCTTGAAGGCCAATATGTGACAGTAAATGTATCATATTGATTATATAGTGAATGAAATGAAATGTTCAAACATAATTCAATAAAAAAGGCAGCTCTTCTGGATGTTGAAAGTGGAGTGTGTTGAATTTCGGGAAAAAATCGTTGAATTGAAATGTCATTGTAATTAATGGCACCATAAGTATTAGGTGATCACCTATTTCAACAATTGTTTTAACAGGGAAACAATTGTCAGCTATAAAAAAGATGTTAATGCTTGCATCGCATCCACTTTAATCCTACAATTACTCCGCAATGAAAATGTTGAAAGTAAATATGAACCCGAACACCATGATGAATCATCGCCATATTAATAATCATCATATGATGTAGCTGTTCGGAACACATATCTCGGATGGCTAGCGCAAAGTTGGCCACCTCGGGACTAAATTTTTTAAAACCCCTGGAGTCAACTCCGGGGGTTTTTGTTTTTATGAACAATTTGAAAGGTGAAAAAGGAAAAATGAGTAACAAACGATTAAAAATTGCAGTACAAAAATCAGGGCGCCTCAGCGATGCAACCCTGGATATCCTGAAGCGATGCGGTTTACGCATCAACCAGTCCAAAAACAAATTGATTACCCATGTCAAAAACATGCCCATCGATATTCTTTTTGTGAGAGATGATGATATCCCGGGACTGGTCATGGAAGGTGTGGTTGATCTTGGATTTGTCGGAGACAACATCATGCAGGAAGTCAGTCTGCAGAGAGCCAAGTTTGGAGAGCAGGCCGACTTCATTAGGCTCATCTCTCTGGACTATGGAAACTGTCGTCTCTCAATCGCCACGACAGAAGAGCAAAAATATTCCAGCATTAAAGACCTGTCAGGCTGCCGGATAGCCACAAGTTATCCCTATTCCTTAGGTCGATATCTTGAGGAACAGGGGGTTACCGCCAAGATCGTCCACCTCACCGGTTCCGTAGAAGTTGCCCCCCGTGCTGGTCTGGCCGATGCCATTTGCGATCTGGTTTCAACGGGTGTGACCCTGGAAGCCAATGGTCTTCGAGAAGATGAAGTTATTCTCAGGTCTTCAGCTACCCTGGTACAAAAGCCCGTCATAGAAAACGAAGAACTGCAAAAACTGGTTGACCGTCTCATTGTCAGAGTCAATGGGGTCATGCTGGCCAAAGAGAGCAAGTATATCATGCTCCACGCTCCCCTGAAGCAGATTGATGCCATCATAGATCTTTTGCCAGGTGCTGAGAAGCCAACGGTCCTGCCTCTGGCTGGTTCAGATGATCAGGTCGCCATACATGCCGTGAGTACAGAGACCGTCTTCTGGGAGACCATGGAATCATTGAAACAACTGGGCGGAAGTTCAATTCTAGTGCTTCCCATCGAAAAAATGATGGAGTAGATATGATCGATTGGCAAACACTTGATGCGTCTCAAAAAAAGAACCTTCTCGAGCGGCCTCTCATGGCAGATAATGATAAGCTTCAAGGCTCAGTAGAGAAAATCCTTAGAGTTGTCAAGGAGTCAGGAAATGATGCTTTACGCGTGTTGACTGCCCGTTTTGACGGAGTGGAATTAGATGATTTTAAAGTGTCTGAACAGGAAATCAAAGCAGCCATATCAAGTCTTGATTCTGTAGTGACAGGTGCCATTGATCAAGCCTATGAAATGATCAGGGCTTTTCACTCGGCTCAACTGCAAGATGATATTGAAGTGGAAACTGCACCTGGGGTGAGCTGTACGCTGAGAATTAGACCCCTGCAGTCTGTGGGATTGTATGTGCCCGGTGGGAGCACACCATTGATTTCAACGGCACTCATGTTGGGTGTCCCAGCCCAATTGGCAGATTGTCCTTCTGTTACAATCGTTAGTCCTCCTGGACAAAATGGTCAGATCGCGCCGGAAATTATCTATGCCGCATCAAAGTGTGGTATAGACTCCCTCTACAAAGTGGGCGGCGCCCAGGCTATTGCAGCTCTTGCTTTTGGGACAGAAACCATCCCTTCTGTGGATAAAATCTTTGGTCCTGGGAATCGTTATGTCACAGAAGCCAAACGCCAAGTAAACCAGATGGAGAGCATCGTGGGAATTGATATGCCTGCCGGTCCTTCTGAGGTCTTGGTGATTGCAGACGATTCGGCTGATGCGCGTTTTGTCGCTGCAGATCTTCTCAGCCAGGCTGAACATGGACCCGATTCTCAAGTTATTCTGATTTCTGATGATGCCTCACTGATCCAAAATGTAGAAACTGTCCTCCAAGAGCAGTTGAAGGCATTGAGTCGATGGAGAATTGCCAGAGAATCTCTGACACACGCCAGATATATCCTGGCCAGAGATATAGATCAGGCGATAGAGATCAGCAATCTTTACGCTCCGGAACACTTGATTATGAATGTCAGGGCTGCCGAGGACTATCTAGATCAAATCATCCATGCCGGATCAATATTCCTGGGTCCCTGGACACCGGAAAGTGCTGGAGACTATGCCTCTGGAACCAATCATGTCCTCCCAACATATGGCTACGCCAGATTCACTGATGCTCTGTCTCTGAAGGATTTTCAGAAACGAAGTACCATCCAGAAGCTCACTCGGGATGGTCTGGCTTCCTTGAGTGATACTATCACAACCCTTGCTCATAGTGAGGGTCTGGATGCTCATGCAAATGCAGTTGCCATCCGACTGGGGGAGGAGGTTGTATGACTTTGCTGGAAACGATCACTCCAAAACATATTCAAAATCTGGTGCCTTATGCATCTGCCCGGCGTGAAGCCAGCTCTGGCGAGGTGTGGTTAAACGCCAATGAGAACCCCTATGAGTGCACTACTCCTGAAAGTTTGTCAGCCTTAAATCGATATCCAGACTTTCAACCTGAACAACTCGTAGAGGGATATGCAAGTTATGCCGGTGTGAAGAAGGAGCAGGTGCTTGTGACTCGTGGGATTGATGAAGGAATTGATCTATTGACACGTGCTTTTTGCAGGTCGGGGGCAGACAGTATTATTTACACTCCTCCAACCTATGGGATGTATAAAATCTCAGCAGAAAGCAATAACATTGGAGCGAAAGCAGTGCTACTGATGCCTGATTGGTCATTGGATGTCCAGGGTATTCTTGAGGCTGTTTCTGAAAGTAAGCTGATCTATTTTTGTTCTCCGAATAATCCCACGGGGAGCCTCCTTGATCCATCAGACATTCGCAGCATTCTCGATGCGACTCGTAACAATGCACTTGTTGTTGTTGATGAAGCGTATATTGAGTTTAAGCCTGAATCAAGTATGGTATCTCTCCTATTAGAATATCCAAATCTGGTGATCATGCGTACCCTGTCTAAAGCTTTTGGATTGGCCGGTCTCCGATGTGGATTCCTCCTGGCTTCTCCAGAGATCATTGCAGTGCTGCAAAAAGTCTCTGCGCCCTATCCCATTTCCATCCCTGTTGTTGACATTGCCAGCACAGCACTCGGGGAGCAGGGTATTGTTTGCATGATGCGCGATGTGGAAACCATTCAGAAAGACCGTGATAAACTCATGGATATGCTCCAGGAATTTTCATCTGTAACAACGGTCTACCCCAGCTCAACAAATTTTGTGCTGTTTCAAGTTGAAGATGCAGCAGACGTAATGTCCTTTCTCCTGCAGAGGGGGATTGTCATTCGAAATCAATCGAGCCAGCCTGGGCTGGACAGCACTTTGCGAATCACAATAGGAACAGAATCAGAACTCCAGAAATTTTATCAATGCATGAAAGCGTATGAGGCCAGCCTATGAGTGCCAGACCAACCCTGTTCATCGATAGAGATGGAACCTTGATTAAAGAACCACCTATAGATTTTCAAGTTGATTCACTTGAGAAACTAGCCCTTGAGGCATATGTCATTCCAGCTTTGTTGAAATTGCAGCAAGCTGGGTATACCCTCATCATGATATCCAATCAGGATGGTCGCGGGACTGAGTCCTTTCCCGAGGAAGATTTCATGGTGCCTCAAGACAAGCTCATGGATATTTTTGCCTCACAGGGAATTGAGTTTGAAGAAACCCTGTTTTGCCCTCACTTCGAGGAAGATGGCTGCTCATGCCGGAAGCCAAAACTGGGCCTGGTGCAACCACTGTTGAAGGCTGGCAAGATCGATTTCCAGGACTCCTGGGTTATCGGAGATCGTCAGAGTGATGTTCAGTTGGCGTCTAATATGGGTATCGAAGCGATACTGTATGAGCCAGAGAAAATGGGCTGGAATTCCATCGTTGAATTACTCACACAATCTCATCGGGTAGCCAACATTGCCAGATCCACATCAGAAACGCAGATCAACATTGAAGTGGATCTTGATAGTGAAAAAAAATCAGAAATATCGACTGGGATTGGCTTTTTTGATCACATGTTAGATCAGATTACTGTCCATGCCGGATTCTATCTGAAATGCGATGTGAAGGGTGATTTGGGAATAGACGATCATCACAGTATTGAAGATACTGCTTTGGCCCTGGGTGAAGCGCTCTCAAAAGCACTGGGTCGCAAGCAGGGGATTGGTCGCTTTGGCTTTGCCCTTCCCATGGATGAGTGTCGTGCAGAATGTCTCCTGGATATATCCGGGCGTCCTCACCTTGAGTTTCAGGCAATCTTTACCACAGAACGCGTGGGTGAAATGAACACACAAATGGTCCAGCACTTTTTTAGGTCTCTGGCAATGAGTATGGGTGTAACCCTACATTTATCAACTACCGAAGGCAATAGTCATCATCAGGTTGAATCCCTATTTAAGGTGTTTGGTAGAGCCCTGGGGCAGGCCATCAAAAAAACGGGAGATAAAATTCCCAGTTCAAAGGGGGTTTTGTGAGTGTCATCATAGATACGGGTTGCGCCAATCTCACCTCTTTGAAATTTGCGGTGGAACGTTTGACTCAAAATGTCCTCATTAGCGATGATCCCCAGGTCATTAGTTCTGCTGAACGCGTCTTCCTGCCCGGAGTGGGAAGTGCCCAGTATGCCATGGGTGTTTTGGAGGAGAAGGGACTCGTCACTGTCATCCAAAAATTGACTCAACCCGTTCTGGGAATCTGTCTGGGGATGCAGATGCTCACATCAAGCTCCGCAGAGGGTGATATAGCCTGTTTGGGACTCATCCCGGGTGAGGTTGAGGGGTTGCAGTCCCAGGACCTACGATTGCCCCATATGGGCTGGAATACGCTTACAGCGTGTAGCGACCATCCCCTTCTGCACGGGCTAAGCTCTGATATGTATTTCTATTTTGTTCACAGTTATGGAGCGAACCTATCCGACGCCACCATTGCTCAATGTGAATATGGCAGTCCATTTTCTGCAGCCATTGCCTCAAATAATTTTATGGGTGTTCAATTTCATCCAGAGCGATCCAGCCAGGCTGGTTCTCAATTGTTAAAAAACTTTCTGGAGATACAGATATGATCATTCCAGCCATTGATCTCATTGATGGTCAAACCGTTCGCTTGTTTAAAGGGGACTATGGCCAGGTTACTTACTATGATCAGAACCCTGCAGAGTTGGTGGCTCTCTATTCACAAAATGGGGCAGAACTCATCCATATTGTAGATCTCCAGGGAGCTAAGGATATTTCCAGGAGACAACTCTCATTGATTGGAAAATTGAGCTCCTCCACAGAAGTTCTCATTCAGACTGGAGGAGGAGTCCGGTCTGAAAAGGATATCGCTGAATTGCTTGATGCCGGAGCTGATCGAGTCGTTATTGGAAGTCTTGCCATTAAAAAACCTGAACTCGTATCAGGTTGGATTCAAAACTTTGGTCCAGAACGAATTGTCCTGGCGCTGGATGTAGCCCTTGGTAATGGAGGCGAAAAATGGCTCCCCACTCAGGCCTGGCAAGAGGGAGGACAGGTACTCCTTGAGGATGTCCTTGATCAATTTCTTGCAGTAAATGTGCAACATATCCTCTGTACGGATATTAGTCGAGATGGAACCCTACAGGGCTCAAATCATCAACTCTATAGAGAGCTCCAGGAAAAATATCCGCAATTAACGTGGCAGGCATCGGGGGGAATTGGAAGTCTACAGGATATCTCCATGGTTGCTCAAACAGGTGTCTCGGGAATTATTGTGGGCAAGGCACTCCTAGATGGAAAATTCACCCTTAAGGAGGCTCAGGCATGCTGGCTCGCCGAATAATACCCTGTTTGGATGTCCGTGATGGGAAGGTGGTTAAGGGAATCAGATTCCGAGACCATGAAATTGTGGGAGATATCGTCCCTCTTGCGGAGTTCTACTCGCAAATGGGTGCAGATGAACTGGTGTTCTATGATATCACAGCCAGCAGTGATGGTCGTAGTGTCGATCGCAGCTGGATTGAACGCGTTGCCAGGGTCATTGACATTCCATTTTGTGTGGCTGGAGGAATCTCAACCTTGGATCTGGCTGCAGAAGTCCTGGAAATGGGCGCTGACAAAATCAGTATTAATTCTCCTGCCCTGAATGACCCCAGTCTCATCTGTGACCTGAATGAACGTTTTGGTCAACAGTGTGTGGTGGTAGGGATTGACAGTTTTCAGGATGAAACCAGTGGAGAATATCAGGTCTATCAATACACGGGTGATGTGGATCGTACACAACTGACTCCCTGGAAGACCTTTGATTGGATACATGAGGTTCAACAGTTGGGTGCGGGTGAAATTGTGCTGAATTGTATGAACCAGGATGGGGTGCGACAGGGCTATGATACGATCCAATTGACTCAAGCACGCTTGAGTTGTGATATCCCGCTCATTGCATCCGGTGGGGCCGGCACCCGAGAACATTTTAAGGACGTGTTTAAAAAAAGTGATGTGGACGGGGCCTTGGCTGCCAGTGTCTTTCACAAGCGTGTACTGGATATTCAGGAATTAAAAAAATATTTATCAGAATCAGGTGTGGAGGTAAGACGATGAAGGTTACTCGAGAGAATCTCGATCAGTTAGCATGGGAAAAACAGAAGGGTCTTATTCCAGCCATCGTACAGGATGCCATTTCAGGCGTGCTGTTGATGCAGGCCTATATGAATCAGGAAGCGCTGTCTCAGACACTCAAGACCGGTCGTGTCACGTTTTTCAGCAGAAGCCGTCAGAGTCTCTGGGAAAAAGGAGAGACCTCTGGGAACACCCTGAATTGCAAGGAAATAGAAGCTGATTGTGATGGTGACAGTTTGATGATTCTGGCATCTCCTACAGGTCCTGTATGCCATACAGGTGCCGCCACTTGCTGGGGAGAGGGTCCCCAACCGGGGCTATCATTTCTATCAGAGCTGGAAGGGGTGATTGCTTACCGTCAAACTGCTTCATCCGAAACCTCATATACGGCCAAGCTTCTTAAACGAGGTCCAAAGTATATTGCCCAAAAAGTAGGTGAGGAAGCAGTCGAAACCGCACTGGCAGCTGTGGCTGGCGATGATGAGGAATTTCTGAACGAAAGTGCAGATTTGATCTATCACCTACTTGTGCTCATCAATTCGAAGGGATTGATCCTGAATGATGTTGTCAGTGTGTTGAAGGCAAGACATGACTAAGTGATTTTTTTCCTTCAACGGCACGGGTGTGTCTTGCTGAGCCTGTCGAAGTATGACACTCCCATGACATGGTATTGTGGATAACATGTCGTAGTGTCATCCTGCCTGGTAGGGCGAAGACTAGAAATCAACGAAGGATGAGAACAGTAAAAAAGAAAGAATTTAGAATATGTGTGGAATTGTATGTGTCTTTGATCTGCAGGAGGACGCCAAAAAACTGCGCCCCAAAGTTTTGAAAATGTCGAAAAAACTGCGACATCGTGGCCCGGACTGGTCTGGTATTTATTGCGGTGATCATGCTGTCATGAGCCATGAGCGGTTAGCCATTGTTGATCCGATTTCAGGTGGACAACCCCTCTACAACGAAGAGAAAACAATGGTTCTGGCAGTGAATGGTGAAATATATAATCATGAGGATTTGAGAGAACAGTGTCAGGATTATCAATTTCAAACCCATTCTGATTGTGAAGTCATATTAGCCCTTTACGAGAAAAAGGGTGCTGATTTTTTGGATGAGCTCAACGGCATCTTTGCCTTTGCCCTATATGACACGGTGAACAACACTTTTTTAGTTGCCCGCGACCATATGGGTATCATCCCCCTTTATATGGGCTGGGATGAATCAGGTCGTTTTTATGTCGCTTCTGAACTGAAATCTCTGGAAGGGGTTTGTAACAAAATCGAAGTATTTCCTCCTGGGCATTATTTCTCAAGTGAAGATGGCGAATTGAAGAAATGGTATCAGCGGGATTGGTCAGACTACAAGACCGTTCAGGAAGCAAAAAGTAGTATTACAAAGATCAGAGATGCTTTGGAGGCCGCTGTTCATAGACAGCTCATGTCTGATGTGCCCTATGGCGTGCTGCTCTCAGGGGGTCTTGATTCGTCCATCATATCTGCCGTAGCCAAAAAATATGCTGCTTTTAGAGTTGAAGAACATGACAAAGAAAAAGCCTGGTGGCCCCGATTACACTCCTTTGCAGTAGGCCTGGAAGGGTCTCCTGATCTGGCTGCAGCCCGCAAAGTCGCTGAGCATATTAATACAGTTCACCACGAGATATTTTTCACCATACAGGAAGGCCTGGATGCCCTCCATGATGTTATCTATCATCTGGAAACCTATGATGTCACCACGGTGCGAGCCTCAACTCCCATGTATCTATTGGCCCGGGCTATCAAGGCCATGGGTATCAAGATGGTACTTTCTGGAGAAGGAGCTGATGAAATATTTGGGGGTTATCTCTATTTTCATAAAGCTCCTACAGCAGAAGCCTTCCACGAGGAAACCGTTCGCAAGCTAAACAAGTTGCATCTCTACGACTGTCTCAGGGCAAATAAATCCTTGGCCGCCTGGGGGATTGAAGGTCGGGTTCCATTCCTGGATAAGGAGTTCATGGATGTTGCCATGCGTTTAAACCCACAGGACAAAATGATCAATGGGGAGCGTATGGAGAAATGGATATTGAGGAAGGCTTTTGAAGACTATTTGCCTGAAAGCGTAGCTTGGAGACAAAAAGAGCAATTCTCAGACGGTGTTGGATATAGCTGGATTGACAGCTTGAAGGAGTTGGTTGATCAGGAAGTAAGTGATCAGCAAATGGTCAAAGCCAAATTCAAATTTCCCATCAATACACCCCAGAGCAAGGAAGAGTATTACTACCGCAGCATTTTTGCTGAACATTTTCCATCTGATTCGGCTGCGAAGTGTGTACCATCAGTTCCTTCAGTGGCCTGTAGTACACCAGAAGCCCTGGCCTGGGATGCCTCATTTCAGAACCTGAATGATCCTTCTGGTAGGGCGGTTAAGACGGTTCACGAAGAGGCTTACGAATAGAGTTAAATGAGTTAATGAGTTAATGTGATTCTCGTATCTAGCCGAGAGTCGTCCGCGTTATCCTGAGCGGAGTCGAAGGATATATATTTAGAGTTATTTAGGTGTGAGTTTATCGAGCTTAATAGGTTCGAGGTGAGGTGTCACCATAAGGGTGAATGAAGTGAGTGCCTCGAATTGTGATTTGGGCTGATCGGGTTCGTAGGTTGTCTGGATACTTCATCTTGAGCAGCGTCGCAGGAGTGGTCAAAATCAATCAATTTTAGATTTTCAAATATACTTGTTCTGGCTTACCTAGCAGGATGTGGTGGGATGAAGACTTTAGCCTGGATGATGATAATGCCAAAACCTACTCCTTCAGGGAGATGGTCAGGGGTGTTTATCCGTTTCTAAAACCCTATAACCGGACCTTTGTTTTTGCGCTGATCTGGGCTTTTGTTGGTGTTATCCTGGTCCTGTTTCAACCGATTATCCTCAAACATATCATTGATTCGGATATCCCAAGTAAGAATTTTACTGCACTCGCCTGGTCAGCAGGATTGTATTTCCTCACCATGATCTTTTCAGCCATTGTTGGATTCTATAGTAACTGGATGGCACAAAAGGCTGGTATCTTTGCAGTAAATGATCTCAAGGTTTCCCTTTTCTCCCACGCCCTGAAACTGGGTTTGCCCTTCGCAGAATCCACTTCCACAGGACAATTGGTCAGCCGAATCGAATCGGATCCACAGCGCATTATTGCAGTGACCTCAACCATGGCACAGCGTTTACTCATGTCCTTTGGAATGATCATTGGTGCCTTTGTGATTCTTGCTTCAGTTGATATGCGTTTCATGCTTATCACGGGTGCAATTTTCCCTCTGGTAATTTTTATCGCGTGGTTTTCATTTCGATATTTCAGACCCTTCTTTCGTAAGGATCGGGCAAATTTCTCCAAAATGTTGGGCATCCTCAGCGAGTTTGTCAGATCTGCGAGTATCCTGCAGGTATTTGATAGAACAGATTGGGCAATCGGCCGAGTCCGTAAATCTACCGAAGACTTCAATCGATTTAGCATTAAGATGAATTTTATCAATTATGGTATTTTCCAGGGGCTTGGGTTCATGGAAGTGGGTGCCACTGTGATTGTGCTTATGCTAGGCGTCAAGTGGGTGAATGACGGTAGCCTGACTATCGGTGCTCTCGTTCTGTTTGCCCAATACATTGCCCAGATTTACTGGCCCATTTTTATGTTCACGGAGCAAATATCTCAGCTCCAATCAGCAGGTGGGGCCGCAGATCGCATATTTTCCACCCTGGAAGACAAACCATATATCGAGACTCAACCTGATCCTGTTGAATTGCCTCGGTATGTTAGGAGTATTCGTTTTGAGAATGTCAGTTTCGGCTACTCCGATGATGACATGATCATCAAGAGTATGAGCTTTGAAATAATGGGTGGTGACCAGGTCGCCTTTGTTGGGCCAACTGGTGGTGGGAAATCCACGATCATCAATTTGATCTGCCGCTTCAGGGATCCTCAATCAGGCCGCATTATGCTCAATGGGATTGATATTCGTGAATTCGATGTGGCAGCTTATCGTCGCCGATTTGGTCTGGTACTCCAGGACCTTTTCCTTTTTCCTGCCCCCATTGAAGAAAATTTAAGAGCTTTTCGCGAAGAAGTTTCCCAGGCTGATCTCGAGGAAGCTGCAAATCTCACGGATATTCATGCCAGTATTCTCTCCCGATCTGATGGCTACCAAACCGTCCTTAAAGAAAGTGGCGAGGGATTCTCCTACGGACAAAGACAGCTGATTGCCTTTGCTCGAGCCCTGGCTGTCAAGCCTCAGGTGCTGGTGCTGGATGAGGCAACATCCTCTGTTGATCCAGGGACAGAGCTGCGCATTCAAGCCACCATGAAAAAACTCACCGAAGGTCGAACCTCTTGTATTGTAGCACATCGGCTGAGTACAATTCGCAGAGCTACGTCAATCATTTTTGTAAGAGATGGAGAGATTGTTGAGTCTGGGAATCATGATGAATTGATGTTATTGCGGGGCGCATATTTCGACCTGTTATCTCATGTGGACCCTGAGAAGGAAATGCTATAATGGCTCTCCTTGGTGCCACAAAACACGTCCTGGGGTGGTTCGCCCCCTATTGGAGGCAACGCTGGAAGGGTATTGGTTGGGTCATGCTCATTACCGTGGTGAGTATTGCTCTTAGTACCACTTATCCCATTATATTCAAATATGTCATCGACTCTTTATCAGCAGGAAGAGAGACAACAGATGTGCAGTTCTATGTCTGGATCATCTTGTTGGTAGGACTTGCGCGCACTATTACACGCTGGATTTTACCTTCCTCCCGCTACATCATGAATTTGCTCCTCGGTTTGGATATCAAGCTCTTCCATTTCGAAAATCTGCTACGGAAAGATCCGGCATTTTTCAATAACTTTCGATCAGGGGACCTTATCACCCGTTTCTCTGATGATATTGATGGGGATGTAAAATTAGCCTGGTTTGGTAACTCCGGCATCATGCGACCCATTGAAGCTGGTTTTACCCTCTTGTTTTCCATTGGGGTCATGATGACCCTCCATTGGAAATTAACGCTTCTGGCTGTCTCACCATTGCCCCTGATTGTCTGGGCCATGAGCAAGACAGAACATTCTCAGCACAAAGCTTACAAGCGACGCCAGGAAACCATCTCTCAGACCAACAACATTTTGGAGAGTGCCTTTTCAGGCATAAGGATTGTGATTGGCTTTGTTATGGAGCAGGCTCAGGAAAACCTTTTCAAAAAGAATATGGAAGAACGCAAGGATGCTGAAGAGCGCGTTGTTTATATCCGCTCCTTCCTGGAAAGCCTTGGAAGTGTCATTAATCAGGTTGGCCTGGTGGTCATTCTCTTCCTTGGCGGCTACTATGTCATTCACAGTGAAATCAGCCTGGGCGATTTTTATGCATTCATAGCCTATATGACAGGTATCACTGAACCCATTTGGACCATATCCTGGTTTTTTGTTTCTCTAAAAATGGCTGAATCTTCCGTAGATCGTTTGGAAGAGATTGAAAAATTTGAGAACAAACCTCGACATGACACGGTGGTGGAACCGCCGATCCAGATTCTGGATGTGAGGAATTTACATTATCGGTTCCCCGGGGAGACCGAAGACGTTATCAAGTCACTTAATTTTCAGGCCAGACCAGGTGAAAAGATCGGTATTGTGGGTGAGGTGGGTTCAGGTAAAACTGTTTTGCTAAAATTGATCTCAGGTTGGTTTGTCCCCCACAGTGGATCTGTGGCATTGAATGATACTTGTCTCAGCGAGCTTAGTGATGCTTCCAGGGCTCAGAGTATTGGTTATGTGCCCCAGGATATTGAATTGTTCAGTGGCACCGTGACCGACAATATCAGTATGGGGCGGGAGGCTATCAAAAGTATTGAATCCATCACTAAAACCGCAGTCATTGGTCATGAATTGGATATGGATAAGATGTTAGAGCAAGGTGGCATAGGACTCAGTGGGGGACAGCGAGCACGAGTCGCTCTGGCACGGGCATTCTATGGGAACACGCCCATTTACATTTTTGATGATGTGACTTCAGCTCTGGATCTTCATACAGAGAAAGTTTTGTGGCGGAACATCAACGCCAGTTATTCGGAAGCACTTTTTCTGGTAGCCACACATCGTGAAGCAACGGCTGCTGAAATGGATCGAGTCATCTGGATTAAAAATGGTCAGATTCATTATGAGGGTCAGCACTCAGATTTGTTAAGACTTCATCCCGAGTACCGTTCCCTGTTTGCCCATGATTAGGAATATCCCTGATAGATATTACCCGTCTTCGTCCTGACTGAAGTCTGGACTACGCCGCGGTTCACCTTACGGTGAATAAAAAAAGCCACCCCTATTGACGGATGTGGCCTTGTAAATCCTAATGAAGAGGAGAAGTCTTTAGGAACAGACCGTCTCCAGCAAAATGGCACAAACTTCATATGGATCCATATTGGCTGAAGGACGACGATCCTCCAGATAACCCTTGCCCTCTTTTACGGTTTGAAGAGGAATACGAACGGAAGCACCACGATCACTCACACCATAACGGAATTCATGAATGGAACAGGTCTCATGGAGACCTGTGAGTCGTTCTTCATTGTGAGCACCATAAACAGCAATATGCTCTTCATGTTTCTCAGAAAGTTTTTTACAGGCTGTTTCAACCACATCATAACCACCCGTTTCACGCATGGTTTTGGTGCTAAAGTTGGTGTGAGCTCCGGCGCCGTTCCAGTCACCCTTAACCGGTTTTGGATGAATACTGGCATTGACACCATATTCTTCAGCGATACGGTAGAGTAACCAACGAGCCATCCAGAGATGATCGCTGCTCTCCAGTGGACCCAGTGGTCCAATTTGAAACTCCCACTGACCCGGCATGACTTCAGCATTGACACCCGAAATACCAAGACCAGCGCGGAGACAGGCTTCCAGGTGGTCTTCCACGATATCGCGACCAAAAACTTCATCTGCACCGACGCCACAATAAAAGGGTCCTTGTGGGGCTGGGTAACCGCCATCAGGCCAGCCCAGAGGGGCGCGACCCTGAAAAAATGTGTACTCCTGTTCGATTCCAAACCAGGATTCTTCAGCTTCGAATTTCTTGGCAACCTCAACAAGATGATCCCTTTTGTTGGATTCGTGAGACTTGCCATCTGGATAACAAACGGCATTCATTACCAGAATATTGTCTCCACCCCGAATAGGGTCTGAATAAAAAGATACGGGATGCAAAGAACGATCACTATCGTGTCCCACTGCCTGCATGGTACTGGAACCATCAAAGCCCCATTCGGGTATTTGATCCAGCGAGGATATGGGTCCATCAATAATTTTTGTTTTAGAACGCAGTTTGGATGTGGGGGTGTGCCCATCAATCCAGATATATTCAGCTTTAATCTTTGCCATTGATAAGACTCCTCAAACGCAGGGTTATATTTTTGTGCACTTAATTATCATGACATACAATTAACAAGCATCACACATAGATGTCAATAAATAATTAAGTATATTTTGATATTTATTTAAAATATAAAGAAATCAAGCTGAAATAGTCTGAATAGTTAAGGTGCTATTTGTCCTCAGGTATCAATGCCTGCAGATCGATTGCAGTACTCTCTTTGTAAGTTGATAAGACCAGATTGGATTGGGTTCGCTTGACGCCAGGCCAATTTTGAACCTCATAAAGGAGATCCTCAAGGGCTTGAGAGTTGCGGGTTCTGACTTTCAGGATATGTGAGCCCGCGCCAATAATGGAGTGGCATTCTAAAATAGATTTTGATGTGGTGGCCTTCTCAATAAACTTGTCATAGTGGTCGGAGTGTTCACTGACAATAAAGACGAATGCAGTAAGATCCAGACCTGCTTTTTTGTGGTCAAGAACCGTGGAATAGCCTTTAATGTGCCCCTTCTCAGTGAGCTTTTTCATTCGCTCGCCAATGGCTGGGATGGAGAGCTGCACAACCTTGGCAATTTCACTGGCTGTGGCGCGTCCGTTTTCTTGAAGTAATTCCAATATCTGGATATCGCGATCGTCTATCATCATATTCTCCTGAAATATTTTAAGTACGGGGCAATATATCCTAAGAATTTATCGGAATAAGGGAATAAAAGTAACAAACAGCTAAAAATTTCAGCAATTTGGAGACAATACGAGGCGTGTCCAATAATTTCATGCAGGATATTGCTTATCCTGCTTTGTCTCATCATCTTGGTGCTGAACATCTCCTAGTTCACTGCCTAGAAAATTCGCATAGTTATTATTGAGCCAAATACACTAGCACTCAGGAGTTAAGATTATCCGCAGGGTCATGCTTTATCGCTAAGACACCTGCAGAAGTGTCATTGATATGACATTAGGTTTTCAGCCTCATTCTAAATTACTTCAACAAAAATAAGGGGGTCGGCCTGGATCGACCATATCACTGAATTGGAGATTGTATGAATAATAAAAAAAGTGCAAGGCGATTGATCATTGTCTTGGTCTTAAGCATAAACCTTTTTGCCTCATTGGCGCTAGGGCAGTATACCGTTGGTCAGACCATTAGTCAGTCTACCAGGGACAAGGTTGTGAGTTTCTGTGCCAATGATAATGGGAGTAGCAGCCTGGGAAATTTATTGGTACCGGAGCAAGGTGAGGCGACCCGTGTTGTTTGGCTCAATTTTTTCGAATCGTGGTGAGGCAGCTGCCGTGCGGAGGTTCCGCACCTGGAAAATTTTCACCAGGCAAGAGCCGATGAAGGTCTTTTGATTGTAGCTCTGGGTAATGATTTTAACTCGCTGAACTGTCAGGCCTGGGCAAACCTGGGTGCTACTTACCCGATTGCTGATGATCGTGGTTCGGGTATCTGGAGTGATTTTGGCACTGGTGCTATTCCCCGGAACACCATTATTGATACAGATGGCGTGGTCCGATATAATTCCATTGGATATAATGAATCTGCAATCACAGCGGTCCTAGACGAATTGTTATCCGTTTCTGGAACAGTAGGAGAGGTAGAAACGCCAGAAAGCCACGACCTGATTTTAGTCTTCCCCAATCCATTTAATGGGGAAACACAGATTCACTTCGATCTGCCTGATGAGGGATATGTGGCGCTATCGATCTTTGATGGAAAGGGTCGGATCGTGAGACAGTTACTGACTACAGACCTGCCTGCAGGTTCACATCAGGTCGTCTGGAATACCAGAGATGATGCCGGTGCAGAGCTGCCCAGTGGAGTATATATTGCATCTTTGACCCATGGCACCAGGCAGGATTCGAGGAAAGTTCTTCTTCTGAAATAGGTGTTAGCTATAATCCATTTTATTGTAAAATGAAAAGGAGCCCCTGATTTTTAGGGGCTCCTTTTTTGAGATAGGTGTACACAACGAGATTATTTTATAGCAAACGGCTCGAGGTTTTCGCTTTCGATATCTCTAAAATACCTATAAGTCCCATGCTTTAATTCGTAGGTTGCATCCTCATCACATACCACCATGGATTTTGGATGCAACTGTAAGGCAGAGGAGGTCCACATATGATTGACACCCTCTTCAATCATTTTGTAAAGCGCTCTGGATTTTGAGTGTCCGTTAACGAGGAGAACCACTTCTTTAGAATCTGTTACCGTTCCCACACCCACTGTTAGGGCAAGCTTTGGAACAGACTCAATGTCATTCCCAAAAAAACGGGAGTTGGCAATGCGGGTATCATAGGTAAGTGTCTTGACGCGGGTTCGGGAGTGCAGAGAAGAACCGGGTTCATTGAAGGCGATGTGTCCATCTGGTCCGATACCACCTAGAAAAAGACGTATTCCACCCACTGCTTTAATCTTGGCTTCGAAGGCATTACATTCAGCTACCAGGTCCTTGGCGTTTCCGTCCAGGATATTGATGTTCTCCTCAGGAATGCCAATATGGTTAAAGAGATTCTGGCGCATGAATGAATGGTAACTTTCGGGGTGTCCCTCGCGAATATTCACATATTCATCCATGTTAAAGGTGATGACATTTTCAAAGGACACGTGTCCCTCATTAACCAGCCCGACAATTTCTTTGTAGGTACCGACAGGAGAGGAGCCAGTTGGGAGTCCCAACACATATGGTTTATCTTTGGTGGGAGCAAAATCGTTAATGCTTTTAGCAATATAATGGGCTGTCCATTTACTCAGTCTATCGTAATCAGTTTGAATAATCAGTCTCATTCTTTTCTCCAGTTTATAATTTGTTTAAGATGCTGAGCGTGTGGTCATAATTACTCTCGAGCTGCACTCTCATTTCATCTAGTTGTTTCTTAAATGAATTGGATTCAAAATTTCCGCGAACGGCATCGAAGTCGGCATCACCATCACCATCAATCCCAAAACCAGTTCTCACATTGCCCTCGAACTCCTTGGAGGCATCCATTTCTACCATGTTGAGTAACTTGGTGGAAGAGACCTTCCATTTTTCCAGGACCGTTTTGAGATTTTCAGAAGTGAGGGTTTCAAATCCATAGACCCGTGGAATAGTCTGTATCACCCAGGACCATTCATCCAGAGCATAACTTCCGTGAATCTTTTGAAGTTCATCCTGAAGGGCTTTGATGTCGGCGACTTTGCCAGATTTAATATTATCCACCAAGGTGTTGAGACGGGGTTGTGCACACAATAATCCGGAAACATCAATCCAGTTACTTCCTCCACGCTCAGCACCTACTCCTGGGGCCGTTAATGCCGGTAAGTCCTTTACCGGATCCGTTGCGAGTTTGGCGACCAGGGCATCACCCAAATATTTTTCAAGGGCCATACGGTAGTAGCGACTACAGGTTTTCAGGAGCAGACGTTTGATGAGAATTCCCTGATGACTCACATATTCCTGACCCTTTTCAGCTCCGGCATAAAGATCCAGCAGGATGGACTGGCCCTTGATCATCTTTTGACCAGTATATGGTGATAGAACCTCAAAATTGAGTTGATCCAGCTTGTCGGCATTTTTGCGTCCATCACGGGTTGGCCATTTTAAGCCATCGCGCATGGTCCCAACGGTAAAAAAGTTCATACCTGGTACCAGGGTGGATTGACCCCTATCTTCATTTACATAAGAGAATGGAAAATCAGAGCTGTCAAAATTGGCGTAATGTTTTCCCATGATGGCTGAGAAGGCACCTACTCTGGAGGGCCAGAGGAGATAGGAGGATGAACCCGTCTTGCTACCACGTTCCAGGATGCCCTGATGTAATGGCCCCAGTTTATACATGTGGTTGGACTGGTTGGTACCGCTACCCGCATTAAAAAAGGAGAACATGCCAGCAATCATGAGTGTGGAACGATGGTGAGTTACTGTATAGGGACCACCAAAAATGGAGCAGACCTCACTATGAAATCCTTCAGAATTGCAAAACATAACGGAATTTTCAGCCGAGAATTGCTTGCCGATTTTGGTGGCTTCACCAATCAATGTTGAGGCAAGTAATGCTCCATCTGATACATAGGCACCCTTTTGAATGATGAAGTCTTTGGCAATGACATCATCACCAACAAAGGTAGGGGCATCAAGCGATGAGGCGATGGTTCCCTCCTTCAGGTTTTGAATACCTCTGAGAACAGCACCTTTACCAATATTCACATTTACGATATTTTGACAGTGAAATAATTTGGCGCCTTCACCAATGATGGCACGATCAGAACGGACGCTTTCCGCATAGTTATCAGCGATTTGATCCAGTGCTTTAATCAAGGCAGTATCATGACGATACATAGTGGATAGATAGGCAGTCTGAGCACTGGTCATAGCTGTGATCTTCAGTTCACGACCACCACCCTCGTTGAGGACTTCAATGGCATGGCCATTCCCAAAACTGGTTTCTCCCTGACAGACAATTGAGCCGACATTTTCCATCAGCACGTTGTCTTCAATAATCAAATTGGAGAGCCAGCCATTGATGTTTGAGATATGGCAATTGTTCCCGATGAGGACATTGTGGAGATTGGCGTCAAATATTCCGGCGTAGCGTCGAATACCATCCATGGGTACAAATTCACCGTCAAGGTTTCCAATACGCACCTCACCTCGGAAAATGGTTCCAGCAATACGTGTGGGGTCAAATCCTTTGGTCACTTTCACCTTGGCCCAGCTTCTTGACCAACAGCCATTCCCTTTCAGGATTTTGATGGCTTCTG
This sequence comes from uncultured Lentisphaeria bacterium, assembly GCA_964508765.1. Lineage (GTDB taxonomy): Bacteria > Fidelibacterota > UBA8477 > UBA8477 > JABMPR01 > JABMPR01. The sequence goes on from CAZDVD010000005.1 coordinate 65,740, forward strand.
GAGTTAAGGCTAAATATTTTTCCATACTCATAAATGCTTTCCTATTTAGTGATCACAACTTTTAGTTCATATTTATCACCGCGGTAAATACCCTCAAGATATTCAACAGGCTTATTGGTCATGGAGAAGGTCGTTCCATGGAGTGTCAAAACAGGACTTCCCTTGGGAATCTCCAGTAAATCAGCACTCTCCTGGTCTGCCAGTCCAGGTTGAATCACGTGATCTGCCCGGGAAAGTCTGATGTGCAGTTCTTTTTCGATATAATTATAGATAGAGGTGTCATCAGCCATGCGTGGTTCCATGAGACCTTGACCTGTTGCCAGGGGCAGATAGGAGGTCTCGATAGCAAAGGGGGTCTCTTCAACATAACGCACCCTGCGAATTCGCACGAGAGCATCACCGGGTTCTTTTTCCAGGCCAGAGTAAGCCATCCCAAAAGAATCAAAGGCTTCAATCATCTGAATGTCCAGAACCCTTGAGTGGTTGCGATACCCCAACTTGGCCATCTCTGAGGAAAAGCCCTCCAATTTGAGCAACATCTGAGTATGGGAGGCAGAATTAACAAAAGTCCCCTCACCCCGCCGGATGATAATGAGACCTTCGCGCATGAGTTCCTGGCTGGCCTGGCGCACTGTCATTCGACTAATATTATATTCAGTAGAAAGCTCATTCTCACTGGGAATTTGATCGCCGGGTTTGAGTTTACCACTATTGATCAGCTCTTTTAAGATATCCCTGACCTGGATATAAAGAGGAATATAGCTGCTCTTATCAATGTGCGTATCCCGGAGGAGTTGTTCAGGATTCAAAACAGGCTATCCTTCTGCGATCACCTTGTCAATGAAGCCGACAGCGTCACCCACCGTTTTTACACCAAGGGCAGCATCTTCATCCATTTCGATATCAAATTCTTCTTCAAAAGCAGCCACGAGTTCGATGGACTGCATAGAATCAGCTCCGAGATCCTCTACAAAGCGGGAAGATTCCTGAACACGTGAGGCATCAACTTTAAGAAGCTCAGCTGCTACATTTTTTATTCGGTCTATCGTTGACATATCATTTCTCCTTGTTTAGGTGTATCAATTTTTAGTCAATTTGAAGGTGTCGCGAGCAATAGCGAGTTCTTCATTTGTGGGAATGATCAAAACTTTAATTCTTGATGTTGTCCCCTGAATTTCACCAGGAACACCAACGTGAACTTCGTTTCTTTTTTCATCTACGAGGATTCCCAATTGATCCATTTCGGATAATATCCGATGACGCATGGCGGCTCCATTTTCACCAATTCCACCGGTGAAAACGATGGCATCCACACGGTTTAGAACCGCCATGTATGCACCGATATATTTTTTGATTCTGTAGGCGAAAATATCCAGGGCAAGTTCTGCGCGATCATCACCCCCATCTGCTTTTATCTCAAGATCGCGGACATCATTTGAACTGCCTGACACACCCAAGAGACCAGATTGCTTATTGAGTAGTGTATCCAGACTATCGGTGTCGTATCCTTTACGATTGAGGTAGAAAAGAATACCCGGGTCAATATCCCCACTCCGGGTGCCCATGACCAGACCCTCCAGGGGGGTTAAACCCATACTGGTATCCACAGAATGACCATCTCGAATGGCTGCCACTGAGGATCCATTGCCTAGATGGCACGTGATCAAGTTGACGGAATATTTATGCATTCCCATCATATGAGCGGCTTGTCTGGCCACAAACTGGTGAGACATCCCATGAAAACCATAACGCCTGATGTGTAGCTCCGTATAGAGTTTTTCAGGCAGGGCATAGCGGTAGGCTACTTCTGGAATGGAATGATGAAAAGCTGTGTCAAAACAGGCGACCTGGGGAATGTCTCCAAAAATGAGTCGAGCTTGTTGTATGCCTGTCAGATTGGGTGGATTGTGGAGGGGAGCCAATTCAAAAAAGGCTTCGATACCTGCTTCCAGTTCATCATCTATTGGCATCGATCCGCCAAAACTTTCGCCACCATGGACCACACGGTGACCACAGGCATTGACTTCAGACAGTGACTTAATAGCACCACTTTCTGGATTGAGTAACATTTTCTTGATCACAGCAAATCCAGTAGGATAGTCTGCAATAGATTGGTTGATTTCGATCTTGCCGTGAGGTGTTTTCAAGGAAGCAAAAGCATCTTCAGAACCCACACGTTCGATCAAACCTTCAGCCAGCACCTTTTCTTCAGGCATATGAAAAAGTTTAAACTTTATCGAGGAGCTACCACAATTAAAAACCAGGATTTTCATTGTTTAACTTTCATTTTTTGTAGAATGAATAGGATTTAATCCTCTCGCAAAGCGCGCAGAGCCGCAGTGTATTTTGGGGCTTTCATTCAGCGTCTTGGCGTACTCTGCGAGAAACAATAAGTGCATTATCCCCTGGCCTGGACTGAAGTGATGGCAGAGACTGCGATGAGGTCGTCTACACTGGCGCCGCGACTCATGTCATTGACTGGTTTGGCAAAGCCTTGAAGAATGGGGCCGATGGCTTTGGCGTTTGCCATATATTGCACCAGCTTATAACCAATATTCCCAGCATCAAGATCGGGAAATACTAACACATTGGCCTGGCCTGCCACGGTACTTTCTTTGACCTTTTTAGCAGCTACACTCTGGACGATGGCCGCATCAAGCTGAAGCTCGCCATCCATATCATATTCAGGATTGATCTTTCGGGCAATTGATAAGGCCTCAATCACCTTATCTGCATCCTCATGTCCTGCAGATCCTTTCGTGGAAAAGGACAGGAAGGCAATTTTGGGATCAATACCAAGTAGAGCCTTAGCATTGGTTCCAGAAGCAATGGCGATCTCGGCCAATTGTTGAGCCGTGGGCTGGATGTTTACTGCTGAATCTGCAAAGAGGAAAATTTTGTCCTGTTCGCCCTGAAACTCAGGAATAATCATAATAAAGAAACTACTTGGTGTGGAGAGACCCTCTTGAAATCCTACGGTAAGTGTGGCGGTCTGGATCACAATGCTGGTGGCGGTGGCTACACCAGCTACCATACCGTCGGCTTCGCCCTGACTCACCATCATGCCGCCAAAGGAGAGGGGTTTGCGAACCAGCTTTTTAGCGATGGCTTCCCGAAGTTCCCGCTTGTCTGCATACGCTTGAGAATAGATATCAAGACGTGAATCTGTTTTGCTATCAATGATTTCGATTTCGTTTAAAGCCAGATCGAGTTTCGTAGCCAGGGCGTGAATTTCATCCGGATTGCCAATCAGAATTGGTTGGGCAATACCCAGACTATGGACTTTCGCAGCAGCTTCAAGTATCCGGGGATCCGTTGCCTCGGGGTATACAATTCGAGCAGGATTATCCTGTGCTTTTGCGATGAAGCTATCAACAACATTCATAGTTCAACCTCAATTTTCAATTATGGAAACAGGATAACATGTCTAGACAGGTAGATCAAGCCTTAGTTAATAAACATTACAAACTAATTAAGGCTATTCTGGTTTACTAAAATCCTTGTTTATGCAGGAATAATCTGTTAAAAGTGTTCTGAACCAAAGTGACTAATTAATGTCAAAATGAGTTTCCTGTTGAAACCAGAAAGATGCTAGCCTGTAACGTTGTCATGAAGCATAATCAGCCCTCACCCATTGCCGCCTTTTTTGATTTTGATGAAACCCTGTTAGCTATCGACAGTTCAGGGATTGGATTCAAGCTTTTAAAAGAGCAGGGCTATCTCACAAGAACGTTCATGCTGAAAATGCTCGTCATCGTCCTGCTAAAAAAGGCAGGGCTGATTGATGAGCGCATCATGGCTAAAACATTTCTAAGCTTCTATAAGGGGCGCGATCTCCAGCTCTTTGTAGACTCGGCCCAAGGCTTCTATGATGAGTATCTCAAACCCAATTTATCACCAGAAGTGACTCAAAAATTACGCTGGCACCAAGACCAGGGGCATCAGACGGTTCTGGTAACAGGATCCATTGACTATTATCTCAATCCAGTCATCGATGATCTTGGTATTGATCATTTACTGTGTACTCATCTTGAAGTGGGTGATGATGGTTTGCTTACAGGAAGATCCAAAGGTCCTGTCTGTGTTGGTGAAGCCAAAGTTACCCTTTTAAAGACTCTGACCGGAGCCCGCGGAATTGATCTTACTCAATCCTATGCTTACGGTAATTCAGAGCTGGATATTCCCATGATGAAACAGGTTTTCCACCCTGTTGTTGTCAATCCTACCCTCAAACTTGCCAGACATGCTCAGCAGCATAACTGGCCAGGCTTATAGGGCGCTGTAAACATGATTGACACCAATTAGAGATGACCATGTCCCGGCTTGCTGATCAGCTTCTGAATGACTTGATTGAACTGAGTGATCCTGAACGCGCTCAGCATTCCCAGCGCTTTTTTAAAACAGGGAAGGGTGAGTATGGTGAAGGGGATATCTTTCTAGGTATCAGGGTACCCAAGCTACGGGCACTGGTGAAAAAGTATAGGTCGGCAACACGACAGGATGCCTTAGATTTACTTATTTTCCGACAACATGAAGCCAGACTCACTGCTCTTTTTTTACTCGTGGACATATACAATCACGCAGATGGCTCAGAAAAGAAGCTGATTTATCAGGACTACCTGAAAAATATTCGATACATCAACAATTGGGACCTGGTAGATAGTTCTGCTTTTCAAATTGTGGGATACTACCTCTTCGATAAGGATCGTTCACATCTAGAAGTATTAGCAAAATCTGAATATATTTGGGAACGCAGAGTTGCTATCATAGCAACCTACTATTTCATTCGCCAATATGAGTTCCAGGATACCCTCACTCTTGCAGAAATTTTGCTCCATGATAAAGAGGATCTGATCCACAAAGCAGTGGGATGGATGCTGAGGGAGGTGGGGAACAAGAGTCGTCCCACCGAAGAAGAATTTCTAGTTAAACATTATCATTCTATGCCACGGACCATGCTGAGATATGCAATTGAGAAATTTCCAGAGGACCGACGGCAGGCCTATTTAAAAGGGGATATTTAGACGTGAATCAGAAATGGAATCGACAACTATTATTTTTGCTGGGCATTCTCATCTCCATAGAGGATATGCATTTATTGATGAGGAAAAGCCCTGTGGCCATGCTCACGCCGATCGATTTTTACGGGATATGCAGCCAACCCTTGAACAGCAGAAAATTGATATTCGCTATTATTGATTGAATTTTGATATGGATATTCCCACCACATCCATGGACAATTCATTTGTAGTGAAGTTTGTTGTCATTGATACCAACCTCGAAACCATTGAACTGGACTACTCAACCTATAATGGGGGCATTGGTGACATTACGGTGAATACCGTCATTCTAGACGGTGATACCGTTACGCATTCAAATGACATGCTGTCAATCCCGCTTCAGGAAACCCCTGCCTTAAATGAACTGAGGACACTGGAAATTTCTCAATTGCAAAATATTATTTCAAAGGATGCTTGAATAGGCCGAAAAACCAGCCTGGTCTTATATCTGTATTGTTAAGCGATTAGTACTGCTCTAATGAGCGTTACACAGGTGATCGACCTTGGCTTGCTCGCCAAAAATAAGCAGTTGGTCTGAAGAGTGGAGTTTCTCATTCACATCCGGAATTATATCCCGCTCTTTGTTTCCCTCACTTCGCCGGATCAGTAGAATGTCGACCCCATAGGATTGACGAACATTCAGTGAACGTAGTGACTGATTTACAAACGCTGAGGGAGCATCGATCCGCGCGATATGGAAGCCTGGCAAGACTTCGGATTTTTCATGGTATTGTTTCTGAATAAATTTCATGGAATGAGCGACTGCTTTCGCAGATTCTGCGTGAATCAGGAGTTCCTGGTACTGGTGGACAATGGCTGTTCGCTCTACTTCACCAAGCAGTTGCATATCTTCATTAACAACAGGTAATGCCTCCAGATCCATTTCAATCATCTTACGGAGTACTTCATGTATAGGGGTATGATCTGAAATCGTCTCAAAACGACTATTCATCACATCACTAACCGTGGAGTTTTCAGGAATCTCTTCATGGTGATTAAGAAATCGACGCATAGCGGAATGGGTAATTACTCCACACAGATAATTGTTCTTATCCTTGACATAAAAATTAGAGGCAGAGCTGGTTGAGATTTTTTTCAGAAGCTCCTGAAGCGTCATGGATTCTGGTAACGTGTCAATGATCTGTTTTTTTAAAGATTGCACACTAATCTTATCCAGCACGTTGATATCTTTGCCACCAAAAATATCTATACCACGTCGGATAAGTTTCAAAGTATAGATATTGGAACCCTTTTTTAGGAGTCGTGATGAGATGACCATGGCTATGATACTGGTGATCATGAGTGGTAATACGACTGAATATTCTGTGGTCATTTCAAAAATGATCAGAACGGCAGTGACAGGAGCGTGAGTGGTGGCGGCAACCATGGACGCCATGCCTACCAAGGCATAGGCACCACTGTCTGCCGTAATCTCTGGGAATAAAGCATGAATGATGATTCCAAAACCACCACCCAACATGGACCCAATAAACAATGAGGGAGCAAAAACACCTCCTGAAGCACCGAAACCCATGGAGAGACTGGTAGCAAATATTTTTGCTAGTACCAGGCCTGATATAAGTAAAAGGGGATACTGACCCCTCAAAGCCAAATCCATACTCTCGTACCCGACCCCTAAAACTTGAGGCAAAAATATCGCAACGACTCCAAGAAGGGCACCACCCAATAATCCCTTGAGTGGTATGGGTATCTTCCAAGCGTCAAAGATGTCTTCAGTCTTATAAAGTGAACGGACAAAAAGCCATCCCACAACACCCGCGGCTATTCCAAGAATAATGTAAAATAAAATTTCTATGGGTGAATGCAGGGTGTAGGTCGGAGGAACAAAGGCGGGGAAATTGCCAAACATAGCCCGACTGATTACAGTTCCAAAAACAGAGGCAATAATGATGGGACCAATAGCTGCGGCGCTAAAATCCCCCAGAATAATTTCAGAGGCAAAAATAGCCCCGGCGATGGGAGCGTTGAAGGTGGCGGCTATTCCAGCTGCTGCTCCACATCCAATGAATGTTTTCATTCGTCGCACAGAAACCTGAAAAAGTTGTCCTATGGTTGAGCCAAATGCCGAACCGATCTGGACAATGGGACCTTCTCGCCCAACTGAAGCGCCCGTGGCAATGGACATAGCCGATGCCAATGCTTTGATCACCACCACCCGCATACGGATAAAACCGTTCTGAGTGGCTACAGCATTCATGACCTCAGGCACTCCATGCCCTTTGGCTTCAGGGGCAAACTTTTGAACAGCCCAGGCTACGGTAGCCCCACCCAGTGCCGGAATACCGATTTTAAGGTATATTGGGGCGGCAGTCACGACATCAACCAGGCTACCACTTCCCCATAAACTATGACGAAAAAGACCAATCAGAGTACGAAACCCTCCGGCGATCACACCGGCAAAGACACCGATGAGCATAGCCATTATTATGACAAAAAGCTGATCAAAAGACTTGATCTTAAACAGGACGTTCTGCAGCCACACATATCTAGCGCGACGATTGCTGAGTCGTTTGCGTAATTTTTTGATCCGTTTTTTATCAGGAGAGATCTTCATGAGGCCGTAGTTTTCCTTTCTGAAAACTCAACTATTTTGAGCAACGTTAATTAAACCAGGAGTTTGCTCGTTGCAAGGACGCTCTTTTAAAATCAGCAGATATGGTGAAAATAGGGCATGTTTTATGATCAGGATTCTACTTCAGGTCCACTATGACAGGGTTTATCTTTTGACATACTAGAAAAGAGGCAACGATGAAGGCAATCCTTTCAGTTTTTTTCCTATTTGTTTTTTTTAGCGATATCACAGCTCAAGAAAGCGACACCCTACAAAACCAATCTACTTACCGCCGAGCTTGGGATGCAGCTATTGAAAATGGCAAGATCACCCCGGAAGAGCGTGCTCTTCTGGATATCATGGTGGAATCTCTGCTCTTGTCTGCAGACAGCAGCAGTGTCTGGGAGCAGCGTTGGATGCCCAGATTTGATAAACCGCTGGATCAGTCAGGTCGCTGGCCACTGGTATTGCAGAACATTGCCATCGGTTCAGGTTTGTATGGTTGGGGTATACCGTATGTACTCCATGCGGAAAATGACCGCTGGTTTGTGGGTGGAGTGATGGTATCAGCCGGAGGAGCCTTTTATCTCACATATAAATACACCAGGGATATGGAAATGACCCACGCCCGTACCCAGATGATGCGTTATGGCTCTTTGCTCGGTCTGCGTTATGGTGCAGGTTTAAATCAATTATTGGATCTGGATAGTGGAGATGGGGAGAAAACAGAGACACTCTGGGTGTGGATGCTCATGGCTTCTGTCCCAGCAGGGCATTACGGAGGAGAATATCTATTTGATAAATATGATCCCACCAATGGGCAGGCCTGGGCCTGGACCATGTGGACAGGTGTGACTGGTGTGACAGCCCGGTTGATTTATAACGTGATCAATGAAGCACCCGATAACACCTATGGTGTTGAATATGACAAATGGGAAAAAAATAGAACGGCTATAGAGCTGTTATCATATCCTCTGGGTGTTTATTATGGGTATCGGCTGACCCATGAAAAGCAATATACCTTTGGGGATGCCCTCATGTTGATTCAGGGCTGGGGTTATGGATATTTTAACACCATGATGCTCCAATCCATTCTTTTTGATAGTGGAGACGATGATACTTTCTTAATGGTGGCAGGTCTGGGAGCTGCGGGAAGTGCCCTTGCATATGATCATTATATCCAGCATGATGACTTCACCTTCGGTCAATCCACCCTCATGTTACTGGGTTCGGCTTCAGGGACATTTTTTGGTTTTGGAACAGCCATTTTGCTGGATGTGACAGATAAGGAACCCATGTTGACCATGGCTCTGGCTGGCTATGGGGCGGGGACCTGGTTTACGAGGAAAATCCTGGATGTCAAAGCAGATGGTTCTCTGGCGCAGCATTCTTCAACGCAGATGTCTTTATCACCCACAATAATACCCAGTCTGGGTTCTGATGAGAAGGTCACTCTCATCCCAGGAATTGGATTGAACATCACTTTCAAATAGAGATTCCCATATATAGACTAATAAGATCATCCTAAATTGAGGGATGCTTAACCCCCAGCCCTATACCAATAAACCACGCGCCATCATTCATCTGGATCTTGATGCCTTCTTTTGTTCAGTGGAAGTTTTGAGGGACCCTTCTCTGGAGGGAAAGCCCGTGGTCGTTGGGGGTCGGAGTGAAAACAGAGGGGTTGTGGCTGCAGCATCATATCCCGCCAGGAAATATGGCATCCACTCCGCTATGCCCATGATTGAAGCCATTCGGAGATGCAAAGATCTGGTGGTGATCTCTTCCCAGCATGGATTGTATCGCATGTATTCAAAGGTAATCATGGGTATTTTGAGGGCCGCATCTCCCATTATCCAGCAGGTCAGTATAGATGAGGCCTACTTGGATCTTAGTGATGAAGTAAATCACTGGATCGAAGCCACGGACGTTGCCCGTAAGATTCAGTTGAGAATATCAAGAGATATTGGTTTATCAGCTTCAGTGGGTGTGGCAACCAATAAAATGATTGCAAAAATTGCCTCTGATTTTCAAAAGCCCAATGGACTCACGGTGGTTCCTCCTGGAATGGAAATCGACTTCCTGAATCCACTTCCCGTGAAAAAGATTCCCGGAATTGGCCCAAAAGCCAATGAGCGTCTCGCCAAATATGGGATCTACACAGTTGCTGATATGTCAGTCATCAAAGAGGATGTTCTGAAACAAAGATTCGGCAAGCTGGGCGAGGCTATGAGCAGGTGGTCCAGGGGAATTGACGATCGACCTGTACATGAGGATCATGAAACCAAGTCTATCAGCACGGAAAGAACCTTTTCCAAGAATATTGAAGATCAGACCGAGCTATTGGAAATTGTAGAAAAATTGAGTTTCAAGGTAGGGGAGCAGCTCAAAAAGAAAAAATTTATGGCCGCAACCATTACCCTTAAACTTCGCTACGCTGATTTTACTACATATACTCGTCAGCACACCGTTCTTGAACCCCTAGATGATGGTCTTGAAATTTTCAGAATTGCCAGAAAATTATTGGTCAAAAATTGGATGCCCGGTGAGCCCGTTCGGCTTCTGGGTGTGGGTGGTTCACACTTTAGCGAACCCCACGGACAAATGTCTCTATCATTTGATGAAATATAAAACACTTACCTTTCACCCTTAAAAGAGTAATCCAAGAAAGTCACTCGTTGTTAAATATCAACTAATGCTTTATTTTGGCTTCCATGAATTCACGCGAAGCATTGAATCGGATATATACTTTTTATAGAGATGGATTTAGGCAAATGACGCTTGGTCGCAGCCTCTGGAAGATCATTATCGTTAAATTGGTGATTATCTTATTCATTCTAAAAATCTTTTTCTTCCCCAATTATTTAAAAAATAATTTTGATACTGATGCGGCACGATCGGATCATGTCATCAATGAATTAACCACGAGACAAGTCCATTCCCAATAAATTGAAGCAGAGGTAAATGATGGTTGAAACAATAGATATAGGTATGGTAAACTGGTCAAGAGCATTGTTCGCTTTGACTGCCATGTATCACTGGATCTTTGCACCCCTGACGTTGGGGCTTTCCTGGATCATCGCATTTTATGAAACCATTTATTATCGGACAGGGGATGAATCCTGGAGAAAACTAACAAAATTCTGGATGAAACTTTTCGGAATAAATTTTGCCATCGGCGTTGCTACTGGAATTATCCTTGAATTTGAATTTGGTACGAATTGGTCAAATTATTCATGGATGGTGGGTGACATTTTTGGGGCTCCTCTGGCCATTGAAGGTATCGCAGCATTTTTCTTGGAGTCAACATTTTTTGCAGTCATGTTTTTTGGTTGGAATCGTGTTTCTAAAAGATTTCACCTTGTCTCTACCTATATGGTGGCTATTGGTTCAAATCTTTCTGCTTTGTGGATTCTGGTAGCAAATGCCTGGATGCAATATCCTGTGGGGATGACCTTTAACCCTGATACAGCCAGATTTGAAATGCAGGATATTATGGCTGTTATTTTTTCGCCAGTCGCCATTTCAAAGTTTACCCATACAACGAGTTCCAGTTTTCTGTTTGCCTCACTTTTTGTCGTGTCAGTATCCTCATGGTATTTGTTGAAACAGCGTCACCTTAAAATGGCAAAGCGTTCTATTCTCGTCGCCAGCGTATTTGGATTGGTCGCTTCGCTTTATGTCGTTTTTACTGGAGATGAAGCTGCTTTCCAGGATGCGAGGCACCAACCTATGAAACTGGCTGCATTTGAAGCTCATTATGTGGGGGACAGTCCTTCAGGTCTTATTGCCTTTGGTATTATGAATCCCAATAAGGAATTACGGGATGATCGAAATGCATTCTACCTGAAAGTAAAATTTCCTAGAATGCTTTCGCTTTTGGCCAAACGTACTTTTGATGGATATGTGCCTGGTTTGGAGGACCTGATTTATGGTAATCCCAACGAGGGGATCATGGGCGCGGTGCAAAAGATGAAGAGGGGCAAAATTGCTGTGGCCAGTTTGGCTGATTATAAGGCTGCAAAATTAAATGATGATATTTTGGCGTCTAAAAATGCACTTGAGACGTTTAGAGCTCATGAAGCCTATTTTGGATATGGCTTTTTTGAGCAACCAGAGCAGGCACTTCCCTCTGTTGGGATCATGTTCTACAGCTTTCATATTATGGCGGGGTTGGGTTTTTTATTCATTTTAATATTTATTTTGTTCATTGTTTTCGGGTTCAAAGACAAACTATCACAGACGGGGTGGCTCCTCAAACTTGGGGTGCCCCTCTTCTTTCTGGGATTTATAGCCCAGGAGGCTGGGTGGCTGGTTGCAGAAGTTGGTAGACAACCCTGGGCTATCCAGAGCATGCTACCCGTTAGCATTGCTCGTACAAATCTGGACTCAGGAACAGTCGCAGCGACCTTTTTTATTTTCCTTGGCTTATTTACTATTTTACTCATTGCTGAGATAAAAATAATGCTCACACAAATACAGCACGGACCCGAGGAGGTGTAAGATGATCGGCAGTCTTGATTTATCGACATTACAGGCGATCTGGTGGTTACTGGTGTCTGTCATTGGAGCCCTCTTTTTGTTTCTCCAATTTGTTCAAGGAGGCCAAACGCTTCTGCTTGACGTGGCTAAAACAGAAGATGAGAAGACTTTGATTGTAAACTCACTAGGAGTTAAATGGGAATTAACCTTTACCACGTTGGTGCTATTTGGCGGGGCCATATTTGCAGCATTTCCCAAATTATATGCCACCAGTTTTGGTGGGGCATATTGGGTATGGATTGCGATTCTCTTGACCTTTGTGATACAGGCAGTAAGCTATGAATATCGCAAAAAGCCCAATAACCTTTTGGGTCAAAAAGGATATGAGATATTTTTATTCATAAATGGCTCTGTGGGAGTGTTGCTAATAGGTGCTGCAGTGGGGACATTTTTTACCGGTGCAAATTTTGAATTAAATGAATACAATTTCGTCACTTGGACCCATCCCCTGAGAGGTTTGGAAGCCGCTTTCAATTATTTCAATATTTCTCTGGGACTGTTTCTCGTATTTAATGCTCGTGTGTTGGGGTCTCTCTACCTTCTCAATAATATTGATTTTAATTCTGCTCCCGATCTTGAAAAGAGGCTCCGTCAATCAACAGGCATGAATTTTCTCATTGAATTTGTTTTCCTGCTTATTGTGCTGGTAAGTTTGATTTTTATGTCCGGATATGGGGTGACTGAGGACGGGGAGATAGAAATTGTCGCCTACAAATATGCCCGAAACCTCATCGCCAACCCCATAAATATAATCTTGCTTTTAGGAGGTCTTGGGTTGGTGATATGGAGCGTATTTATCACCAGGTTTAGGTCAGCAAACCATGGCATATGGTTTGGTGGTCTGGGGACTATTCTAGTTGGTCTGACAGTATTCTTTTTAGTGGGATATAATAATTCGTGCATTTATCCAAGCCTCACCCATCCCCAGGCTAGTCTGACGATTTACAACGCTTCCTCTACTCACTATACCTTGACAGCGATGACATATGTGGCCATGATCATACCATTTGTTTTCGCATATATCGTGTATGTCTGGCGGGCGATGGACTTCAAAAAATTATCTTTGGATGACCTCAAAGAAAAAGCTTACTAGGAAGGGGGTTTAAATGAATTGGGTAATAATCATTCTCTGGGTTCTATTACTTTTTTCTTCATATAAAATTGCAGTACAACTTCTGAAGAAAATGGATCTCTATTAGATCTTTCAATGAGAACAAAATCCAAGGTTCGATGAAACGTTTAAAGTAATATTATGCTTGAACCTTATTGTATCGAAAACAATCTTTAATATGGTCATTCACCATACCCACCGCTTGCATGTGGGCGTAAACCACAGTTGTGCCCATAAACTTGAATCCGCGTGATTTCAGATCTTTGGCGATGGTATTGGATAGTTCCGTACTGGCAGGAATGTCGCCCATGACTTTGAAATGATTTGTCAGGGGTTTGCCCTCAGAGAATCCCCAAAAGTAATTACAGAAACTACCAAACTCGTGGATGACTTCCAGATAGCGTTGAGCATTGTTAATCGTTGCTCTGATCTTGAGCTGATTTCTGACGATCCCCTTATCCTGCAAGAGAGACTGCACTTTTGCCTCATCAAAGAGCGCCACTTTGCTAAAATCAAAATCGTCAAAAGCCTGACGAAAATTATCGCGCTTATTGAGAATGATCTCCCAACTGAGACCAGCCTGGAAAGACTCTAGAACCAGAAACTCAAACATTTCCAGATCATCTCGAACAGGAACACCCCATTCTTCGTCATGATACTTCACATAAGTTGGCTTATTAAGAGGCACCCACTCACAACGGATTTTTTCAGTCATAAGGGTCTGTTTCCGATCTTTGAGGCTATTTTAGTAGAATAACTTTTTTCGTTTGTACAATATTGCCAGACTGAATCTGGATCAAATACAATCCCCCCGACAATCCATCCGCATGAAATGGAATTTGCCATTGACCTGGTGCGTAGATCTGATTGCAAAGTTGAGAGACAAAGCGTCCCTGGATATCGAAGACATTCAATTCAATATGACCCTGCTCAGGCAATTCAAAACCAATCTGAGTCGTGCTATTGAATGGCGAGGGGAAAGGATCCAGTAGTCTCACTGATACTGGAAGATTCTGTGTTTCAGAACTCAAGAGCGTCGATAGATCAAAATAGGATAGGATTGACGTGGTCAATGCCAGTTGTTGATCTTCAATGAAAATGGTTTCAAAAGGAATCCCCAGGAGTACAACCTGACCTTCACTTGTCCCGTTACCAAAGACTCCAGTATAGGCGGTGGCAGCGATCATGTTGTTGGCATATCTTAAAACCGCTTGAGATCCCCCTGTGGCCTGGAAAGCGTCAGGATTGTTTTCTTCATATACCCCGTCATTGCCATCATCATATTGCAGAGTTACTCCTTCAAAGACCGACCCCGCCACACCATGAATGGTATAGCTGTCAGAATCATCTGAACTATAGATCGCCTTGAGATAGTTATGGAGAAATGATTCATCTCTATCGGTCCCCTGTGATTCTAAGTCGTAAGCAATTTCTGAACCCGTGGCGAAAATTTTTCCACCCCCTACAAGATAAGCTTCAATGAGATCCTGCTCTTGATCTGAAAACGTTTCGTGGGTCACACTCTCGTCACCCAGTAGCCAGAATACTGCTGTGTAATCAGTCAGGTTAACGGAGCCCGACAGCACGGCATCATTGTCAGCTGTTTCATAGGAATAGTTGAAATGTCCCAGCGATTTGGCCATATCAAGTGCAAACTCGTGATAGGGAAAAGGGTAGCTCCCCGTGTTGCGATCAAAGCCATCAACAATGAGTAGACCTTCGGTTGATTCCTTTTTGGCATGGGCGTAAGCATCTGAGGGATAACTCTCGGTAGGAGGGTCATCATTGCTCACAGAGCGCAATTGCCAGGCCAGTGATAAATCACTTGATGGAAGCGCAATGGATGTTTGTTGAACAGGCAAAAGACCATTTTCCAGAGCTTCCCACGCTTCTGCCTGGAAAATATCTTTCTGATAAACCTGAACCCCTTGAATTCCCGTAGTATCTGCTAGAACCCATGAGATTTGTGTGCTATCAGTGTCAATTACGCTGCTCATCACAGGTTGATCAATGGTGGCCGGCATCCCTTCCATGTTAATGTAATAGCGTGGTTGGTAGGCAGCGAGTTGACTGATAGAATAGGATTGATAATGGGTAATCCAACCACCACCAGCTTCCACAGAGAGAATGGTCCCATTGGTGTTCCACAACACGGCGAGACGAACATGACCGACTTTATGAATAGCATCTCCAGGTCGCAGATCATACCAGGAATCCAGAGGTTGAGTGATGAGAGGTTGGGTGTTACTCATCATCCAGGTGGAATAATGTTGGGGCATATTCCAGCAGCGCGACACAAAACCGGAGCAGTCCACACCAACGGCATAAGAGCTGACCTCGGAAGTCTCTATATCTCCTGCATACTTACCATTGGCCAGGCCGGTTACATAACCATCAATTGTGGAGAACCCACCCCATTGGTAAGCCATGCGTTGATTTTGACCGATCTGTATCCAGGTAGGTGTTTGAATGGCATGTCCAGCAGGATCATCGATGACACCATCGGTAAGATTCTCGGAACCAGCCGTCCAAATCAGAGCCACATATTCATCAGCGGTTATGAGAGACTCTTCACGACCCACTGGAGGGAAGTCCAGGCGATCAATTTCTATTGTGCCAGGTTCTTTTTCATCAGCATCATTTCCCTGGAGACCTCGGTGATCTCCCCTAAATGGTCTGGGTTGAGTGTTTTGGAATTCTACAGGAAGTGAAAACCTTGTGAGGGAGGATTGATCCAGACTGGAAAGATCCCACTTTAATAGATGTAATCCATCATCTCGTGTGAACATGCCAAAGAGAACCCCATCTTTATTTACCTGGAACTCTCGTGTGACAGGAACATGTTGAGTTGCTGGAACATCCAGGATTGAAAGTGTTTTTCCCGTTCTGTCAAGTACGTGAACCTCTCGTCGAAGCTGTAAGGGATTCTGCTCCAGAATGGTTTCCAGCAGGAGGTAGTGATGACCATTGTCACTGGATCCCAGATACTGACCAGAGCCCCAGATACCCCTGGAGGGTTGGAATGATGATAACTGGACATCGTTCAGATAGAAAGCCATCCCTGAACTGGATTGTCTCACAAGATGACCATATTCCCCTTGAAGATTGATTGATCCAATCTCAGTGTCTTGGCCTGATTGATGAGGAATCAAGGTCTCCGATAGACCGAGAGAGATGGCTAGCGTATTTTGGTTTGCCCTTAATAAATGACTGTTAGGTCGCATATTATTGGTATTTACCCAGACAATTGACTCATTCCCATCGATATATTCATATATTTGCCTGTTATCCATGATGTACTGAAGATCACCTGAAGGGGTTAGTTGAAAGTCCAGTGCCTGAACTTGGTCAGTTATATACTCAATATTGAGTACTTGCTCTGAATATTTGAGTATTTGCCCAGAGTATGAGGTAAGCAGGTAGGCATTTTTACCAATTACCTGGAATGATTCCACACTTTCCCATCCAAAAGGTGTTTCTGTCAATTTGAGCTGCCTATTTCCATCACCCCAGGGAAGGAAAAGTATCTCAGCGGGGGAGTTAGCAGCGAGGAGTGTCTGAAAGAGTATCTGCAGGAGGAACGTGGTGGTGATGATTTTTTTCATTCGTTTATTAGATCAATTCAGATCCATTTCTTCCAATATTTGCTGCGGTTTGACGGGCAGGTGCTTGATGCGAACGCCTACCGCATTATAGATAGCATTGGTTACAGCAGGTGCCGGAGCATTAATGGGAATCTCAGCCACGGCTTTGGCACCATATGGACCCGTAGGTTCGTGAGATTCTGCAAAACGAACAACCAGTTCAGGCATATCATTTGATGTGTAAATATGATAGCTGTTAAAATCCAGATTCGTGAATCGACCCTTATCATCAAAAGGCATAAATTCTGAAAGCGCCATACCCAAAGCCTGAGGTATGGCACCCTCCACTTGGCCTTCTGCCATTTTGGGATTGATGATCTGACCGATATCTGTCACAGACACAACCTTGATAACGCGTACTGTCCCTGTGAGTGTGTCCACTTCAACCTCTGCAAAGCTTGCATTAAAAGGTGGTGGTGAATCATAACTTAAATGAGAAGCGGACCCCATGATCTGGGTTTGTTCCTCGGTGTAAAATGATTTGATACAGATATCTGAGAATGATATGGTTTGTCCGTCTGAGCCAACAACCTGGGTATCGATGATTTTTGCATCCTCAATTTGAAGCAGTTTCTTGCCCTGTTCCAGAATCATAGCTTTGCATGTTTCGGCGGCTTTCTTCACTGCAGTGCCTGAAATATAGGTAGTACTTGAGGCATAGGCTCCCGTGTCAAATGGGGTCATGTCTGTATCCGAGGAGTAAACGATGATTTTGTCCACAGAAACATTGAGAACTTCAGCTGCAATTTGAGCCAAGGCTGTATCAGATCCTGTCCCCAGATCAGTAGCACCGATCTGTAAATTAAAACTGGCGTCCTCATTCATTTTAATAAAAGCTGCGCCCATGTCGATACCAGGAATTCCAGAACCCTGTCCGGCAACTGCAACCCCAATGCCTCTTCTGAAACGCCCGCTTTGTTCGGCCGATCTAAGTGCATCCCAATTGCTGAGTACCCGACCTTCATTCAGGCAGGCTGCAATCTCAATACTATAAAGAACCATGGGGAAGCCTTCTCTACCTTCACCCAAAATCTTGGCTATGGGAACATCATCTCCGACTTTGAAAACATTCTTTAAGCGCAAATCGACGGGATCAACACCCAATTCTACAGCCACTTCATCCATGAGACTTTCGAGAGGGAAAAAGGCTTGTGGTGCACCATAGCCACGGTAGGCTCCACCAATGGGTAAATTTGTATATACAGCATCTCCATTCGCTCGAATATTGGGTGCCTTATACATGCTTAAGGCCTTTTGGGAAGTAACTGACATGACCGTTAATGCGTGTGGTCCATAAGCACCACAGTCCTCAAGGATGTTGATATCGATGGCCGTGAGGAGATGATTTTCATCAAACCCAAGTCGAATTTTCAGTTGTTCCGGATGTCGTACACGAGCAGCATAAAGTTCCTCTTCCCGAGTGTATTCAATCCGCGCGGGTCGACCGGTTTTTAAAGTTACTGCGCCAACAATTTCTTCATTAAGAATCTCTTGTTTACCACCAAACGCCCCTCCAACTCGAGGTTTGATTACACGGATACGACCGACAGGAATATCCAACACTTCTGCAACAATTCGACGGACATGATGAGGTACTTGAGTCGAAGTCCTAATCACCAGACGATTATTATCATCCAGCCAGGTGAGAGAGATATGCGGTTCGATATGAGCCATTTGAACAAAGGGCGTGCTATAAGTCCCCTCAAAAGCGTGGGCAGAGTCTGCCAAAGCTGCCTCCACATCACCTATTTCCGCATCAAGATGGGCGGCAATGTTTTTTTCAACATCATGGATTCCACTGGTGCCCTCAGCCGGATGTATGGCAAATCCTGCTGTCATGGATTGTTGAGCATCAAAAATACAGGGAAGTTCTTCATACTCTACATCAATGAGATTAATTGCTTGCTCTGCAATTTCAAGGCTCTCAGCTGCTATAAAAGCTACCCGATCTCCAACAAAACGGACGGTTTGGTCCAGGATGCGCATATCACGAGGTCCCGGTTCAGGATACCCTTGTCCCGCTGTGGTATAGTAATGTGGTTTGAAATCTTTATGCGTGAAAACCGAGACAACGCCCTCAAGCGCCTCTGCCTTCGATACATCGATACTGAGGATATTTGCATGAGCAATTGGGCTGTGTAGAATCTTGACATACAGGACATCTTTCAGCTTCATGTCATCGGTAAAAACAGGTTTGCCCCTGACCAGAGCCTGGCCATCTACGCGTTGAGTGTCTTTTCCAATCACTTTCATGATTTACCTCCAGCGTTTCGGGAAGCTTTGAGGGTAGAGAGAGCAGCTTTTACTGGTTTTACATAGCCGGTACAACGGCAAAGGTTTCCATTTAAAGCGTCTCGAACCTGTGCCTCATCAATTTCGGCACCTTCCCTGTCCAAGGCTTCAAGAGATAGAATCATCCCAGGAGTACAGAAACCACACTGCGCTGCCCCCTCTTTTAAGAAGCTTTTCTGGAGGGGATGTAGCTTTTCATGAGTAGAAAAACTCTCAAGCGTCTCAATCTTTCGTCCACTTACTGTATGCATGAGGATCAGACAGGCGTTCATACTTTTGCTGTCCACGAGGACAGCACAGGCACCACATTCGCCGTGGTCACAGCCATGTTTCACACTGTAAAGCTCCTCTCCACGCAAATATTCCATCAATGTGGTCCCAGGAGCATGGGTAGCCTCAACAAGATGACCATTTAATTCAAATTGGACTTTCATTTCACACCTGCCATTTCCTGTAAAAGAGTACAAGCCAGATGACGTTTATAGGCTGGAGTCCCGAGGTGATCATCGCTAAAACTAGATTCAACTTTATCCATAAATTTTCGGACTTTAGCTTCATCAGGTTCTGGCTTGGTTTCAAAGAATAGGATTCGTGAACTCTTACCGCCAACACATACAGAAATGGTATCCTTCATTTCATTGATCCCAACGAGAACGTAGGCTGGTGCTGAATCAAGCAGAGCAACCCGCTCCAGTTTTACCGCATGCCTGGGGATGATGATTTTGATAATGATTCCTTCACCATTCCAGTCAGACAACTCAATGGGGTTTTTAGAATCGCTTAGGAGTAATTTCGTTCTTGAAGTGAATAAGAAAATCAGGAGATCAGAATCAGTCCTGGATCTGGCCATTTCTCCACCAATGGTGCGTTGGTTGCGGATATTCTTGGAGGGACAAGAGGCCTGAATGGCGCTGGTGAGACGTTCATCATTGAAATGAATCATCTCCTGCAAGGTGCAGCCTGCATCAATGTGGATGTCTTCACCATGGGTCTCGATCTTATCATTTATAAGATGATTAATATCAAGAAGGGTGCTGATATCATTATCCTTTTGAGCGACCAGATAACTTCCCCCAGCAAAAAGTACAGAGCCTTTTTCCTTGAGCAGCAAGGATGCTTCACTCAGGGTGTCAGGTTTGATAATTTGTTCAATTGAAGACCACATAATTTGACCTATTTATTTATTGATTGATTGAAAATTTAGTTTGGTGCGTTGCTCAGCTCTTTCAAGCATTTTTGCAGCAAGCCTGTTGTGTTCTGCTATGAGCATAGATTCATCTATTTCTGAATTGCCCTGCTCCAGAACCACCTTACCCTGAACGATCAGGTAGTCTACAGGTTGATGTCGTGTCGTAAAGATAAGTGCTGCGACTGGATCTGATAGACTTCCTGCCTGGGCTGGGGCATTCATGTTGAATATAGCCAGATCAGCCTGTTTCCCCACACTGAGTTGTCCAATATCATCACGACCCAGGGCCGCGGCTCCTCCACGGGTAGCCATTCGCAAAACATCTCTGGCGGTAAGCCAATAATCTTGTTCCCTTAATCGGGAGATAAGCATAGCATTGCGCATCTCCAGGAGCATATCCCCTGAATCATTTGAGGCACTGCCATCAACTCCCAGGCTCACATTAACGTTTGCATCAAGGAGTTCTCGAATTCGGGCAATTCCTGATCCCAACCGCATATTCGATGACGGACAATGAGATATGCCAACTTGATTTTCACCCATTAACCTGATTTCGGCGTCGTTCACATGTATGGAATGAGCATACCAGGAATTTGGAGTGAGCCAATTCAACTCCTGCATGAGGCCAACGGGACGAAAGCCAAAGCTCTCCAGGCAGAAGGCTTCCTCATCCAGTGTTTCAGCGAGGTGAGTATGGATTTGGAGACCATTTGCTATGGCATATTCTGCGGTTTGCTTCATCAGCTCTGGCGTTACGGAGAAGGGCGAGCAGGGAGCAAGAGAAATACGGATCATGGATCCATGGGATTCGTCATGATATTTTGCCAGCAGACGCTCCGTGTCTTTTTGAATGACGTCTTCGGTCTGGACCACATCATCAGGAGGTAGGCCACCTTTTGATTTGCCCAGCGACATGGAACCCCGTGTGGGCTGGAATCGAACGCCCAGAGCTTTGGCAGCCTCGATTTCTGTGTCGATCAATTCGGGACTGGCCTTGGATGGGAAGAGATATAGGTGATCAGTACTGGTAGTCACACCGCTCTTCATCAATTCCAGGAGACCCGTTTGGGTGCTCACGGCAACGGCCTCAGTGGTGAGCTCTCGCCAGACTTCATAGTGATTGGTCAGCCAGGAGAAAAGCGGTTGATCCTGCATGAGAGGGATATTGCGAGTCAGGGTTTGATATAGGTGATGGTGGGTGTTGATGAATCCAGGAGTGATGACCATATTCGTGGCATCAATTGTCCGGTCAGCTTGAATATCCAGTGATTCGGGACCAATAGATTTAATGACACCATTTTCTATGAAGATATGACCACCGGAAAATTCATCACCAGCATCATTCATTGTGGCAACCCGGAGGGGGTTTTTGATTAGGAGTGTTGACATGAATTATTATCGCTTTTCCAAAATTGGGTTCGTACTCAAGTTTTCGTACAATACAATCATCGTGAGAGCATCGTTCGTGTTGATACTATCTTCAGACTCCAGATTTGCTGATATTATTCTTTTTGTCTCCCCGTTGAAAAGAATCTGTCCTTCAATCGATTCAAATAGATAATCATTTGCTTGGACACTCAACTTGCGATGAATCTTCTCATCCTTATATCGTATACCTTCGTTATCTATGATATAGCCAAAGCTGGAATCATTGTAACTCTGCTCAGAGAGGTGTAGCCTGGGTTTATCCTTGTAAGGGTCCCCAGCAGTGGGGCAGAAGGTGGTACAGTTTCCGCATTCGTTACAGAAGTCCCCAATGTTGAGCACCTGAGGTTCCTGCTTGATGTCCAATCGGCCTGTCACCTTTAATTCTGGTTTACCATTGACCATTTTCACATCATGAATATCGTAGGACACTGGTTTTACTATGTAAGTCAGATTAGCCAGATTGGGGCAAACCCCCACACAGACGCTGCAGTAATCATCACAGAGTAAACATCTTGAGGCTTCTGCAATGGCTTCTTCGTGGGTAAGCGTTCGATGGGCTTCAGGAAACTCCTGTGAAGCATCCGGCACAGCCAGGGGAGGATTGATGCCATACTCTCGCAGGGCTGCTTTTTTCTTTAAATCATCAATAGAAATGAGACGAGGGCTGTTTTCTGGTGGAGTAATCAAACTCGGGATACGCTTGAGAATATGTTTGGCTGCCTTCTGTCCATCTCTAATGGCATTTATGACGCTGGAGGCTCCCCGCACGGCATCGCCGCCAGCATAAACATGAGGAATAGTTGTTGTACAGGTCTCATAATCCACCTGTAGATCATCCTGGTCAACAAAATCAACACTGATGGTCTGTCCAATGGCTGGAATCACGGTATCCACGGTGAAATCGAGATACTCACCATTAAGTGGTACTGGTCGGCGGCGACCGCTGGCATCTGGCTCACCCAATTCCATTTTCTGACAATGAATCTGTTTTACTTGACCATTTCCCATAAATTTTAATGGAGTTACCAGTTCGTGGAAGGTGATGCCCTCAGCCAGCGCAGCTTCGATTTCATCAATATCTGCTGGCATCTCGGACGTGGTCCGCCGATAAATAACGTTTACCTTTGCTAACTCACCTGCCAATCGAAGTGCCGTGCGGGCCGCATCCATGGCCGTGTTACCACCCCCGATGATAGCAATGTTCTGACCCAGGTTGGGACGCGCTCCCATTCTGACATCTGCGAGAAATTCTAGCGGATTTAGAATACCAGAGAGCGTTTCACCTGCGACCCCAAGCAGCAATGCCCTTTGAGCTCCGACACCGATGAAGATATCATCATTTGATTCTTGGATTTGTTTATAGAGTTCGGGACCTACAGGGCTATCAAAAAGAAATTTGACTCCGAGATTTTTCAACACATCGATATCAAAATTGATGGTTTCGTCACTTAATCTGAATTCAGGAATGGCTCCTGAGACCATGCCTCCCACAAAAGATTTACTCTCATACACCTCAACTTTGACACCTTGTCGCGCCAGGAAATAAGCGCAGGAGAGTCCTGCAGGACCGGCACCAATTACTGCCACTCTGTGCTTAATGTTCTCAATATCAGACGCTTTGATTTTGGCGATCTCCTGCTCAGTTACAAAGCGTTTGATTTCACGAATCAAGAGGGGTGAATCATAATTATTTCGAGTGCATTTTAGTTGACATAAATGATCACAGACATTACCGGTCACTCCAGGGAGGGGATTGGTATCCTGAATGGCTTCAAAAGCCTTATCAAAATTACCCTGAGAAGTGTGGTAGAGATATTCAGGGATGTTTTGATCTGCAGCACAGGCATCCACACAAGGAGCTGATATGCAATCGAAAGCTCCAAGACTTCGCTTGGTTTTAATGGAATCAAAATGGTGGCTATGCTTGTGATAGTGAGGATTATGAATGACTTGCTGAGCATAATTCTGCAGCGTGTCTAAACCAGCCTGGTCGATATCCTGAGCATCATGCTTCCCCAGAATGAACTGATTCAGACTCTTGGATTCAGTCTCATCCATAGCTTGTTTTAAATTGTCCAGGTATTGGCCCAATCGCGTATAACCACCAGGTTTCAACACATCAGTACAGGTGGTTACAGGACGGAGATTACATCTCAGAATATCAGCCACATTGAAAGCATCTGCCCCTGCAGAAAAGGAAATATCTAGCTTTCTATTAAAGTCCTTTTGCAGCTTGGCAGCCAGATTGATGCTAATAGGGTGGAGAGCCCGGCCACTGAGATACATCATGGTTTCATTCTCAGGAAAAACGGATCGGTGGTTTTGCACTTCCAGCGTGTTGGTCAACTTTAGACCAAAATCAACACCCACTTCATCCGCATGAGCTTGTAGGTTGTTAATGAGGTTCAGAGCATCTGGATACTTTAAATCGTGGTCAAAGGCCTCATCAGGAACAATAGATGCTTCATAGCCCAGATCTTGATTTAGGATTTGCCGAAGTTGTTCAGGACCCAACAGGGTAGGGTTCAATTTAACAGCTGTATGATATTTTCGTTCTTTGATGAGGTAAGTCGCGATTCGCTCGATCTCATCTGGGGGACATCCATGCATGGTGGATAGGGTGATATTGTTTGTCATTCGTGCGGGAATGTCCAAATTTTTTATGTTGGGATAAATAGACTCAATCAGATTCAATTTTTCATTAAGCAAACCCTGGCTGTTTTCCATGCCGTCCATGAAATGCTGGACATTGGGCTTCATGATACCTTCAAGATCATAGCCCACACTCATATTGAAAATCACACCTGCGCCCTGATCTGAATTCCATCCGAGATGGTCTTTCAAAACATGAATAGCTATCCAGGCATTGAGATATTCATCCAGGGATTGCTTCAGCTTGAGCTCCTGAGACCATTCACAGTTATAACCTTCATCCTGCATATCAATACAGGGTTTGCTGACCTCAAGTTCATCCAGAGTTTGAACCGTCTTGAGTTCCATGTAGCGGGCACCACACAACCAGGCAGCAATGATGTTCTGGGAAAGTTGAGTGTGTGGACCAGCAGCTACACCAATGGGTGTTTCCAGCAATTGGTCATAACGCTGCATGCGAAAGGGATCAGAAATATCAGGCGTGAAGAATAAATCCTTATGTATCCCAAAGAGCTGATCGCTTTTGAGTTCGGTCAACATCCACTGGATTAGATGCTGAATGGAAACAGGATAGAATCGGTCATTCATGCGAAAAGTTAATCCTGATAACCATGATTGTGTTTATCAGAAGCCCACATCAGCAGGTTTTGATCAATATAGTTTCGAACATTATCCAATTCTTTCTCGGTTCGAATAATTCGATCATGAAATCTGGATTGCCAGATAGAGACACCAGGTGTTTGGCGAAGGATGTTTATGCTTTTAGTTGTAGCGGATTTATATGCTCCCACAATAGTAGATATCGAGCCCGGGATCGGTTTGCCAAATTTTTGTTTGGATTGTTTTGGAGCGGCGGGGCGCGCCCCGCCGGTACCAGGAGGAATAATTATTATTCCGTGCAAATGATTTGGCATCACGACAAACCGATCAGAAACAATATTTTCCCTGATTTCAAAAGTTTTATGCCATTCAAATTCTGCGATTCTACCAAAATCGTTTAATTCCATAATACCTTTCCTGATGTCGCCAAACAGCAGATACCTCTTTGCGGTGCAAATGGTAACAAAATAAATACCCTCGCTTGAGTAATCCCAGCCCTCAAGACGTCTTGAGCCACGTATAAATCTGTCATAGTAAGAGGCATTCATCTCATCAAAAATTCCATCACCAAATTCACAATAACCCGCTTTCGATAGACAGCAGTAGCTCTGATATCATCTATAGGTGAAATATCTGCCTCAATCAGCAAGGGCCAGTCTTCAGGCCGGCTGGTTTTATCCAGAATGGTACTGGTTAATTTATCAAGGGTGACAACGGTTGGAGCCACCGCTCCACAGGCTATTCTCAGGTGTTGAAAATCCTCACCCCTCTTAGAATATACAAAAGCTAGATTTACTACAGATATAGCCATGGATTGACGTAAACCAACTTTCTGAAATGTGGAATTGAAGTGTTGACGTTTCAAGGTAACGGAGACTAAAATCTCACTGGGCTGTAAAGCGGTCTTACCTGGTCCCAGGATGAAATCTTGAATGGGAGTTTGTCGTTCACCATCAGGTCCGATCAATGTGAGTGTTGCTTCGAATGCGTAGAGTGCGGGTAACAGATCCCCTGCTGGAGAAGCATTGACGATGTTTCCTCCAATGGTTCCCCGATGACGAATTTGAGCTCCTGCGAAATCATGAGCTGCCATGTGCAAAGCAGTAAATTCAGACTGGATCAACTGATTCTCCTGAATAACCTGAATGCTGGTTAGAGCGCCAATCTGTATTGAATCCTCTTTGATACTTATGTGGTACAGATCAGACAGCTTTTTGAGATCGATGAGATGATCTGGCATCGGTTTTCCGCGTTCGTAACGAGGCATCAAATCCGTTCCACCTGCCAGCAGGGTTGCGGTCTGATCTGAAAGGCTCGAACTCAGTTCAATAAATTCTCGGATGGATGTGGGTTGATAAAATTGCATAATTAATTTGCCGCTGAATCACGCGGTTCTACACGGATCCTTTTTCTAGAATTTTCAAAAACAAACCGCTTAAAGCTTGGCTTCTGACCAAAATTTATCAACAAACCAACCTCAATATCCGTTGCCTTTAAATAGTTCAGTAGTTGAGCTTCATGCACCGGGCTGAGTGTTTTAACGGCTTTAAGTTCTAGAATTACTTTGTTGTTTATTACCAAATCAGCTCGAAACAAACCAAGGCTTTGTCCGCGAAAGAAGACGGGTATCTCCTTCTGGCATTCAACCATCAAACCAAAATCTTTCAGGACGATTGCCAAGGCTGACTCATAGACTGATTCTAAAAATCCAGAGCCCAACTCATTGTAAACCTCATAAAAGGCTTTGATTATTTTTTCAGTTATTTCGCTATGCTTTAATTTCATTTATCCGTGCTCATCAGCGTTTATCGGCGGCCCCCTCTATCGCATCCACAATTTTGTGATAGCCAGTACAGCGACAGATGTTCCCAGACAACTCGTATTTGATTTCATCCCGTGTGGGATGAGGGTTGCGCTCCAACAGTTTTTCCCCGGTGAGAACCATGCCTGGAATGCAATAACCACACTGGACAGCATGGTGGTCTTCGAAAGATTTTTGCATAGCAGTGAGTTCCTGGGTATCAGCCAGACCCTCAATAGTAATGACATAGCCACCATGAGTTTCCACAGCCAAAATGAGACATGAATTCACAGTCTGCCCATTTAGAATGACCGTGCAGGCTCCACATTCGCCTTCACCGCAGACCTCTTTAGTACCGGTGAGTCTCAGGTCATCTCTTAAGAAATCCAGAAGTCTTAAGTGAGTAGGAACTTCTCGCTGAATCAGTTCACCATTAATGGTGACTTCGAGTTTGAAAGTATGGGGTTTGTGATGATGTAACATGTTTAATCCCGGGAATTATCCAGATAGGTTTCCATATCCGCTAGCGTTGCGTTAACTGCTTCCACAGGCCTGAGAAGTTTCTGAGCATTTTCTGTATCTTTGAGTCCAGATCCTGTGATGAGCACAACGATGTGATCACTGCCTTTAAATAGTCCTGAATCGGATGCTTGCAAGAAACCGGCATAGGCTGCCGCTGCAGCAGGTTCGGCAAAAATTCCAGTTGTTTCAGAGAGGTGCTTTTGAGCTTTCAGAATATTGGCATCACTTACTTTGAAACCCCTGCCACCGCTTTCAATAATGGCTCGCCTGGCCTTGCCGCCATCGCGGGGTTGGTCCACACTGATACTGTCGGCAATGGTATTCGCTTTTACCGCCTGGATCTTCCCTTCATGTGAAAGACTGTCAACGATGGCTGCTGAACCCTGGGCTTGAACCCCATGTATGGCAGGCATAAAATCAATCCATTTGAGCGAGAGTAGATCGAAGAAGCCTTTATATACACCTGAGATGATGCAGCCATCACCCACGGGAACGAATATATGATCCGGAACTTTCCAGTTGTTTTCCTCAGCTATTTCCAGGGCAACGGTCTTCTTCCCCTCAGCCAGAATGGGGTTTATGCCAGTATTGCGGCAATAACTCTGATGCTTTTGGGCCCACTCAAAAGCCAGATCAAAGGCGGTATCGTAATTGGCATTCACTGGAACCAGTTGAGCACCATGCTGGAGGATTTGAGTCAGTTTTGCCGGAGGGGCCGTGGCCGGGGCAAGGATGATGCTCTTTATCCCATGATAAGCAGAAAGGGCTGCCAGAGAAGAGCCTGCATTCCCAGTAGAAGCAGCAATAATCGTATCTTGACCTTGCTCTACAGCATGTTGTATTGCCAGCTCACTGGCTCTATCCTTTAATGACCCTGAAGGGTTGCGAGTGTCATCTTTGATTTGAAAACGGGTGAGCCCATGCTCGCTTGCGATTCTGGGAAACTCCACCATTGGAGTTCCACCGACTCGCAAAGATTTGTTTTCAGGAGCTGCCTTCACCGGGAGAATGGGAAGGTAACGCCACATGGAAGCATCATGGTCCTTATTCAAAGATAAGGGTCCACAGGTAGCAGCTATTTTGTTGTAGTCATATACAAAATCAAGATTCTGGCCGCATTTTGGACAGGTATATGAGAACGGATCAGCTGGTACCATCCACTTGCACTGGAAACATTGTAAACCAAGAATCGCTTCAGAAATCAAAAGGTGCTCCTCAGATTGGTTAATGTAACCCTATCAATTACCTCGGGCTTCAGCCTGGGGCTTAAGACATTAAGAAAAGCGGACTTTAGTCCTGACCTAGGGTTAAAACCCCTGTTTCCTAGAACAATGCTTTGCCCCCGCGCTAAAGCACAGGGTAAGTATTCACATATAAGTAAACAACGCTTAGACATACTTTTTTAACAAGCCCGTCTCAGCATTAAAAGCTTCAATTTTCTCATCCCACTCATCCGCCAGATGAAATTTGGATGTCCAGTAACTATCATCATACCATTGGGCGTCCAGCTCTTCGACGGTTTTACCCTGCTGTTCAACCCAGGTAAAATATTTCAGGTTGTGCATGCGTCTTTTGTCGCGATAATTGAGCTCAAGCACACCTTCATCATTCAGTCCCAGCAAATAGCGCTCGAAATCCACATGAGCTCGAATCTCGCTATAACTACCAAGCTCCTGGTTCAGTTCTGTTAGTCGCGATTGATACATTTCCATTGAATCTGTTGCCACGGTGAAGACTACATCATGCTCATTGTATTCATAATATTTAGCCATTTTAATGGCACCGGCAATATTGGCAATACTCGAAATGCCAAAATATTCCATTTTCCCAATGAGCTCAGGATCAATACCCTGGGCTTTTAGCATGTTATGACCCACAGGTTCATTGAAAAGACGGATCAAGTTCATGGAGATGTTGTCATCAATACCAATAACCATATCCATGTTTTTCATATTATGAATCCAGGGGACATGTTTATCGCCAATACCCTCAATACGATGAGCTCCATATCCATTCTGGAGGAGGGTCGGTACCTGTAGTGCTTCACCAGCGGCTACGCACAATTGAGGATATTTTTTCCGAAGATAATCAGCTGATCCCAGGGTTCCAGCTGATCCTTGAGTAAGGAATAAACCACTAAATCTATGTTGCTCTTCAGTGATCTGTTTAAAAACTTTTTCCATAGCGCTTCCCGTGACTGCATAGTGCCACAGGGCATTACCAATTTCATCGAACTGATTCAAGGTAACAATCTCATCACCGCGTTCGGCTTCAAGTTCTCTTACCTTATCATAAATTTCTTTGACGTTGGCCTCTCCACCCTCAGTGCGGATGATTTCAGCACCAACTTTTTCCAACCAGTCATAGCGTTCCTGCGACATTTCTTCTGGAAGTACTGCAATGGATGGACAGCCCAGCAGATAGCCATCGTAAGCACCACCCCGGCAATAATTACCTGTGGAGGGCCAGAGGGCCTTTTGACGGGTTGGATCAAATTGTCCTGAGATTAATTTCTCAACGAGGGGACCAAAGGTAGCACCAACTTTATGGGCACCTGTGGGGAAGAATTTACCGATAAGCACAATGATGCGAGCTTTGACCCCAGTTAGTTCTGGAGGTAGTTCGATATAATTGACATCACCAAAACCGCCGCCAGTATGAACGGGCTCGTTTTGCCAGGTTAATCGAAAAAGATTACGTGGATTGAGATCCCATAACCCGATGGTGGAAAGTTCTCGCTTAATACCTTCCGGAATCAAATCAGGGTCAGCCATCTGTTTATATGTAGGTAAAATGATATCTTTTTCTTTGCAGCGTTGTATCGTGTTTTTAAGGATTTGCTCTGTATTCATTCTTTGTTTCCTTTGGTGTTTACAACAAACTTGACGAAGTACACGAAATGCTAGCTTGAGTTTTATCGTACATCTTCAAAGATTCGTTCCATTCGTTCTCTTCGTTCTCTTCGTTTTCTTCGTTGTTAAAAAAATAAATCATCAATTGTTAAGTTTATCTAGTTCTGCCATGGGATCTTTCAAACCCGTCAAAAACATCATTGATGCGATGATAAAGGGTTTATAACTGGCTTCCATATAGGTGTCTCTTCTGTATTTATCAAAAACGGATGCGCTAACTTCCCCCTGCTTGCAGCTTACTCCGGTGATATCTGCAGGTAGACAATGCATATATAATGCCTTGCCATCTCTGGTGAGTTGCATTTTCTTTTCGGTGCATTCCCAGTCCGTAAATTTTGCGTTGTTGGCCAGGCAGCTCTTTTCCAGGTCTTTTAGTCCCGCATTGTCACCCTGTTTTAATAATGAGGTTCGCTCTTCCATCACATGGAAAGGAGCCCAGGATTTTGGGTAAACTATATCAGCATTCCTGAATGCCTCATCCATACTATTTGTCGCCTGAAAGGATCCACCTGAGACTTCTGCCTGTTTATCGGCCAGAGCAACAACTTCTGGGATCAGGTTATAACCATCGGGATGAGCTAAGGTAACATCCATCCCATAGCGGGTAAGTAACCCGATAATTCCCTGAGGAACGGAAAGCGGCTTGCCATAGCTGGGTGAGTAGGCCCAGGACATGGCAATCTTTTTCCCCTTTAAGTTGTCCAATGACCCGAAATGGTTTTTCAACATAGCCAGATCTGACATGCTCTGTGTGGGATGATCAATATCGCACTGGAGGTTTATTAATCCAGGTCTGTTGTGCAAGACACCTTCCTCAAAACCTGTTTGTACGGCAGATGAAACCTCTTTCATGTAACTATGACCTTCACCGAGATACATATCATCTCGAATACCGATGACTCGAGTCATAAATGAGATCATATTGGCTGTTTCCCGGACTGTTTCTCCATGAGAAACTTGAGACTTTTCTTCATCCATATCCGATACAGCCAGTCCCAAAGCATTGGCAGCCGAAGCAAAACTGAAGCGTGTTCGGGTAGAGTTATCTCGGAAGATTGAAACGGCGAGCCCAGAATCAAACACCAGGTTTGGTTTACCTTGACGATGTCTTTCTCTCAGGAGTTCAGCCAGAAGCAAGGTGGCCTCCAACTCCTCTTTATTTTTTTGCCAGGTGAGTAGAAAATCATGACCGTAGTTGCTCAGGTCTAATGATTTTATTTTTCTAATTAAGTTTTCCATAAAAATTTCAACTTCACTTATTTAATATTATTCGTCACATCGAGCGGCTTGCAGGGGCGTAGCTCCGTAGAAGCGAAGACCTGAGTCGAGATGCGAAAAGTAATAATATGTCCCTCGACTCCGCTCGGGATGACAAACTTGGGTTTTGTGTTATTTATTGCTTTAATCCTATCCATCCATGTGGGAATTCGAATCCCTGCTTAGTTGTCCAATCTTTCCAAATATGTCAAAGGTATCGCAGCATACATAGCAGCTGCTTTCACTAGATGATCTTTCCAGGTTTTTTCGTTGGGGGCATGAGCTTCCTCTTCGGCACCAGGACCGAAACCGATACAAGGCACACCATATTTACCCATGATGGCTACTCCATTTGTCGAAAAAGTCCATTTGTCTACAATGGGAGCCTCATTGAACAGTCCTTTATAAGCATCCACGAGAGATGTTGTTGCCACATGGTCTTCTTCAATTAACCAGGTAGGGAAATACGCTTCAGTGGGGTAGCTAAGACCCGTATAACTGGGTCGCTTATAGTCATACATCTCAACGAAGGCATCTCCAGCTTTTACTGAAGGAAGATTCTTGATTTCATCCATGGCCGATTCAGCAGTCTCACCTACGGTAAGACGACGATCCACGGAAATGGAACACCCATCAGCTACAGCGCAGCGCGATGGGGAGGTGAAAAATACTTCGGAAACAGTCAAAGAACCTTTCCCGAGAAAATCATGATCTGCCAGACGTGTATTTAATTCCTGAAGTTCCATAAGGATAGGTGCCATCTTGTAGATAGCATTGTCACCCCGTTCAGGTGCTGATCCATGAGCACTGATCCCTGAGGTCGAAACCTTTATTTCCATACGCCCACGCTGACCCCGATAAATTCTACATGAAGTTGGCTCCGTGCTTACTACAAATTCAGGCTGAATCTTCTTATTATCCATGATGTACTGCCAGCACAACCCATCACAATCTTCTTCCTGGACAGTGCCGGTAACGACAAGGGTGTAGTCCGCTTCCAGACCAAGATCTTTGATGATTCTCCCCGCATAGACCATGCTGGCCATGCCACCTTCCTGATCTGAGGCTCCCCGACCCATGATGATTTCATCATCCTCAAAACCCTCATAAGGATCAACCTTCCAATTCTCAAGATTGCCAACACCCACCGTGTCAATGTGAGCATCCATGGCAATAACATGAGAGCCATGACCGATGGTTCCATAAATATTTCCCATTTCGTCAATCTCAATCTTATCAAATCCAACCTTTTCCATTTCCTGCTTGATGCGCTGGATGACCAGCTCTTCCTGACAACTTTCGCTGGGAATAGCAATCAGATCTCGCAAAAACCTGGATATCTCGGGGCGATAATGTTCTGCTTTGGCGAGTATCTGTTGGAAATCAATATTCATATGGTGTCTTTCTGTTCAATACTTTTTGTGTGTTCTTAAAGTGCTTTCATTGCGGACCATAAGCGCTTGCTCTGCTTGCGGGCATTCTCACGAATTCGATATTCATCAATACCGACGAGCTGTTTATTGCGCAAACGAAACTTGCCACGGGTCATGACATCTGAGGGTTTTTCAAGCCCAAAGAGAAGATGGCTGCTGAAATTATCAGCATTCAAGTCAGTACGGGGATCATAGTCATAAAACACCAGATCAGCCTGGCTTTCCTCTTCAATATGTCCCACCAATTTCCCAAATATTTTTACTGCAATATCAGGGTTATTCTGAAAAAGGAGCTCAAGATAATCAACCTGTGGGCTTTCTGTGGCAGCCCGTACCAATGTCCCTTCTTTGGCTTCCTTCAACATATTATTTTGCATGCCATCAGTCCCCAATCCAGGCTCCATGGATTCAATGATCTCTGTTTCCAGCACGCCAACCTGATTGTTGGCATTGGAAGTAGGATTATGTACGAGCTTGCAGCCATGTTTTAATAAGATATGGCGATCTTCACGAGTCATAAATATGCCATGGATAATTAAGGACTGATTAGACAGTAGCTTAAATTTATCCAACCGCTGTATCACAGATCGATATCCTCTACCCTGAGCATCTTTTTCATCAGCAAGATCCTCAGCAACATGGATGTGTATACCACAGTCCGGGAATTCTTGTAAAGCCTTGCTCACCATTTCCAGAGATTCATCTGAAAGTGTGAATGATGCATGTAACCCCAGACGAGGGGCAATATATGGATTGCCGGCATATTTTTTTATAGCACGGATATTTTCAGCCAACTCATCTTTAAAGTTTGCCTTACCATTTCTGTCTGAACTTTCAAAACAGAGACTGATGTTTAACCCCAATAACTCAGCCAGATCTGCCAAGATGTCTAATGAGCCTTCAACAAACAAGGGGCTGGCATGGTGATCTATGATGGTGGTGGTGCCATTCTGGATGCAGTCCATGAGTCCTGCTTCAAAGGAAGCCTTAATAGAAACCTTATCCAATCCTCGGTCCAATTTCCACCAGATCTCTTCGAGATGCTCAACAAAGTTTTTTGGTGATTTCTGTGGTGGGTGCATGCCCAGTGCCAGGGTTGAGTACAAGTGAGTATGCGCATTGATAATTCCCGGCAAAACGGTTTTGCCCTTCATATCCAGAATCTGTCCCTCAAAACCCATGTGGGAAAATCCCCGGCCCACAAACTTGATGACTTCATCTTCAATGAGAATGGAGGCATGCTCCAGAAATTCTCGTTCACCAAAAGGATCAATAATGCGCAAATTATGCAATAAGAGCTGTTCCATCTCACTTACCTACCATTTCTAAAATGTGTTCAGGTGTTATGGGAATATGAGCAACAGATTTCCCCAGGGCGTTGCTCACAGCATTGGCTATTGCTGCAGCGGTTGGAATGATGGCTGGCTCTCCGATACCTTTAGCTCCCCAGGGGCCCTCAGGTTCAGGATCTTCCACAAGAATTGATTCGATTTCACCCACATCCATGGCTGTTGGTAAGAGATAGGTTGTGAGGTTGTCGCTTAAAACTTTCCCTTCTTTTACTTTGAAATCCTCAGTGAGTGCCCAGCCAATTCCTTGAGCAGTTCCACCTTCGATTTGAGCTTCCAAACCAGCTGGATTGATGGCTTTTCCCACATCATGGGAAGCCCATATTTTATCAACCTTCACCTGCCCTGTGAGGGTGTCGACCTTGACGCGAGCGATATGAGTTGCATAGGAATAGGTGAAGTAGGCTTCGCCCACTCCATTGACAGCATCATAGTTCAATTCGGGGACATGCCACCAGCCCAGTACATCCATAGGTCGATTGGATAAATAGAGATAATTGGAGAGCTCAGCAAAGCTTAGGATTTCATGGTTCCGAATGTTGCTTACGATTCCTTGCTTAATTTGTATCTCTTTTAGATCGCAATCCATGAGCTCGGCGGCGGCTTCTTTCAGGACAGGTAACATTTTACCTGCGGCATCTCGAATGGCATTGCCCGTCATGACAACGTTTCGGCTGGCCACTGAGGGACCACTATCTGGCACCTGACTCGTATCGGTGGGTAACACAGTAATTCTGGAAGGCTCCACCCCTAGGGCTTCAGCGGTCATCTGCTGGACAACGGTGAGTGCACCCTGACCCATTTCAATGAGACCAAAGGCTACTGAAATAGATCCATCTCGATGGAGCTTGATTTTGACGCCACTTCCATCCATAAACCAGCCGGCAGCACCGAGACAATTACCATAATGAATCAGCGAAACCCCATACCCCGTTTTCCAGCGAGCATTATTGATTAATTCCCGCTTGGTCCAATCACATGCTTCTGCCGCAGAATTCAGCGTTTCTTCAGCACCCACGCTGCTTTTTAGATGGTGACCGGTAAGCGTTTGGGTGTCGACTTTAACAATATTGTTCAAGCGCAGTTCAATTGGATCCATATCCAGTTCAGTAGCGATGACATCCATCATGCGCTCGTGACCAAAGGCTGCCTGGGGGGATCCAAAGCCACGAAAGGCTCCAGTCGGAGGCAGATTGGTATAATATGATTTGGATTCTATTGAGATGTTATCAATGACATAAGGTCCCATGGCCTGCATGGCAGATCGGTAGGAGACCACAGATGACAGGGTGGCGTAAGCTCCAGCATTCTCGTCGAGCAGAATTTCTGCGGCCAATAATTTACCAGACTGTGAGACACCCACCTTGTAGTGCATTTGAAAAGGATGTCGTTTGCTGGTGAGTTGAACATCTGTTGTGCGATCATAGACCATTTTTATTGGCCGTTTCAGAATCGATGCGGCCAGGGCAGCTCGAGTACATACTTCAGAGGGAATATCCTCTTTACCGCCAAATGCGCCGCCAGTAGGTGATTGCTCTACACGAATCTTTGAAAAGGGGATAGCCAGGGCTTTTGAAACCGCCTTCTGGACATAGAAGGGACACTGGATAGACCCAAGAATGTCAATACCGCCGCCAGTGGTGATTTGAGCGATACAGGCTTGTGGTTCCAGATAGTAATGCTCTTGAAAGGGTGTTTCGAACTGAGCTTCAACGATGTGATCTGCTTCTGCAAATGCCCTTGCCGGATCTCCTCGCTTGACCTGATGTTGGCAGGCGAGATTGGTCTCGTGTAGAAAATTATCCCTGGCCTCTCGACTTTCATTGATTGAGAAAATCGGAGGAAGGGGTTCAATATTTACCAGAACTAACCTGGAAAGTCGCTGTGCGGACTCAGCTGTTTTGGCAACGAGAATGCCCACACTGTCGCCAACATAGCGAACCACCTTATCGGCCATAAGCGGTTGGTCTTCCAGAATCACACCGACCTGGTTTTCTCCTGGAATATCCCTGGCTGAGAAAAAGGCGATATAGTCTGGGTCATTTTCAACAACGCTGGTATTTATGCTCAGCAATTGCCCATGTGCTACATGTGAAAAGACAGGCGCAGCGTGAAGCATGTTATCTACGTGGATATCAGTCAGAAACTTGGTTTCACCCGTGGTTTTGCCACGAGCGTCTATACGCTTGAGTCTGGTACCAATTATTTGAGTAGATAACGTCATAGTAGAATCTTTTTTTCTACAACGAATTTGACGAAACTTACGAAAGACCCATTTGTACTTTTGGAATTATTCATGGGATAAGCCTATACACTATACCATTCCCACGTTCGACTCAAAAGCATCAATGAACTGAAAGGTCTTTCCATCAAAGAGCCCTTTGTCACTCAGCTTGATATCGGGGATAACCAGGAGTGCCATAAATGATAATGTCATATAAGGTGCGCTCAATTGTGAGCCCATTTCCTTAGCAATATCATCCATTATCCCATAGGTCGTTCCAACTGCAAAGGCATCATCGTCAGACATGATTCCAGCTACTGGGAGAGGGAGGATATGTTCATTATTACTGGTTACTGCTGAAATTCCTCCCTGGTTCCGGATGATTAGATTTATGGCTTTTGCCAGGTCTTCATCAGAAGTACCAACTGCCACAATATTGTGCGAATCATGTGCTACAGATGAGGCGATGGCACCTTCTTTTAGTCCAAAATTTCGGATTAAGGCTACGGCTGGATTAGAAAGGGAATAGCGGTTTAAGACAGCAATTTTCAAAATGTCTTGGTCTAGATTAATTTGGATAAACCCGTCGGCATCCAGTTCTGGAATCCAGGAATAATTTCTGGTTACAAGCTGCCCATCAATCACTTCAATTACAGGCACTTCAGAAAGTGTGGTAGTAATTTTGAAATCTTCAGCTTTTTGGAGCTCTGCTTCAAAGCGATTTACCGCTATTATCGGCTGGGAGACGAGTTTTGTTCTACCCATTTCCGCGACCAGGTTACCGTCTATGTAGGTACTCAGGATATTAAAATCAGTCAGACTGTCTATAATGATAAGATCAGCCTTGTCATTTGTTTGCAATAAACCCACATCAAGACCGTAGGTTTTAATAGGGGTGACCGTTGCACTCCATAGAACTTTCAAGGGATCAATACCAGCTGCAATCGCCCTTTTTACCATCTCATTGATATGACCTTCAGCCAGATCATCGGGATGCTTGTCATCGCTACACAGCATACATTCTTTAAAGTGCTCATTGAGCAGAGGCATCAAATCATCCAGATTACGGGCGGCTGATCCTTCTCGAATTTGGACCTTCATACCCAGCGACAGTTTTTCCAGTGCTTCCTCTATACTGAAGCACTCATGATCAGTAGTTATACCTGCTTCAATATATTTTTTGACCGCTTTACCCCTTAATCCAGGAGCATGGCCATCCACTACTTTTCCTGCTGATCTGGCGAGCCTTAATTTTTCAGTCACATCCTCTGCGTCATTTAAAACGCCAGGTACATTCATCATTTCTGATAGACTGACGATATCTTGTCTTTGCAAAAGAGTTTCTATTTCTGATGCTGACAACTCAGCTCCGGCAGTCTCAAACGGGGTAGCAGGAACACAGGATGGGGCACTGAAATGGAATTTAAAGGGCGTTTGTCCTGCATTTTCCAGCATAAATTCAACACCACGCATCCCCAGAACATTGGCTATCTCGTGGGGATCAGAAACGGTGGCTACCGTGCCGTGGACAACTGCGACTCGAGCAAATTCAGTGGGAACCAGCATGGAACTCTCAATGTGAATGTGTGCATCGATGAGTCCTGGCAGGATGTACTGTGTTTCAGAAACAGGTTCTTCAGTCACAGACTTGATTCGGCCGTTTTCTATTTGAACGGTTCCGGGAAAAATACGCTGATTTAGAACATCAACGATATTTCCGGAGAGGGAAAAGGGGTTATATGTCATGGTTTTAGTCTCAAATACATGGATAAGATCAATTCTAGTCGGTTTCTTTTTGAGCCGGTCTATAATCTAGTCTAATTTGTAAAAATACAGAATCAAAACTTAGGTATTATACCTTTATATGTTCCACTTATCTGTTGATGGATGGGGCTCTAAAACACATTGTGTTACTTGCAATTTGTATGCATCATGACAGATAGAATTCAAATAAGTATTATTCTGTAAGCTGTAAGAATGCCTTCGTATCCATTTCAATAAACCAGGCATTCACGGCGTGTGATTATGCATAGATATGGATTAGGAGCTGGGTAGCAATGCTTACCTTGGAAAAATTTGAAACAAGTGATTTAGAGAGACTGATTGATTGGGTCCCAGATGCTGATTTTTTGCTACAGTGGTCAGGTCCAAAATACGTGTTTCCTCTGGATGCAAAGCAACTCACTGCCACCCTGGAACTAACTCAAGCAGACCGTCCCTCTCATTTTATGTACAAAGCAATCCTGGATGGAACGACCGTAGGTCATATCGAACTGATGAGGGTGGACTATGATGAGAAGCGTGCGGTGCTGGGGAGAGTACTCATCGGTCCCAAACAATATCGGGGACAGGGTTGGGGCAAAATGATGATCCAACTCGCCCTTCATGTTGCGTTTGATGATTTGGGGTTGGTAAAGATAGATCTGGGAGTATTCGCACTTAATGAGCCTGCGATTCAAAGTTACCAGCGGTTTGGTTTCACAACATATAAGACGATCCCAAACAGAAAAGATAGCAAGTGGACACTTCTGCGGATGAATCTAGACAAGCAGGACTGGAAGAAATAATTAACGCAACCTATCAAAATTCATTTTGAGAATTGTTGAAAGCGGGGAATCGTGAGATTAAAAACCGGAGAAAAAGTAAAAAACATCAAATTGACGGCTATCGATGGAATCGATTTCGACCTGAAATCCTTATCAGGTAAACCTTTCATGTTGTCCTTTTATCGATTTGCATCTTGCCCATTCTGTAACCTGAGGGTGAATAGCCTGGTTCAGCGTGTGAATGAATTTGGTGAAGATTTCACCATGGTGGCTATTTTTAAATCAAATCTTGAGCATCTCACTCGTCACACGGAAGGGCATGAAACTCCTTTCCCAATACTGGCTGATCCTGACGGAACTTATTACAAAAAATACGGAATTGAACGTTCCATTGTGGGCTTTTTCACTGGCATGATAATGCGCTTACCAACGCTCCTGAAGGGGATGTTGATCAAAGGATATCTTCCCAATATGTTCACAGGAGGCCTGACCATTATGCCTGCCGATTTTCTCGTGGATCGGGAAGGTATTATTCGAGAAGCCTATTATGCCAGGGATGAAGGTGACCACCTTGATATTGAAAT
The DNA here is from genome assembly GCA_964508765.1 of uncultured Lentisphaeria bacterium. Classification (GTDB taxonomy): domain Bacteria; phylum Fidelibacterota; class UBA8477; order UBA8477; family JABMPR01; genus JABMPR01. The sequence continues at coordinate 105,458 of CAZDVD010000005.1, forward strand.
GATCAAAAGATTTTCACTTGATAAGGACTCAAAATGAATGTCATTGGAATAGAGAAGTCTCAGGGAGCAAAATTCGATGCTGAGTATGCCATATTCGGGACCTTTGTTGCTGACATCATTGAAGGGGTTGGGATAGGTGATGCACAAAGGACTTATGGATTGAGAGTGAAACGAGCTGGTCTCAAACACATCTCGGTTTATGTTTCAGACCAGGCTTGATCCAATCATTCATTGAACAAATTGTCCCATATTAAAGCTTAATCAAAACCAACAGGAACCCATTATGCATAAAATTTCAATCGCTTATTTACCAGATTTAAAACCCACGGAACCTGTCTACGCATTGGTTGGCAATGTGGACCTCGTTCTCACACGATTCTCGGATGGGGAAGAAGTCTCGGTTCTTTATGGTCGCTGTCACCACAGGGGCGCTTTGCTGTCTGATGGACATGTTCAAAGGGATGACCTGATCTGTGGCTTGCATAATTGGGATTACAACTACAAGTCTGGGGTCAGTGCCTATAATAATGAGGAAAAACTTCAAATATTTACATCCTGGATCGAAGATAATCAGGTCTGGGTGGATGAAGATGAAATCAAGGAGTGGGAGGCTCATAATCCTCAACCCTATAACCGAGATGCGTATCAGGGACTCTATCAGGATATTCACGGCGCACCAGAAGAGCCACACAGCAAATATATTCAACATTTGGCTGAAAAAGGTCTGACTGAATTGGGTCATCATGGTCGCGTCGATGCCATGGGGGTTCCCAGGCAAGACTTGCCCAGCTGGGATGATATTCAATTACTTACAGCTCAATTGCACAAAGTACCTCTTCTGGACGATGCGGAAGTCGGAACACAGGTGGTTATTGGTCCAAATGCTAAGAAACCACTCGTATTGGATAGACCACTCTTTGTCTCCGATATGAGTTTTGGTGCTCTTTCCGAAGAAGCAAAAGTCTCTCTTGCCAAAGGAGCAGAGTTGGCAGGGACAGGAATTTGCTCAGGTGAAGGCGGTATGCTTCCAGACGAGCAGGCAGCCAATAGTCGTTACCTCTATGAATTGGCCTCAGCTCGATTTGGCTATTCTATGGATAAGGTTCAAAAATGCCAGGCTTTCCATTTCAAATGTGGCCAGGGAGCAAAAACCGGGACAGGTGGCCACCTCCCAGGTAACAAGGTTATGGGCAAAATTGCCGAGGTGCGGGGACTGGCTGAAGGAGAGTCAGCCATCTCACCCTCACGTTTTCCTGACTGGGAAAACATTGAGGACTATAAAAGCTTTGCTGAAGAAGTGAGAAAAGCGACTGGTGGAATACCCATCGGTGTAAAACTTTCAGCCCAGCATATTGAAAAAGATATCCAGGCAGCACTAGATATTGGTGTGGATTATATCATTCTGGATGGCCGCGGTGGTGGAACTGGAGCAGCACCCCTGATTTTCAGGGACAATATTTCAGTACCAACCATCCCAGCCCTGGCACGTGCACGCCGTTATCTGGATCAACAGGGTCGTCAGGATATATCCCTAGTGATTACAGGTGGGCTCAGGTTGCCTGCAGATTTTATCAAAGCCATGGCGTTAGGTGCCGATGCAATTGCAGTTTCAAATTCTGCGCTTCAAGCAATCGGCTGCCTGGGCATGCGAGCCTGTCACACCAACAATTGTCCTGTAGGTATAGCCACTCAAAAGCCTGAATTGAGAGCCCGCATTAAAATTGAAAAGGGAGCCCAACAGCTAAATAATTTTTTCAGAGCTTCAACCGAACTGATGCAAGTCATGGCCAGGGCCTGTGGACATAGCCATTTAAATCAATTTAATCATACTGATCTAACCACCTGGAAACGTGATATGGCAGATCTCAGTGGCGTTGCCTACGGAGGTATTTCACATGAACAAGCATGAGAAAATCAATTACCTGGAATTTCCCGCTAAGGATATAGAAGGCACCAAAGTTTTCTTCGCTGAGGTATTTAATTGGTCATTTGTTGATTATGGTCCCGACTATGTAGCCTGTTCCAATGCAGGAATTGATGTAGGATTTTTTAAATCAGAGCTGACTTCTGTGACAAGCTCTGGATCTGTATTAATCGTCTTTTACAGTGATGCACTGGAGGAAACACTCGAGAAGGTTAAGCAAGCCAATGGCAAAATCATTAAACCAATCTTTTCATTTCCCGGAGGAACACGTTTTCATTTTGCTGATCCCAATGGAAATGAATTTGCCGTTTGGGCAGAGCCAGCAAATACCAATTAATCATCCACTTAAAACCTATTTGTATAGGATGGGTTCAGGTCTAGTTTCCTGAATAATAATGACGGGGGTTGTAAGGAAAAATCAGGAATGATTAAAAATATAAAACCTCTGGGATTCTTGTGGGAAACTCGCGATCCATTTTTGTTCTGTGTTCACCATAAGGATGCTTATCCCCAGGGCGATGGAAAAATGGGTCCGGCCGCTTCTCTTTCAGGAAGAAATATGGGTCAGGATTTTGACCAAAAAGATGGCTGGAACATGTACCATGGACGTGAGGTGCCTGGATTCCCAGCCCACCCTCATCGTGGCTTTGAAACAGTAACAGTTGTGCTGGATGGACTCGTGGATCATCATGATTCATCAGGTTCAGCGGGTCGATATGGGAATGGAGATGTCCAATGGATGACTGCAGGAAGCGGCCTCCAACACGCCGAGATGTTTCCTCTGATCTTTGAGGATAAGTCCAATCCCATGGAACTCTTTCAAATATGGCTGAACCTTCCTGGTAAATCGAAAATGGTCACGCCTGCATACAAGATGCTGTGGTCGGAATCCATTCCTGTCATACAGAGTCAGGATAGTCAAGGTCGCAAAATTGAGACTCGTATCATTGCAGGGAGCCTTGGTGATGCAGCGGCTCCTAATCCTGCACCAGATTCCTGGGCGGCCGAATCAATCAACCAGGTTGCTATCTGGGTGATTACACTCGAAGCAGAGGCAGAATTTGTTATTCCTGCCTGCGAAGAAGGTGTGAATCGAGACCTTTACTTTTATGAAGGTAGCTCGCTCAATATAGCTGGCGAGGATATCCCAGAGTATCATGCAGTGGAACTGGCTTCAGCTACAGCAATCCATCTAAAAAATGGACCGGAGCAATCACGAATCCTCCTTCTACAGGGAAAACCAATTGAAGAGCCCGCCGTTCGATATGGCCCCTTTGTCATGAATACTCAGGCTGAGATTCAGAAAGCCTTTGATGATTACCGGGCAACAGAATATGGGGGTTGGCCCTGGGATAGACATGATCCGGTCAATCCACCTGATAGAGGTAGGTTTGCCAGGTATTCAGATGGAACTGAAGAAATTAAGGATACTTAATGATGCTTGAACTTGTAAGAAAGATCAAATCTGCAATCATGATGTGGATTCCCCTGATGCTGCTTATGACCTGTTCAGTTATGGATGATAAAGCCATTCCCCCTGATCAATTTAACCAGGTTGAAATCAGCGATTTTGAAGTGAATCTGCAGCGTGACTACATCCGTGGTAAGATACAGAATAATGGTAAACACGATATCACCTCATCCATATTCAGATTCGATTTATATTCTGAAAACTCCAGCGTCTCTGAGAATGGTATCAATTACAATCAAGGCTCAATGGTGAGGTACACTGGGGGTGATTCATTGGACCCCTCACGCTTGCTCCTGTCACAGAATTTTGTAGTACGTGAACCCTTAAAACCCGGCTATTCAACAGAATTTTATTTTGAACTTAAAATGGATTATGATCTTTTGAGCTTTCTGTATACCTACGAGATTATTCAGCTCAAGGGTCGTTGAGATGCTTTAATATTTCCGGCAACTTGCCAAGCTTCATTGAGGGAAAGGGTGAAAATAATATTATACTCTGACCAATTATGAGGTACTCTGAATGAAATGTCCATATTGTGCTGAAGAAATCCGTGATGATGCAATTTTCTGTCGTTACTGTTCAGCCATGAAAGAAAATGATCTATGGATGCCGCCGGCTTCAACGAGTAGCTCTACATCCAGCGGAACCAAAGGTCCACGTTTTACCATGAGATTTGCAGGTTTCTTTTTCATCATCTCTGCCCTGATCGAGGTTGTTTCAATCAGCTCTCCTGTTTCCTTGTTCGGAGGGGATCGCAGCGGGATTATCGCAGTGATTTATCATCTTTTGTATATAGGAATATATGGGGGCATGGGTGCGGGATTATGGACAGCAAAACCCTGGGGCTTTCAGATGATATTTTCAGGCACCCTGATCTATTCAGTTGACAGGCTTCTCTTTATCATGTATGGTGAGGCTACTTCCAGCCTCTTGAGTGACTATGGCGAGATGATAGGAGCAGGAGGGGACGCAATTATTGCGCAAGCATCCGCCTTGACAATTGTTGCCACGCTCATCGCATGGTGGGGCTTTGTGGCCTATGTCTATTTCAAACGCGATTATTTCCAGAAACCTTAAAACGCTTCATACAACATTCAGGTAAATTCAAATCCCATGGATCCTTTCGAAACCAAGAAAACCAAAAAACCATCTAAGAGGCACCAGCCTCGAGGGCTCACCATTGTATTTGAAGACGACGATATCCTCGTTGTTGACAAAATGAGTGGACTCCTGTCTATGAGTAATGCAAAAACCCGTGATAGAACGGCCTATTTTGCTTTGAATAATTATGTCCGCAAAGGAAATGCAAAATCTAGAAAACGGATCTATATCGTTCACCGTTTGGATAGAGATACCTCAGGTGTCCTGGTCTTTGCAAAAAGTGAAAAAAATAAGCGCTATTTGCAGGACGAGTGGAAAAACTTCACCAAAAAATACTATGCAGTTATCCACGGAAACCTCGCTGAAAAGGAAGGTGTGCTTTCTTCATATCTGGCGGAAAATGTGGTTCACAAAATGTATTCCACCGAGGATCAAAAAATAGGTAAGCTTGCCAAGACTGGATATAAGGTTCTACAGGAATCAAAAAGATTTAGCCTGGTTGAAATTGACCTGCTCACAGGTCGAAAGAATCAGATACGTGTTCAATTTGCTGATATTGACTGTCCAGTAGCTGGAGATAAGGTCTATGGGGATAGTGCTAAAGGCATCAAAAGATTGACTTTGCATGCTGGTTTAATCAACATCAAACACCCCGGCACAAAACAGAAAATGACTTTTGAGGCCAAGATTCCCACCTATTTCCAGCATCTTCTGAATAAATAAGGCGAACTAACGTGGATGTTGCCATCATCGGGGGAGGAGCAGCAGGTTATTTTTCCGCCATTTCAGTTAAGCAGAATTTCCCCGAAGCCAGGGTGGTTATTTTTGAGAAGACCCGATTTTCTCTAGCCAAAGTTAAGATTTCTGGCGGAGGCAGATGTAATGTTACCAATGGTAACACATCTATCAGCGAGCTTGCCAGTGCCTACCCCCGTGGCAAAGCACTTATGAAAAAAGCATTAAAGATTTTTAATACCAAACACACGATGGAGTGGTTTGAATCAAGAGGCGTACCTCTTTTTGTTCAGGATGATATGCGAGTATTCCCCGTCTCACAGGATTCAGCCAGTATCATTCATTGCTTTATGGACCAGACGGAAGCAATGGGTATACCCTGTGAGTACTGGTCTGAGATTCAGGCAATTTCTAAAAACGGTAATCAACTAAAACTGGAATTTACCCGTCAGGATTTACCATCAAGGAATTTTGATAAGGTGATTGTGGCAAGTGGAGGCTCGCCCAAATCAGAAGGCTTGGAATGGCTAGAAAAACTTGGACATAAAATAGAAAAACCAGTTCCCTCGCTCTTTACTTTTAACATGCCCTCTGAGTCCATTGTTGAGCTAACGGGTGTTGCAATAGATCCTGTACTGGTGAGTATTCCTGGTACCAAATTGAAAATCACAGGCCCATTGCTCATCACACATTGGGGCCTGAGTGGACCCGCCATTCTTAAACTGTCAGCTTTTGGCGCGAGGGTATTAAACGAAAAAAACTATCACTTCGATGTCAGAGTTAACTGGCTGGATCAAACCAATCATGAAGTCGTTTTAGAGCAACTTAATGGCATCATTGCAGAACACTCACGCAAACTTTTACCCAATATCAGACCCTTCAGTTTACCAGATAGATTGTGGCGCTTCCTGTTGCTGAAAAGCGACTTACCATTGACCAGGAAATGGGGTGAACTGGGAAATAGAGGACTGAATAAGCTGGTTGCCGTCCTTACCAATGATTCATATATGGTTCAAGGAAAAACAGGGTTCAAGGATGAATTTGTGACCTGCGGGGGTGTGAGTCTCGATAGTATTGATGGGAAAACAATGCAGAGTAGAGTGTGTGAGAATCTATATTTTGCTGGAGAAATTCTGAATATTGACGGCATTACCGGAGGGTATAATTTTCAAGCAGCCTGGACCACAGCATTTATTGCCGGAAAACTGAATTAGACCGTATCAAGCTTTCTGGGAATTGTTTGATCTCGAGAAAGATCCTTCTGAAATGAATAATGTCTACTCAGACCCAGCCTACGCAGAGATCGTCAAGGAAACCAAACAGGAGTTGGTAAGATTACAAAAGCTCTATGGGGATGTGGATATAGATAAAAGCTAGAGTCAAAACCTTTTTGTATAAGCGTGACAATAGGGGATACCACCTGACTTGATGTAATAGTCCTGATGATATTCCTCGCCATCATAAAATTCTGAAGCAGATGTGAGCTCAGTAGCCACATCGAGTCCTTTATCTTCAAGCAGTTTAATCAGTTTTTCAGCCGTGGCTTTCTGATTCTCTGAGGAATAGAAAATTCCTGATCTGTACTGGGTGCCAAGATCTGGTCCTTGACCATCTACCTGTGTGGGATCATGGGTCTCGAAGAATATTCTGGCTAAGGTTTCGTAGCTCACCTTTTGGGGGTCGAAAACAACTTCAACGGCTTCTGCGTGGCCAGTGCTTCCAGTACAAACCTGTTTGTAGGTGGGATTCGGGAGAAAACCTCCTGTATAACCGACACTGGTGGAAATGACGCCATCCAGTTTTTGAAGTTGATATTCCACGCCCCAGAAACAACCCGATGCAAAAATAGCTTTTTCCATGTGTATCTCCACAGGTTCAAAATTTAATGAAATTGAGTTGACGCAGTGTCTGGCATTCTTTGAGGTAAAGCCTTCACCTAAAAAGACATGTCCGAGATGACCACCGCAATTGGCACAAAGTATTTCAGTTCTGCGGCCATCGGCATCAGTCACTCGCTTTACCGAGCCAGGTATTTCATCATCAAAACTGGGCCAGCCGCATTGAGCATCAAATTTATCTGTAGATTTATAAAGGGGTGCATCACACTGCTTACAGGTATAAGTACCTGTTTCATCGTGATGTTCGAATTTTCCGCTGAAAGGTCTTTCAGTGCCCTTGTTGAGAATCACCCGTTGTTCTTCCGGGGTTAATTTATTGTAGTTCATAGGCTCCTGGGCATAATTACAGTTAAATAGCAATAGTGTGAAACTAAGAATGCCAATAGACTTTGAAATTTGTTTTGGAAACCACTTGAATCTCATCAACACTCCTTTATAACTTAGACTTGCGAATATACATAAGGGATCAACGAATTGTGATAAATTTTGTTCCCTATGGTTTAGCTTCTCTAAGGAATATAAAAAGATCCAGTTACCAACTATGAAGACATGATGATCAAAGGGAGACCATATGAATCTCGATAAATTGAAACAAGCAGAAGAAAAGTTTTTTAACATGTATCCTGGGGGCTTTGAACACCCCGATATGGTAGCTATCGGTAAAAAACATAACATGGACAGGACGATCATTCAGGTTCAAGAAGCCTTCGCTGAAGATCAATTTAATGACACGAAAACTATTATTCAAACCATGAGTAAGATGGTGAGCCGTTCATCCATGGTGAGTCTCTTCGAAAAACCAAAATTTAGAGATTTTGTAAATACGCTTCCTTATCAGTATGAGACAATTCTGGCCCAGGGGTTAAAGGAGGTGCTTCACGGGAATCAGGAACAGGGTTTTAATATGATGTTGGACGTCTTGATTACCGGGAAACTGGCAAAATGGTCACTCATTTCTGTTCTACCAGTCTATCATAAACCATTCGAAGAGGTGTTTGTGAAACCCACCACTGCCAAGGGTGTGATCCAACAGTTTGAGTTGGATTCCCTGGTGTATAAGCCTCGTCCCATCTGGGAATTTTATAAGGAGTTTCGTTCTATCATCAATGAAATGAAATCTAAAGTTGATAACCGATTGGCGCCCAACAATGCCGCATTTACAGGATTTCTCATGATGAGTATGGAAAATTGAATTTCAAGAATAACTATGATAAGTAATGACTCATTGGCTCAGCAACCCTTCTCGTATCAAACGAGTAAGGATGGCATGGTGAGAATATTTCGATCTAACCGTTTGGCAACAACACTACGCGGCAAGGAAGCACAACGTTTTCTTTCCAGAATCGATTCAGCCGATGTAGGTGGTGCTCAGCTCCTCATGGCAAAAGAAACAGGTCAGTTCAAATTTGGGAATGAACAACTGCAGAGGAAGTCGGACAAGCGCAAATAAAAAACCGCCCACAAGGAGCGGTTTTAACTAGCGCGGACCCCGACAGTCGTGCGTTAGTGGAAGGATATTTATTTTGGTTCAATCAAATATGATCTTGATGCTGATCTCTTCTTTTTTTCGGTCAAGATCTTCCTGGCTAAGGTCCGACTGACTCAGATAGGCTTGAAGGCATTTTTGGCCAGCTTCTCCTTTGACTTTTTCACCATTCGCGTAGAACACACCCTTTTCAATAGAGATCATCTCAATCTTCTGAGGAGGAGTAGTTCCACTTTCTGCCAGGATGTTTTGAATGGTCTCTGCCAGATTATCTAATTCAATGATGCGTTTGATAGATTTGTAGTGTTTTTTTTTAATAACTGCGTGTGCTGATTCCAGAGCTTCAAGATGAATAATAAGCGAGTCCAGGCCTTCCAACCCTTCCAGGGAGGGGAGTTCACCTAATTCAATTTTGAGATCAATCTCTTCCATAGCAGGGTAGAGAGCTTCCAGGGGAGCGAGCTCAGTGGCATCTTCCAGGTATTCCTGGTATTTGTGGAATTTCTTTTCGGGCATCTCCTTCCCATTCTCCAGAACTTTCATGATCTTCTTCGTTATGGGGTCGAAATCGATAACGATCTTGCTCTTTTTGAAAAAACCTGATTTCTTGATGATGATCCGAGTGGCCTTTTTCTCATGATGAGGTCTTTTGTGGACAAATATCTTTGTCGTTGCTGAATCAGACACTTCACCATCATGAGAGATGAAGACCTCTTTGCGATGTTCTTCGCCATGAGGTTTCCTATGTATCACCACCTTTTTTTCTTGGGCAAGGGATGTGAGGGCAAGTAAGGCAATAAGCATAATCAGTAGTATGTGTTTCTTTGATGTCATGTTAGACTCCTTTTGAATGTTTACGAGGGCAAGATAGAGGATAAAAACAGTGAATGAGATTAATGGCATGAATCCACTGAATTCTGGCGTTGAATGATTTGAATCATGCAAAAACTTCTTGGTGCCTTGTAAAGCGCTCCTGGTGCCAGGGAATGCCGGATTGGACGCCTTAGGGGTCGAAGAAGTAAAATAAATGGATATATTGGTTCACTATGTTGCGTAAATGGATTGAACCTGCCCTGCTCATCCTCCTGTTTGGAGTTGTGTATTTCATACCCATTCAAACGGCGACCAGGCCAGTGTTTTACGGGGAGTTCAACAATCTGGATGGAAGTCTCTATGCTGTCCGCATGTTCGATGTTCTGCTTTCCGCTGTGTTGGTCATGCTGGTCGCTAGGACCCTGATACCCAGGCGTCTCAATCTGGTAACCCTACTACAGGTTGCAGGAATGTTTTTGGGTGTCCTACTTGTGGGTTCAGGTATGGAATGGGTTTGGGATCACCTGACCCTTAGAGTCTTCAACTTGCCTACCGCTCCAGGGGAAGTATCTGATAAGATGTTGCTTACATCCCGTAAAGAAATTCTGAATTTAACTATTCTCTCCGGTAATATCTTGGTGATGGTCGGAGGGATCTTCTATGGACTCCTGCGTGAGCGAAATCAGCAGATGCGTCGTCAGGAACGACTAGAGCTCGAGAATCTTGCAGCCGAGGTAAAATATCTTCGTTCTCAGATCAATCCACATTTCCTATTTAACACCTTGAATAACATTTATGCCATCACGCAAAGGAATGATGACCAGGAGGGGAGTGATGCTTTATTAAGACTCTCTGGTCTTATGCGGTATATGCTTTATGATAGCGCTGGAGACAGTATTGGTCTGCATCAGGAAATTGAGCATCTCCAAAATTTCATAGATCTTATGTTGTTAAAATACAAGCGAGATGATCCACCGGAGGTTGACTTCCAAATTGAAGGAGATATTGGCAGGTTTAGAGTTGCCCCACTTATTCTTTTACCATTTGTTGAAAATGCTTTTAAACATGGAATCGATAATCATGGCAAGGGATATATCAGGATGAAATTGGTTGTATCTCAGAATAAAATTGAGTTTACACTGATTAATTCACGGTTCCCTGATCGTGTAGCCTCCCAGGAGCATAAGGGCATCGGTCTGGAAAATGTCAAGCGACGACTTGAGCATCTTTATCCTGAGAAACACTCTCTTGAGATCAGAGTTACTGATGTTGAATATGGGGTTGAAATGGGGATATCATTGTGACAGACAAACTACGTTGCGTCGTTGTTGATGATGAGCAGGGGGCTATTGAGATACTCAGTGCATTTGTCAACAAGGTCAGTTGGCTGGAACTATCAGCTTCATTCACCGACCCACTTGAAGCACTGAATTATCTTTCAAATGAGCAGGTCGATCTGGTGTTTATGGATATTAACATGCCTGATCTGGATGGGATGCAACTCGCACGCTTGGTTCAGAATCTGGGAGCGGAAATCATCTTCTGTACCGCCTATCCAGAACATGCCGTGGCGAGTTATGAAGTTCAAGCTTTGGATTACTTGTTAAAACCAATTCCATTTGAAAGGTTTCTGGCTGCTGCCCATAAAGCCCAGATCAAAAAGTTTCCTGCAGAACCCATTCAGCCCGGGACCCCTGCAAAGCAGAACCAATCACAGATATTTATAAAGAGTGGTGCTCAGATTCACCAGGTTGATTCGGAGAAGATCAGCTATATCAAAAAAGATGGTCATTACATTATCTTCAAAATTAATGGTAAGGAACTGCTCTCCCGTATGACCTTCAATCAGCTTTTGGAATTACTCCCGTCAGCTGATTTTGTTCAGGTACATCGATCCTACGTCGTTGCCCTAAAGAAAATTGAGGTCATTCAGAAGCAATTTATTCAGATTGAAGGTAAGGAAATTCCCATTGGTGATGCTTTCAAAAAGGAATTTTTCACGAGAGTGAATTTTATTGGGAATTGAGATCAGAAAAAACTTGATGAAACAAAGAAGGCTCCCAAGCGGGAGCCTTCTTAATTTGATGGACTAAAAACTACTTTGCGTTTTGTGTAGCTGCTTCCAGCTCTTGAAAGGCCTGGGAAGCTTTGAACTCTGCATAGAGAGCTTCTTCGTTTTTGATGACATTCACAACTGCAGTACTCACGGCATCTTTCTTCAAACCGAGCTGAACATATGCGATCCAGGTGCCACCCTTTTTTTCATAGGGGTATTTTTTTAAAACGGTAACACCGTTTAATGTATTGTCAGTCACTGTTTTTGATGTGGATTGATAGAACTCAACAATTTGAGTATTTTCTGACATGCCAGCTTCCTGGGTAAAGCTCTTAACTTGACTCTTAACATTTGCAGAAAGACGTTCAGAGAGCTCGACTTTTCCAGCCTGTTTAGCTTTATCAATGGCTACAACCATTTGTCGGGACTCACCCATTCCAACTGCATAGATGTACATGTCATCTTCTTCAGGGGGATTGGTAAACCAATCTGGTAAGTCAGCTGGGCCCTTGGGATTGTTTGCATCTTTGGGCATATCAATGACTTCTTTTCCACTGGAGCAGTTGAACATGACCAAAGCGGTCAGTACAATTAAAAAACTTAGTTTCACTATCTTCATGTTTCCTCCTAATTATTCAAACTCACTTTGGCGAAGCGATTTGAATATAAGTTAAATATTGCTGATATCATGAAAAAGTTGGCAATAGTATTTATCTTGAATTACCTTCCATTCATCGAGTAAACCTCAAAACAAAAAGATGGGATTATTATGCACAAGACTTGCCTTATGTTGTTGGCTATTTGCTTACACGCCAATGACATACGTATCTCTGAAGTGATGTCAAATCCTCAGGGGTCAGAATATGAAAACGAATTTGTCGAGTTATTTAATGCTTCAGATAGTGTGATGCATATCAATGGCTGGATTTTGAGTGATGGAAATGGTGTGGATACTATTTCACATTTATCAGGTCCAATCGAGATTCAGCCCTCACACTATGCCCTTATTCTTGATCCTGGATATGATTTTACTTCTGGACCCTATCCTGAGATAATAAATGATTCCCTTTCTATCTTTACAATTTCCACAGATGCAAGCTTTGGAAGCGGTGGTCTTTCAAACACAGGTGAGTCTGTTATCATTCGTAGCTCAGACTCCTCGATATCGAGTGAAATGTCCTGGTCTTCATCCACCTCAAATGGTTATTCCTGGGAGCGGGTTTCCCTGAACACTCCTGATTCATTGAGTATTTGGCAGCAGTCGTTGGTAATGAATGGTACTCCAGGATATCGAAATTCAGTGACTCCACCTCTCATAAATCTGAGCTTAACTGATGTTGAAATTGAAAATGCAGCGATGGCAGAAGCTATTGAAATTCTAGTCACAATTAAAAATACGGGTGAATATGCTATCCCTGATTTTTCTGTATCTATCTATCGAGATGAAAATCAAAATGATGTGAAAGATGAGGGGGAATGGGAAACCATTGTTCCGAGTAACATTGAACTGAATTCGCAGGATGTGGTTGATATTCTCTTGTTTCTGTTTCCCCTTGTGCCAGGTATGCACCAGCTTGAGGCAAGAGTTCTGGTTGAAAACGATGAGGTTGCCAAAGATGATTCCCTCAGATTTGAAGTGGTTGGATCATACCCGCGAGATATCATCAGTATTACCGAGGTGATGTACAGCCCATCCTCAGATCAACAAGGAGAATGGGTGGAAATCCAGAATAGAAGTGATGATCCCGTCTCTCTACAGGGGTGGACATTCTCAGATGCGAATCAAACAAGGCATTCCATCAGCGATACGTTGCTCTTTTTAGATTCATTTCAATACCTAACCCTGTGTGCGTCCTCTTCTATGGCGAATTATTTTGGTCTTGAGGCAGCAGAAATATATGAACTCGACTCATGGCCTGCTTTAAACAGTTCCTCTGATTCTATCAGATTATTCGATGCGACGGGTTGTCAAATAACTTCAGTTTTCTACAGAGGTAGTTGGGGAAAATCTGCCACTTCACTGGAGCGTCGTCATCCGGATTGCTACCCGCATGAGAAGATAAACTGGGCTGCCAGTAACCAGGAAGATGGGGGCACGCCCTCGCGAATGAATACGCGACATTTGCTCCCTGTGGAAATTCGGATCGATGAACTGATCCTGGAAACAGCAAATACGACTGGACCTACTCAAGCAGAGGTGTGTGTGCGATTCCAAAATATGGGCATGGATACTTTGTATTCGTTGGAACTGGAATCCGATGCAGATATCTGTTGGTATGGGGTCTTACCCAGTTTTGAATCAGACTCTCTGAATTTTACCAGCCCCATGTTGTGGCCCGGCTATTCTCAAGTTCCTATCCGGATATTCCATGATAATGAAATTCTGGTTGATACATCGGTGCAGGTTGTCCTGGGTTTTCCACCAGGACAAATCGCCATCAATGAAATTCACTATATCCCTCATGAAGATCAAACTGAATTCCTTGAATTCATTAATATTGGTACCAACACACTGGATTTGATGGGGTGGAGCTTCAGGGACCGCAGTGGGGCGCAAGGCGAAGTGATGTCCCAGATTCTCATTCAGCCAGACAGCTTGTTTGTATGGACAGGTGATGCAATAACACTGGCTGATTGGACACACTCTTTTGCACAGGTCTGTGAACTTTCATTATGGCCAAGTCTGAACAACAGCTCCGATTCAATCATCATCACGGATCCTCTCGGGCAAAGGATGCTTGCACATGGTTATGAAGCACCTCCCAATGATGAATCAGGCAAGAGTCTGGAGCGTATGGCACTCTGGAAAGCGCAAGAGCTGGAGTCCAACTGGTCGGTTTGTCAGGATCCTCTGGGCATTACCCCAGGAAGGAAAAACTCAACACTTCTACCACCCCAGAATCTGGCTATTGATGAGATCTTGCTTTTGGATTCAATACTATGGATAGATGAGGCCTTTTCTATCCGAATCCCGGTAGTAAATGCTGGCGTCGATTGGATTGAGAATGCTGAACTCGAAGTGAGGCTTCTTAACAATCATACGCAAGCTGATTATTGGCTCGAGACATTGCCTCCCATTTGGGCTGGGGATACTCTAACCTGGAATCTAGAACTCACATCAGAAACATCGGGTTGGTTTAATCTGAAAGTTAAGGTTGAATTTTCAGGAGATGAATCCCCCGTTGATAATAGCCTGGAAAAGAGAATTTATGTCTCAGGGACTACGTCATCTCTGATCATCAATGAGGTTATGCCCCTGCCTGTAAATGATGGGAATGAGTGGATAGAAATCTACAACCGAGGTGCTGACGCAGTGGATTTGGCCAGTTGGTGTATTGCGGACAATTCGGACTCAAGAATCTGCATCTCAGATACCAGCCTCATGATAGAGGCAAACAGTTATCTGGTTCTAGGCGTTGACCAACCTATCCTTCCAGAGGTGACTGGTGAGGGTTATCAGGGCATTCCGCACTTTCCCACACTCAATAACTCTGAAGAGCAGATTTCTCTATTTGACCCTCAGGGAGTTCTCATGGATGGGATGTGGTATGGTTTTTCAACAGAGTTGGTGTTGGGTCGCTCTCTGGAGCGTATTCGCCCTGAAGCTCAAGGTGATGGACCGGGGAATTGGAGTGTCTGCATTGATGAGTCAGGGTCAACTCCTGGTGAGGAGAACAGTCTCTATCTGGATGTCCTTGTCTCAAAACTGGATATAGAGCTGAATCCCAACCCCTTTTCGCCTAATGGGGATGGACATGCTGATCAAATGGCTATTCATTATGAGTTGCCATTTGAAAGGGGTTTGATGTCTGTGGAAGTGTTTGATATGGCAGGTCGAAAAATTGCTGACCCCATCCAGGTAAAGCCTGTGAGCCATCGTGGAGAGGTCGTGTGGGATGGAGAAGCAAATTATGGTGGCAAGGCGGTAACAGGTCTCTATATCATGAAATTGTTGTTTGATGATCAAGCGGGAAAAGTCTGGAGTAGCTTGAAGAAAGTGTATTTAATCCGCTAGTGATAAGGCTTGGTGAAAGAATTTTGGATTATATTTTATGTATTGTACTAACCGAATTTATTTTGGGAAGGGGTGAAAATCGTGGCAAAAAATACCCGGGGTCATTCCATCTGGCTCATTCCGACAAATCCAGAATATGAATACCTGCAGAACTTGATTAGTCAACTTTCTGAGAGGGAGGGAACACCAAAATTTTCTCCCCATATCACTTTGCTTGGTCAACTACCACAGAAGGTTGAGTGGATCAAGACTAAGCTGATTGAATTCACTCAAAAGCTAGAGCCCTTTCAGCTTAGCTTTAGTTATATCGGGATGTTCGATCAATACTTCAGAAGTATCATCATGCATACGCATCTCAACCCATTTCTTGAAGACTTGCACCTGAGGGCTACACGGCATTTTGAGATAACAAATAACAACACGTTCGTGCCTCACCTAAGTTTGCTTTATAGCCAGCTAGAACTTCACAGTAAAAAAATGTTGATGGAAAGTATGCACATTGGCTTCCCACTCACTGTAACCATAACAGAGGTTGTGCTGGTTGAAACGAATGGGGGGCCGGATCAGTGGCGGGAAGTTGTCAGCGTTCCAATCGGTTGATTTGCCTGTCATATTGACCTCCAGTTTGGTCAACTTTTTTCAGGACGACACAATTAATAGAAAAAGCCCTCAATGAAAGAGGGCTATTGGGATGTAATTGTTTGTGTATTAGGAA
>CAZDVD010000006.1:0-34898 GCA_964508765.1 uncultured Lentisphaeria bacterium
TTGTCCTTGCATATTGACCTCCCTAATTGGTCAACTATTTTCAGGACGACACACAATAATAAAAAGCCCCCGATGAATGTCGGGGGCTTTTTTTGTCAGAACATTTCTTGAACCCTCTTGGGGTTATTTATCCTGGATGAGCGCTTTTAGCAGAAAATCTCGATAGGTGTCAGATTCTGAATCATAAACACCAAATCCTGAACAAAATTCCCAATATGCCCAGGAAAAGCCACGCTTCTCACTTTCTTGAACAACCTGGGATGTCCAGGCTACTCGTGAAGTTGTATCAACGGTACTGAATGCCCCAAATTCGCCCATATAAATAGGACGATTATTCTTAACACTATAGGCTTTTATTTTATCAAAATCTTTCCCCATTTGTGCTAATTGTTCACCTTCAGCAGCCCAGGTTAATCCAAGCCATTCATCACTGCCTTCGGACCAGGAAGCTCCTTGATGAGTAAAATGATAGGGGTCGTAGTAATGAACGGTGACAATGACATTGTGCTCTGTTTCGGGAATGACCAGCGAATCCAATTTTGAAATGCCACCCCAATTGGCTGTCCCAAACATGAGGGTACGGTCTGGATTGGTACTACGAAGTTCCTTTGTCAAAATAGGTATCCACTCATTCCAGAGCGCAGGAGTAAGTTTCGCATGGGGTTCGTTAAGTGGCTCAAAAACTAATTGGGCTGGGTAGGTGGCAAAAGACTGACCTATTTGATGCCATATTGCAAGAAGTCGCTCGAGATGCTCGGCTGGAGCGTTAAAGAGAGAGTTATAATGATGGGTATTGACAACGACAGTCAAATCATGCTTCAGGGCCATATCAATAACATAGTGAACCCGGGCCATAAAGACGGAATCAATGGTAAAAGGTGCCAATGTATCAGTATGTGCTGACCAACGGACAGGTACTCTAACAGAGTTAAACCCTGCGTCTTTAATAATTTCAAAGTATTCATCTTTAATCACAACTCCCCACTCACCCTCTGCAGGTGCATCGAGAGCATTTCCGAGATTAATCCCGGGTGACAAAGATTGGTTTAGAAGTTCCAGGGTAGTTGGGGGGAGGGGTTGAGTCTCTTCAACAGGAGCAGGTGGGGTGCAGGAAAAACATACAAGTACCACAAAGAGTACACTTATCGCCATTTTTTGATTCATCATTTCCTCTTCAAGGTTTATTAGTTCGAACAAATTACTATTTAAATATAGTGCTTCAAGGTAAACAGTAAAGCCAGTACTGATTTATAGAGTGCAGTGAGGTCTATGGAGAATAGATATGAGTCAGGTGCAACGTTCTCGTAATCATGAACAGCGAGCGATTATGGACAAGATGCTGGATCATCATTTTGTACAGTAAACTTGCAATATTGGAAAAATTAAACAATATAAGTTATTGGTATCAAATCCTCAGGAGGAAACTATAGAATATACACAGCTTGGTAGGTCAGGTCTCAAGGTGAGCCGTCTATGTCTTAGAACCATGAATTTTGGTCCTCACACGACGGAGGAAGGCAGTTTTCAGATTATGGACACCTCTCTTGATTCTGGACTGAATTTCTTTGACACCGCGGATGTTTATAGGTGGGAAATGGGTGAAGGTATTACTGAGCAGATTATCGGTCGTTGGCTCAAACAGGGTGGTCGTCGAGACAAGATTGTGTTAACCACGAAGGTGTATGGTGGCATGGGCGAGGGTGTTAATGATCGAGGACTTTCTGCCTATCATATTATTCAGGCCTGCAATGCCAGTTTGAAACGCTTGGAGACAGACATTCCATTCCATGGGTCAATCGAAGAAAATGGGGATAGACTACTTGCCAAACTCCAGTGCTTTGAGTATCACTCCCTGAATATCTTCCACTGTGAATGGTTTGGCCAGGGCGAAGTCGATAAACTCTGCCAGGGTTGGCTCCTCTTCAAGAAATATTGGCCATCCAGACAGGAGCAGAATCGGTGTATGTTTTCGTTTTAACTTGATCATTTCTGCGAACTCTTGGCCACCCATTTCAGGCATCTCCATATCCGTAATGACCAGATCATACTCATTGATTTTAAAATCCTCAAATGCCTCTTTCGTGGAGGTGTAAGTGGAAACCGTATGACCTTCATCGGTGAGGAGCTCATTGAGCATCTCGGTAATAAATTCGTTGTCATCCACGGCTAGAATTCGGACTGGAGAGACCTCAATGGCCTGTACGGGTATTTCAGTTGGTTTGGCATCAACCTTATCGAAAATAAGGCTGATTATCGTTCCTGCACCCACCTCACTCTCTACTAAAATCTCACCATCGTGACGTTTAATGGTGCCATAAACTTCACTTAAACCAAGACCAGTACCCGAGCTCCCCTTGGTGCTGAAGAAAGGATCAAAGATGCGGCTGCGCACATCCTCAGTCATTCCAGTGCCTGTATCCTGGACACTGATGATTATCTTTCCATTTTGTTCCGAGGTGGACATGGTGAGGATACCCCCATCCGGCATGGCATCGACGCCATTAAAAATCAGGTTGGTGACCGCATTGATGATTTCGGATTTACTGCCAGAAATATAGAGGTCAGGCTCGAAATCATTGATGGCAGATATAATGATACCTTCCTTTTGCTCAATCTCCATCCATCTCGCCTGGGTCATATAAACTACATTTTGCATGAGACCCGCTGTTTCCAGGGTTTCCTTTTCAGTGACCCGGCCACCGCTGGCAAAATCAAGCATGCGTCGGATGGTATCAGAACCCGTCCGCGTTGAACCTTCAAGTATTTCTAACTGTTTGATCAAGGTAGGATCAACCGCCGTTTTTTTGATGGATCGGATCTGACCCATCAGCTCAGCCATGACATTGTTGAAATCATGAGCTGCCCCAGCCGTCAGTTTTCCAATGGAAGCGAGTCGTCTGGATTGTGCGGATTTATCCTCAGCTGCACGAATATCACTGATATTGCGCACGGTTATGGTAAACCCCACCAGGACATCGTCATCATCAACGATGGGGTGGGTACGTTCCTCAAAAAATTCTCCATAGCGCGCATCAAAGTAGTTGGAGTTGACAATTTGGCCCGTTTCCAATGATTTAGGTAGGGGACAGTTGCTACAGGGCTCATCCTTGTCGTGAATTGCCTTATGGCACTTCAAACCAGTTAGCTCGTTGCCTTGTCCAATGATGATATTGGCAGCCCGGTTTGCCTCCACAATAATGTAATCCTTATCGGTGAGGGCAATCATATCTGTGAAATGTTCAAAGACATTCTGAAGGCTGAGTTTGTTTTGTTGTGGCGCCATTTCTACCCTGTAGATTGTTAAACAGGCTGCAAGTTAACAGCCTGGTCTATGATTAAGTTCACTTTTTTAAAGTGGTTAAGCAAGACAATCCCTATCAAGCAAAAACTCAACGACCTACTCGAAGCACACATCGGCGCTCTGAGTAGGTCTGATGAGTTTTACTATTTTGTATTAACCAGATCTGGAAGGTTAATACTTTACTCCATCAATGCAGATAATTCACTTTCAACTTCGTTGGCTCTAGAGTGAGCAGCCATATTTATGAAGCCAGTTTTTGCATCTTTTAGGAATTCGATAGCCTTTCCAGTGTCCCCTTGTTCAATAAAGAGATGAGCTAGCTCCACCTGAGTTTGACCAATATTCAACGGTTTGTTGTGGTCTTTACATATCCTGAGACTGTTTTCCAGGAAAGCCTGGGCAGTGCGGTACTTCTTCCGTTTACTGGATATCATACCAAGGATTTTGTAGGTTTCACCCATGCTGAGTCGGTCACCGAACTTTGAGAATGCTTGAAAAGCAGATGTAGCCAGCGCAGTACCTGCTGACAGATCATCTTGCCGATATAGAATCTCGGACTTCTCCAGGTAGGAGACACTTTTCAAGTAATAATTCTCTGCAGTGGCAAACATCTCGATACTCTTATTAAAGAATTCCAATGCCTTCGCATCTTCGTGCTTAGCCTTATAGGCAAGCCCGATGTTGTGTAGAATTCTTGCTTCAAGCGAGCGATCTGTAGTTTCACCCAGTAAATCGAGTGTTTGTGTCAGATGGCTGAGAGAGTCATCATAAGAACCCTTTAAATGGTAAATATTACCCAGGTTCATATTGATTTTGATAAGCAATTTAGTGAGCTTGAATTCACTAGCCAGTGCCTTGGCTTCCTGCATAAGCTTTTCAGCTCTCTCGACCTCACCTGTCTCAACAAGGACAACACTTATTGAAAGCATGATCCCGACGAGTCGTTGAGGTCTTTTAAGTTTCTTATAATAATCCATACAAAGCTCGTATTCGATTAAGCTTGTATTGAAATCGGAGAGGTAAAAAGAAATGTCACCCAATCTCTGATGCACCTGAACTGAGAAGTAATCATCCTTCATCAGACCGGCATGGTCCTTTAGTAGGAGGAGGAGTTGCTGTGCTTTATGAAACTGCCCATGAGGAATGGCAATTTTTGCTATATCATATAGAAACTCTAGATACTGTCTTTCGTCCAGGAACTTGGAGGAATGAAGTTGGATCGTATCAAAATCGATTTCACGAAAAACTTCCTTCTTGTTTCCAAGAGCCTCGGGTGGTGTTTTCTTCCAGCTCTTCTTGAGGAGTCTCTCACGCTCGCTGCGCAGTTGTTTCAGGTAGTCGGCAAAATCAAGCCCACACCTTTCAACAGCCAAGTCGCGAATGGCTCTCAGGAATGATTGTAAATTTGTATCACCCATAATTTATATCTTCTTTATGTTTTAAATTCAATGTGTTTAGATTGACATGCTGTATTAGCATATCAATCTTCATCCTCACCCAGAGCCCAGGCATATTGTGTGAAGTGGCCAATTCCAAAATTAATGGTTTTCGCGACATGATCGACGACATATTCATCAACTGGAAACCAGTTGTCTCCACCATCTTCACTGTAATATGGTTGTAGATTTAATTCTTCCCAGGCATTTCCCTCAATGTTCAGAAAGCCCCAACTGAGTGTGATTCGCATATCGGCATCATAGTTTCTGCTAGGCAGAAATTCAACACCAGCAGCAGTTTGGCCTGATGCATCAAAATTGAGTACGCGTACGCTGATCCTAAGGCGATTCTCTTCAAAAGCATCCTGAGGTACCTCAACCATATTCATGAATGTTTTTTCACCACCAACCTGTCCGCCCACGTCGCTACGGATCGTTTTAGATGCATAACCCTTGCGACCAGTCCTCTTAGCGAGATCACCGCTTTGGGCTTCTGCAAGCGCTGCCGTGACTTCAGGATTCCATTCTGCCCAGCTTATCTGGTCTGTTGGAATTCCTTTTTGTAACGCTGTACTACTTTCCATGTCAGGATCAAGTGGATTTGCGGAGCAGAAGTAAAGTACTGAAACCGATAACAACAGTACCGAAATCTGCACCCATTTAATTTGTTTCATGAGACGATTCCTTTCTAAACAATTACCATATAATTAATCATTAGCTGAATCTTTTCAGCTAATGAACGTATCCAAGTATTCATCCCAAATTGTGTTCGATTCTAGAGATCGACGGCTCATAGACCACAGGAGTGAACCTATAACTATCGTTACCAGAATCACCTACGCTAGTTTCTTAATATAAAACTTTAAGCAATAGGCACAATATACCATTATGTAGCAGACTCTATTTATTCCAATTTTCATGCCAGTCTAATATCGAGCACTTCTGGAACGGACGTGGCAATCGTTCGTTACAATAATTCATCACGAAATCTTACCATACTCCAGAATTAATCCACAGCATAGGATATTGATTATAATGATATTAAGGTGATTCGGATATGTGATTTAGCTAAGCTGATCATGTTAGCTTGGAATAACGCAAAACACTTTTGACTCAATTCTGGTCAAGAATCAGGTGAGTTAAATTAAAGGATGAAGTGGTTTATATCAACCATGTCGGGTGATTAGACCCGGTTGATTTAAACCGATCCCTAGATAGTGGACAATTTGATTTTGAGTTCTAGACTAAGGGGGCGTTCTGTGTGATGGATTAATTCGATTCTATTGGAAACATTTCGTATCACTCTGGCAAGGTATCGTAAGGGCACTTCACCTGCAGAGGGAAATGTGAGTGAATCTTCTTCAGTTCCCATTGGAGGTGCTGTTAGAATCTGGTTCACATTGGTCTTGATTATATATTGCATATTTTCTTTATCGAGAGAAGTACTTATAAAAACTGGCCCCTCTATTGTATAACGTTTTGTATGTTTCAAGTAGGCATACAGAAATATCCAGATAATTCTTGGATTGGCCTGGGTGTTGATTACTCCTGTAGCAAGGTCCTGTTGGAGCTCAATCCCATTAAAGGTAGGTAACCTCAAGAGCTTTCCAACTGTATCTGAAATCATTGTTGGAAACGTAAGTTCCTGACTTTCAGCTGGTATCAGGTCAGTGTTCATTAGATTTTGTGAAAATTTTACCAGGCTATTGATGGATTCTGAGACTTGGGCCGCCTTAGCAGTCGCTTTGTCGTAATCCTTGTTTTCTAGAGCCTGTTTTAAAAAGGAAGCGTTCATTGAGAGGGAGGTGAATCGATTATTCATCTTGTGAGTAAACCCAAAGTCCTGTGCAGCAGCGGTATAGGCGAACACCAACTCCATTAACTCCTCGTATGCATCAATGTCGAACTGGCCTGAATTGCTGTTATCCACTTTGTCCCTCATATATCTACTCGGTCGTTATTCACTTCAATCGATAGGTTTATCAATGACCTTTTTTAGGAAATTTTAAATTTTTTCAGTCGGTATTTCATGGTTTCCCGGCTTAGACCAAGTAACGCAGCTGCCTTGGTCTTATTGCCCCCGGTACGTTCCAGGGCTTGCTTTAAGAGATGTTGCTCAAGTTTCTCTAGCGAAAGACCCGCTTCGGGAAGATTAATTTCCTGATTCACATCATTTATCCCTGATACTTCTGGCACTTCTTTCTGGCTAATCTGTTGGAGACTTATGTTTTGAGATGAAAGCACATCACTCTGCTCGAACAGTACGGCTCGTTCCATGACATTCCGGATTTCTCTCACATTACCAACCCAGGGATGCCTCATGAGCATTTTCTGAGCAGCAGGGGAAATACTTCTGATATTTCTTTTGAATTCCTTGTTAAATACGTCAAGGAAGTAATTCGCCAGGATCAGGATGTCGTCATTACGTTCTCTAAGTGCAGGAAGTCTTACAGAAGCTACGTTAAGGCGATAATATAGATCGGCCCTGAACTTTTTTTCTTCCACGAGTTGTTTCAGGTCCTGCGATGAAGCGCTGATGATACGGGCATCAATTTTAATTTCTTTGGTTCCACCGACTCGGCGAAAGGTTTTCTCTTCCAGAACTTTGAGAAGTTTGGACTGGGATGCCAGGTTCATGTCACCAACTTCGTCAAGGAAGAAGGTCCCCTCATGGGCTAGTTCCAACAATCCTTTTTTGCGATGCTTGGCATCTGTAAAGGCACCGGCTTCGTGGCCAAAGAGTTCTGATTCGAGTAGACTGGCTTGAATTGCCGAGCAATTCACTTCTATAAATGGGTGTTTTGCCCGAGGACTCTGATAATGTATTGAGCGGGCCACAAGTCCTTTTCCAGTACCGGTCTCACCACGGATCAGGATGGTAGTTTTGGAAGATTCTGCTACCTGATATATAAATTGATATATTTTCTGCATGGAATCGCTGGTACCAACAATATTTCCAAATTGGTACTGGTTCTCTATTTGCAGATAATTCAGCTGTTCACGTTTCTTACGGCGGTCGATAGCCTGATTGACCTGAATCTTCAATTCATCGGGGTCGATGGGTTTGCGTATATAATCCATGGCGCCCAGCTTGATGGCACGGATGGCCGATCTAAGATCAGCCTGCCCTGTTATCATGATGATTTCAACGTCTTCAACTTCACTTTTCAGCTTCTCGAGAAAGGTGAGGCCATCCATTCCGGGTAGACCGATGTCCAGCAGAATCAAGTCAGGATTTTCACGAAGAATATAGGGGTGGGCAGTTTCAGCCGAGTTGAATGTGGAGACGTCGTAGTCTTCGGATTCAAAAAGTTCCTTGAGCAGCTCTCTGATCTCAGAGTCATCATCGATGATATGAATGGAAACCATGCCCCAAACTTTGCTATAATCAACTATAATGCAAGTAAAATTAGATAATGTTGGGGGTTCTTGAATGAGAGAATTCCTATAATGGCTAAGGAGGTGTCAAGTGGGTGGCCTAACAAATCGAAACGACCATAAAATCCTTTCAAACCTCAACTATTCAGACTAATTATAGAACGGTTGAGATTGTAAATATCACATAGAAGAGGGTCAGGCTTGACTACAGCGATTGACCATTCAAAAACGGTGCTAATCATAGATGATGAGAAATCTATCAGAGATGTATTGGTTACTTTCTTTCAGGAAAATGGATATGATGTATTGACTGCAAACGACGGTCGAGAGGGGATTGCTGCCTTTGAGAGATTTCCAACTGATCTCGTCATCACCGATATCGTCATGCCCCGCGTTGAGGGTATCGGGACGATCCGACAAATCCGAAAACAATCAAGAAGCGTCAAAATTATCGCCATGACTGGGTACGTAGATTCTTATCTGAAAGAAGCCATCACACTTGGAGCTGATGATTCAATCAATAAGCCATTCAATACAGAAGAATTGATGGCTGTGGTTGACCGCGTGACCAATTCTTAAATTTTGTTCCTGTTCGAAAAATCATATTGGTACCCTACTCAAAAAAAAGGATGTGAACTTACAATTGCACTTGCAGGTCACGTCACGCACTGATTGTTCAAAGTGGAATATTCAAATAATTGGATCAAAACAGATATGAAAAATAGGATAAAGTCGAAAAACTTTGGCATGATGCCGGATGGAAGAACCGTGATTCGCTACGAACTATCCAATAGTAATGGAATAAAGGTCTGTGTCTTGAATTATGCTGGCATCCTCCAGTCTATCCTGGTGCCGGATCGTAATGGCGTTATCGGTGATATCATTTTGGGCTTTGACCATCTGAAGGACTATCTCGCTGATTCTTCTTCCCATGGTGCCCTCGTTGGACGCTATGCAAACCGTATCGCCGGAGCTCAAATAAAATTGGATGATGTGGAATACAAACTAGATATGAATGATGGTGAAAACTGCCTCCATGGCGGGAGGGAAGGTTTTCAGAAAGTGCTGTGGAACTCTCAGATAATCAAATTGGAGAATGATGAGATCTTGCGGTTGAGTCACATAAGTCCCCATGGTGATCAAGGATTTCCTGGACGGCTTGAGGTCATTGCTGATTATTCGCTGAACAATAACAACACATTGTCGATCCAACTCCTAGCTATCACAGATCAGACAACGGTTGTTAGTTTGACCATGCATCCCTATTTCAATTTATCAGGAGATTCGGAGCGGCAAATTCTTGATCATAACCTGCGCATTAATTCAAACAAATATCTACCAGTATCCAGCAAAAAGATACCACTTGGAGAAATGCGTGGTGTGGGGAATAGTCCGTTTGATTTCAGGGAAAATCACAGCATTGGTGCTTTCATAAACACCGATGATGCACAACTAAAGATTGCCAATGGTTATGATCACTGTTATGTACTCAGTGATACTGAAGATGAGCACGAAGGGTGTGCCATTCTCTCCGATCCTATCAGTGGTCGTGAAATGGTTGTCAGCTCAAATGCACCTGGTATGCAACTTTATACAGGAAACCATTTGAATTCAGATTTCCAGGGAAAAGGGGGCAGGAATTTTGTGAAACAGGGTGGTGTTTGTTTGGAACCACAGGCGTTTCCAAATGCTCCCAATGAACCATGTTTTCCATCTGCCGAGATAGGACCTGGAGAACGATATGAACATAATATCTCTTATCGATTTTCCACTAGGGATTAGCCATCAACATCCTGAATTCATAAGCCAAATCCCTGTTCATATTGATAATCAATTTTATGAATATGATAATAAATACTCCTAAAAATCAGGCTAAAAGGTTGAAATAATACCATCATCTTTATGGCCTGATATTTGTCATAAGCACAAGTAGACTTTAGTATCAATAGCTTTTACTACCAGAATTATTGAGATACGGACTGATCATTCAGCATATCAGTCACTTAGGATTAAAACAAAAGGTAAAGGGTTAATTCATGCATTTTTCAACATTGGATTATGTGATTTTTGTCAGCTACATCATCTTCATTGTAGGTTTGGGTCTCTATGTGTCCAGAGAGAAAAAGGGTCACGTCAAGAACTCAAGTGACTACTTCCTGGCCAGTAAAGCACTGCCTTGGTGGGCTATAGGTTTCTCACTTATTGCTGCCAATATTTCCGCTGAACAATATATCGGAATGTCAGGCTCTGGTTTTGTTATTGGGCTCGGAATAGCGACGTATGAATGGACCGCTGCAATCGCACTCATTGTCGTGGCAAAATTCTTCTTACCCATCTTTCTCAAAGAGGGTATCTA
The DNA here is from genome assembly GCA_964508765.1 of uncultured Lentisphaeria bacterium. GTDB lineage: Bacteria > Fidelibacterota > UBA8477 > UBA8477 > JABMPR01 > JABMPR01. Next base: position 10,472 of record CAZDVD010000006.1, read on the forward strand.
CACCATGCCCCAATTGTTGGAAATCAGGTATGATAGCCGCGTCAGAACTGGTTTAGCTGTATTCTGGCTGCTCCTGTATGTTTTCGTTAACCTAACCTCCGTACTCTATCTTGGAGCCCTGGCAATGAGAACCATCCTAGGTGTACCCCTTATCTGGGGGATTATTGCATTGGCTCTATTCTCAGCACTCTATACTATTTATGGTGGACTGAAAGCCGTCGTGTGGACCGATGTGGTTCAAGTTATGATTCTTATCATTGGTGGATTGGTAACGACTTATTTCGCCCTCGATCAAGTCAGTGGCGGACATGGAGCCTTCGCTGGCTTTAGCGACCTTATGGCTCAAGTACCTGAGAAATTTGATATGATCCTGGATAAATCGAATCCGAACTATGCAGAACTGCCCGGGCTTGGCGTTCTCCTGGGTGGGATGTGGATGGCCCATTTCTTTTATTGGGGATGTAACCAATATATCATTCAGAGAGCTCTCGCAGCCAAGTCCATCAAAGAAGCACAGCGTGGACTCATGTTTGGTGGCTATCTCAAGATTTTGACACCCCTCATTGTAGTTATTCCCGGAATTGTTGCTTTTGCCCTCAGTGCCGATCTGGCGAAACCTGATGAAGCCTATCCATGGCTCCTCAGTACCTTTGTCCCCACGGGTCTCAAAGGACTTGCGTTTGCTGCTTTAATTGCAGCCATTGTATCATCACTGAGTTCAATGGTGAATAGCACAGCAACCATATTTTCAATGGACATTTATAAACAGCTTATCAATAAGGAAGCATCTGAGGAACGTCTCGTATTTATCGGAAGAGTAACGAGTGCAGTGGCTTTGCTTGTTGCGGTTATCATTGCGCCCTCATTGTCGAGTCTTGAGCAGGCATTTCAATTCATTCAGGAATTTACCGGATTTATCAGTCCTGGAATCTTTGCGATCTTCATTTTTGGATTGTTCTGGAAAAAGGCTACTGCCAATTCCGCCGTTTGGGCAGCAACCCTGACCATTCCACTTTCACTGGGAATCAAGTTTTTGATCCCTGCTATGCCTTTTTTAAATCGCATGGGTGTGGTCTTTTTAATTCTCAGTGCCGTTGTGGTTGCCATCACGTTACTTGAGAAGAAGGGTGTCTCATCAAAAGCATTCAAGATTGATAAAGATCTATTCCATACTGATACCATCTTCAATGTAGGCTCCATCGGTATCTTTGCCATCCTTGCAGTGCTTTATACTATCTGGTGGTAGATATTTAATCAGCTCGAGTTGATTAAAGTACAATTCAGATCCCTTTCCATGATTACAAATTCTATTGTGGAAAGGGATTTTTCCATCTCGTTCTTCAACACAGTACTCACATAGGTGGTAGGTCGCCAATGCTGGGAACCAATCTCCCTGAGCAGCCATTTATATGGTTATGTGACCATGGTTTTCTCAAATCATGAGGAAAATCTACCCCTAACACTAGGTGCGACCTGATTGAGCCTGATCATCTTTCATATTAAAATGGCCTCAGTCGGAAAAGAGAATCCTCCGAAGAAAGGTTTAACAGCTCGTGGCAAATATAAATCTTGTTTTACACGCTCTTTTAAAAGGCAAAGATCCAGAGGCACTCAGTGATGTCATTGAACTGAATAACGGAACCAGAATACCTAGTATCATTCTTAATATCGATGGCAAGGAAGTGCAGTATTTTACGGGGAAATCCTTAAACCTTGAAATGATGCCCGAGAATTCAATACATATGTTACACCTGGACAATGGAACCATCAGCATTCCGTTCCCAGTTGCAGAACCGGACTTCGCTGCTTTCTAAAAAATAAATAGACTTCATAAACCTCACAAACACCTCTGGCAAAGATATTGATTCAAGGGGTGTTTATTTTAGCGCTTAATTCAGCGTGGAACGCTTCTTGCTTGGTATTTCAGTGAACCGGATTTAGAAACTATCCCTCAATACGGTTCTGATTACGAGGTGGTGGGTGAAGCCGCTTTGGACGATACCCAGGGCATCTCGTATAACAACAAGTTTTACATGTTTTATGGATGGAGAATGACAATGACCTACAGAAAATCCTGGGCAGAACCCTGGAAAATTAAAATGGTCGAACACTTGACGATGACTTCCAAAGAAGATCGTATCAAGGCAATCGAAGAAGCTGGCTACAACACATTTTTACTGAGATCCGATGATGTCTATATCGATTTGCTCACAGATAGCGGTACCAATGCAATGAGTGATCGACAGTGGTCCGGAATGATGCTTGGTGACGAGTCTTATGCTGGCAGCCGTAATTTTTATAACCTGGAAAAAGCAATCCAGGACTACTATTCCTACAAATACATCATCCCCACGCATCAGGGACGCGCTGCAGAACACATGATGTCACAAATTCTGATCAAGGAAGGGGACTATGTCCCTGGAAATATGTACTTTACCACAACCCGTCTCCATCAGGAGCTTGCGGGTGGAACCTTTGTTGATGTCATCATTGACGAGGCTCACGATACTGAAAGTGAACACCCCTTCAAGGGCAATGTTGACATGAAGAAATTAGATGATCTCGTTAAAAAAGTAGGTGCCGACAAGATTCCATATATCTGTATTGCCACAGCCGTGAACATGGCTGGTGGACAACCCATTTCACTCCAGAATATCAAAGAACTCCGTGCATATACATCAAAACATGGCATCGATATCGTTCATGACATGACACGTGTTGCAGAAAATGCCTGGTTTATCAAACAGCGAGAAGAGGGCTATGCTGACAAGAGTGTTCAGGAGATCGTGTTTGAGATTTGTTCGCTGACTGACCATGCAACCATGAGTGCTAAAAAGGATCCTCTCGTCAATATTGGTGGTTTTATGGCTACGAATAACGAGGATGTTTATCGCAAAGCTCAAAATATGGTAGTCATTTATGAAGGTCTCCATACCTACGGTGGTATGGCTGGAAGGGACATGGAGGCTCTGTCTATTGGTATCCATGAATCGGTACAGGATGATCATATGCGTGCTCGTGTTGGACAAACTGAATATCTTGGCAAGAAACTTCAAGGGTATGGTGTTCCCATCGTAAAGCCAATCGGAAGTCATGGTGTCTTTTTGGATGCTAAAAGATTCCTGCCTCATCTTTCACAGGATGTTTTCCCTGCGCAGACTCTGGCTGCAGAAATTTATATCGAGAGCGGTGTTCGCAGCATGGAACGGGGTATCATTTCAGCCGGTAGGAATAAAGAAACGGGAGACCATAACCGACCCAAGTTGGAATTGGTCCGTCTTACCATTCCGCGTCGGGTATACACCCAGGCTCACATGGATGTTGTTGCTGAGTCCATTGCCGACGTTTATGAAAGAAGAACAGAGATAACAGGTCTTCAGTTTACCTATGAACCTGAATATCTCAGGTTTTTCCAGGCGAGGTTTGAGCCCCTTAGCTAAATCTAAACCTGAAGCAAATCAATTGAAACGGCTCCCATTGTGGAGCCGTTTTACTTTGGCAACTATCATCTTGAATATGGTGACCGCTCAACTATTATATACCATCAGGAATCACGCAATTGATATTGAACAGTTTGTGGTGAGATGTTGTTGTTTGCTTGGATTGCCTCTTGAACTTTAGGAGATATAAATAATGGCTGAAAAAACCAAGTTATGGTATTTACAGAATTTTAATATGCTTGAGGGCATGACGCCAAGTATGATGGATTATATGGCGAAAAATACCAGCATGCAAAGCAATGGAAAAAAGGAAATTATATATTTCCCCGAAGATGCTTCCAACACCATATACTTTCTTAAAACTGGAAAAATCAAGATATACAGACTTTCCGAAGACGGCAAAACCACCACACTTCAACTCCTGGGACCGGGGGAGATATTTGGCGAGAGTGCCATCTTGGGTCAGGATACCCACGATAATATCGCTGAAGTTGTTGAGGATGCTGTGGTTTGTGCCATAGATAAACGTGATTTCCAAGATCTCATGGAGAAAAGTCCCAAATTGACCCTGAGTGTCAACAAATTCATCGGATGGCGCCTACGTAAAATTCAGGCACACGTGGAAGATCTGGTTTTCAAAAGTGCCAGCCAACGGATAACCTCATTTCTCCACAGATATGTTGAAACCTTCGGCAAGAAGATGGTTGATGGCTGGATGGTACGCCCATTTCTCACCCACCAGGAGATCGCAGATCTTACAGCCACCGCCAGACAAACTGTCAATCAGGTCTTGAATGATTTGGCTGAGCGAGAAGTGATCAAATTCTCACGAAGATTCCTACAGGTAAAGGGTGACATCGATCAGTTAGAATCTTAGTTTCTGCTTTCGTTCCCTTCACATGTCGGCAATATGACAGTGGCCGGAGAAGTGCCTGTCTAGATTCAGGCATGGGAAAAACCACTGCCGAGCCAGAAAAAATCAAAGTTGAAATCATCATTCATGATGGATGCAACTTTAGCTACAAAACCCTCAAATCACTATTGTTAAGTAGGGATTTATTTCCAGAGATTTCTCTGGTTGTGGTAGACTTCGCCGATAGTGCAAATGATCGCCAAACCATCGGCGGAATCACCCCATCCATATGGGTTAACAATAAATTGTGGTTTCTCGGATCCTTTTCCTCAGAAATCTTTCATTCCCGTCTATCCGTATTGAGGACGGCTGGCCACAAAAGCTAGATAGACACCCACCCCGTGGGAAAATGATACTCCCTAGGCATTTCAGGATTAGATTAAAGAATTGAAGGACAATCGACTTTTTATTGTGAAAAAAGGGAGATATTGATGCTGGGTATAATCGGTGGTACAGGCTTGTACAAGTTGGATTGGCTGGATGTCCTGGAGACAAAAATTGTTGGCACTCCCTTTGGGGAACCTTCAGACAAACTTTCATTTGGCAAAGTAGGCTCTGAAGACATTGTATTTTTGCCGCGTCACGGTGAATCCCATGAGTTCCTGCCGTCAGAAATAAATTATCGAGCCAATATCTGGGCGCTTAAATCAGTGGGAGTCACTCGAATCATATCATTCTCTGCCACAGGTAGTTTAAGAGAAGCAATCAAACCGGGAGAATTTGCGCTCCCATCTCAATATTTTGATTTTGTGAAGGATGGTCGACCAAAGAGCTTTTTTGGTGATGGCCTAGTTGCTCATATCAGCACAGCTGAACCGGTTTGCAGCACCTTACGTAATCAAATATTTGATTCGGCTCAATCCCTGGGATTACCCATTCACAATGATTTGACCTATGGCTGTGTGGATGGTCCCAGGTTGGGAACCCGAGCAGAAAGTTTTTTCTTACGTGATGCTGCGGGATGTGACTTGGTGGGGATGACCAATGTTCCAGAAGCCTTTCTGGCTCGGGAGGCACAGATGTGCTATTCAACGGTTGCTATCCCAACAGATTATGATTGCTGGATGGATGATCCCAGTCAGCATGTCACTGTACCACAGTTGCTTAAGCGATATGGTGATAGTCTGGAGAGTGCTCTGGAATTACTAAAACACACCATTGAAAGACATGATCATAAGCAAAAATGTGACTGTCATTCAAGTCTGGATGGTGCCTTGATGTTTGATGCATCTGCACTGGTGGGTGGTCACAAAATTATGGTAGATGTATTGCTAAAATAGGCAAATCAAATCTAAGAAACTGGAGTTTCAACATTCATTCTCGATATAAAAATATACTGATCAGCTCCTGCTTACTTTTACAGGTTATCTCGGGCTATGCTCAGACAATTTCTCGGAATGACTGGCTTGCCACAGGCACAGGAATAGGGCTTGCCATGGGTCTGGAACTATACGGAAAATCACACTTTGTCCCTGATGAACCGCGTTTTAGCAATCCGAATTCTATAGACCGATTTATGCGTGATGAAATATGGAGGGGTGTCCATAAACAGGATAGGGCCAGGAACTGGAGCGATGGACTGCTTTATGGTGTGAGCATGTCAAGTCTGGTGTGGGGACCCGTTCTGGCTGAAGATACAAAGTTAGCCTTGCATATCAATGCGCGTGTCTTTGCTGCCAATAGTCTTTTAACGAATCTTGTAAAAATTACCGCTGCCAGGGAACGTCCTTATCATCACTATGGGACCCGTGATTCCGAGGGTGCTACCGATTTTACTTCCTTTTACAGTGGTCACAGTAGCGTTGCCTTTTCCCAGGGCGTTACAAATGCTATGATTCTCAGCCGGACCTACCCCGAGCATAAATCTACGATATGGTCTACGCTTCTTGGTGCAGCGGGATTAACAGCCTATTTGAGAGTAGCTGGGGATATGCATTACTTTACGGACATTCTCACCGGTGCGGTGATGGGATCACTGGTGGCCTGGTCCATAACCAGTTTTGAATTGAATCGCTTTGAACAAGGTGATGATGAGGCCAATACCCTGCATAGATATCAGGGGGCAGGATCAAATTTTATCGTTTCGCTTAAAATACCTTTGGGCTAAAACAGATTTTGAGCGTATTATTACCAATCATTTTGACCAATATAGGAGTTTATAGATATGACTGAAAAGTTACCTGGAAAAAGTAACCAACAATCATGGATTGCCATTGCTGTCATTGCCATTGGCGCCATCTTCCTGCTGCAGAGTTTAAACATTATGCACCTCGGCCACTTTGTCAGTGAGTGGTGGCCTTTAATCCTCATTGTAGCAGGATTCTTAAAGCTAAAAAGTGATGACCGTCGCAACGGCTCCATTTTATTTATTGCTGGTCTCATAATCCTATCAGCAACTCTGGATTTTATCAACTGGGGTAGCATATTTAAGCTCTGGCCACTGGCAATTCTTTATGTAGGTGTTTCCATGTTGCTAAAATCAAAGGGCAAACCAGGTTTATCATTTTCAACGGTTTCATCCATTGATGATGACTTTGTAAATGCCACTGCAATATTTGGGGGCGTTGAGAAGAAAATCCATTCCCAATCCCTTAAGGGCGCCAATGTTATGGCTCTCTTCGGTGGTGTTGAGATCGATTTGACTGAAGCCAAAGCCATTGAATCCGGCTGTGTGTTAAACGTAACTGCATTATTTGGTGGTGCAGAGATCAGGGTACCTGAAGATTGGAATGTCATCGTCACAGGAACTCCCATATTTGGTGGAGTAGAGGACAAATCAAAAGGTGGGGCTGAAGGTGCTGTGAATATTACTCTGAACTGTACGGTTGCATTTGGAGGCTTAGAGATCAAGACCTGATCAACTTAGCCTATCTGAAAATTTTACAAAAGGCCGGTATTTTACCGGTCTTTTGTTTTATAGAAAACTGTTTTATTTATACCAGTAAATCCCTTTTGTGCCCTTGTATGCCCGTTTATATTGCCTTGCTTTTTTAAACCATGATGCCCCTGTAGCTCAGCAGGATAGAGCAACGCTTTCCTAAAGCGTAGGTCAGGTGTTCGAATCACCTCAGGGGTACGAAAATAACCCCGAGGCATGAGCCAGGGTTCGTTATTGAGAATAGTAATTTTGAAGGGATCTAATTTCCAATGTTGAAGCCAAAGAAACTAACCAAGAAAGAATTAAAGCACGACCCGTTGTTGGATACCCTTGAGAAGGGGAAAGCGTTCTACGAGGAAAACAGCAAGCAGATCATGACAGGGCTTGTAGCGTTTCTTGCTATTATTGTTTTGGCCTGGGGCTGGATGAATAGTATGGAAGCTACCAAGAATGAAGCTATGCTGGCCGACACCAAAGCTACTCTGGCTGTAATGGGTGGGATTGATGATAATGTCCTGGCTGAATTAGAACGTGTGGTTGATGAATATAGTGGAAAAAGTGTTATTGCTCAATCCACCTACCAACTGGGTGTAGCTAGATTACAGGCTGATGACTTGAGTGGGGCTAAAGAATTGTTTTCTACACTGGCCAATGGCTCTGATAAACAGTTTAGCATTGCTGGAAAATTGAAACTGGCTTTTATTGATGAAAAAGAAGCCAACTATGAAGACGCAGCTTCGATTTATAGCGAGATTGGTGCTATGGGCGAAGGTGTTGTCTCTAAATATGCATCACTTCAGGCTGGATACGCTTATGTATCAGCTGGGAATGTTGCTCAGGCCGAAAGTATTGTGGCTGATCTTTTAAAGGAAAAACCTACAGGAAAATTCCTGGAACAGGTGAAATATTTAGAAGGCAAAGTTCTGGAGAAATAATTGCAATTATTGAACTTGCAAACAGGGTTCTCCCCGAATATATTTCGCCCGCAAAGTGGGTTGAATGACCCACTTTGTTTATTTGTAAAGGTATTGAAGACGCGAAGTGAATTGGACCGATGAAGAAATAAAAGCCGGAATAGAGCATTGCTTTGAAGATGCTGAGGATATTTTCCTCGTAGATGCAACAATGAATGCATCGCGAGGTGGATTCCAGCTCATCGCAAAGTGTGACAGTGATTCCGGTATCACCATCGACCAATTGGCTCGTATTAATCGATCCATTCATAATAATCTTATACTCCCCGGACTAGATATTGAGAAGGTTTCTGTAGAAGTCACCTCACCCGGTGCGAGCTTTTCCGTAAAAATGGCCCGTCATTTTAATAGATTGGCAGGGCACTCTATGAAAATTGAACATCGCTCTGAAGCGGTGCAAAACCCCCTGGATGGCGAGATCGTATCAGCCACTGATGAATCACTTACAGTTAAAGTAGATGGTGAAGAAGTGCAGCTGGATATGGTTGATGTTATTCAAGGCAAAGTAAATATGCGATGGTAGAAGGAGGATTGACCCCTTGATCAGTAAAATTATCATTGAATCGTTTATCCAGCTGGCAAAAGATAAAGATATCGACCGCAAGGAGCTGGCCGACATCATTAAAGAAATCTTTGAGGCTTTGATTCAGAAAAAATACGGCAATGTTGACAACTTTGATGTGATTGTCAATATGGATAAGGGTGAGATTGAGATCTACCAGGAAAAAGAGGTCGTTGAAGTCGTTGACGATCCCGATTTTGAAGTAGATGTCAAAACCGCCCAGGAAATTGCTCCGGATCTTGAAATTGGCGATCCCTTTATTGATGTTGTGGATCCAGCTACTTTCGGTCGTCGTCTGATTACTTTTGCCCGTCACGTCATGGCTCAGAAAATTCAGGAATTTGAACGCGATCAGATTTATCGTGACTATTCAAGTCGCGTAGGTGAAATCATCATCGGTGAGATTCACCAGATTCGTCGCGATGCTCTCTTTGTAAATATTGACAAAGCTGAGTTGAAAATGCCACGCGAAGAGCAGATTTATAGTGAACGATATCGTCGCGGCGACAGTGTGCGTGCCATCATTAAAGAAGTGCGTTCTGATAAACGTGGACCAGAGATTATCATTTCACGTGCGGATCCAACCTTCCTGCATAAACTATTTAAAAATGAAGTACCTGAGATCGAAGATGGTATTATTGACATCAGGACACTTTCACGAGAACCTGGTGATCGTACCAAGATCATCGTTGAGTCCCACGATAAGCGTATTGACGCTGTTGGTGCTTGCGTCGGTATGAAAGGAAGTCGAATTCAGGTTATTGTTCGCGAACTGAATGGTGAGAAAATTGATATCATCAATTATACCTCTGAACCTCAGTTGCTGGTAACCCGCGCATTGTCTCCTGCTAAACCATATCGTGTCACCATTGATTATGAAAAGCACAGAGCCCTGGCACTTTTTGAAGCTGAAGACATTTCCATCGCCATTGGAAAAAATGGCCAAAATGTCCGTTTGGCTTCCAAAGTAACTGGTTTTGAGATTGATGCTAAATCTCGCAGTGAGGTTGAAGGTCCAGTTGTGGTTGAGGTATTTCTCGAAGAGGTAGAAGGACTTCCCAAACGAGTGGTCTCAATACTTTCTGAAAATGGTGTTGATACCGTCAATGAAGTTGTGAATACCAGCAGGGAAGCTTTGCTGTCATTTAAAGGTCTGGGCGAGAAATCCCTTGATGAGTTTATGGTAGCACTGATGGAAAAAGTAGAAGTTAAAGTTGAAGTCATCGAAGAAGTCGTAGAGGTCGACGATGGCGACGATGAGGACAAGGCTTAAGTAACTGCCACTGGAAACAGTTTTACAATGTCTCCGGTTATGCAGGGCTAAGGTGTTTCTGCTTAAAGAGGGATGAGGAAAGAGGAACGATTGGATAAACCGAAACGAATATATCAAATTGCGAAGCAGATAAACATCTCTCATAGTGAGATTGTGACCTTTCTAAAAGACCAAGGTCTTGATGTCACTAATCATATGAGTCCTGTAGATGAAGAAACTCACAATCTCATTCTCAAGAACTTTGCTTCTGATCTCTATCAAATTGAGAAGAATCAGAAAGAAATTGACCGCCGAGCCCTTGAAGAGCAACGTCGTATAGAAGAAGAAGAGCGCATTCGTAAATCTGAAGAAGAAAAATTAGCGCGTGAAATGCAAGACCGCTCAAGACGTGATGCTGAGGATCAGCGTCGTCAGGAAATCGAAGATGCCAAACGCAAGGTTGAAGAAGATCGTAGAGAAGCCATAGAGAGAGCAAAGCGCGAAATTGCCGAAGAAGAAAATCGCAAGCTCGCTGAAGCTCAGGCTGCTAGGGAACGTGAGGAGCTGGATAGGCAGAAGAGCGCCAAGAAAGCTGCCAAACCTACAATTCTGCGTCCCGGTGAAGACCCTGACAAAAAACCTGTAGAATCCTCCAAAGACAAAATTATCGCCAAAAAAATTGAGCGTAAAATTAAACATGTTGTCAAAGCCACACCACCAAAGGGTAGAGGCAAACCTGGTAAAAAGCGTCGTACGTTTGATCAGAAGGAAGTTGATGCCTCCATTAAAAAGGTCATGACTTCGCTTGATACTGGTAAGAAACGCAAACATCGTAGAGACGGAAAACAGGAAGAAATGGCTGCGGATGAAGCCTATCGGGTCTCCGAGTTCGTTTCCGTCCATGATTTTGCTGATCTCATAGAAATTGATGTCGCTGACATCATCAGTAAATGTATGGATATGGGCATGATGGTGACCATCAATCAGAGAATTGATAAAGACACCATTGAGCTTCTCGCTGAAGAATTTGAAGTCACTGTTGTATTCGAAGACAATACAGTTACCACCATGGATGAAGAGATTGCCCATGAAGAAGTTGATGAGGCAGATCTTAAACCTCGTCCTCCAGTGGTAACTATCATGGGTCATGTTGATCATGGAAAAACATCACTCCTGGATTATATCCGTGAAGCCAATGTCATCTCCGGTGAAGCAGGTGGTATTACCCAGCATATTGGTGCCTATTCCGTGCCTGTTGGTGATGATAAGCTCATCACATTCCTGGATACACCTGGTCACGAGGCTTTTACAGCTATGCGTGCCCGTGGAGCACAGGTCACTGATATCGTTATTATTATTATTGCAGCCGATGATGCTGTCATGCCACAAACCATTGAAGCCATTGACCATGCCAAAGCAGCTGGTGTCCCCATTGTTTTTGCCATTAACAAAATGGATGTACAGGGAGCCGACGCTGAGCGTGTCCGTCGTGAACTCTCAGAACGGGATATGTTGGTTGAGAGCTGGGGTGGTAAATACCCGGATGTTGAGATTTCTGCTAAGCTGGGAACCAACGTTGATGAATTGCTCGAAACCGTTGCTCTTGAAGCTGAAGTTCTTGATCTCAAGGCCAATCCTTCAGGTAAAGCCCGAGGAATTGTAGTTGAATCCAAATTGGATAAGGGTGTTGGAGCTCTAGCAACCGTTCTGGTTAGCAGGGGAACCATAAAGATTGGAGATCCCTTTGTTTGTGGAGACTCCTCTGGTCGTGTTCGTGCTTTAAAAGACGATCATGGCAATAGAATTAAAAGCGCTGGCCCCTCTACTCCAGTAGAAATTCTCGGTTTTAGCGATGTCCCACGTGCAGGTGATAACCTGGTTGTCATGAAAAATGACAAAGAAGCACGTGAGGTGAGTGAACAGCGTCATTCCTTACGTAGGGAACAAGATTTCAAACGTATGCGCCATATGACCTTGGATCAAATTTCTCTGCAGATCTCCGAAGGAAAGGTGAAAGAAGTTCCTCTCATGATTAAAGGTGATGTGGATGGTTCTATTGAAGCTTTAGCTGATTCATTTATGAAAATGTCCACCAGTGAAGTTGCGGTTCGCATCATTCATCGTGGAATTGGAATGATTAAAGAGTCCGATGTACTACTGGCAGCCGCTTCGGAGGCCATTATTGTTGGCTTCAACGTAACGGCTGACAGCAATGCCAAATTGCTGGCCAAGGCTGATGATGTTGAAATCCGTTTCTATGATGTGATTTATGCTGCAGTTGATGATGTCTATCAGGCCCTTGAAGGCCTACTTGAGCCAGATGTGGTTGAGAATGAAATTGGAAAAGCAGAAGTAAACGAGCTCTTCAAAATTCCAAAGATTGGTATCATTGCTGGATCTATGGTGACTCAGGGCGTTGTACGCCGGAATGCCAAGGTTCGACTTGTACGAGAAGGTGAGACCTTATTCAATGGTGAGTTGAATGCCCTCAAACGTTTCAAGGATGAAGTCAAAGAGGTCATGGAAGGCAATGAATGTGGAATTTCACTGAAGGACTTTAGTAAAATTAAAGTTGGTGATGTCCTGGAATTCTATTCAGAAGAAATCATCAAGCGTAAGCTGGAATCTTCTGCGAAGAAAAAATGATCCATCGGATAAAGTGAAGTAAATGGGTGTTGCAAGACAAAAGCGGGTTGCAGAAGCCATCAGGGCAGCAGTAGCAGAATATCTGATATTGAACCTGGCCAATGCTACGCCAGGGTTTATTTCTGTCACCAATGCTAAAATGACCCCGGATTTAAAGATCTCGTACGTTTATTTTTCCATTTATGGAAGTGAAGAGGATGTTGCCTTCACCTTTAAGACTTTAGAGCAGCATAATGGCCGTGTTCGTTTTCATGTGGGCAAGGAAGTCCCGCTGAAATATGTGCCTGAGTTGCGCTTCTTTATTGATGATTCACTCGGTTATGCTGATAAGATGAATCGGGTGATGAAAGATTTATGATATCAAATGAGCATATCATAAATATCGACAAGCCCATGGATTGGACGAGCTTTGATGTCGTTCGTAAAATACGCTATAGCACCAGAATCAAGAAAGTTGGACATGCTGGCACCTTGGACCCATTTGCCACAGGTGTGCTTATCGTTTTAACAGGTAAAAATACCAAACGACAAAATGAATTCATGGATATGCCCAAGACTTATGAGGCTGAGATTCTCTTGGGAAATCAGACAGATACAGGTGACCGAACGGGAACTGTCGTTGAAACTGCTCCCGTACCAGAGTTGTCCGAATCGATGATTCTTGAGGCTCTCGCTGAATTCAACGGTGAAATCGAACAAATACCACCCATGTATTCTGCTAAGAAAGTTGATGGTCAGACACTCTACAAGTTAGCCCGTAAAGGCAAGGTGATAGAGCGTAAGCCATCCATAGTGACCATATATGATATACAGCTTACATCCTGGAGCTGTGATCAGATAAATATTTGTGTGAGATGCGGGCGAGGAACCTATATCAGGGTTCTGGCAGAAGATATTGCCCAAAAGATGGGTACACTGGCCCATGTAAAAGAATTGAAAAGAACGGCGATAGGTGACTATTGCGTAGAGGATGCCTTGAGCATACCAGAGTTTATTGAAAAATGGAAATCGTCCGCTGCTTAGAAGACTTTCCTAAACTGAACGGTTGCGTGGCTACCATCGGGAGTTTTGATGGTATTCATCGTGGTCATCAGTCATTGATTGAAAGCTGTATTTCTGAGGCACATGAACGCGGTCTACCTTCAGTAGTGATTACCTTTCATCCACATCCTCAAGAATTATTGAGGGACAGTGATCTTCGCCCCATACGATTATTGACGGGCATTGAGGAGAGGGCAGCGCTCATAGAGCAATATGCTCCTGTTGATTTTCTTCTCGTACTTGACTTCAATCGAGGGTTTTCTGATATGAGTGCAGATGAGTTTGCTGAAAGCGTCCTTGAGGATACCTTGAAAGTCAAGCATGTTGTGGTAGGATATGACCATCGATTTGGTCATAATCGTGCTGGAGACGCTGAATGGCTGCGCCAGCGTGGTGAAAAAAAAGGATATGACATTGGTATTGTCGGTCCTATTAACAATGAGAATCTGCCGGTGAGTAGTACTCTCATTAGAGATCACATCCAATCAGACCGACTGGATCTTGCCAATGCCATGCTGGGTCATGCTTATACCATGTTTGGCACCGTGGTTCATGGTGATGAGCGGGGACAGAGTTTGAATTTTCCAACTGCGAATATTGATCCGCATGCGGAAAATAAGTTGATACCAAATAAGGGCGTGTATCTTGCCCGGGTTAAAACGGATGAATTTTCCAGTTTTGGAATGTGCAATATTGGAGTTCGTCCCACCTTCAAGAATGGCAAGGAGATCACCATTGAAGTGAATCTCTTTCATATTCCAGAGGGGCAAGATAATTTGTATGAACAGGATGTGATTCTTGAGTTCTTACAAAAATTGAGAGATGAAAAGAAATTTTCCAGCGTGGATGATTTAATAATACAATTAGAAAATGATAAAAAAACGTGTATAGCGATAATCGAAAATTATCGAGATGTCTGAAGGAGGACACATGTCAATAACAAAAGAAGAGAAGGCTGCTCTCGTCAAAGAATATGGCGAAAATGAGAGCGACACTGGATCAACAAGTGTTCAGGTCGCCATTCTCACGACTCAGATTATAAATCTGACTGAGCATTTGAAAGCCTACAAGAAAGACCACCACAGCCGCCGCGGCTTGCTCAAAATGGTTGGGCAACGTCGCCGCCTGCTACGCTACATCCAGAAAAGTGATGTAGCTCAATACAAAGCTTTAATTACAAAGCTTGGTATACGTAAATAGGAATTGGAGATATTTTGATTAAAAAAGAAATGATGCTGGGCGGACGCACGCTTAGTCTTGAAACAGGTCGTATGGCCAGACAAGCTGGTGGCTCCGTGCTCGCCATGTATGGTGAGACTACTGTACTCGTGGCAGCTACCGCATCGAAACATGAAGACCTTGGCAAGGATTATTTTCCTTTACAAGTCGAATATAGAGAAAAAGCCTATGCCGGTGGTAAAATTCCCGGTGGCTTTTTCAAAAGAGAAGCAAGACCTTCTGAGAAAGAAATTCTCAGTTCACGTATGACGGATAGACCTATTCGTCCGCTTTTCCCTGATACTTTTAATAATGAAACTCAGGTTATGATTACTGTTGTTTCAAGTGACGGTGAGAACACAGCTGATTCATTGGGTACGATTGGTGCCTCATTTGCTCTGTCAATCTCCGATATCCCTTGGAATGGCCCAGTAGCCTCAGTTCATGTAGGTCGCATTGACGGTGAACTCATTCTCAATCCTACCTATGCTCAGGCTGAAGAATCAGAAATGAATGTCACCATTACTGGTACAGCCACTGATGTAGTCATGGTTGAAGGTGAAGCTGATGAAGTTTCTGAAGCAATCATGGTAGAAGCTCTCATCTTTGCACAGAAAGCAATTTCAGAAGTTGTTGCTTTCCAGCAGAGCATTATCGATGAGATCAAACCAGTAAAGCGCGAACTTAAAGTTGATGAAACAAAAGAAGCGATCGCTGTTGATGTTGATGCAGCTATTGATGAAGACGTACTTACTCAATTGAATTCTATCATTCTAAAATCCGAACGTCAGGATGCTCGTAGTGCTGCTCAGGACGAATTTGTTGCCAAGTATGAAGAAACTTATCCAGATCACCTCAAGGTCGTCGGAGAAGTCTTTAACAAGCGTCTCAAAGCCAATATTCGTGAAAGAATTATGGCCAAGGGAGAGCGTGTTGATGGTCGTGGATTGAAAGATATCCGCCAGATCACCGCTGAAGTTGGTGTGTTGCCACGTGTCCACGGTTCAGCTCTGTTTACCAGAGGTGAGACTCAGGCATTGGTTGTCACAACACTGGGTACCAAGTTAGATGAGCAAATCATCGACAATGTGGATCAGGACTATAAAAAGTCATTCTATCTGCATTATAACTTCCCACCCTATTGTGTGGGGGAGACCGGTCGTATCGGTTTTACTGGTCGCCGCGAAATTGGTCACGGAAACCTGGCCGAGCGCAGTCTCAGACCATTCCTGCCTGGTAAGGAAGATTTTCCTTATACAGTACGTCTGGTATCTGAGATCCTTGAGTCTAACGGCTCATCCTCCATGGCAAGTGTCTGTGGTGGATCATTAGCTCTTATGGATGCTGGTGTTCCTATTAAGAAGACCGTAGCAGGAATCGCCATGGGTCTTATCAGTGATGGAAAGCGTTTTTCTGTGCTTTCCGATATCCTTGGAGATGAAGATCACTATGGTGATATGGACTTCAAGGTTACTGGAACCAAAGATGGTATCAATGCTATCCAGATGGACCTCAAAATTGAGGGTATCAGTGCTGAACTTATGACCGAAGCTTTGCTACAGGCAAAAGAAGGTCGTGAGCACATCATTGACATCATGGAAGCTACCCTGCCAGCTGCACGTGAAGAGCTGTCTCCTCATGCTCCAAGATTTATCACAATCAGAATCAAACCTGATCAGATTGGTGATGTCATTGGACCACAGGGTAAAATCATCAAGGCCATCCAGGCTGATACCGGCGCAACTGTCGAGATTGACCAGGAAGGTATTGTGTTTGTCTTTGCAGAAACTGCTGAAGGCGCCGAAGCCGCTGCTGAACGTATCAATGGAATTGTTCGGGTACCAGTAGCCGGTGAAGAGTTTGAAGCCAAAGTAGTGCGCTTAATGTCATTTGGTGCTTTTGTTGAATTTCTACCAGGCAAGCAGGGACTAATTCACATCAGTGATCTTGAATATGCCCGCGTAGAAAAGGTTGAAGATGTTCTGAACATCGGTGACACCGTCAGAGTTAAATTGATGGAAGTTGACGACAGTGGACGCTACAACTTGAGTCGCAAAGCCCTTCTCGAAATGCCAGAAGGTTACGTTGAACCACCTAAGAGACCTCGTCCACAGCGTGATAACAATCGCAGTGGTGGCAGGGATCGTGGCGGTAGAGATCGCGGACCTCGTCGGGATAACAATCGTCGGTAAATTGCTGAAGTGACCTCACTTCGTAAGCAAACGACACTATCGAACGGACTGACCATCGTTACTGAAACGGTGGACACAGTCCGTTCGGTGGCTTTAGGCATCTGGGTCAGGGCAGGCAGTCGCTATGAACCTGAACCCCTGGCTGGCATTTCACATTTCCTTGAGCATACTGTTTTTAAGGGGACCAAAAACCGGTCTACCTTTGAAATAGCTTCCTCCCTGGAGAGTGTAGGTGGCCACCTCAATGCCTTTACCACCAAAGAGTATACCTGCTATCATGCCAGATTTCTCAGTGAATACCTGGAAGAGGCAGTTGATGTACTCTCTGATTTATTGCTTCATCCAACATTTCCCCAGGCTGAAATTGAACGTGAAAAATCCGTGGTTCTGGATGAGTTGCGAGATAGCAAAGATGTTCCAGAGGAGTTGGCCTTTGACACCTTCGAACAATTTCTCTATCCCGACAATCCCGTTGGGAAACCCATTCTGGGAAATGAGACAACTATCAATGGCTTCACTCCTGAGGCATTGAATGAGTATTTGACTCAAAACTACAGTCCTGAAAACACCATAATTGTTGCTGCAGGGTATGTGGATCACCAGGATTTGGTAAAATTAATTGAGGACAGATATGATCGTCCTGGGTCAGCTGCCAACACCTTTGATCCCATTGATGCATCGACCTATGTCCCTGGAAAAGAAATCAGAACCAAGGATATTCAACAGAGTCATCTCATTACTGGCCTATCTATATTTTCTGTATTTGATGAGCGTCGCTATGATATCGCTGTGCTCAATTCCATCCTTAGTGGGGGAATGAGTTCCAGATTGTTTCAGAATATTCGAGAAGCTCATGGGGTTGCCTATCAAATATTCTCTTTCGTTAACCTCTACCGTGATACCGGTTCTTTCGGTGTCTATCTGGCTACTGATCCTGCAAAACGTGATCTGGCAGTCGAGCTAACCCTTGCAGAGCTTGATAAAATGGTCAAAGACCCTGTGAGTGCTGCCGAACTTGAAATGGTGAAGGCTCAATACAAATCAGGGATTGTCATGGGTGATGAATCCATGGAGAGACGGATGATGCGTTTGGGGCGTCAGCAGATTTATTATGGTGAGAATATTGGTCTAGATAAATTTCTAAAAAAGATTGAAGCGATTGATGTCGATAGAATTCAAATATTGGCACGAGAATTGTTCAATCCGAATAGGTTTTTTACTAGTATTTTGGAACCGGCTAGCGCAGTCTAGAGGACCGTCCCAAGGGGAGTTCGAGTTAGAGGCTTTCGAGCCTGGATCTGCACAACCGACCAAGTATTATCATAGGAGGCGAATATGATCGTCGGAGTACCCAAAGAGATCAAAACAAATGAGAATCGTATTGCAATGACTCCAGGTGGAGTTGAATCGTTGGTAGCCAACGGTCACAAAGTCATCGTTGAAGACAATGGTGGTATCAATAGTGGTTTCACCAACGAAATGTATATCAAAGCTGGAGCTACCATAGAACCAGATGTTGATAAAATCTGGGCTGACGCTGAAATGATCGTGAAGGTAAAAGAACCACAGGCCGTTGAAATTGCCCGAACACGCAAAGGACAAATTGTATTTACATATTTCCACTTTGCTGCCGATGAAGCCCTTACCAAAGGCTTTTTACAAACCAAAGCCTGGGCAGTGGCCTATGAGACTGTTGAGAACAAGAACAACAAATTACCCCTTTTAGAGCCCATGAGTGAAGTTGCCGGTCGCATGGCTACACAGGAAGGTGCCCGCTTTCTGGAACACAAGATGGGTGGACGTGGAGTCTTACTCGGTGGTGTTCCCGGTGTAAAACCTGGTACGGTACTCGTTTTGGGTGGTGGAATCGTTGGTACCCATGCAACTAAAATTGCAGCGGGTATGGGCGCACAGGTATATATCATGGATATTGATCTGGATCGTCTCCGTGATCTTGATGATTTCATGCCAAAAAATGTCACCACTCTTTATAGCTCACCAGCAAACATTCGTGAATTATTGCCACAAGTTGATCTGGTTATTGGCGCTGTGCTTCTTCCTGGTGCCAAAGCTCCAAATCTTATTACACGCGATATGCTCAGTCTCATGAAAAAGAGATCGGTAATTGTTGATGTAGCTGTTGATCAGGGTGGTTGTGTTGAGACCAGTAAGCCAACAACCCATGAAGACCCAACCTTTGTTGTGGATGGTATTGTGCATTATTGTGTAGCCAATATGCCAGGTGCAGTTCCTTATACCTCTACTATTGCCTTAACAAATGCGACCCTCCCATATGTTATCAAACTGGCCAACCATGGTGTTGAAGCAGCATTGTTGTCTGATGAGGGTTTTGCACTTGGCTTGAATATGGTCAATGGTAAAGTCACTTGTGAAGCAGTTGCTGAAGCTTTTGGTCTGGAGTACACACCTTTAGATCGGGTATTGAGCTAATTTTGCCTCTCCCTGTTTATAACAGGGGTCTTGTATATCACAAGGTCTCTGAACAATATGAGTGGGGAGTAACAACGACTACGCCGAAACAATTTAGAGCCCAAATGCTGGAACTCCGGCGTTTGGGCTTTTCATTTTCAAATATCAAGGATTACGATTCAACCTTAAATCAGATCTTTGTCACATTTGACGATGGATATTCCTGTATAAACGAATACGCAGCACCCATCCTCGATGAAGTCGGTGGTGTGGCAACTGTTTTCGCCATTACAGACTATGTGGGGAAGAAAAACAGTTGGGACTATTTTCCTGAAAACAAACAGGTCACCCATATGAATTGGTTTGAACTGCGAACCCTGTCAGAGAAGGGGTGGGAGATAGGGTCACACGGAAAATCCCATCGTCGTCTTATTGCTATGAATACCAGACAAATTCAAGAAGAGCTGGAAGGTTCCAAAAAACATATTGAGGACCAGTTGGGGAGTGAAGTGCTCACCTTTTGTCCGCCTTTTAATGCCTGGAATAGTGATCTCATCGCCATGATTGAAGATGCAGGCTATACCAAAATCGCCATCTCATTCCCATTGTCTGGCTTACCAAAATGGTCTGGGGAATTTGTGCCTCGATTAGGAGTATATGTTACTGATACGCTCCCAGGCTTTGTGGCCAAAATCAAGGTGAGGCCCCGTACCTTCTGGCAGGTGTTACAACAGCAAATCGTCAATATGGCCGGTGATGGGAAATTATTGGAAACTTGGCTCAAACCGCAATAAGCAATCCCAAAAAAAACGCAGCTTTGACATAAACGAGGCGAGGATTCGAATTTTCGCTTAGGAATTTCTGGGAATAGATATTTATTTGTGCGGAGAGAATGAGCAGTCCTACGCTGAAGCTTTGGACTGCAGGATTCGTTTTTTTAGTATTACTTTTCCTGAACCTGACTTTAAATATTTTTCCAGACTCAGACCTTTCTGCTTGCTTGGAACAGCAATATACGCTTCTAGGGTGAGTGGTATGTATGGTCTCGTTGACTTAGATTCGCCACTATTGTGCTCTTCCAATCTTCTTTTTAGATCCGAAGTATATCCAAAATAGAGAAACCCCTTGGAATGGTTTTCCAAACAATACACATACCACATAGTATCCACCATGAATTGGTAGTTAGCACAGACAGCTATTAAACAATGCCTGTAAACCGAAGGCCCGCTGCGCCGAAATGGCTATGCAGGCTGTATTTTAACGCAGGTTTGCGGAGAAGGTGGGATTCGAACCCACGGTACGTTGCCGCACACACGCTTTCCAAGCGTGCGCCTTAAGCCACTCGGCCACCTCTCCGTTAATTTCAACTGCCTGATTCCTCAAGCGGCCGCCAATATATTTACATACCTACCATTCACAAAAGTAAATATCATCTCCTCCAGATGTATATCTCAATAATGACTCGAGTGTTTGGAATATTTTCCTTGAAGCAATCCAAGATTAGCGCTTGATAGACAAGATGTTTCCTAGATCACAACTCCACGTAAAGACTTGTTTCAAACATGAGTTATCATAAATTTCATGATTAATAAAAAATGGTCTAATGACCAATAAAAGGATACAGGGTATTATGCTTTTGTATTTCAGTAAATTCAGATGTCAGGCTTCAAAGTTTTTGATGATCATAGCAGGTTTATTTCTGCTCACTGTGTTCGCGCCAGATTTGTATGCCCAGGAAGAAGATCTATTTGGAGATTCTGAGGGTGATAGTCTCTTGTTTGGTGATGAGTTTGATCTTGGGGGCGATGATTTTTCTTTTGAAACAGATGATGAGACAAGCGCTCAAGAGGAATCTTCTGGTGAAGATGATTTCTTTGGAGACTTTGGTGATGAAGAAGAGACTGATGAAACTGCGGTAGATACGGCTGAAGTGGATGAATGGGGTATGGATACTGATGAAGATTATGAAAGCCTAATTACCCGTACTACAGATGGAGACGTTTTAACAGAGGAAATCGACCATCCCCTCGAGCTGGGAAAGTATGTGAAAGGTACATTTCTAGAAGGTACAGGATTTACACTCTCACTCTATTCACCACAAGTAGTGCCTGATGAATTAAATACCTGGTTCTCATATATGGATGTTTCACTTACGACCGAATTACCCTGGCATTTTTCCTTTGAACCCGTGGAACTTTCCTTTTCAGTTGATATCTCGAGTTTCAATTTTGTGAATTCATATCCTGTTGGTGGCGATTTCAAGGGCTTCTCGATAATGCCAATGACCAGAGCTGAAATTTATGGCCTCGAACTAGAGCTGGGTCTCGGTATGTACACACCCACTTTTGGAGCCATGGCTGGTATTGGATATTCCTATCAGTTCCATTCATTATTTTTCTCAGCAGGGTACCGTTGGAACTGGGCATATGACATTGATCCCATTGGGTCAAGCTGGTGGTTGGAGCCAAGATTCACTACAGGCATTAAATTCTGGTAAATTGATCAAATAATAGAACCATGATATCAAAATTGATGCAAATAAACCCTCTAGCGGCTTCACTCATAGTGATAATGTTGTTTGTATTTCCTGCCAGGGCTCAGGATGCAGCCGATCAAAATGAAGAAGCCACCAAGGATACACTTGTGGTATTTAGCACTGGGGAGAATGGTACCAGCAATGCGGATTATGATTACGATGCACTGGTGAAAGAATTGTACGGAAGTGAAGAAGAAGTCGCTGTCGCTCCTACGAAGGATACAGATAAATTGGAAAAAAATAAAAAGCGTACACGAGTGAAGGGTCCTGCTCCCGGTATATTTAAAAATAGCAGGTTAAATGGCGCTTCTCTTTCATTTAATGCAGCATCTCCATATGCTGTTTCTGGTCAGTTGGAATCCTGGTACTCCTACATTGATGCCGGTATGGCTATAAAACTTCCTTATGAAGTTTATGTGGAAAGCATCCCACTCTACTTTCTTTTTGAAGTATCAACATTCAGTTTTGAAAACACCTACCCACAGGGTGGCACATTTACGGGCCTCTCATACATTCTACAGGCTTCTGCAATTGGTGATCAATCCAGCGCAGCCTTGGGCTTTGGCTTCTGGGATTCAGAAATGGGCAGTATGCTGGAGCTGGGATACCGTTTTAGACCAACAAATAACACATTTATTCGCGTGGGAACACGCGGTGTATTAATTACAGATATTGAATTAATCGGCTCGGCCTGGTGGGCTGAATTGAGATTTTCTATGGGGTTTGAATTATGAAGTTAAACCAACCTTACAATGGCAACTCCCAAAAAATATTTCGCAAAATTGGAGTTTTTATGAACGTTCGTAAACTAATTCACACAATTATTCTAAGTGCCCTGTTTCTTTCAAGTGTGTTAGCTAGCAATACGTTCACAGTGACTGGGGGAGAAGTCTTCACAAATTATTGGAATTCATCCAATACTGGTGGAAGAGCAAGTGTCGAAGCATATGAGTTATGCAACAAGGTCAAAATATATATTAATGTTGATGGGTCGGGTGATGTATTAATTGGAACGAATGAGACTGATATATCACTTGGGGGTAGTGCGAATATTGATCTCCTGGCCGCGGATATTGAGCTTGCAGGAACGCTTTCAGATGATGAAACATTCCACATCAAAGCAATATTTTACCTTGGCCTAACTGCTGTCGATACCCGGACATTGACGACCACAGCAATAACGGTTAATCAGAGTTCACCTACTCTGAACGTGACTTCAAGTTCATCAAGCGCAGATTACGGTATAGGTGATAATATCGATATCACCGTCACATTTTCAGAAGTAGTAACTCTCTCAGATGGGGGGAATTTGGAAATTGAATTGGAAACTGGTGGTGTTAACCGTTCTGTAACCATATCTGCTATAAATTATAGCACGACAGCATCAGAAACCTACACAGTTGAGACCAATGACGAAAGTTCAGCTTTAAGTGCTGTTAGCCCCTTGAGTTTAGCTGGAACCCTTCTTGATCTTGCAGGTAATACTGTAGATCTTAATGTTGTCACAAATATTAATGCCGCTAAAACAATTGTAGTTGATGGAAAAGTTCCTGCCCAAGTACATCTGGCGGGTGGGGAAGGAACAATTATAGCGTCTGATGGCACAGTTGTCGAAGACTATTGGAATTTAACGAACAGTGATCTTGATGTCCTAATTCCAATAGCTGATGACAATAGTCTGATCGGTGGGACTGTTCAGGTCAAGGGCTTTTGGGGAGATGCAGATCCCAGCTCTGCCCAAGATTTAGGAAGTGCCGAATCCATCGGGGCCACAGGTGATGATATTGAATTCAGTGTGGGATCTCCTGAATCTTTTGGTGGCTTTACGGAAACAGGTATATTGAGGATTGTAGCTGTAGTGACTGATAAAGCGGGAAATACAAGTATAATTGGGTCTGAGAGTGATGATGCAATCACAATTGACCAGACTGCTCCGTTCGTAAACAATATTACTTCAGACGTTGTAAATGCTACCTATGGTGTCTCAGATATAATCGACATTGATCTGACCTTTTCAGAACAGGTCACCCTCATAGGGAACAATCTTCAGGTTGAGATGGAGACTGGGGATACAAATGAAGAGTTTATCATCGATGCCTTCGGACCGAGTGCCACAGTATCAGGGTTTTATCCTGTGGCTGAGGGTAATACAACAGAAGATGAAGTTGGGGGACGTTTAACTGTAAAGAGTCTTTCCAGGCTGGGGGGAACACTCCGAGACAACGCCGGCAACGATGCTACATATGGTTTACCTGACAATTCTAATTTGAATGATAACAAGGATATTAAAGTTGATGGAATCTATCCAACGATCGTGAGCGTGACGTCTACAACATTGGCCGGTG
>CAZDVD010000006.1:34998-117451 GCA_964508765.1 uncultured Lentisphaeria bacterium
TTACGGCTCCCGGTGTTTCAAATCTTGATGATGCCCATCAAGTGGTTGTTGATGGAATCTATCCAACGATCGTGAGCGTGACGTCTACAACATTGGCCGGTGATTATGCCATAGATGATGAGATCAATGTGACAGTAACCTTCAGCGAAGATGTGACCCTTACGGGCGGGAGTCTGGAAGTACCACTGGATGGAGGCGGATCAGCCACCATCGCCTTTTTCACAACGGCTGCATCTGTTGCAACCGGTACCTACACCATTGATGAAGGTGAGAGTAGTTCTGCCCTGATTGCAGAGACTCCATTGATATCGACCGGAGATATTGAAGATGTTGCTGGAAATGCAGTTGATCTGACAGCCATTGCTACAAATATAGATAATGATCGAACCATTGTGATTGATGGTAACATTCCTGCCGCCGTAAATGTGGGTGGGGTTGTAGCCCGGGTGGGCAATGTGGAAACTAATTATTGGAACTCAACCAATGACTTTCTGGATGTGATCATTCCCATACCTGCTGATGCCAGTTTGACAAATGGGGGTGCAACCGTTCAGTTGAAGGCTCAGTGGATTGGTGATATGGGTGATCCTCAAGATTTCTGGACTCCACAATCCATCAGTTCATCAGGACCTATGACTTTGGCAGTACCAGAGGCTACTCTGGAGGTCTTTCCTGGCTATGTTGAGGGTGAAGTTTTGAAGATCTTTGCTGTGGTGACCGATAAGGCCGGTAATGAAAGTCCTATTGGAAGCGCCAGCACCAATCAGATCACTATAGATACCGTAGTTCCAACAATAGAGAGCTTTACTACTGGTTCAGGGGATGGGCCTTTTATTCCTGGAGATGATATAAACATCATCGCGACCTTTACCGAGGAAGTCAAACTTGTTGGTGACAACTTCCAGATCGAACTGGAAATGGAAGGTACAAACCAAACAGTGACCTTTGATGCTTTTGACTGGGCCACAAATACTGATCAAACTTATGCAGTTGTTGAGGATGATGAAAGTAGTGACTTAAGTGTCAATAGCGCGCAACGGTTAGGTGGCAGTTTCAGAGATCGAGGAGGTAATGATGTTACCTTTGATCTTACGGCTCCCGGTGTTTCAAATCTTGATGATGCCCATCAAGTGGTTGTTGATGGTGTTATTCCCACTATCGTGAGTGTGACGTCCAATGCCGATGATTCGAATCCTATTGGATTAGGTGGTATCGTTGATCTTACTGTCACTTTTAGTGAAGAAGTGAGTCTTTCGGTAGACGAAAAACTCGTTCTCAATATGAATTCAAGTACAACTAATTTGGAGATATCAGATATTTCTGAGTCTCTCACAGCTACAATTAATTATGAAGTTCTCGCAAATGATGAAAATTCTGATTTGAGTATTGATGGTATATACCTGTTTGGAGGAGGTTCGCTTCAGGATGCTGCTGGCAATGATGTATCGAATATGGCAACCCTGGCTGGAATGACAAATCTTGCAGACGGCTATGATTTTATTGTTGATGGAATTCTTCCACCAGTGTTTGATATGCTATCTGCAACCACAACGGCAACAACAGGGGGCAATATTAAAGCAGGCTATTGGAATGCGTTAAATGATGGTCTTACAGTAACAGTAGATATTCCCGCTGATGCATCCCTGAGCACTGGTGAAGTGCAGGTGTTTGGTAAAATAGCAAGTAATGATTCTGTAGCCATTGGTTCACCAAGTACAATTTCGGGGACAGGCACAACTAAGAATGTTTTAATTGACGATTCGTTTATAAGAGGATTAGCTGGGTATTTTGAAGGTGAACTCATCACGATCTCAGCTCAGATCGCAGATGTTGCTGGAAATACTACCGTGGCAAATACACCCTTTAAAACACTTATCATCGATGAAACAATACCGAAAATTGATGCGATAACATCTACATCTAACGATGAATCTTATAATGCGAACCAATCTATCAACGTAACAATCTCTATGTCTGAACCAGTAACTCTGGAGAGTGGTGAGATGTCAGTGACTCTGAATACATCAATACCGCATGTTCTCAATGTTGCTGAGGATCTACCTATATTTGAGGACCAGGACATATTATTTATTTATGATATTCTTGAAGGTGAAACTGCAAATCCCTTGGATGTGACAATGATAACAGCTACATCAAATCAACTCCTCGACATTGCAGGTAATGAGGTCGATTTTACACTTCCACCAACAGATAATCTTGCTGATAATAGCAACATCATTATTGATGGTGAATATCCAAGTATAACGAATATAAGTGCAGTCATTGAGATTGATACCCTTGGTTTAAATGAAACCATCGCTGTAGAAATAGTTTTTAACGAAGCGCTTACATTGGCCAACGGTACACTTGATGTCCTATTTGACACGGGGCAAACCTTTCCCATCCCAGCCTTCACCAGTACTTCAACGGTCTACGCTACCTATACGGTAGCTGCAGGTGAAGTCACAACTGATCTTAATGTGTCCTTGATAACCCTAAACGGGGGATCCATTAAAGATGATGCTGGAAATAATCTTAATCCAGCATCATTGCCTGTAGGTGCAAATCTTGAAGACAATAATCAAATTCTTGTTGATGGCAATGTTCCTGATGATTTCGCTGCTGGAAATATTTTAACGGTGGGAGCACCCGTTGTTACGGGGTATTGGAATCTTAGCAACACAGGTGTGGAAGTGATTTTAGATGTCACAGGCGGTGACTTGTCGCTTGATGGAGGAACTGCCCATTTGGAGGCCCGTATTCGCATTGACGTCAATGATTTTGCAGTAATTGGCGGCACAGAAGCAGTGGGTACCAACCCGGTAACCCTGAGTTTAACCCGATCTCAATTTGAAACAGAACTGGCTGGTTATTTTGCTGGTGGAATTATTGATATTAGAGGTGTACTCACTGATATTGCCGGAAATAGTACGGAATCGAATAATGTTGTAAGCATTCTAATTGATCAAGATGTCCCCACAGCACCTACTACTGGTACTCTGTTGGTACAGGGTGGCAATGAATATCCTGGATACTGGAATAATACCAACATTGATATTAATGTAAATATACCACTTGATGAGGATATCACACTTGTTGGTGGAACCATTCAGCTTGAGTCTGACCTGAACAGTGCAAGCAGCTTTGCGGACATTGGTGCTGATTCAACCATCATATCAGACGATGGTATACATGTCATGGCAATAAGCGCTGCTGATATTGCTACACATGGAGCTGGTGACGGCGATGTGATGACATTTCGCGCTGTAGTAACAGATATTGCTGGCAACGAATCGACTGGAACAATAGGCTTGAACACAGTTACAGTAGACTATAGCTTTCCCGCATCTGATCTTGTAGGGACAGTGATTGCAGTTGAAAACTCTGTTGTTGCAGGATATTTCAACTCAACAAATACCGGGGCAGATGTTACCATCCCCATTGATGGTGCTGATGTGACACTCATTGGTGGCCAGGTTCAATTAAGAGCCAGGGTAGACGCTTTCACAGAAGAGAACATCATTACGCCACATGTTATCACGGACCTAGATGATGTGATTATGTCGGTGGATTCAGCGTCTCTCAAAGCACTTGGATTCTATGCGGATGAGCGGGTAATAACATTTGATGCCATTGTTACAGATGTAGCTGGTAATGCAACTAATTTCAATTTCAGCGCTGACGAACTATTAATTGATGAACTTGTACCTGATCCATTTGACATCGTCAGTAATATTCCTGAGGGTGGAAACATAAGAGATGGCTACTGGAATGCTGCCAACACCGGTGTTCAAATCATAGTGTCTGTTGATGGAAGTGATGAATCAATAATTGGTGGAGGTACTTTGACAGCTTCCGCAGATATTATTGGGGATGGTGACTTTGAAACTTTTACAGTTCAAGAAACCATCTTTGCTGCAACTGGAACACTTTCAATTTTGGTACCGGCTGCTGAGCTTGAAGCCTTGGATGGTGGAACCGCGTTTATTGATGGTCAGGATATTGAGTTTCGAGCCATCATTACCGATGAGGCTGGCAATAGTACAACCACTCTAACCAGCGCTCAATTACTGGAAATTGACCGAGGTGCACCTTCTACTCCCGACATCACGGATTTCACTATAAAGGGTGATAATATTACACTCCTGAGGTGGAATGCCACATCGGATAGTCTCTTGCTGACCATCCCTATTAATACAGTTGCAGATCCGACATTAGTGGACGGTTTTTTCCAGGTTCAGATGTCTGTGGGAACGACTTTTGCCGAAAATGTCTATTATCCTGTGCTCGTAGATTCATTCTCTATTCCAACATTTGACGATACGATTCGCATTGGACTTGCAAATCTAGAAGCACTCCCAGATTATAATGATCTGAATCTCTATACCAGGATTCTCATCCAGGATCGTGCTGGAAATGAAACCATTGGAGCAACTGAAACAGAAGTTATTGTCATCGATACTGATGGTCCGGGACCATTCACATGCGGACCTCTCATTGCAACAGGTGGTGTCTCAGTTGATGACGCTTACAATAATACCAATACTGGTATTTCATTGGAGATACCCATTGAGAATGAGACTAGCATGTTGCTTGGCAGTGCTATCATTCGCGTTGGTATGATCAACCTCCTGACACTTCCACCGCTGCCTGTGTCTCTGGAATATATCGATACGGTGAGTATATCATCCATCATTGAACCACTGACCATGACTCTGGATCATGCAACACTGAGCGCTGTTACGGATTTTGGAGAAGATTTCGGAATTATAGTAAGTGCAGATTTGCTGGATGTGGCTGGGAATCAGACAGAGGGGGCGGCTAGTCCTGATACATTATACATCGATTTTACCGGTCCTGAATTGCCTGTTGTAACAGACACAACCACAGTTGGAGGTACCATTGTAGAGAGCTATTGGAATGCCTCGAATGAGGGAATCGATCTGACTATACTGACTCCAGTTGTTGCTGATCCATCACTCCTGGATGGTTACATCCAGATTGAGGGTCGCATTGGTGGTGATGATCCAGGCATTCTCGTAGATTCCATACCAATCCTTTCAATAAACATCACAGAAATTGTAGCGAGTATCGATTCAGTTGATCTTGAGGCATTGTCCATAAGTAGTGAGGGCCAGCCCATTGACCTAAGAATAACCATGGTTGATGGTCGGGGAAATGATACTACAGGCGCCTGGATGGATGATATTATGATTATGGACCAGGAAGCACCTACCTTTACTGGCTTCAATTCGGATGGTACTACGACGGACTCCTATATCACCTTTGATGACACGCTTAAGGCTGACTGGGAGGATTTTACTGACGATGTCTCTGATATAGCATATTACGACTATTCTATCGGGCATTCAGTAGGGACGGATGATTTTCTAGCCTGGGATACCCTACTGGTAACACACGTTGATACGCTGATGAATTACACCCATGCCGATGAATATTATTTGAACGTGACAGCAACTGATAGTGCTGGAAATACATCAGATGCCTTGAGCTCGCCTGTTATTGTTGCAGATCTTGTTTTACCGACAACAATAAGTTCAATGGATCCCTATTATTTCATCGATGCTTGGCCCGGTGAGTTGAGCGGAACCTATTCTGACGGTTTATCAGGTTTAGATGATCTCACAATAAATCTACAGCGTATATCTGATGAGCTGTATTGGAATGGCATTTTGTGGCAATCAATAGATACGACTGATCTAGCCCCAGCTATTTCTGATGGAGACTGGAGCTATCCAATGCTGTCAGACTTGTTACATAACCGTGAAGAATACATCATATCCATATTTGGAAGTGACGTGGCTGGAAATATTCAGAGTATAGAAGGTGATCCAATCACGGCAACCCTTGATACTTTCGAATTTGTGATCAATACAGCTCCAATGTTTGTAGATGACAGCACCTATGCAGATTCATCGGATGAGGACTCAGCATATAGCAGAATATTCCTTGTAGAGGATCCTGATCTCGAATCTATTAGTGGGGATACACTTACTTGGAGTCTAGCTGTGAATGCGCCAGCAGGTATGGCTATCGATTCGCTTACAGGTGAAATATCCTGGACACCTGTTGATTCTGCAGTTGGTGACCATCCATTTACTGCCTTTGTTAGGGATGATTATGGAGAAGTTGACACCATCCATATTACACATCGCGTACTTGAAGTGAACGATGCCCCAGAACCTGTTGTGCTGCTGCTACCTGCAGATTCTACTCAGCTGGTTCCTGAGGATGGTTTATCACTTTCCTTTAAGTGGACATCTGCCTTTGATATTGAAGAAAATCCGGTAAGCTACCTTATTACCTGGCAGGGAGAAGGTTACGATACGACTCTGGCTGCCCCTGATACATTTATGACGGTAGATGTCTCAGAAATGGATTTTCCATCCAGTACCATTGAATGGTTTGTCCATGCCCTGGATCAGGCTGATACCTCTGCCATTGACACTACATTCCATGTGACAACATCCTCGGCTTTCGCATCATTAAATACCGATAGCATTGTGGTCAATATGAAGCGCATGACAGACATTGATACATCATTCACTATGGGCAATCTAGGTTTAACTGATCTACGTTGGTCGCTGCTAAGTGCTCCGGCATGGATAAGTTTGCCTGCTGAAACGGGGACCATCGTATATGACACCAGTGCAGTCATTGCTTTCAATATCAATCCATCGGCCTATACAGTGGGTGGCTATGGGGGTCAATTCCAAATTCTAACCAATGATCCACTACAGGATACCATTACTGTCAAGGTGACCATGGATATTTTTGATGTTCCAACACCTGTCATCGCGTTTTATAAAAACATGGCTTATCCAGCCTATTATGAAATGATGATAGTTGATAGTCTTGGTATGATTGATTCCTTATCAGTGACGCATTCAGGTCTTGAAATTGAACTGACCACCATAGATACCTTTAGCTATGTAGCAATAGTTGAAGTGTCCGAGGAAGGAGTCAATGCCTTTGAAGTTTATGCGTCCAACTGGGTAGGTGATACAACCATCACTGCTAATGTGACGGTGAGCTTGATAAAGCGTGGAAGTGGCTGGCTGGCGCACAGTCCTGATGACCTGTTCGAAATCAAGGGAAGCTCCAACAGTGCAGCGAAGACATCGCGGATTGCCGTGCTGGATTCAATGCTGAGTGCCAATGATGGTGCGAGGTATAAGGTTCTCACTGATGGTGTAGCCCTCGCAGAACCTGTATTGGTGAGTATGCCAGCGACAACAACTGATCAGGCTATTTACATGAGAGATGCATCTGGTGAATACTTTGAGCTGGCTTCCATATCAGATGGTGAGAGGGCAAGTGCCTGGAGTGTAACTTTGGGTGCCTTCAAATTGGGACCCCGGACCATCATCGTGCCTGATAAGAGCAGGTTGTCGCAAAATTATCCAAACCCATTTAATCCATCGACCACAATTGATTTCGATATTGGTTTTCTGGATGGGTTAAATCAGGAAATAAGGTTCAGTATCTACAACATCAGAGGTCAAGAAGTTCGCAATCTAATGCAAACACATATGCAGCCTGGCAGTTACTCAATTACCTGGAATGGTCTGGATGATCAGGGCCAACAGGTAAGTAGCGGTATTTACTTTGCTCGACTTATGACGGGCAAGGGCTATGCGAAAACTGTCAAAATGCTGGTTCTAAGGTAGGAGGTGTGAAGATGAATAAAATGAAATGGTTGTTCGCGCTGATCCTGCTTGTAAGCTTTTTTGGCTGTCGCGAGAAAATTGAGCCTGAAGTTGACGATTTTGTAGAATATGGTTGGACTCTATATGCCGAACGTGAGTTCGTAAGTGCTCTCGCCCATTTTCAGGAAGGTCTGGATATGGATGCCCAATACATTGATGGCTATAATGGGGCGGGATGGTGCTATATCGAGTTTAACAGCCCTGATACTGCAATAACATTCTTTAACACTGGTCTGGATCTGATTGCGATTGATAGTAGTCAGGTACGCTTCGAAATGTTAGCCGGTATTGCCTTGAGTTATCATGTTACTGGTGATTATGTCAGGGCTATTTCAAGGGGTGAGGAACTCATCCAGTTTAGGCCTGTATTTGAATTTACCCACAATTGGCGTATTGATTTTGCTGAAATCACCCTCATGCTGGCTGCTGCTAATTATGCTGCCGGAGATTTTACTGCAGCTCTGGAATGGGTGCAGGATCTGGATGAGGATTTTGTTGCTGATGTTTCCACCAATGAGGGGAGAGCCTTGCTCATTAAAAAAATCGAGGCATTGCAGGATTTATAGGTATTTTGGTTTAGCCAAAAAGAGTTAATGCATTCATTAAGATGGGAAAAATGATGAAATCTCTGAAAACAATAGTAGTACTTACCATGATTTCGATGTTTGTATGGAACTGTTCATCCAATGCCGCCAATACGGAAGTGGATCAAAAGCTCAAAACACTTTTTGATAAGAATGAGAAGTTTCAGGCAATGGCTATCAAGAAGATCAAATCGCTTGAAAAGGATGTTGCCACACTTAAGAAAAACCAGCGTAAACTTGGCAAACAGATTCCTGTCATCGTGAAGCAAATCAAGATTCTGAAAAGAGCTGTTGATGCAAGTGGAAAAGGTATGCCGCCAGGCATGGTTGCTCAGCTGGATTCCATTGTTCTCAATCTGGAAGCTATGGAACAAGAACTGGCTTTGGTGAAAGAGTATGGACTCCCAACTGCTAATGATACTGATGAACAGGTACCCCCCATATTGATCAAAGGCTCTGATCAAGAACGTATTTATCGTCAGTATGGTGATCCCATTGAAAGATATATCGTTGATGAAACGAACCAGGTCTGGCTCTATGACAACGGTGTTGCCGTGTTTGATATGAATGGACGGATTGTATCAATCGAATTCAAATAAGCATAATGGATCAGGAATACTTGGCTGTCATCTCGAGCGGCCAGCGCAGGCGAAGCTCCTCTGGAGCGAAGACTCGAGTCGAGAGATAAGACTCTACTAACAATTGTTCTGCTAGATTTAATTAAAACCTGCATTCGTGCAGGTTTTTTTGTTCCTATTACATCATTTGCTTGATATACACCTTTTGTACACCTATATTGAATGCATGAAAAAGACTGAATGGAAAACTGAAGAAAAACGGCATCAAAACCATAGAGAATTTGGGCGTAGAGAACGATTGATTAAGCATACAATAGAAATTTTTGATCTTGTTGATATCACTCCTGCTGCAATGGCAGGTAAGGTGGTTGATCATCGATTTCTCCAATCTGATGTCTTACTTGCTGCTGCACGATATGCAAAAATAGAAAATGTTTATGCGCATGTCGCTGGCAACCCATAAGAGAAATATTATGCTGACAAAAAAACAACGCGAACTCTACGAATATATCTCACAGTTCATTCAGAGCCACCAGATGGCACCGACTATTTCTGAGATACGGGAATACTTTGGTTTGAGCTCCAATTTTTCCATCCAGAAGAAACTGAATATTCTACGTGAGAGAGGCTATATCGGTTTTGATAAAAGCAATGCCGCTCGCAATATCCGGTTGACTGGCTTGGTGGGAGAGACAGTTATTCTGGATATCCTGGGACAGGTCACTGCCGGTATCCCCATTGAGGCTATTGAAATCCCTGAACCTGTGGAAGTACCAAGTTATCTCCTTAAGGGGACCAATAATTTTGCGTTGCGAGTCCGTGGAGATTCCATGATGGATGCCAATATTGAAGATGGTGATGTCATCATTGTGAAACCTCAGCCCAAGGCAGAAAGCGGCCAGATTGTGGTAGCTACCATTAATGGAGAGGCTACAGTCAAAAAGTTGGATCTCCATCCTGGCGGTGTCACATTGCGTCCCTGCAACAGTTCTGGGCAGTATCAGCCCATCCAAGTGGAAGAAGACGATGAATTTGCCCTCAAGGGCGTTGTTGTGGGGCTGCTCAGGCAGTATCAGGCATGAGATACGCTTCCGCTTATCAAAACAGCGCAGCCATGTTGCGTGGATCTCGTGGCAGAAACCGATCGATACTTACTTCCAGAAGTAAGCCTATGCCTCCTCAGCAAAACAGCACCGCAAAGGTACCTGCTGTTCCCGATTTAATAGATCATTCTGATACGGCACATATTGTCTATCATGTAGTCCCTGTCAGTCGCCTGGCAGGCTAAGACTTACACTCCGGGAAGTACTCATTCTCTTCCTGACTCCTGATCACTGTATTCTGGCTCCTAACTACTGGATTCTACACCATGAAAGATGTTCTACACATAGAAGTTCCATCATTCCCGGCTACAGTGGAGCAGGCTGTCCATAGCAGCTATCGCGATCGACCTGTGGTGGTGGCATCTGGATCTGGAGGGCGAGCGATTGTGCTGTCAGCTTCTGGTGAGGCCCGTCAGGAAGGCATCCACAGGGGCATGCTGTTGGGGCAGGCGCTCAAACTGGAACATCGCCTTATCGTGGTGGATTCCAACCCTGAGCTGTACCAACGCGCAATGAGCGCCATCACTGACCAGGTTTCTCACTATTCACCCTATGTCGAGCCTATCCGCTATGGTCAGGTTGCCATCGATATGACGGGCACCACACGCTTATTGGGGCGCATCAAGGACAGTGCCTATCGTATCCACAAGGATATCCGTGAATCATTTCGTTTGACTTCCAGTATTGGTATTTCTGTAAACAAACTGGTTTCATCGGTGGCAGCGCGCTACATCCGTCAATATGCCGAGCTTTTTGATGTGTTGCCTGGTAATGAGCGCACCTTCCTGGATCCCCTGGAACTCAAGATGCTGCCCGGTATTGGTCACACTACCGATCAGGTGCTCCTGGATGAGTTGAATCTGACCACCATTGGTATGCTGGCTGACGTTCCCATCAATAAGTTGATTCTGGTTATTGGTAAGAATGCCTTGACCTTGCATCAGAAGGCTCTGGGTATTGATCTGAGCCCCGTCAGGCCCCCTGAACAGCGTCTTGAGATAAAAGAGGAGTATACCTTCAGTGAGGATACCAATGACGATCAATTGATCATGGGGGTTGTCTACTATCTTATCGAAAGTGGTTGTACCCGTCTGCGCCAGAAGAACAAGAAGGTCAACAGTTTTCGTATTTTTTGCCGCTACTCCGACAGCAAAATTGCAACTCGCACTGTTCGCCTGCCTGAAGCAACCCACAAAGAATACCTCATGTTCTACCATACCCTGAAAATCTTCGAACAGCTCTTTGAGCGACGCACGCGGGTGCGCTATCTCTCCATCGGCTTTGAAAATCTCATACAGGCTGCCCAACAGATCAGTCTTTTTTCCAAGGTGATTGACCCAGATGCTGCCAAACATGGTGATTTGCACCAGGCTATGGACAAGTTGCGTGCCCGACATGGTTACCCCGTCATACGCTTTGGATTGACTAACCCCGTACAACTGGAAACAAGGGACACAGTTAGCGCATGAGGAAATTACCAGAAAGAAAACCGATTCGGTTACAGGGATGGGATTATGGTAGAAATGCGACGTATTTCATAACCATCTGCACCAAAAACAAAGATCCATATTTTGGCGAGATTAGAAATGGGATCATGCATTTATCAGAAATGGGGGCGATTGCCCATTCAGAATGGTTGAAATCCCCCAATATTCGCCTCGACATGAATCTGGAATTGGGCACGTTTGTGGTTATGCCCGATCATATGCATGCTGTCATAACAATTGGTATAAACCAATTCAATCAATGCCACGGTGATTATCGTAGGGACGCAATGCATTGCGACCCTACGCCATCCGACAAAAATAAATTTGGCCCACAATCTAAAAATTTGGCAGCCATAATACGTGGTTACAAATCCGCCGTAACCAAACGCGCCCATCTGATAAATCCCAAATTTGCCTGGCAAGCACGTTTCTACGATCACATCGTCAGAAATCCGTATTCCGCTGAAAAAATCAGCCAATACATTCGGGATAATGTACATGAATAGGCTCATTCCAAACCTGAATCCCTGTTTCCCATGGAAGTAACGGGCGAGGATTGCTAATGATCAGGTTTAATAGAAAATAAAATGGCAACCTTTAAGGGTCTGGATGTCTTCCAGCGTGCAATACTCATGGCTAAATACATTTACACGATTACCTCACAATTTCCAGATAAAGAACGCCAGGGGATGACTGCCCAGCTTCAACGAGCTGCAGTAAGTATTCCGGCTATCCTGGCTGAAGGAACTTCCAGACGCACAACCAAGGACCGTCAGCACGCCGTGGATATTGCCCTGGGAGCCCTCAATGAGATATATGCCCAGCTTTTGGTTGCCAAGGAACTCAAATATTTGCAGGAGGCTGAAGTAAAACGCTTTGAGCGTGGTTACGATGCTTTGCGCCCAAAATTGATTGCTTACCAGAGATCGATCCGACCCCATCCTGACAGCGGACTCCAATGATATGATTCCCCTTGAAGAAATTACGAATTAGGAATTACGAATTAGGAATGGCTATGAAGCAAAATAATGTTGTCCAGACAAAAAGTTACGCATTTGCATTGAGAATCGTGAAGCTTTACCAGTACCTGGTGAAAGAAAAACAAGAGTATGTACTTTCGAAACAGCTAGTGAAAAGTGGTACATCTATTGGGGCAAATGTGGAAGAAGCGATTGGTGGTCAATCACAAAAAGATTTCCAGGCTAAGCTATCAATTTCATATAAGGAAGCACGCGAGACACATTACTGGCTTCGTCTTATGCAGGATAGCGGGTATTTGAGTCCAGCTCAGTCTAAATCCCTTTTGGAAGATTGTAGTGAGCTATTGAAAATCCTTGGCAGTATTCAACGCACCATGAAAAATCAAACTCGTAATTCGTAATTCGTAATTGAATGATCCCCCTGGAAGTCCACAGTCACTACTCCTTGCTCAGGGGAACCCTGTCTCCCAAACACCTTTGCGATTTTATGATCAAGAAGGGCTATACCCAATTTGCCATTGCTGACACCAATAATCTCTATGGCATGATCTTCCTCTATCAGACCGCTCTGGAGCGTGGCCTTGATATGATCGTTGGAGCAACCTTGGATGATGGACAGAAGCGCAAGGTTGTCCTGTTAGTTAAAGACATTACAGGCTATTCGAATCTCTGTCGTCTTATCAGTCAGCGCCATGCTGAAGAGAACTTTGACCTGCTTAAGGGACTCACAGGATGTCTGGAGGGATTGGTGATGCTGACCCAGAACCGTGATCTGCTGGAGGCTTATCACTCAAAAGATGTGTATGTCTCCCTGGAGTCCGGTAGTTACAGCCTCTACCATTGGGCTCGCGAGAGGGGTTTCCCGACTATAGCCAACCTTCCAGCTTACATGGGTTCACCACGGGGACATCAACTCCATCGTATCATGCGCGCTATCAACCTGAATACCAAACTGTCGCGTCTGCCTGAAGAAGAACTGATTCCCATTGATAATTATCTCCATAGTCGAGCAGAAACGCTTGATGTGCTGCCTTTTGCCGAGGAAGCTCTGGATCGTACTCTGGAAATAGCTGCGAAATGTCAGTGGCGACCTCAACTGGACAACTTCATCTTTCCCGATTCCAATGATAACAGGGACTATCAAGAATTGAAAAATCGTGTCTACCTGGGTGCCCAGGAACGTTATGGCAATATGACTGACCGCATTCGTGATCGTATTGAACATGAGTTGAAGACAGTCAAAGAAAAACGCTTTTCAAATTACTTCCTCACAGTTCAGGATATTGTCAAGCAATCACCTATCACCTGTGGGCGGGGGAGCGCTGCAGCGAGTATTGTTGCCTATACACTAAAAATCACCCACGTCGATCCCATCCGCCACAATCTTTTCTTTGAACGTTTTCTGTCTCCCGGACGCAAAGATCCACCTGACATTGATGTAGACTTCCCCTGGGATACCCGCGACGATATTCTGCAATACACCTTTGATACTTACGGTGATTCCCATTCAGCCATGATCTGCAATCATGTGACCTTCAAAGCACGAGCTGCCATTAGAGAAGTCGCCAAGGTATATGGGTTGACCGAGAGTGAGATAGGGATTGTAACCAAGCGGCTATCTCATCTCTGGTATGTCAGTGACCCCTTTGAGGAATTGGCCAACAATCCCTTGCTCAGTGATCTGGATCTAAAGGATCCCTGGCCGGAGATTATTCGTAATGGTTTCTATCTCGCTGGATTCCCGCGCTATCTGAGTGTCCATCCCGGAGGAGTCGTCCTGACACCCCAGGAAATTCGCAGCTATGTACCTATTCAGCATGCCCCAAAAGGGGTTCAGATTATCCAATGGGAGAAGGATCAGGCCGAAGACTTTGGTCTGGTTAAGATTGATCTCCTGGGGAATCGCTCTCTGGCCGTCATTCGGGACATTCTGGCCGATGTCCATGAACATTACGGTGTAGATATCCCATATTGGAAATTGAACCCTCTGGAAGATTTAAGAACCCAGGAACTTATCCGCACTGCCCGCACCATGGGCTGTTTTTATGTAGAATCCCCGGCTACTCGTCAGTTGCTGAGTAAGATGCAAACTGGTGATTATGAAAATCTCGTAATTGCCTCCAGTATTATTCGACCGGCAGCCAATAAATGGATCAGGGAATTTGTCCGCCGCCTTCATGGTGGTGACTACGATCCACTTCACCCCTTACTTGATGAAACTCTCAAAGAGACCTATGGCATAATGGTTTACCAGGAAGATGTCACCAAAGTTGCCATGCGACTTGCCGGTTTTAATGCTGATGAGGGCAATGAATTGCGCAAGGTCATGTCCAAGAAACACAAGGAGGCCAAACTCCGTGATTATTGCGAAAAATTTGTCAGCGGTGCCCGCAGGAATGGTGTGGAAGACAGTGTTATCGAGACCCTCTGGGAAATGATTATGTCCTTTTCAGGATATTCCTTCTGTAAGCCCCATTCTGCTTCATATGCTCTCGTGTCATTCAAGTCAGCCTACCTGAAAGCCCACTATCCCGCCGAGTTTATCGCGTCAGTCATGACCAATCTGGGGGGATACTACTCCACTTTCGGATATTACTCAGAGGCACGCCGTCTGGGCCTGAAGGTTTTACTCCCCAGTATCAATAATTCAGAGATTCGGCATACGGGTATGAATGACTGGGTACAGATTGGCTTTATGCAGCTCAAAGGGATTAAGCGGACAGCTCTGGAATACATCATTGCTGAGCGGGAATCCAATGGTCGCTTCTTGTCATTTGAAAGTTTCTTGAGACGCATGCCTGAGTTGGATCAGTCCGATGTACGCATCCTCATCAAAGCAGGTTCTTTTGACGGTGTGGAGGGCATGGAAGCCCGTCCCAGTCTCATGTGGCAACTGTATCAAGCCCGAGCAAGCCAGCAGCGACGCGATAAACCAGCATCCCTGCTGGATCTGAATGAGCGGGACAGCTATTACATCCCTGACACTGGAGCATACTCAGAAAAGACAATGCTCATTCATGAGTCAGATGTATTGGGCTTTCTCATTTCCCGTCATCCGCTGAGCCTGTACGCCAGATTGCTTCAGCATCTAACCTATGTCAGAGGCTGTGATCTACGGAAGTACATCGGGAAGGAGGTCCCCGTGGTTGGCTGGCTTATCACTGGAAAAGTGGTTCACACAAAAAATGATGAACCCATGGAGTTCATCAGCTTTGAAGACACCACTGCTATCTATGAAACTGTCTTTTTTCCTGAAGTCTATCGGAAATTCTGCCGTATGCTCAGTAATGCACGACCTTACCTGCTACGAGGATTGGTAGAAGAGGACTTCGGAGCAATCTCGTTGACAGTCAAGCATATAGAGTTCCTTGATAAAGTTAAAGTATCCCCTCGCATTGGTCGTCCCCAGCCCAAAATGTTACCCCAGACCAACCCAAAAGCCCTACCACCACCACCTCATAGAACTCCGTAACCCATTAAACCCATTAACCCATCAAACCCATTAACCCATCAAACCTAATAACTCATTAAACCCATTAACTCATCAAACCCAATAACTCATCAAACCCAATAACTCATTAAACCCAATAACTCATTAAACCCATTAACCCATTAAACTCATAACCTCTACGCCATCCACAATTGCCGATCAAGGGTCCGGTACTGTATTGCTTCCGATATATGCTCCGCTCGAATTTCAGAGCACTCTGAGAGATCAGCGATGGTTCTGGATACCTTTAAAATGCGATCATAGGCACGGGCACTTAAACCAAGATTTGTAATTGCCGACTTCAGTAGGGTCGCAGAATCGCTGTCAACCTTGCAAATACCCCGAATCATTTTTGGAGGCATATCAGCATTTGAGTGGATATGCGGTTCTTTGATGAAGCGATTGATTTGAGTATCTCTGGCAAGTTGAACCCGCTTTCGTACCTCGGCTGAAGATTCACCGTCCTGCTTGCTGGCTAACTCTTCAAATGGAATAGCTGGTACTTCAATATGTAGATCAATGCGATCCAGGAGGGGGCCTGATATTCTAGCCATATACTTTTGGATGCCAACGCTGCTGCAGGTGCATTCATGTCTCGGATCACTGCTATACCCGCAGGGACAAGGATTCATGGCACTGAGCAAGATAAAGTTGGCTGGGTAGGTGAGACTCATACTTGCGCGACTGATGGTGACTTCAGTGTTCTCCAGGGGTTGACGCAGGACTTCCAGGACATTTTTCTGAAACTCAGGCAGCTCATCTAGAAATAAAACCCCATGATGGGCCAGACTGACCTCACCGGGACGCGGGATGCGACCGCCACCAACCAGGGCAGCATCTGAAATGGTGTGGTGAGGAGATCGAAAGGGTCTTGTGGCCACCAATCCCTCAGTCTTGACCATTCCAGCAATAGAATGAATCTTAGTCGTTTCAAGGGCTTCATCCAGAGTCATTTGAGGAAGAATGCTCGGGAAGCGCTTAGCCAGCATGGTTTTCCCAGAACCAGGTGGTCCTATCATGAGTACATTGTGACCGCCCGCAGCAGCTACCTCAAGAGCTCTTTTAACATGAGCTTGCCCACGGACATCAGCAAGATCCACTGGATAGGTTTGTGCTTCTGAAAATAAGAGCTCCGCATTTACTTCAAGTGGCTCAATGAATTGTTCACCGTTCAGAAAGCGTATGGCTTCCAGTAAAGTGTTTACTGGAATAACATCGATATTCCCGGTCACAGCTGCTTCCCGGGCATTCTGAGAGGGCAGAATGAGTCCCTTCATCTCATGCTCATGAACACCCACTGCTGACGGCAGAGCCCCTTTTACGGCTCGCAGGGTCCCATCCAGGGATAATTCTCCTATAAGAACATAATCCTCAAGATCTTCATGGATGACAATACCAAGCGCAGCTAGAATTCCAATAGCGATAGGCAGGTCAAAAGCTGAACCTTCCTTCTTGATATCAGCCGGGGCGAGATTGATGGTGTAAGCCTTCGGTGGGAATCTGAAACCGCTGTTCTTGATGGCTGAGATAACCCTTTCCTTGCTTTCTCTTACAGCGAGTTCAGGTAAACCCACTGTGGAATATCGAAAGGCATGACCCTCAACGTTTACTTCAACCTCAACCAGATAGGGATCAATTCCAATTAATGAACTGCTTATTACACGTGCTAGCATAGCAATCTCCTTTTCAAGAATGATATAAATGAAAGTCAGAATGACCTTCACTTTGATGAAACTATTTAGGGGTGGAGCAGTTGAGAATGATCCTGGTTAGCTGGACTTCTTCACTAAATCAAGATAGGAACACGCAATTACATACAGTTTTGATCAAATGCCTGTTCGATAATAAGTTTATTCATGTATTTCCAACGCGCTTCGTTGGACTGAGCATAAGAAAATTTCAGGTTGAAAGCTGACATACTTTCAAATCCATGTTTTCTGGCAAGCGCTTCAAGCCTGACAGGATCCTGTAGGGCACTGGGCTGATTCTTATTGAGACATTCAGTTTCAACCGCAAGGGCTATGATTCTCAGCTCTTCATCCGTAAGGACAAACGCCGTAGTAGGAGAGGCACCCAGGGGTTTGTAGGCCATAGGGGAATCCATTTCTGCTGCAGAATCAACACTCTTTCGGGCTTCCGAAGCTGCAATTTTTCTCTCAATGGCTTTTTGTTCAAGAATCTCATCTTTTGGAAGTCGTGATTCGGGAGCCGTTGTCTTACCCCAGAACAATTCAAGTACTGACTTATCCTCAGATTTAATCTTTTGATGAGCATACTTAATGGCATTGATAAAAGGGTTTGATTTGTTCATATCGATTTCGAAATACAGGTCAATCCAGCCAACAAATTCATCCATGGCCGCATCACCATTGTCTTCCATGACCAGCAGATTTTGCCAGACCATAAATAGATTATCTATTTCTTCATTAAAATGGTGTGTATTGCGGGGAGAAGTAGCAATAGTTTCATTGGCGAGCTTCCGTATTTCATAAGCGCTTGATATATAGGCGAATAAAAAGGTTTGTTTCTCAGTGGGCGTCAAAGCAGACCAGTAAATACTCTGGGCAAATGCCACATGCTCTTCAGCAGTATCTAAAGCGATGGATTCCTGAGCAGAAGCGAGCTGGAACAGAGACAATGTGAATACTGCGATGCAAAAAAGAGTGTTCCTCATAGAAATTCCTACTGGTTTATTAATAGTACCCTAAATCTAAGCTCAGATTCAAATACAGGTACAAAAAAATAGCTGAGAAGCATGACAACTTTTTTGGGTCTATATTAGGGTTCTACCCAATATCCTTCGGTTTTGATGAGATCGATCAATGAATCTACTGCCTCGGTTTGGGGAAGATGAGGGCGTACCACCATTTGACCACGGTAGAGAGAAACTTTACCAGGACCCGTACCGACATAGCCAAAATCTGCATCAGCCATTTCACCTGGACCATTTACAATGCAACCCATAATTCCGATTTTGACGCCTTTCAAATGACTGGTCCGCTCACGGATCTGGGCGGTTACTTCTTCCAAATCAAACAAGGTTCTTCCACATGAAGGACAAGCAATGTATTCCGTTTTGGTCATACGACTGCGACTTGCCTGAAGCACACCGAATGCAATCTCATTCAAATCTCTAGTACCAATCTGCTTTGATTGCAACCAGACACCATCAGCCAGGCCATCAGTCAGAATCGAACCTACTTCAGCAGATACTGAAAGCAAAAATTCGTCACGAAGCAGGTCGGTCATTTTATTCAGAATAATAACGGGTTGCTTTTTTTCCTGATTCATAAGCTCAAGAATAAAGCGACGTATATCGGCCATTTGGTGTGCATTTTCTGAGCTAAGTAACCAAACTATTCCCGAATCATTGGGGAGGTCCATAACCTGATCCTTCGTACTGATGTGAACAAAATTTGTCTCAGGATGCTTTTGGTCAGCAGAACCGAAGGAAGCCAGACTAAATACAGGAAAACTATTAGGGCTTGTCTTAAAATCAGTCCATATCGCTGAATCATAGAGCCTTAGAGCATTACCTGAAAGTTCGATACCGGTCATATTCTGGCCAAAATACAAGATGTCAGCACCCTGATCACCCGCTGTCCAGGCATTGCTTACCAGGTCAAATTGATATCCAACAGCTTTGAGTTGATCTTCACTAATGTTTGTATCATCCGAGAGATCTGCAACTACAACTGGAACATTGTCACCACCGATAATCGAACTCGACTTGGTTTCTCTGCGTTGATATTCAAATAAATTAATGGGAAGCGCTTCGAGCGGTTTAATTTCGTGATGTTTGGAGAGCTGCTGGATGGATTTCACAATTGAAAGTGCCACTGGAATCTCTGCTTCTGGGGCTTCAGTCAAGGAAACCCTGATGGTATCACCTAAACCATCTCTGAGGAGTGACCCGATACCCAGCGAAGATTTGATGCGGGCATCATCACCGTCACCAGCTTCAGTCACACCCAGATGAAGGGGATAATTGAAATCCTCACGATTCATCTGATCAACCAGTAAACGATAGGCCTGTATCATGACTCGAGTGTTGCTGGCTTTCATGGAAATGACCAGATCATGGTATTGATGAGCCGCGCAAATCCGCACAAATTCCATGGCTGATTCCACCATGCCTTGAGGTGTATCCCCATAATGACTGAGAATTCTATCCGAAAGCGAGCCGTGATTAGAACCAATACGCATGGCAGTACCTGCTTCTCGGCACAATTTCACCAGAGGGGTAAATCTTTCTTCAATGCGATCCAGTTCGGCCTGGTATTCATGCTGATTATATTCCAGTTCCTGAAATTTCTTGCGATCCACATAATTGCCTGGATTCACTCTTACTTTTTCAACGTGTCTGGCAGCCTCTTCAGCAGCCCGGGGAACAAAATGAATATCTGCGATAAGGGGAACAGTATAACCACGCTTCTTTAATTCAGATTTAATAACAGCAAGATTTCTAGCTTCTTTGACGCTGGGTGCAGTAATTCTGACGTACTCGCAACCTGCATCTACCAGACGGATG
The DNA here is from genome assembly GCA_964508765.1 of uncultured Lentisphaeria bacterium. GTDB lineage: Bacteria > Fidelibacterota > UBA8477 > UBA8477 > JABMPR01 > JABMPR01. Next base: position 55,482 of record CAZDVD010000006.1, read on the forward strand.
GTTTGCTCAACAGTAGCCTGTGTGTCCATGGTGTTTGTATTTGTCATGGATTGTACCCGAATGGGGTGGTTACCACCCATGGGAATTTCACCAATGTTGACTACGCGACTATTATAGCGTTGATACTGTGTTAGCGATGCAAGTGAATCAGAAAAATGGGTACTCATTTATTTAAAATATCCTTGTTCATCATGTTTATTTCTGTTCAATCTAAAGGGGAGTAAGCTTGAAACCAATTGGAATACCATATCAGACCGTCTGAATTGCTCCGAATGAATGGCTATAATCTCTAAAGTTGTACCTTGTTAAGACAGGTCACTCAATTTATTTTCTTCGTCTTATAAAAGGAGCCATGAAATAATATGTTGAGTAGTGACATTTACGATAAACGCCGACAAAATCTTATGAAGTCCATGGGGAAGGGTGTGGCCATTCTCAAAGGTGCCCCAGAACAAACCCGAACCAATGATACAGAATACCCTTATCGCCAGGATTCTGACTTTTACTATCTGACAGGGTATACTGAACCGGGTGCCGCCTGCATCATTGATCCCAACAACAAGGAAAACCCATTTACTCTGTTTGTCTTGCCCCAGGATCCCAAGATGGAAGTTTGGACGGGTTGGAGACTGAGTTTTGAAGAGACAGTAAAAAAGTATGGTGCTAATCAGGCTCTGGATATCTCAGAATTTGAAACAGTTGCTCTGGCAGCCATGAAAACATCATCAAAAGTATATACGAACCTGAACCACGATAAAAATCATCAGCACAAGATGCTTGATCAAGTTGGACAAGTGCGGAAAGAAGTTCAGCGTACAGGTGGTGGTCCAGAGGGTCTTGAATCCATTGGCGCCATCACTCATGGCATGCGGTTGATCAAAGATGAACATGAAGTAGCACTCATGCAGCGAGCTGCTGATATTTCAGCTGATGCGCATTCAAAGGCCATGCAAGCTTGTAAACCTGGTATGTATGAATATCAGTTACAGGCTGTTATGGAGAGCCATTTTGTTCACGAAGGAGGTGTTGGCCCCGCTTACACATCTATTGTGGGTGCCGGGGACAATGCAACCGTACTGCACTATATAAAAAATCGTGACCAAATCGTTGATGGTGATATGATCCTCATTGATGCGGCAGCTGAGTATGAGATGTATGCTGCAGATATTACCCGAACTTTTCCTGCAAATGGGAAATTCTCTGAAGCTCAGAGAGCCATCTATGATGTAATCCTCGCAGCCCAGAAGGCTGTGATTGAAGCTTCCAAGCCGGGTGTTACCTTCCAGGAACTCCATGATTTAGATCTAAGATTGCTGGTGGAAGGAATGATTGAAATCGGTTTACTGGATGGTACTGCCGATGAAGTCATTCAGGATGGGAGCTATCAGGAATATTTCATGCACAAAACGGGGCATTGGTTAGGGCTGGATGTCCACGATATGGGCAACTATATGGCTGAAGGTGAATCTATTACTCTTAAACCGGGCATGGTTTTCACTGTTGAACCAGGTATTTATGTTAATTCTAAATCCAAAGCCCCCGCAAAATTTCGCGGTATTGGAATTCGAATTGAAGATGATATACTCATCACAGAAAATGGAAACAAAAACCTCACTGCTGCAGTTCCAAAAGAGATCTCTGAAATTGAAGCACTGATGGAATCAGAATAAATCAGGAATTAAAATGAAAATTCTTCTTAAACAATCTGGATTAATCCTCCTTCTCATTGTTCTGGTGACAATGGGGTGTAAGAGTGAAACTGTAAATCCAGCATACAATCCAAATGAGTTCACCCTGTTAGTCGCTGCCAGTAATGACGGTGAAGTCGGCCCCTGTGGCTGAAAGTCCAATCCACTTGGCGGTCTTGCCAGGAAGCATACGATTTTAAAAGGGTTGGTGGAAACTGAAGCAACCTACTTTGTTGATGCCGGAGATGCATTGTTTAAATATCCCTACGTCAGGGATGATCAGCGTGAACACTTAAAAGAGGTAGCCCGCGCCATCATTGCCTCCTACAACGTGATGGAATGTCTAGTCCTGAATGTGGGGACCAATGATCTTGCTGGTGATCTTGAATTTATCATGGAAATGCAGAAAAGTGCTGATTTTCCCTTCATTTCAGCAAATACAAAAGATGTTGCTACTGATGAATTCCTGTTTGATCCATACACCATCATCCATACATCAGATCAAACCTTGGGATTTGTGGGCGTAACTAAAGGGGACAAGAGACTAAGATCTTTCAGCTTTTCTGATCCTGTTGAGGCTGCTCAAAAAGCCATAGATGAGATTAAAGATAAAGTTGATCTGGTTTTCTTAATGGCCAATGTGGATGAAAAAACCGAGCGAGCTTTAACTGCTGAGGTTAAGGGCATTGATTTTCTCCTCCGATCGAAGACAGGTTCCCTGCAAAGAGTTCCTCGGCAGCAGGATGGTACCACAGTCATTCGTATAGGTAAACAGGGCAAATATGCTGGTGTATTAAAAATTAGAAATGTTGATAATGTGAGCCAGATGAAAAATGTGAGTTCGCAATACACACGCATCAAGTTTGCAGATAATCGCCTAAACGCCATGGCTAAAGACCTTAAAGAGGGACAAACTCTAGAAGAGCGCTTTGCCAATGATGAAAACAGATTAAAGCTGGTGACACGACTCCGAGCAGAGCGTAAAACCAACGTAGATCTCATCAAAAAACTGAAGAATAGCTATTATCTGGAACCTATTCCACTGAATGAAAAGGTTGAGGATACTCCCGAAGTTGCAGAAATTGTAAAAGAATATATGCCTAAGCCAACGAAGAAGCAGGTTAAGGACAAATAGATTATTCTTTAAAATGATTGAATAAAAAAAGAGGCTGATACAATCAGCCTCTTTTTTTTAATGGGGCGAGAGACCGGGCTCGAACCGGCGACAACCACGTTGGCAACGTGGAGCTCTACCAACTGAGCTACTCTCGCATAAGCTGTATGCCATCAGAGATGGCTTTAAAGCGGCGTGAATATAAATCTTGTCAATGGCGGGGCAAACAATATTTCCCTTTAAATTGATCATAGGTATAAATCATCATATCTGATGTATAAATCTCTCTGTATCCATATCATTAAGATATGAGTATATATCATAAACTAACTTCTATTTGATTAATATTGAATGTATGTCGATTCTGTAAGTTCATAATACATAGTATTATAGATAAGATTAAATGAACTTGGCATATGGTTTGTGAAAGGAGTAACCATGTTTAAGAGAAAAACAAAAGACAACAGGGAGGCTATCATGATCAAAACGAAACTAACATTAACTGCATTGGTTCTTTTGCTAGGAGCTACACAATTAATGGCTGACCCAAATTCTAATAAGAGTTGCTGCCAGCCCCTACCCATCGGAGGGATGGAATCCTTAGAGCGAAATACCATCTATCCACTGTTTGACCGTGTACACGGAAATAATTCCGATGTTATCTTGAATTTTAATGTGGATAAGGACGGAAATATTTCCAATGTTCGTGTTGCCAGTAGTGGTGGCAGCATGTTTGACAAATCAGCTATTATGGCGGTGATGAAGACACGGTGGACACCTGCAATGCAAAACGGAAATCCCGTAGCAGTTACCTTCGAATTGCCTTTTGAATATCGCTCGTGGTGACAAGTACACCGTTATTTGACAGTTGATCCCCTAAATATGGAACAGGCAGGTTACTTTAGTAATCTGCCTGTTTTGCTTATAGCGGTTTAATATTGATCTCTACATTGATCATGTTGTACTTGAGTGTTTTTAGTGCATCCATTGCTGCATCAATATCCAGGCTGAATGTTTCTTCAGCTCCATAGTTAAGCATATGTGCTACAGAAAGATTATAGGCTTTTGCTATTTTTGACAGAGTTGAGAAAGTTGGATCTGCGAGACCTCGCTCTAGTTTGCTGATATAGCTCTTATCAAGACCAGCACTAACAGCAAGATCTTTTTGAAGAATCTGATGACCATCACGTACAAGTCTCAGTTGTTTTCCTATATTCATGTCTAAAATCTCCCCATATTAAATGGAACTGACTCGTTTTGCCCCTGGCCTTAGAAATATGGCAAAATATAACTTTACCAGACTCAGAAATTAATGTTTTTCGATAAGTTAATGCTTGGTAGGGGAAAAGGATTAAATTGAGCGACAATGAAGAATATGGAAATTGGTAACTCACTCGATCTACGTCTGGAAATGGTCAATAATCAGCTCAAGAGCAGAGGGATTCACCATTCAGCAATACTTGATGTCTTTAGGGAAATTCCCAGACATTTGTTTGTCTCCAAGGTTTCGCCCCTGGAGGCTTATTCTGATCGACCGCTTCCCATAAAAGCAGGACAAACTATTAGCCAGCCGTATATCGTTGCTTTGATGTTAAGCTATCTTGAAATTCATCCCACACATGCAATTCTTGAGATTGGTAGTGGGAGCGGCTATGCCACTGCCTTGATGTCTAAGCTATGTAGACATGTCAGTGCCATAGAAGTCTACCAGGAGCTGATCGATGATTCACTTGAAGTGATCAATCAATTAGAAATAACTAATGTCGATTTTCAGCATAGCAGTGCCTGGGAACAATTTGACAAGCGAATTGTTTATGATCGTATCATTCTATGGGCCAGCCCACCCAGGATTCCAGAGCATATCTTTGATAATTTGAATGAAGGGGGCCTTCTGGTTGCGCCAGAGGGCAAATCAGAACAATATGTATGGATTTGTAAAAAGAAAGATGGCGAAATTACAAAAAGAAGAAGAGATCCAGTGAGGTTTGTTCCCCTAGTACAAGGATCTGTTCACGAAATAGATAGAAATATGCGAGGTTAAAATGAATAGACTATATAAGTCAGATAAAGATAAAGTTTTTGAAGGGGTTTGCGGTGGAATCGGAGAATATTTAAATGTAGATCCAGTGATTATCCGCCTCTTGTGGGTCGTCCTGGTAGTGTTCGGTGGGACTGGGGTCATAGCTTACCTCATTGCCATGTTGATCATACCCAAAAGACATGAAAACGTAGATGAAGAAAATTCACCTCAATCCACAATAAAGCCTGAGACCTATTCGAACAGGTTTTGGGGTATTATTCTTGTCATCGCTGGAATCCTTTTATTATTTGGCGTTGTCGGCCCAATTGCAGGTATTTTTGCAGGGATAGCCCTGGCCATGGGTCACGTTCTCTGGCCAGTATTGATTATTGGTTTGGGACTGTATCTCTATTTTAATAAAACGGATGGAGATGACAGCAAGGCTTCTCTAGATGGCATCTTTCCACCAGACAAAACCCTTTACAAATCTCGGACAGATAGAAAAATTTCTGGTGTGTGTGGTGGAATAGGTCAATACTTTGATATTGATTCCAACATCATTCGCATATTCTGGGCAGTGGCTACCTTAGGTTCTTTTGGTCTTGGTGTATTGGCATATGCAGCTCTGGCTATCTATCTGCGCGAATCTGATTAATTTGCTTCGCTGACATTTACCACCTCACAATTCATTCCCAGGGAAACAATATGCATCGTTCTCGATCTCTCCTCTTTCGCGTACTTCTGATTTGCAGTCTCATGGTTGTTGCTCGTGCCCAGCATGTTTATGAAAAGGGCACTTTTGTCAGCATCCCAGCTGGCAAACATATCAATCACAGCTTTTATAGTACCTGGAATGTCTATTTTGCTGTTGAAGATGGCGTTCTTGTTTACGATCACCATAAACGTCAGTGGCTTGAACCCATCACAGCCAGTAACGGTCTAAGCCAATATCCTATTCTCCTCGTATGGCAGAATGCAGGTACGCAGGATCTCTGGATAGTTACTCCAGATTATGTCTTTGTTTATGACGAGCTTGCCGACTGGATGTCCCGCGTCCCCTTACCCGCAGATCCACAATTCTCCGGAACCTATGAACTTGGAGTGATAGATAACTACATTATCGTCACTGCGGCCTCGCCTGAAAATGAAGGGAAATATTCAGCTCTTTTCTCAAAAACATCAGGGACCTTTGAAATATGGGGGGCCAATACAGCCCTGGATATTGCGTGGGAAAATGTGGAATGGATTCATTCGATTTCTACGGAATTAACCGATATCTATGAAACACTTCCAATTCAGACCGTTGCCAATGGATCTTTTGATTCAGAGGGTAAACTTCATCTGGATGGTCATCCTAGAAACTCTCTGGGAGTGGTTTCATCTCTTGCTGGAGAAAGAACAGCGGGTGAATCCTTCTTGAGTACATACGGGATGGGCATATTTCACCAGAGTATCCTGGGCGGCGAATTCACCAGTTTGCCATATGGTCTACTCTCACCAGACGTCATGAGTATGAATGTCTTCAAGAATCAAATCGTTGTGGGGGGGAGGGCAGGACTCACCTATATGGATAGTTCTGCATTTGAGTATGATGAAGCCATAAAAGCATATGCCCAAGACTATTCATTTATTACCGATATCGACATATCAGGAAACGACCTTTTAATTGCCGGTAGAGGGGGAGTATTTCGACAGAGTAAAGGTACGGTTGGTTGGGATAGAATCATTTCCCTGAAGGATTTAACAAGTGAGCGTATATACTCGATTGGAGTTGGGAATGATGGCAATCTTATGGTTGCAACAGAACGCAATGCATACCTTTTTCATGAATCCGGTTTACAACTTCGTACACTTTTCCCAACAGGTCTGGATTGGCCAGTTTTTGATATAAATTACCAGGATGGCCGGTTTTACATCTCAAGCTTATATGGATTGTACATTTTTGACGAGGCCTCTTTAAGCTTTATTGGAAGGGTAAACTCATCTGGTGATTTTCTTTCAGCTTCCCAGGGTGCAGCAGTAGACCCCATATATAAAAGCGCTATACAGGGCAACAGACTATGGGCGAGCACCCATAGAGGAATCGTGGCACATGATCTCCTCACAAACGAGGGTGCCTTCCATCTATCACCTGATTTTCCCTTCAAACCCAGGGGACTCGCAGTTGTTGGCAAAACAGTGTGGATTGGAACTGATATTGGATTATATAGCTATGATTCAAAGGCATCATCGTGGCGGCATTTCACAAGGAGTGATGGTTTAATTAGTGACTTTGTCACTGATTTAATTAATATTGACGACTATATTTGGGTTGGCACAAATCAGGGATTAACGAGGATAAAATGGAAAAATCTATATTGAGAAAAGCATTACTGTCACTGACCATAACCATTTTATTCCTGGGGTGTGCTGAGCAAAAGGTGAATCGGGCGGATGACCTGACAATTCCTCATTTTTCATTTATTGGCCTTTCAGATCCCCTGGCAGATAAAGAAAATATCCAAGTTTCAGTCCATGTGAAAATCCCCTATACGGAGCTTCAGTTTATTCGGTCTGGAGAGGATTATCTTGCCAGATATGAAATTGCAGTCAACCTTGCTGATAAGGATAATGAACGAATTGCCGGACAAATATGGTCTGATTCTTTGCGCTTATCAGATTATAAAGAATCACGTAATAGCACGAACACCATCCGGTCGGTCAGGACATTCAAGGTTCCCGCCTCAGAGCTGACCATCAATGTCCGGGTAACAGATCTCTACACCAAAAAATCTCATGTCCTCAGTGATGCTATGGATCAATCCAAAATGTACTCAGGTGCGCTTTCGCTGGGGAATATCATCATCATGGACAATGGTAAAGCGGGTAACTCCAAACTTCTCATGAATGAATCATTTTATGAAATAATAGATACCTTGAGATTCAAAGTCCATTTACTCGGGGAAAATTATCCTTTCAAGATTAATTATGAGCTGAGAGTAAAAGACGAAAGTAAGGTAAATGAATCCCAACTATTGGATCATTCGTCTTCCATCGATTCGCTGCTAAGCTTTGTAGTACCTCTCACCGATATGCACTATTCAAATTATTCACTTTTTCTCACAGCTGAAGATTCAAAGGGCAATAAAGCGACTACTAAAGCAAACTTTAGAGTAAGAATTCGCGGAGTCAATTTCGATGTTGAAAATATGGATGAAGCCGTGAAACAATTGATCTACCTGGCCAGTGATCGTCAGATAAAAGAGATGATGGCAGGTACCGAGAATGAGAAAACAGAGAAATTCAAGCAATTTTGGGAAGCTCTTGATCCAACCCCTGGAACTCTGGAAAATGAGATCATGGAAGAATATTATCGCCGGATTGCTTTTTCGCTGGAGGCATTTACTGTGGTGCAGGAGGGTTGGAAAACGGATAGGGGGATGATCTACATTCTTTTTGGACCGCCAGATGAGATTCAGCGTGGTCCCTTCGAACTTGATCGCAAGCCATATCAGATCTGGGAATACTACCATATTGGTAAACAATTTGTTTTCATAGATGAAACAGGTTTTGGAGATTTCAGGTTGGATCAATCTTATCTGGATCAGGGTGACTGGCGATTCCGCTACTAAAACGACTATAACAACAACACGTTAATCCGAATAGGCGAGAAGGAGTACTTTAGCTCGTCGGTTCTAAGCCCCTAAAATAAAGCCCTAAAGCGCCAATTAATGAGTGCTATTGGCTCAAAAATTTATAGATTTTGCATCGCCCCCAAAAAAGTGTTTTTCGGGCTGTAGATAAAGTATTGTTTTCAAAGACCTGAGAGCACTTTTCAGGCACGAAAGGGTAGATGGCCACAAAATTTTCAAACTTCCGAAACTGGATGGGCGTAGACATCGCAGTTGACCTTGGAACAGCAAATACACTCATCTACGTTCGTGGTCAGGGCATTGTTCTAAATGAACCATCAATAGTTGCCAGATCTAAGTCAACTTCCAAAGTCATCGCTGTTGGCAATGAAGCCAAGCGCATGGTTGGCAAGGTTCACCAGGAAATAGAAACAATTCGTCCCCTTCGGGATGGTGTTATAGCTGACTTCGAAATGGCTGATAGTATGTTGCAGGGTTTCCTGAACAAATTGCCCATCTCCAAATTAGCCCGCCCTCGTATGATTATTTGTGTCCCTTCAGGTATCACAGAAGTTGAAAAACGAGCAGTCAAAGAATCCGCTGAACGTCGCAACGCCCGTGAAGTATTTCTCATTGAGGAGCCTGTGGCAGCTGCTATTGGTATTGGCATTGACATTAGCGAACCTGTAGGCAATATGATTGTGGATATTGGTGGTGGAACCACTGAGATTGCAATTATTGCACTCAACGGTATTGTGACTAAAGAATCACTCCGCGTTGCTGGTGATGAAATGGATGAAGCAGTTATTCAACATTTCAAACGTGATCACAATTTGCTCATTGGTGAGAGAACTGCAGAGAGCATTAAAATGAATGTGGGTTCCGCCCTACAGGGCACTGATTACAAGCTTTCTGTCAAGGGTCGCAACATGATCGCCGGCATTCCCAAAACCATTGAGGTTTCCTCTTCTGAAATCCGTGATGCTCTGCGGGATACCATTGATCTCATCGTAGATGCAGTGAAAATGTGCCTGGAAAGAACACCTCCAGAATTAAGCTCAGATCTCCTTGATCGCGGTATCATTCTGACTGGAGGAGGAGCCCTGCTACAGGGTTTTGACAAAAGAATGCGTCTTGAAGTTGATCTTCCAGTAAATGTTGCAGAATATCCACTCCTTTCCATCGTTCAGGGTACCGGTAAAGTCCTTGATAGTATTGAACGATTTGAGGATGTTCTTTATTGAGCCTTTCACCCTCGGTATAGGTTAAATTTTGGCATCAACAGCACCAACCATCTCCCGTTATAAATCTCTGATAAATCTGGCAGCTGCAGTAGGTTTGTCACTTCTGATTATTGCTTCAAATGGTAGTCCATTCATGGATCGCACCCGTGGTCTGATTCTGGAATCATCTGCATATCTATATGTCCCCATTAAACGGGTTGAAACTATTTTCACTATTGAAAAGGATTACCGCGAGTTACAGCAGCGTCACATTAAAGCCCAAATCGAACTCAATAAAACACGGACGCTTGTTAAGGAAAATCAACGACTCCGAGGAATGCTTGGTTTTAAGGGCGACAAAAGTTTTAATGTCATTCCAGCAAATGTTCTGTCAGATGTTGGAAGTCATACTATGAACAGCCTCACTGTTGACCAGGGCTCAGAAGACGGTGTGATACTCCTGTCCGGCGTCATCGATGCTCAGGCTCAACTTGTAGGCAAGGTTGTTGCAATCGCACCACACACTGCGCTCGTTCAACTGGTCAGCGATAAAAATTTTCGTGTTTCAGTCCGAGAAATGCGTTCCCGCGATGTCGGAATTCTCAGTTACTCTCTAAAAACTGGTTATGTAATCCAGGATGTTCCAAAGAACGCTGCGGTTATAGCGGGCGACTCAGTAGTCACATCTGGTTTTAGTGATATTTTCCCCGAGCACATCTTCGTGGGATGGGTTTCTGTTATTACTCCAGTAGTAGAAGATTATGTAAAATCAGTGCGTGTTGATCTCGCATCAAACTTTAACCGTATTGAGGAAGTATTTATTCTCAAATAATATGTTTGATACCATAAAATATAGTATCCTCGGTATTCTGGTTCTCATCTTCCAGTGGATGTTGGGTGACATATTCAGCATCTCCACTATAACGCCAAGCTTTCTGGTCATCTTCATCATTTACGTTGGATTAACTCATAGCCAATTAAATGCCATCTGGTTGGGTTTCTTTCTGGGTTTTATTATTGATGCCCTAACAGGCACAGATATGATGGGCATAACGGCTTTGGCCTTATCTGCTGTTGGATATTTAGCTGGAATATTCCATGGGCGTATCGTGAGAATACCCGTGCTTGTTCAATACCTTCTGTACACCGGTTTCCTGCTCGTATTTTTCATACTTACTGTCATGATATCTCTCCAGGATTCACAGTTTGCCACAGGTAACATTGTGTTTCTCATCTTATTACCCAAGACGCTTTACACACTGGCTCTACTCAGTGGTATCTTTATAGTTGTTCGAGTCGGAGCAGAATAATGCTTCAGGGCAGGAATATCGTTGAAGGCTGGAGATCGCTTCTGGTCCACGGTCTTCTGGCACTTCTTTTTCTGATACTCATCGGTCGTTACTACTACCTCATGATTGTATTTCATGAGAAATACGCTGAAAAAGCCACTGCAAACCATATCCGAGCTGTCCCCGTACTTGCTTCCAGAGGCGTTATTTATGATCGTGCAGGAAACCTCATTGTGGACAATGCACCGAGTTATACTATTTCTGTTATCCCCATTGAAGTGAAAGACAAGCCTGAATCTTTGGAACGTCTATCTAGCGTCATGGAGATATCTGTTGAAGAAATCAATCGTCGGATTGCCAAAAACCGACGAGGTAAGTTTGCTCCTGCTAAAGTATTCAGTCGAGTCCCTTTTGAGAAGATATCCCACTTACAAGAGCATCGTCTTGAGCTCATTGGTGTGACTTATAGTATTGAGCCCATTAGAAATTATGTTTCTGACTTGGACCTGTCCCATGCTCTGGGGTATACAAGAGAAATCAATCGCGATGATTTGAATAGATTCAAAAAGGAGTCTGACTATCAACCTGGCGATCAGGTAGGTTGGAAAGGTCTGGAGAAGTATTATGAATCCGACTTGCACGGACGGAGGGGATTTAGATATATCGAAGTGAATGCCCTCGGCCAGGAAATTGGTGAAGTGGAAAATAGAGCTCCCATCAATCCCATTCCTGGTCATGATCTCATTTTAAGTATCGATTCCTACATTCAGTTCGCCGTTGAAAAAGCGCTGGCTGATTCCTCTGGATCTGTGATAATACTGAATCATAAAACAGGTGAAATTCTGGCTTATGCAAGTCGTCCCGGTTATGATCTTGAAATGCTTTCAGGAAGAATATCCTCAAAGGATTGGAATGCTCTGATGCAGGATCCTCGCAAACCACTTTATGATAGAGGAATTCAAGGTCTATATCCTGCTGGTTCAACCTTAAAACCACTGGCTGCACTTTATTCACTCGAAAATCACTCAAATGCGAAAGAACGTACATACATATGTCGTGGAAGCTACCGCCTGGGGAATCGTTCATTCGGTTGTTGGAAAAAAGCTGGACATGGGAAGATGAATCTACACGATGCCCTTCAACAGTCCTGTAATGTCTATTTTTATAATCTCATCCAGGATATTGGGCTTGAAGATTGGGCTCATCTGGCCCGCGAATTTGGTTTTGGCCAACACGCGAATATCGATATCCCGGGTGAAAATAAGGGTTTAGTCCCCGATACAAAATATATGAACCGCAAATATGGGCAGAATAAGTGGACTCGGGGAAATCTATTGAATATTGTTGTCGGTCAGGGTGATGTTTTGGTCACTCCACTTCAAATGGCTCAATTTTCTGGCATGATAGCCCAACGGGGAACTCAATTCCAACCCCATTTCGTCACTCAGGTCGTTTCCAAAAGTGGTGATATCATTTTGGAAAATATCTCTCCATCCATGGACAGGGTGACTGCCTCAAAAGATTCCTGGGATTTTATCCACCAGGCAATGTGGGATGTTGTTAATAGTAAAAAAGGAACAGCCAGGGCTGCCCGTCAAAGGGATTGGGATATCTATGGTAAAACAGGTACAGCTCAAAATCCACACGGTGAAGACCATGCCTGGTTTATTGGATTTAGTCTGGATGAACGATATCCTTATTCGTGGGCTGTCCTGCTGGAAAATGGTGGTGGTGGTGGTGGCAAAGCTGCGCCTTTGATTGGGAAAATTTTACGAAGCATTGCGAAAAGACCTTCATGAATATCAGAAGTTATATCATACTAAGATTAAAAGAACTGGAGTGGAGTACGCTCATATTGGTGCTGCTCCTTTCAGCAAGTGGTCTTCTGGCAATTTATAGCATCGAATTTCAACACGAGACGAGTGCAGATTATTTTCTACGTCAAAGTATCTGGACGGTCATGGGCGTCATCCTGTTTCTAACAGCCTATTTCATACCCAGGAAAGTGATTCATAATTTGACATATCCAGTCTATGGACTGGGGGTTGTGATCCTGTTTATTCCCATTATGATGAAAAGTAGCGGGGCAGTGAGCAGGTGGATTGTTATTGGTAGCATAGGCATACAGCCCTCTGAAATTATGAAAATATTCCTGCTTCTGGCTATGGCTAAGTACTTTGCAGATCACAAAAAACGGATCTCAACCATAAAAGAGTTAATGACCCCTGTTGCCATGACCCTGGGACCAACAATTCTTGTCTTAGCTCAGCCAGATCTCGGTACAGCCCTGGTGTATTTTGGAATATTGATTGTTATCATCTTCTGGGCCGGAATAAAACCACTGCATTTCTTCCTGTTGCTTGCACCGATCATCTCTATGCTGGCAGCTTTTCAGACGATTTCCTTTTTTATATGGATGGGAGTTATCCTTGTCATACTGTATTTCAACCATCTTCCATTCTGGACGAAAATATTGAATTTTGTCATAAATGTTGGATTGGGTGGAATAACCAATCTGTTATGGGCCCTACTGAAACCATATCAACAGCAGAGAATCATTTCCATGTTTGATTCAGATTCCGATCCACTCGGTGCTGGATATCAGGTCTCCCAGTCTTTAACAGCTTTTGGTTCTGGAGGTCCTTTTGGAAAAGGATTTGGTGAGGGTACGCAAACCCATCTGAAATTCCTGCCAGAGCAGCATACAGATTTTATCATGACTGTGATAGGTGAGGAGTTTGGATTTGTTGGCGTTATGGTCGTTATTATTCTGTTCTATTTACTCATAGCTAGATTAGTCACCCAGGCATACAACAGCAAATTCAGATTTGATAGTGTCATTCTCATCGGAGTTGCCACAATTTTTATCTTTCACATCTTTGTCAACCTTGGAATGATAGTAGGTATAATGCCCGTGACTGGCATTCCCTTGCCATTTATCAGCTATGGCGGGTCTTTTATGCTTACCTCAATGATATTGGCGGGTCTTTCTGCAAATATGTCCTCAGTGCGTCGAGCCGTTGGGTAGTGTCTCAAGCCCCCTGAAACCACTACATTTAGCGTTGCGAGTCCCTGTGGCAAGGTTAAATTGACGCCCGTATGATTTCTTGTCTTAACTCCCAGCAGAAAGTGGCTTAAGCAATGTACAAAAGAACGTTTGCTCTCATTTTGATATTAGCAGTCATCGTTGGTTGCGGTGGTTCCAAGGAACTGAAGCAGGAGCTTAGCGAAGTAAAACAGGATACACAAGGTACTGACAGTACTTTGGTTGTTCTTGACGCGCGCCTGAAAGAGTTCTCACAAGAAGTGAAAGCCATGCGCGAAACATACAATGAGAATCACATTAGTCTTGAGAATCTTTATAAACTCAATGCAGATTCTAAGCATTCTATCGATGAGTTGTCCTCTGAGCTAGATAGCAAGTTGGTCAGTGAGCGAACTCGCACTGACTCGGTACATAGTGTTACTAAACAATCCAATAGTGCGCAAATAGAAGGCCTCAAAGCCGAACAGACAGGAATCAGGGAATCAATTGCTGGTTTGGGGTCATCAATTCAAAGCACTCAATTCCAGGTGGATAGTATTTATGCCACCATGGATCCTGCTAAAATTGCCATCCTAGAAGAAAACCTACTTAGTATTGTCAGCCAGTTTTCTCTTTTAGACTCTTCATTTTCCGAATTTCAGTTGAATGTAGCAGACCATATGATGGGTTCTGAGGATCAGCTTGGTACTCTAGAACTGAATGCCAAGGTACAAGATAGCTCAAACTATGACATTTTATCCCAATTGGTGTTTCTTGAAAATAAGATCATCTCATTGACGAATTCATTCAACGAGCTTATGGCCATGCCGTCAACTACTCCAAATATTGTAAGAACACCTGTAACACAGCCACCAATGAACTATACTCCATCATCGCAAGCTGCGAAAATGGATTATGAGACGTATAAGCAACACTATATAGATGCCTTAAGCTCCTATCAAAATGGTGATTTCATGGGTGCCATAGATGCTTTTGAGATGTTGATTCGCAATGACTCACAAAATGAGTATGCTGACAATGCTCAGTATTGGATCGGTGAGTCATACTATGCCTTAGATGATTATTCAAAGGCAATCGAAGCATTTAGAAAAGTGATGCAATTCAGTGATTCCAATAAAGCCGATGCTGCTCAATTCAAGATTGGATATTCCTACCTAAATAGCGGGGATAAAGCCCGCGGTTATGATGAATTAGAACGGCTTCTGGATATGTTCCCTGAAAGTTCCTTACGGGAAAAAGTCAAGCAAATCCTCGCCTCCAGATAATAGGTTATATAAAAAAAAGAAATTTATGCCAACAAAAATTTACTATCTATCCTCAGAAGTAGCTCCATTCTCTGAGGCAACTGACCTTGCCAAAATTTCGAACAAGGTCCCTACTCATTTTCAAGAGAAAAAGCAGGATCTCAGGATCTTTACCCCTCGTTATGGATTTGTCAGCGAACGTCGATATGTGGTTCGTGAAGTTATCCGCCTCAAAGAAATCGAAGTAGAATTTAAAGGTGAAGTTGGATTTGGAGCTGCTAAATCAGCTTTCGTTCCATCGACCCGAGTTCAGGTCTACTTTATGGAATATCAGCCTTATTTTGGTGGTAAAAACAAAACCTTGTATAAGGTTGCAGAAGGTCGCTACAACCAGCGAAATGCTGAAAAATATTTCTATTTTTCTAAAATTGCTATTGAGAACCTGACTTATCTGTACTGGCAACCCGACTACATTTTTTGCAATGATTGGACAACCGCTATGGTCCCAATCTTGTTTAAGACTGTTTATGCGGAAGAAGAGTTCTTTGCTGATATGAAAACCGTCCTTAATCTGGTGAACATTGAAGAGATGGGGAAGGTAGCTGCCAAGCAGTATGAGATGGCAGGGCTGGAACCTGAAGATTATGCTGGATATGAAGACAACTTATTGGGGCTCGCCATTAAACATGCTGATCAGATCATCAGCATTTCAATTAATGGAAAAAGCAATAAAGAAGAAATTGAAAAGAACGCCAATATTCAAGCAGCTTTAAAGGCTGCCGATAAAAAGGTTACGTATTTCACAATCTCTGATGAAAGTGATGAGGAATGGCAACAGCTCAATATGGATTTGGAAACATTCTTTGGAGTTGAGTATTAAAACTCTGGATATTGACAATGTTGACTCTAAACCATCTGAGTTAAGTGTTTGACCGCTTAACTCTTTTTTAAAGGGGCTTATGAAAATCCGGATTCCTTTTGCAGTTGCTTTAATCGCACTATTTTTATGGTCATGCGATGAACCCATCGCCTACGATAATGACAGCTTTACTTATAACCCATTTTCCTTTACCCAGGACACATTGAATAATGTTACCTCAATAACAGCAGGTGATGCTGATATTGAGTGGAGCTCGCATTTTAGAGCTTGGGTGGGTGATACTGACTACTATAAATCAGGTTTTATAGTTGAATTTAATTTCCCAGATACATCCCTGGATATCGCTGGCGTAGATAGTATCCTGTTCAAAATTCAACATGTTAAAACCTACCCTGAGGATGGGTCTGATACACTGGAAGCCACTCATTCCATTTTTGGCTATTATGAAAAAACCATGGATCAAAATATTAATATTGAGAATTCAACGTACGGCAGTTTCCTCGGCACCGATTCAATGAATATTGCAGGTGGTAATAATTTTTGGAATTATACTTTACCTATTGGTGTGATAGAAGAAGGTGATGCAATTGTCAGCCTGGGTGTATTTCCAGCGACCACAGATTACTTTTCATCCATATATGGAGGAGGGTCAGTTTCAAGACCTTCTCTGAGCTTCTATTATCATCTGCCTGATACGGCAGGAGATGACAGCGCTACATTTATAACTTATCTGGCCGATACTCTAATTATGCATTTTACTGAAAAGGCAGCTGCCTTTGATCGAGTGCAATTTGACTATATCAGTCAATTAAAGACTGATTCTATACAAATGACACTGAGTCTACAAGATTTTGATGTTGAAGGGGACACCCTGCAACACATCATCAATTCAAGTATTTTCCCTGGTATCGATAATTTGGCTTCAGCACTCTATAAACCTGACAGCCTGTTCAGATTTAGTATGATGGTCGAAGAACCTATTTCGGGATATTCAACGACGATTGAATATGACGGTGACGATTACAATACGAATGAGATAAAATATCTTGTCCAATCTGCCATAGATGACAAGCAAACGGAATTGGACTTAATTCTTCGCTCCACAAATGCTGGATACAATCCTGGGTTTATAGCTATTTCTAAAGATGTGACGCAATCTGCGCTCTATGTGAGTTCTTCTCTGGCGGTGAAACCATGAAAATGAGAATCATTCTTCTTCTAGTGCTTACTTATTCCCTCATGGGTCAGTCCGCCTATTATCGACTGGGTTATGGTGACATCTTTCCAACCACTGATCAGCTAAGTAGTAGTCTGGGGCATGGTGTGGTAGCACTGGGGGATTCTAGTAGAATTACCTCACACAACCCTGCATCTCTGAGTAGTTCAAACCAGGTACACTTTAGTGTTTCACTTGGGTCTGAATTCAGATCTATCAATAGTGCTATCTCAAATAATACCCGACTTGAACAGCTTTACGTAAGTTTCCCAGTGGGTGAAAAATATGGGATGAGTCTGGGTACCCGAGCCATTGCCGATTTTGCCTCTGATTATGCCTCTACACTTGATGTGGGAGCCTTCTCTGAACAGTCACAAGGCGGAATCTGGGACTATCATCTTGGTCTGGGATATGACCTTTCATCAAGCTTGAAACTGGGTGTTAAACTGCATTTGTTTCAGGGACTCTTAAGACGCGAAACCAGTATTGTCGCTGATGAAAACCAAGAGCTTTATGTTGTTAAGGGTAATATTTCTGGAAGAAGTCTTGAAGCAGGTGTTATCTCAAATGTAAGAGAAAAAGTATCTCTCGGATTGACGGTGAATATTCCCTACGATAAGCCTACCTTATCAGGTCGTGATAGTCTGGCAGGTTCAGGGGTTTACTCGGACATTGAAGAGGATATGGATGCCTGGCCAACAACAATTAAGTTTGGTGTTATTTATCACCACTCTGAAACGATGAATTTTATGGCTGGAATAGGCCAGCAGCTTTTCTCTGAAACAGGTTTTGATGCTGCCAGAGTATTCAGTCTGCCTGATGGCTGGAGTACAACGCCAGTGGCCTCCTTTCAACTTGCTATGCAGAAAGTGCCTACCGACAGAACCTCTCGCTATTGGACCAAACGAACTGGATGGCAAACGGGATTTTCAGTTAAGAACTATTACTTGATGCCAGCAAGTGGGAATATGATATATGAATATTCTTTGATATCTGGCGCCAATCTCGAACTAAGAAATGGAAGAAGTCTGTTTGAAATTTCTGGAGAGTTCGGATCTCGTGAGGGAGAAGAAAGTCTACCCAGCGAATTATTTGCCCGTATGAAGTTGGGCATTCAAATCAATGATATGTGGTTCAGGAAAGTTAAAAGAAGATGAGGGTTAACTCATGAAGTTTAGATCGATATCAATATTTGCCATGGGCATCATGCTATTTACAATGGTCATATCAGCCTGCATGCCACCTCAGGCTACTGCTGAAGAACTTGTTGCCATGGAAAAAGCACGCAAGGATTCTGTCCGCAAAGCCAATTCTCGCTACTGTATGAAACATTTAAGTTTTGCAACAGAATACTATAAAAATAAAGCTTATCCAGATGCCCTATTCAACTATAAAAAGCTCTTTGAATATGAATGTGTTGATGAGCAAATGGCCCAGAATGTTTATGTATATATGGGTAACTCCTATCGTGAGCTAGACAATTTGGATACAGCACTCATATATTATGATGAGGGTCTCGCTGTCATCCCACAGAATAAATATCTATGGGAAAACAAGTTATTTACATTGAAAATGATGGATGATGAAGATGCCGTGCTGCAGGCTAAGGTAGATATGTATGCTGCCTTTCCTCAAGATTCAGTTTTAGGTGAAGAAATCGCCGAAGATTACATTTCTTTTTCAATGTATAAGGAAGCCAAAGTGATGGCTGAGCACCTCCTAACAACTAATCCTGACAGCAAGAATCTCAGGAACATTGTTCGTGAAGCTATTGAAGCACAGGGTGGTGATGTGCGCGGCTTTGTTGAAAAAGAGTATCTGGATAACCCTGACAATATTTCAAATGCTCAGGATTTTGTTCGTCTGCTTCGTGATGACGGTGAAAATGACAGAGCCATAAAAGTTCTTGAGGGAATCCTCGTTAAAGCTCCAGGTATGACCAGTATCATGAAGGATTTGGTCGAAGCCTATCGCGAACTCGGAAAAACCAAAACCGTCATTAGTTGGTTAAAGAAATTGAATACAGCCAATCCTGAAGATGTACGTATCTATTTTGATATGACACAGGCTTACATTGAAGATGGACAGCTCAAATCAGCCATGTCGTGGGCCGGCAAGGCCATCAATATGGATCGACAGAACGGACAGACATACGCCAACCGTGCTTCAGTATACGAAGCTGTAGGTGTGGGTTGTACCGGTTCAGTTCCAGATTTTGATGATAAGCTTGTTTTCATGATGGCCTATGAAGACTATAAAACAGCCAAAGCCAAAGGCTATTATAAAGCTACTAACAAAATAGATTTTCTAAAAGAAGCCCGCATCCCTCAAAGTGGGGACTGGTTCTTTAATAGAGACGAATACGTAAAAGCAGGTAAAGCCAAGCCTAAAAAGGAATGTTATATCTGGTTAAAGCGTAGCGTCACAGCTCCTAAGCCCTAATTGAGGTAGTTTATGCAAATCTCCATCGGGTGTGACCATGCAGCGTTAGAGGCAAAGACTGAGATTATTGAATTTCTCAAGTCATTGGGTCATGTCATATTGGATGAGGGTACCCACAGTTTAGACTCATGTGATTATCCGGATTATGCAGCAGCTGTGAGCCGCAAAGTTCAATCAGGAACAGCTAAACGGGGTGTACTTATATGCGGTACTGGCCTCGGAATGTCCATGGCAGCCAATCGTTTTACTGGCGTGAGAGCCGCTCTCTGTTTTACTGAAGAGCTAGCCAAGCTCAGCCGACAGCATAATGATGCCAACGTGCTTTGTCTTGGTGCTCGAACTCAATCAATCGAATCCATGAAAAGCATCATCTCACTTTGGTTAACCACGGAATGGGATGGTGAACGACATAGCAGAAGACTCAATAAAATCGAATCCAATTCTAGAGGTCAACATGCTGAATGAGCTTAAAACGTCTGATCAGGCGATCTATGCTGCAATTATGGCAGAAAGAGATCGTGAAAATGATACTTTAGAACTTATCGCCTCTGAAAACTTTGTCAGCAAGGCTGTTTTACAAGCTGCTGGCAGTGTCATGACCAATAAATACGCTGAGGGATATCCAGGGAAACGCTATTACGGTGGCTGTGAGGCTGTTGACATAGCTGAAAATCTAGCCAGAGATCGGGTAAAAGAACTCTTCGGTGCAGAATATGCAAATGTTCAGCCCCACTCTGGAAGTCAGGCAAATATGTCTGTTTACTTCACACTGGTAAAACCAGGTGATACCGTGCTGGGTATGGATTTATCCCATGGTGGTCATTTAACCCATGGTTCACATGTCAATTTTTCTGGCAAATTTTATAATATTGTGGCCTATGGTGTTAGCGCTGAGACGGGTTACATCGACTATGATATGGTTCGAGACCAGGCCAAAAAGCATCATCCCAAGATGATTATAGCTGGTGGTTCTGCCTATCCAAGACACTATGATTTCAAATTATTTAGAGAGATTGCCGATGAAGTTGGTGCCTTTCTCATGGCTGATGTTGCACATCCCGCTGGATTGATTGCCGCAGGTGAACACCCAAGCCCCATGCCACACTGTCATGTTGTTACCTCTACGACGCATAAAACCCTCCGAGGTCCCCGCGGTGGTCTGGTGATGATGGGAAAAGATTTTGAAAATACTTTCGGCATCGTCGCTCCCAAAAGTGGGCGCGTAAAAATGATGAGTGAACTACTGGATAGTACGGTGATGCCAGGTATCCAGGGTGGACCACTTATGCATGTGATTGCTGCCAAAGCTGTCGCTTTTGGTGAAGCTTTGAAACCAACATTTAAGACCTATGCCAGGCAGGTCATCTCCAACGCGAAAGCTCTTGGAGAGGGTCTCAATGAATATGGTTTTAAACTCATCTCTGGTGGCACGGATAACCATTTACTTCTTATAGATTTAACTGCCAATGAAATTAGCGGTAAAAAGGCGGAACGTCTCCTTGAAGAAGCTGGGATGACTACCAACAAAAACATGGTTCCCTTTGACCAGCGCAGTCCATTGATAACCAGTGGGATTCGTATTGGAACAGCTGCCTTGACCACCCGTGGTTTCAAGGAAAATGAGATGAAGCTTATCGCCGGATTTATCAACCAGGTTATTGCCGATCCTGACAATGTGTCTGTCATTGAGTCCGTTCGTGGAAAAGTCAAAGAACTTGTTAAAGATTTTCCCCATTATCAGGATGTCGAGTAAACGGTATGAATTGCCCTCAATGCCAGCAAAATGACACCCGGGTTATTGATTCTCGACATACCCAGGATGGGCGAGCCATTCGACGTCGTAGGGAATGTGGTAGCTGCTCATACAGATTTACCACTTACGAATATGTTGAGACACAACCTCTCCTGGTCATCAAGAGTAATCAGAGACGTGAGCCCTTCGACAGGGAAAAGATTCTCAAAAGTATCGCAATTGCCTGTAGTAAACGGCCAGTGAATAGTGCTCAGATGAATCAGGCAGTTGATCTGATTATCCAGGATGTCAATACGTTCGGATCCTCCGAAGTACACGCCAAAGATGTGGGTGAGCTTGTGATGAAGCATCTTAAGGATCTTGATGAGATTGCCTATGTCAGATTTGCCAGTGTATATCGTAAATTCGAAGATGTCAAAGAGTTCAGAGCAGAACTGGACGATATCTAAATTGATGTGAGCGATCTGATCCAGAAAATACACTTATCATGATCGAAATTAGAAATCTTCACAAATCATTTGGTGACCTCAACGTTCTCAATGGGGTAAGTATGCAGGTCGAAGACGGCCAGAGTCTTGTTGTGATGGGGAAGAGTGGCCAGGGCAAGAGTGTTCTTCTCAAATTAATTACCCGCCTTTTATATCCGGATTCTGGCAATATCTATATCGATGATGAGGATCTGAATAGCCTTAATGCAAAACAGCTTGGTGAATGTCGTCTGAAATTTGGTATGTTGTTTCAATCGGCTGCCCTATTTGATAGCCTGAATATTTGCGACAATGTCGGCATCGGGTTGAAAGCCTATAACCGCTATTCAGAAACAGAGATTCAAAGTATCACCCAGGATAGCCTTGAACGTGTAGGTCTAATTAATGTAGGGGAGAAATATCCTGCACAATTGAGTGGTGGAATGCGTAAGCGAGTAGGTTTAGCGCGTGTCGTGGCCATGAAGCCCAAATATATTTTATATGATGAACCTACAACTGGTCTGGATCCAGTTACCAGTGCACAGATAGCAATCATGGTTAAAGAGATGCAAAATGATCTGAATGTGACCAGTATTATTGTAACCCATGACATTCCTACAGGCTTTTTCCTGGCAGATAAAATTGTTTTGCTGGATGACGGGAACTTTTCCTTTGTTGGTAACGTGGAAGAGATGAGAAAGTCAGAATTGAAATCTGTGCAGGATTTTATCAGTGGTTATAAAGAAACAACAGATATAAAATATAGGTAATCAATTGAATCAACACCTTCTGTATTGTCCCATTTCAAAAACACCCCTCACACCAGCCAGTGCTAGTCAACTGGAAGCCTTTAATAATCTGGTTCAAAGTGGACAGGTATTGGATAGGAGCGGTGATCTAGTGGAGGGCGTGTTTTCAAGTTTACTGGTCAATGGAAGTGTAGATACAGCCTATCGAACTCGCCTCAATATCCCTCAACTAATTCCGGCGTTATCCATATCACTTGAGGGCTTAAATTTAGTGAATTCCGTTGATTAGGCTAGGGTGGAAACCTATATTCGCCCGCTTTAATAGAGGAGAGCTTTAAGAGAGAAAACGTTACTGGGATTTTTTGATGAGAATCCGCCAAAAATAAAAATACGAACCTGGCGTTCATCTTTTTTAAAGTTGATACCGAATGTTATTCATAATATTCGGTTTTTTTATGAATGAGGAGTTAGTTAGAATGAAAATGAATAAAATTATTAATATCACCATCGGGAGTCTGATGTTTTTATCAGTCGCCTTCTCACAGAGTGCCTTATTTCTTCTGATTGCACCTGGTGCACGTGCAGGTGGTATGGGCGAGGCACAAGTTGCCCTGGCAGATGACTCCTATGCAACATATTGGAATCCTGCTGGACTGGGGTTTCAGAGTGGCTATGAAGTTTCTGGAATGCATGTGAACTGGCTTCCTGGACTCGTAGATGACATGTACTATGATTTTATCGCAGGTCGCGCACCAGTAGAGGGCCTTGGCGTATTTGGTGGGCATCTCATTTACCTTAATGCAGGTGAACAGCAGTATACCGATGCCAATGGTGTTTCCCTGGGAACCTTCCTGACCTACTTCACCTCTGGAGCAATTAGTTACGCTACCATGGTCTCTGAGAATTCAAGTGTTGGCTTTAACTTTAAAATCTTATATCAACATCTTACCGATTCAAAAATTAAAGTTGGTACTGAAGATACGAAGGGTACAGCAACGAATTTTGGTTTTGATGTAGGTTATTTGAGCAAAGGATATTTAGGCGGTAGGCTTGATATTGGTGCTATGATCGCCAACTTGGGACCCAAGGTCATTTTCAATGATGAAGAACAAGCGGATCCCATGCCAACCAATTTAAAACTCGGTTTCAATATGCGGGTGTATGACTCAAAATTTAACAGCCTGAATTTAGTATACGATGTGAACAAACTGCTTGTCGGTGAATATGCCTCCATGGATTGGGATGGCGATATGCTTATTGGTGGCTATAACGAGGATGGTGTTTCTGATCAGTCTGGTAATTTTAATGCTGATGGTCAGAACGAAATGGCCCATACCGACTCGTGGTGGCAGGGTATTTTTACCTCCTTTCTGGATGACTGGTATTTAGGTGGTGACCGCAATATGGATGATGATCGCGAAATTGGCGGTTATGGCCCTGATACTTTGGAGGTGGCTGGTGGTCTTTACGGAAAGAACGGACTTCTTGAAGTTGGAAACAGTGAAGACAGAAGCCCTGCTGATGAGTTTAAATCTCTGATTCATAGTGTTGGTCTCGAATATTGGTACAATGACATGTTCGCCATTCGTGGTGGTTACTACTACGATTCTGAGGGTAAGATTACGACACCAACGGTTGGTGCTGGACTCCGCTACGGGAATTATGGGTTTGATTTTGGTTACACCGTAGCAGAGGAAACCCACCCCCTTAACAATACCATGCGTTTCTCGCTTATGTTAAAATTTTAGGCATGATCGGAATATTCTGATCATCGATCTTTAATTTTAATCTTTAAAGGCTAGCGGGGACATTATCAATAAATTCGCAGTAAGTATATTGCTGACAATCCTGTCAGTGTTATCCCTATCAGGGCAAGAGCTGAAGGTTGCCATACTCCGCGTAGCTTTTCAGCCAGATTCTTCACCGGCTACTACAGGTGATGGAAGCTTCGTTTTAGAAGATACGTTTGATCTTGAATGTGATGATTGGTCACTGGATCCACCGCCCCATGGGCGAGCCTATTTTCAGGATCACCTCTCTGCTGTAGATAACTATTGGCAACGCGTGAGTAACGGTGCTGTATATGTTAATTATGCCAGCCCTGATGTTTATCCGCTCAACGAGGATGATGTCTATGAATTACCCCACGATATGCTGTATTATCATCCCTATCTGGAAAGTTTTGATGAAACTCAGAAACTCTTTGATCTGAGTCGCGATGTCATTGCTCTGGCCGATCCGGACATCAATTTTGATGAATATACCACAATCATTCTGGCACATGCCGGCATGGGTGGTGATTTCGCGTTTGCATTGGATCCCACTCCCGGAAACATCCCATCAGCATATCTTTCCCAATCAGATTTTGTAGATTATGGTAACCTCACCACTCAAGAGGGTGATCTAACGGATCTTATTATTATTCCCGAATCCCAAAACTTTCTTCAGTTCAAAGAGACACGAAGTCTATTTGAAGATGCTGAAGATCCCTGTTTTTATCAGGTTGCTTTAAATGGTACCCTGGCACTGATGTTTGGTTTTCATCTGGGACTACCTCCGTTATACAACACTGAGACTGGTGTATCCCTGGTTGGCGGATTCGCACTTATGGATCAGGGATCAAATAATTTTCACGGTATTGTTCCAGCTTACCCAGATCCTTTCACCAGGATTGAAAAGGGGTGGGTAGCCCCAATGGACAAACAAATAGGGGATAGCGTCTCCATCCATGTTGATGATGCGCCTGTTAAAATTTCTATCAGTGAAACGGAATACTACCTTGTTGAGAATCGACAGAGAAATAGGCTTCATCCAAGTAATATGCCTCTCTGGATTGATGAAGCAGGATTTGATACAGTTTCAGTTGTTCTTGGTACAAGTGGCGTCGTGCTGCAAGTAGATGAACAACATGCAGGTTTGCCAGGAAATGGACTCAATATCTGGCATATTGATGAAAGTGCCCGCTTCGATGATGACAACCCTAATGGTGGTCCTCTCCAAATGGTTGATTTCGTGGAAGCAGATGGCGCTCAGGACATGGGGCATAGCACCCAGTTACTTTTTGCTGACTATCTTGAAACAGGATGGTGGTTTGATCCATGGTTTGCTGGTAATGCAGGTTGGTTTCATCTCAATCGTTATGCTGATATAGTGGGGGATAGTCTGCTCAATTTCAGTTCCTCAACTTTTCCTGCCACGACCTCAAATTCCGGTACTCCAACGCACTTGAGAATCGGTAATATCTCTCGCAATGGTCCCACCATGAGCTTCTCAATTTCATCAGATCGATTGGCTGTCAAAGATTCTATCTCCACCGCTATTGGATGGGGAGCAGCGCCAAATTCGTTGTGGGCTTTCAATACAGATTCATCTAGGATTGTTCATTCTGTATTCTCTGATGGGAAATTCATTCATACCTCTAATTCGAATCTGCTGCCATCAGATATCCTTTTGGCCAATAGTGACAGCACTTTTCAATACAGGTATCCATGGGTTTTCCCAAATATGGAGAGTGGCTCCAGATTTATCAACATAGAGACGGGTTTATATCATGCAAACCCAACTGTGGACAATCCTTTCGAAATTATTTCTGGCAATAATCCCATGCTCACACTTTCCTATTTTGGTGAAAAGGATGGAGGCTATTTTCTTGTAAAAAGGTTTGATCACCTAAATCAGACGATCAATGAAGGACCCCTACCGGGTCGGCCTGTGGCTAGATTTCAGACCACTTCAGGTATTAGTCCTTTCTATTCATCATTCACCGATAATCCAATACCGGCTGGTGTAACCCCTTACCGTGACCCCAATGGCCCCTTCACGGGACTTCCTGAGGAAGTAGATGTACTCTCATGGTCAACTGGTGATAATGCCTTGAAGATTTCACATCTTCCTACGGAGTCAATCGAGTTCATACCTGTAGACAAACCACTCCATATCATTCCACTGGATGCAGATTGGGATGGGTATTACGAAATTGCCCTGTTCTATGAAAATTCCGTAAGAATCATCAATCAGGCAGGAATTGTCTATAATGGCAACCCGTTTACCATTGAATCTTATTTCGGGAATCCAATTGTAGGCTCGACCATTGATGGTCAACCAAGCATTTTTCTACGGCACGCCAGGGGATATTCCATAATTGACTACGAAGGAAGTCTATTGGATCGTGGTGTATTACCAGAGGTGTCTGGTACAATTGATAATTATCTCAGTGCAACTCTGGGATTAAGCCTGATTCGCAGTGATCAGGAAATTCTTTACTTTCAATACGATGAGAATATTGATGGAATTGCCTTTTGGGCAGATCCTCAAGGAAGTCGTGCAGGTGACCGGGTTGTCGTCACGCCAGTTGTTTCTACCGGGACAACTCCTGCGATAAAATCCAGTTCTGTTTACAATTATCCCAACCCTATTAAGGGCAACACCACCACGGTTAGAGCTTGGCTGGGGGATGTAGATAGTTGGAGCATAGAAATCTTCTCCATGAGCGGCGCTCAAGTTGTATACAGTAAACAAGACATACTTCAGCCAAATACCTACAATGAGTGGATCTGGGATGCTTCAAATGTATCCAATGGTGTTTATCTTGCAAAAATTGTGGCAGGGAACGCCTCTGAGATTATCAAGATTGCCGTTATTCGATGAAATTCTTTAAAACCCTACTTGTAATCCTCGGGGTAAGCAGCTTGCTCTTAGGTCAGAGCTTTAATCATCCAGAACTGGTTTGGAAGACGATCGAAGGTAAACATTTTATTGTTCACTATCATCAGGGTACTGAGTGGACGGCCAATGAGGCTCTCCACGTCGCTGATGATATCTATGATGGGATCACCTCACTATATCAATACGAGCCTGAAGAGAAAACTCAACTTATCATTCGCGATACAGATGATTATGCCAATGGCGGTGCTTATTATTTCGACAATAAAATCGAAATCTGGGCCATGCCGCTGGATTATAATTTGAGAGGTTCACACTATTGGCTCAGAGATGTCATCACCCACGAGTTCACGCATATCATTAGTTTACGTGCATCAAGAAAGATGCCTGGCAATGTTCCAGCAGCCTATTTGCAAGTTATTTCCTATGAGCCAGAGCGCCGCGAAGATGTTCTATATGGCTATCCCAATGGTATCGCTTCTTATCCGCTGCCTTCTGTGGTTGTACCTATGTGGTGGGCTGAAGGCCTCGCACAATTCCAGAGTGACACCATGCGCTGGGATTGGTGGGATAGCGTCCGGGATATGATAGTACGAGATCGAATCAGTTATGATAAAGTGCTGACACTCAGTGAGATGGACGCATTTGGTAAAGTCGGTATTGGTAATGAAAGTGTCTATGACCACGGCTTTGCCTTTGTTCGATATATTGCCCAGGAATATGGGCAGCATGTCCTGCAGCGCATCACAGATCGTCTTAGTGGTCCCTTAAACTATAATTTCTATAAGGCACTGGAAGCAGAGACGGGGATGCCTCCAAACAGACTATGGGCAGAATGGATAGCATCAATATCAAGACGCCAGGCATTGTCATTTCAAAAGGATGAGGCTATTAGTCCCATTCACTTTGTCCAACGTAAGGGAGGTTCCAATCACTATCCAAGATTTAATGTGACAGGGAAAAAATTGGGGTTTATCTCTAGCGCTGGTGAAACCTATCTATCCAGGACCTCTCTTTTTTTGAAGGATAGCACAGATAAGGCTGAGAAACTTATCCCTGGTGCTGAAGGATTTGATTGGAGCCCGGATGGAGAACACCTCGTATATGCGCGCAAAGAATTTTACGATGGGGGAACCCCAGCAGCCCGTACATTACAACATAGCAGTCATCGCTTTGATCATATGCTAGATGCCAATAATGTCTCCACCTGTGAACGCTGTCAATTGGTCATGAGTGGATCACGCTATTCAGATCTATTTATTGTACATCCTGATAGCCTCAAGGAAGAACGCCAACTCACCTTTGGTGAAAGGGTCAAGAATCCAGCTTGGTCACCAGTGGGAGATAAAATTGCCTTCGTTAATCTAAGAGATGGTACCAATAATATCTGTGTGGCAATCCCAGATATGCCTGATAGTATTCAGCAAGTCACCTATTTTGAGCCAGGCACCCAGGTATATGGACCCAGATGGTCACCTGATGGTGAGAAAATCATTTTTGACTATACCTCTGGCAGCAATCGCGATATAGCCATTTACCATCTGGCCACCCAAACTGTGGAACCGCTTCTGTCAGAAAAATGGGATGAGCGGAATCCTGTCTTCAGAGGCGATTCAATCATCTACTATAGCGATGATCGTACAGGTATATTTAATATTTATGAATATGATTTAACGCGTGAGACCAGTAAACGTTTGACCAATGTGGTTGGCGGTGCCTTTCAGGCTGAATGGCAAGATGACGACCTCTATTACTCCCTTTACGATAGTCTAGGTTTCAATATAGCCGTGTTAAATGAGTCAGAACTTATGCATGTAGATACGCAGCCAGTAAGTGCTTCTTTGGATCGTATCATCGCACCTACCTGGACGCGACACGAGAAAAGTTTACCCTCCACTGAATATACTTTTCGGGCAGGCCCGCTATTCCTGCTGCCACGTCTGCAAATCGAGATGGACCAATCAAAGAATGATGTTCTCATAAAACCTGGATTCTACTTCTTCTCAGACGAAATCATCAG
The DNA here is from genome assembly GCA_964508765.1 of uncultured Lentisphaeria bacterium. GTDB lineage: Bacteria > Fidelibacterota > UBA8477 > UBA8477 > JABMPR01 > JABMPR01. The sequence goes on from CAZDVD010000006.1 coordinate 84,906, forward strand.
TAATTACTCCATGATTGGTGGCTTTGGATTGGCACCCAATCTTGATATGGATTTGTTCTTATCTGCACAATACAAAGGCTTCTTACCCACATTAACATTTGAATTTTACCAGATGGTTCGTCATACCAATGAAGAATTGCTTTACTATGATGGTGTATATCCTGCAGAGAGCGATCTGACTTTTAGTCTAACACAGGGTATGTTGTCAGCGGATATTCGTGTGCCACCAATGCATGCCTTAAAACTCGATATTTCTGCATCCAATTATCGTACCGCTATTGGTTTGCATACGGTTGGACCTGGAAATCTCCCCGCTGGTGGGATTAGCTATGACTATTTCAAAGGTTGGGATTGGGGTCTAAAATGGGATATGTCTCGGATCAAAATCAGACAGGAACGGGGAATTAATCCCTCGGGTTATAAAGCCAGTATTTCTGTCAGGGATAACCATCACAATTTTCTGGATCATTATGGTTATGATGAATCAACAGAGCGTTGGGGGAATATCTTTGGTAATTATCGCTATACGAAGTTGAATGCCTCAGCTTTTTATGGCTATTTGCTACCCCTGCCAGGTAATCTTGTCATTTCAAATACAACGGAGCTCGATCTTATTGATAACAATGCTATCGATGACTTCTTCTGGGAGTTTTGTGGTGGCATGCCAGGATTGAAAGGGTATCCATTTTATTCTATGAAAGGTACCCGTAGGATGGTATCCACTTCAACAATAAGATTTCCCATCTTTCGTGATAATTATAGTCGTATCGCTCACCTTACAGTGCGTGATCTTTATCTTGGATTTCACGGGCAATTTGGTGCTGTTTGGTCTAATCCCAATTCAGTTACTCCAGATGATATTTCTGCCTGGATGAATCACGAAAAGGATCAGATTGATCTGGTTCGGGATGTTGGTGTAGATTTAAGATTGGCACTCAACTCATATTACGCCTTTCCGACAGCTTTCGAGTTTGGTGCTTACTATGGATTAGATGATGTGGTTGTTACCACCAATGCTGGTGATGTATTTAACTATGGTGGTGAGTGGAGATACTACTGGAAGGTCTTATTTGGATTTGAATAATATGAAGAAATATTTGATCTTATTGCTTACGGGTTTGTTGATGTTATCAGTGGTTTATGCTAATGAACCTCAGGAAGCACCAGCAAAACTAAATGTTGACAAACACATGCTAACGAACTTTGTGAAATCATTGATTATTCCAGGCTGGGGACAGTGGGAGAATGGCAATAAAATACGCAGCATTCTTTATGTTACAGCTGAGGTAGCCGGTATCTATGGTTATCAGTCGAATTACACTGCCGGACACGACAAGGAGCTGGAATTTAAAGTTTTTGGTGATGAGCACTGGGACTACACAACCTGGTCCTATAGCGACAATGGTGAAACAGCATGTGGCGGTAACCTACGGACCCATCAAATGCCGACTTACATGGATGGCAATATTGAAAGACCTATCAAAGATCACCATTTTTACGAGAACATAAGCAAGTATCCTGAATTTGTCTGTGGCTGGGATGATATTGCACAACTGGATGATAAGGATCTAACCCCGAATAAGACGACCTATGTTGAGATGCGTACACACTCCAACGAATTATTCCGCAATGCGCAACTTGCAGGAACATTGATCATGGTGAATCATTTGATTAGTGCATTTGATGCTGCCTTAGGGACGGATTTGACATCATTTGAAACAAGTAGTTACTCTGGAAAATTATATATTAATCCGCTGAATGTCGCGAGAGGCATCAGTATGGAGGTTACATTTTGATCAAACGCTCTACCCGAACTCGCTATCTAATCGTTTCGACTATCCTTGTGGGATTGTCCCTTCAACAATGCGCCAACCAGAAGGAAGATATGGAAGCTTCAAATATTGCTGATACCTACCAGCGAGGGCTTGCTTATTTTGAGAAGGATAATTACCTCAAAGCGGAAGAAGTCTTTACCTTCATCATTTATAATGATCCAGGTGGTGCCTATGCTGATGATGCGCAGTTCCAACTTGCTGAAACCTATTTTGAACGCGAAGAATACCTCCTGGCCATTAGCGAATATGATCGACTCATCCGCCGGATGAAAAATTCCAGCTTTGTTGAAGATGCTTTTTGGAGAAAAACAGAAGCCTATTGTGAATTATCGCCTAATTTTCGTCTGGAAAGGGATATGACTGACAAGGCACTCAGATATCTCTACGATTTTGTAGATATATATCCGAAAAGCCGATATTCTGATGAAGCCCAGCTCCGCATTCTGGAGATGCGTGAGAAACTGGCCAGGAAACAACTGGAAGCAGCCAGGCTGTATGATACACTCAGAGAGTATGAATCAGCAATATACTACTATGACAGTATCATCAACGAATATGGAGATACCGCTTTATATGCTTCTGCTCGTCTCGGGAAAGCAGGCGATATGGCTGCCCTGGAGCGCTGGTCAGAGGCCAGAGAACTCATGAATTCTGTAGCCATTGATGGCAAAGATGATCTTACTCCAAAGGAATTGATAAAAATGCGCACCTTGGGTGAACAAGTGATTGCAGAAACAGCATCTCCAAAGAATTGAGATAACACATTTGAAGGTCTGTCTCTTTGGTGGAACTTTCGATCCACCGCATAATGCACACTTCATCATTGCTGAGGCGATCCGTGAATCTCTGGATCTGAATAAAATAGTATTCATTCCAGCCTACCGACCACCCCATAAGTTTGAAATCAAATCGGTCACACCCGTCGAACATAGAATAGCTATGCTAAAACTTTGTATTGATGACATTCCACAATTCGAATATTCTGATATTGAAATTGTGCGAGGAGGCGTGTCATATACCATCGATACCATTCGGGAAATGAAAAGAGAGAAAGGCATCTCTACCCAAGATTTACACTTCTTGATTGGTAGTGATAGCCTGGCTGAGTTCAAATCGTGGAAAAACTGGGAGAATATTCTTGATGAGAGTCAGGTTATTGTAGCCCGTCGTCCAAGATTTGAGAAATCTGATATAGATCCTGATATCCTGAAAAGGGTGATATTTTTAAATCTACCCCGTATGGAGATAAGCAGTACCGAGATTCGTGACCGATTTAACGCTGACCGCATGACTCGTTTTTATGTTCCTCCCGTTGTTTCCGAGTATATTCAAATCAATAAACTTTACGGATCTAAATGATGGATAGTTTGATTGCTTCAATTGGTATGGGTGGGAATAGCTTCATTATTGCTATCAGTGCTACATTGCTCTTTTTTGGAGCAGAATGGCTGGTAAAAGGGGGTAGCCTCCTGGCCAAGCAAATGGGTGTTAAACCACTCATTGTGGGTCTTTCAATTGTTGCATTTGGAACCTCAATGCCCGAATTTGTGGTGAGTCTCATTGCCAATGTATTTGAGGATTCATCCACCATTGCCATTGGGAACATCATTGGTAGTAATGTCACTAATATTGGGTTAATCCTGGGTATAAGTGGCTTGATATTCCCCATCACCATCCATTTCAAGCAGACTTATAAGGGTCTCATATTTTTATTCCTCGTCAGTCTTTTGCTTTATGGCTTATCTCTGGATGGGTCCGTTTCTCGTATAGATGGGTTGATCATGGTCATCATTCTCATTGGCTACATCCTGTATCTATATAGACATCCCGGCGAAGTACCACTTGAAGAATTTGAAGGTGAGTTTGGCAGCAGACTAAAAAATCTCTCTCTGGTCCTGGCCGGTAGCATCGCCCTTTCACTGGGTGCCTGGCTTTTTGTCAAGAGTGCCGTGTGGATTGCCGAAGAGTTTGATATTCCTAAAATGGTTATTGGTCTTACCATTGTGGCCGTTGGAACCAGCTTACCAGAATTAGCAACCTCTTTGGTCGCTGCCTTCAGGAAGCAGGGTGAAATATCAGTGGGAAATATCATTGGCAGCAATATCTTTAACATCCTCTTTATTATGGGTGGAGTCGGATTTATAAAGCCACTTGATGTTCTGGAAAGTCGTACAATTGCAGGTGAAGTAGTAAATATCTTTCCACATGCACAGTACCTCATCATGATGATGTTTGGACTCGTTCTTATCCCACTCGGGCTAAGACATAAAATTGGTCGTCTCACTGGCTCTATACTTGTGGCCGGATATGTTGGGTTCTATATTTTTCTCTTTTTCGGACGATCCTGATCGGAAACTGAGTCCCATGCTCCACAACCAGAATATTCATAAGATTCAGCCTTACCAGCGTCTCGCTGCCTACTATGATCTTCTCATGGATTACATCGATTATGATATCTGGGTTGATGATATTGAAGAGCTGGTCAAACCATTTGATGTTGGAAAAGCTTGGTTGGATATCTCATGTGGAACGGGTTCAATGGCCCTCAGATTGGCTCAGCGCGGTATCAATATGACTGCCGTGGACCTCAGTGAGCATATGGTTGATATCGCCCGTGGCAAAGCGCTTCAGGACAACCTTAAAATTGATTTTGCTGTAGGGGATATGGTGAATTATTCCTCATCCAGGGTCTTTGATGTTATCATCAATCTTCACGATGGCTTGAACTATCTGCTCGATGTAAAAGATATTGATTCATTCTTGAAAAATACATATGCACTGCTTGAACCAGATGGTATTTTACTCTTCGATGTAGTGACTCCCTTGCTGTGTCAAACCCATTTTCGGGGATATCGTGAGATATTCACTGATGAGAGGGGTGGCTATGAGAGATATACAAATTATGATCCCAATTCTCAATTAGCAGAGTCTGTATTTACCTTAAAAACAGATAGTGCTGATACCGTGGAGGTTGAATCCCATATTCAAAGGGCGTATGAACAAAGCGATGTGGAAAAATTCTGTGAGAATTCCAAGTTTGAGTGGTGGCAGATTCTGGATGATGAATCTCTGGAAGAACCTACACAAAAATCAGAGAGATTTATCGTCATGTTGAGGAAAACTGCATGATACGATTCGAGAAGGTATTTCTGAGATATGATACTGGTATATCACTTCGAAATCTGAATTTTAGTATCGAGAGGGGTGAATTTCTTTATCTCTACGGTGATTCTGGGAGTGGAAAATCCTCCATACTTAAAATGATTTATATGGACCTCTTTCCAAATGCAGGTTCTGTCAATGTCTTAGACTTCGATTCGAGCCACATTAAAAGAGGTGATATCGCAAAAATAAGACAAAAGATAGGAATGGTATTCCAGAATTTTTATTTGCTATCTGACCGGGATATATTCTCAAATATTGCGCTGCCACTAGAGCTTAAGGGCATAAAAGCCGATGAAGTTCGAAGAAGGGTTACCTTGAAGGCTGATGAATTGGGTATTCGCTCAAGGTTATCTCATTTTCCCCATGAATTGTCAGCGGGAGAACAGCAAAGAGTTGCACTGGCTAGATCTGTCGTTGATTCCCCAGAGATCTTATTGGCAGACGAACCTATCGCTCATCTCGATCTAACCGCTGCTGCAGAGGTCGTGAAATACCTATGGAAAATCAACGAGTCAGGAACCACTGTCATATTTGCCACGCACAATGAAAAGCTATTGAAAAATGATCCTGCCAGAACCCTATCAATTGTTTCTGGTGAAGTGGTCAAGGATAGAGCAGTATGAAATTGAGCTATATCATTCGTGAAGGTATTATCGGAATCAAACGATCTCGCATGCCTTTTATGATTTCCGTATTCTCAGTGACCATTGCCTTGCTGGTTGTTGGTCTGGGTGTTATGGCAGTTGACAATGGCTTACAGTTTATAGGGGAATTCCAGGCGGATTATGATCTGGAAATCTTTGTGGGAAATGAAGCCACCTCTAACCAGAAACACAATCTGGCTGCCATCATCAAAGATTATCCTGGAATTATCAGGATGGATTATCTCTCCAAGGAAGATGCAGCAGCACTATACAATGCTGAGTTCGGAGAGGATGTGCTCTCCCTATTGGATGACAATCCATTGCCCAGTTCCTTCCGCATCACATTCGAAGAGGATTATCGAACTGCAGCCTATATTCAAAAATTTATGCAAAATATGAATGCATTAGGCGGGGTGGATGAGGTCATCTTTAAGAAGGATCTATTTAATCGAGTGCAGGGAATCATGCAGTTCGTTTATACTTTCGCCACGGTCACTTTATTTATCATTATTTTAGCCACAGTATTTCTTACTGCCAATAATCTACGCCTCATGATACTGGCCAGATATGAATTCATTGAAACCGTGCGACTATTAGGTGCCAGCGATTTTATGGTTAAAGCTCCCTTCTTTCTGGAAGGTGGCATCCTGGGTTTTCTAGGCGCCAGTTTATCGGTACTCTTGATCGCAGCTGCAGAATATGCTATAAAATATTATGTACATATTGATCTTCCTGTCAAAATACTGGATCATCCAGAGGTAATTTTAGGGTTAATCCTGTTTGGAGTAAGTCTTTCCTCGTTGGGTGTTCTCAAGGCGGTTCGAAAAATGCTTCGCTTTGTCGCCTGATTATTTCTTTACATCCACATAAAATATCTACCTCGACATTCAAATATTCTGATCAAATTAGTTCTTGAATATTTGAACGGTTTTAAGCGGATCACTACATCATGTGAAGCCTTATATACCAACTCATTGCCTATTTAAAATCTTGTATTAATTAGGACCCAAAATTATTATGTTTGGTTATGAATCGAATGACCAGACAAGCGCTCCAGGAACTCAAAGATCGTGAGGAAAAAGTCCTCAAATGGTTGGTCAGAGACTACGCCATTAATGGGAGTCCCGTAGGTTCTTCACGACTGGTTGCCATGGATTATTTTAAGGTGGGTTCAGCAACACTACGTCATGTTCTCAGTGATCTTGAGATGGGAGGTTATTTATTGCAGCCCCATACTTCAGCGGGACGGATACCCACTGAAAAAGGGTATCGTTACTTTGTGGACAGACTTATGGAGTTGGAAATGCCTCAACAGAATATCACCAGAGATTATGAGTCCGGGTTGGATAATCTCAGCCGGGATCTTGACCAGTTGATCAAGAATACGGCACAATTTCTGGGAGATATGTCCCACGCATTGGTAATGATGTCACGTCCCCAGGAGAGGGCCACCCGGATACGATCAATTGCACTCCATGAACTGGATAAGGATTCTGTACTTCTCATTGTCCATATGTCCCTGGAACAAGTCAAGACAGTAGCTTTCGAATTAGAAAGTCAACTTTCTAGAGTCATGATGCAAGAAGCTGAAAATATTCTCAATGATCTTTTTGCTGGTAGGAATATTGATGATGTCCAACAGCAGGTTGAGCAGGGCACTGATGAAGTTGCACGGAAAAACCCGATTATCGATCAGATTTTAAAAAGTTTTAATAGCGTTCTGGAATCTAATTCTGCGAATGACTACCGAACTTATGGTACGCACCAGCTCTTGCATTATCCTGAAATGTCTGATCCAGCTAATTTAGAATTCCTATTGGAAGCCGTTGAAACGGATACCCTCCAACGATATTTGCCAGCGCCCCTGTATAGTGGGAAACCCAGTGTCTTTATTGGTGGCGAATTAGGACAGGCATGCTTCAAGAATATGTCGATTATTTCTATTGCTTATCATGGCAGGAATTGTAATGGTGAGATTCACATTTTGGGTCCAACTCGTATGGAATATGAACGGATCATCGGATTAGCAGAATTTACTGCAGATAAAATTGAAACATTAATTAATACAAAATACACAAAGTGATATGACTGATAAAACGACAAAAAAGACGGTTAAACCGAAAAAGGCTGCCAAGCCTAAACTGACTACCAAAGAAAAAGCACTCACCAAAAAAAACGAGAAGCTTCAAGAACAAGTAGATAAGCTCACCGATGAACTTGTTGATCAGCAATTACGCGTACAGGCAGCTGAAGAAAAAATGCTCCGTGTGGTAGCTGAATATGAGAATGGCAAAAAGCGGGTGGAGAGAGAAAAAGAAAGGTCCTTAACTTTTGCCAAGGATCGCGTACTTTTAGGACTCTTTCCAATTATTGATAATCTCGAACGCTCCGCCCAGTATGAAAAGGATGACGCTGATGCCGAAAGTTCATCCAAAGGCATCACTCTGGTATTGGATCAGATCCAAAAATATTTGAAGGATACTGATGATGTAGAGTCCTATGACCCAACAGGAGAACCCTTTGATCCAGAGTTTCATGAAGCCATGGCCATGCAGCCCTCAGATGAGCATGAATCTGGTAACATCATGGAGGTTTTTGAAAAGGGCTATAAATCTGGTGATCGTGTATTAAGAGCTGCAAAAGTAGTGGTTAGTCAATAATTATGGCCAAACGTGATTACTATGAAATACTTGGACTCTCCAAAGGAGCCAATAAAGCAGACATAAAAAAATCCTATCGCCAGATTGCTATGAAATATCATCCAGACAAAAATCCTGGTGATAAGGAAGCAGAATCAAAATTTAAAGAAGCCGCAGAAGCTTACTCCGTTCTAAACGACGAAAAAAAGAAGTCTCACTACGATCAATTTGGACACCCGCCAGAAGGTGGAATGGGTGGGAGCCCCTTTGATGGCTTTGGTGGCGGAGGCGGCGGTTTTGGCGTCGATCTTTCTGATGCGCTGCGAATCTTCATGGATGGATTCGGTGGTGGCGGAGGCGGCGGTTTTGGCGACATCTTTGGTGGTGGCGGGGGTGGATCCCGTTCACGTGGACGAGCCAGAGGATCAGATCTAAAAATTAAGTTACCCCTTACTCTGGAAGAAATCGCTACTGGAGTTACCAAGAAGATGAAAGTAAAACGCTTTGAGTCCTGCTCTGATTGTGGTGGCTCAGGTGCTCGCGATAAGACTGACAAAACGACATGTTCTGTCTGTCATGGTCGCGGAGAAGTGCAACAAGTCTCCAGATCCATGTTTGGACAATTTGTAAATATTCAACCCTGCACGAATTGCGATGGTACAGGCGAGGTAATAGCACATCCTTGTAAAACATGTCATGGCGATGGGAGGGTGCGCAAAGAATCTGTCGTATCAGCCAAGATTCCCGCCGGTGTTCACGCTGGAAATTACATGACCCTCAAGGGCGAGGGGAATTCAGCAAGACGAGGTGGACAACATGGCGATCTCATTGTTCTCATTGATGAAAAAGAACATGATTTATTTATTCGTGATGAAGATAATATCTATCTCGAGCTTATCATTAACATGGCCCAGGCTGTTACAGGAGCGGAACTGGAAATCCCGACCCTTACAGGTAATGTCAACCTGAAGATTCCTGCCGGTTCACAATCGGGGAAACTCTTGCGATTGAGAGGTAAAGGAATTCCACGTATAAATAGCCATATGATTGGGGATCAATTGGTCAAGATTCAGATTGAAACCCCGGTCAAGCCCAGCAAGCAAGAGAAGGAGCTATATAAACAGCTCGCAGACTATTATGGTAGTCAAAAAACCAAGCATAGTATATTTAGAAAAATAAAATCCTTACTATGATGAGGCAGGAAACTTGCTAAATTTTACCCGCCAGGAACGAATCGTAATCTACTTTCTAGTCATCACACTGGGAGTAGGAACAGTTCTAAGGCTTGTAAGAAACCAGCGTCTTGAAAATCAGGTGATTCCCAAACGCTTTTATACCGAGCAGGAGCAATTTAAAAAGATAGCAGCGCAGATTAATTCTGACTCTATTCAGTTTGTTGACAATGCCGATTCAGCACAGGATTCTACCGAGCTGGAAGTGTTCACTGAAGAAGTAGATGGGGCAAACAAAATTGTCAACCTGAATACTGCTGGGATTAGTGAACTAGCTGAACTGCCCGGCATAGGTCCGGCAATAGCTAAACGAATAAGAGCTTATACGGATCAAAATGGTCCATTTAAGAATAAAAAAGATATCATCCTCGTAAAGGGGATCGGAGAAAAAATATATACCCGCATTGAGGGTTTAGTTACGACAGAGTAGTCGAGGAGGACTCGTGAGTAAAGATGTTTTCGCCAATCACAGAACCAATGCAATAATTATTATCGTTCTGATCGCGCTGTTTATTAGCGTTATATACCTTCCAAAGACTATCTGGGATTATGAGGCCCAACTTCGTGATGATGCTCGATTTCGGATGAATGCTGTTAGCCTTGCTGAGAAGCTCCACTACCAGCTAGCCAAGACCTATACTACTGATTCTGAGCAATTATTAATGGTTGTTAATAGTGTAAAAGACAGCCTGCTGGCTGCTTCTATGGATACCAACTACAGCTACTATGGTCCTCAGAGAATTCCCTTAGCCGCAAAATCAATCTCCGTGAATTATTCAGAAGAGTACAAAAAACTATATAACAAACTGCACCTCAAGCTTTTCAAAACTCTAGAACCAAATCATAACATGGAACCAAATTCCATTATTACTGTATTGGATAGTATCCGATCCTTGTTTGAAGCCGGTAACTATGTCGGTGAACAGAGCATGGAAATTGATAGTGTGGCTTTGAGCTTTACTGTTTCAGAAAAATTTGACATTCTTTATCAGAACATCAAAACATCCATGTTCAATGCGCTTACCACAAGCTATACGAAGTATCCTTCCTTCTCTAATCCACTTGTAGATGCAGTTATGGACAGTATTGCAAAAAATCCTGAACTCTCAGGGCGTACTGAATTTAGCGGCATATACGATGGCTCTGTAAGAGTGGATTTCATCATTCCCACTACCTTTGAAGACAACCTTGATAAAACGCTACAAGCGCTTAAAAAACAATTTTTCTTTGATTCATATGATTCCGCTACCTATGGTGACACACTCTATGATATGGCCCTGGCCGAATTTCTTATCGTAAATGATACTCTGGAATCCATGCCGGAGGTTATGACCCTCATGTATATGGATACCAGTGGTATTGATATTGAAATCCCTGTTGATATTAAAGTTGGTGATATGGAAGCTGCCCTGGCAAAACGCCGGAACAACTTGTACAAGCGCCTAACTGGGTATTCAGAGCCAAGTCCATTCATTGCCGAACACGTTATCGCTGTGGCTATCGATTCAATGGATAGTCCCAATGTTGGACTGGATTCAATTCATCTGGATATCGATTTAACAAATGCCACTTTCAATATCAATGTTCATAATAATATTTCTGAATATTTTCATAAAGTCAGTCTTGAACAAGCTTATTACAAAACCGGGTTTAACCTCAGTGATCTAGACTGGGAAAAAGCAGCGATTGAAGTGGTCGAGTTTGTTGGTGCAAGACTTATTAAAAAATCTGATTTCTTAAGATGGCAAATTGTTGAAGTTGAATCTGATACTTTTAATGTAAATATTTATGAAGATTTTCTGCGTAAGTATGATGATATGAATTTGAAGCTGGCTGAAAAGCTGACTGGTGAATTCGTCAACATACACGATTTTGCCCGCAATCTAATTGGTATGGCTGAAGATTCAGCCAGTGTTGATTCCCTGGATTGGAGTGGGACACAAGAAATCTTTTTTCCTGCTGACACCTTGCTCATAGATGTTTTTCCAACCTATCTTTCAGAGTATGATACCACCTTCACCATAGCCCGTGATACAGTTGTGCAGCTTAATGATAGTACCTTTAATGGTGTTTGGTATAGAGGAAAAGTGGGTGCAGCCCAGGATTTCTCAATTGATTCCCTGCCCTTTCTGGTGCCCCTGCCAAATTCTGTGTATCGATATGATTTTAATGGTACCGATAGCGTGTTGGCTTTGAATATTCTGGAAAAAAGCGATACAGCTCGTGTGGAAAAAGTCTTTTACGGCATGGACCAATATGTGATGATTTTCGCTGGAGATAGTCTCCTTGAGAATCTATTCCGCCTGACAAATGAATTTGCTGAATTTGACTCCATCCAGATCGATAGTCTAAGTGTTGTATCGGACGAATTTGTGGCTGGTGAGAAAGAGAAAGTTCTCTTTATGGAAAAAGATTCTTTTGGTGGTTGGCTGGATACGACAGTGAATAAAAAATATGTCAAAATACAACTTTTCTCACACTATCAATTTGATCCAGAACTGACACGATGTACTGTGACAGATCTGCCTTACCGAATCACCGTGAGAAACAATGTTAACCTGGCAATTGAATCTCCCATTGAGCATCCAATCGAATCCAGAAGATATCTGTTATTCACTCAGGTCGATTCAACCCATGGTAGTCTTGTAGATGGAGAAGAAAGCTGGGCCAAGTAACAGGCTAAATTTATATGCTGGCAATCCATATATCTCGGAAAACCATTAAATTCGCTCAACTTGTGAATTTTAAAGGTATGCCATTTATTGAAAGTCTGGGTAAAGTCAGTTTGGAAGAGCACTTCCAAAGTACGGATATGACCAACACCAATGTGATCATGTCTCTGGCTGAGCAAATTTCAACCATTCGCAATTCTGCAGAATTTCCAGATAATTCAACGCATCTGGTTATTGATAGTGACTGGTTCCCCATGGGAATTCATCCCGTAGATAGCGCTCTGTCTGGCAAGGATTTGAACAAATATCTCAAATGGTATATGAAAGAGATGCTGGAAAGCGCTTTATCTCAATACACCATGGTGCACCAGGAACTCAATCGATCCTCAGGCAAATCTGCTCAATACCTATCCATTGCTATACCACAATCTTATGACTCATGGTTAGAGCGAATCATTTCACCATCCGAACTGGATTTGAAAAAAGTTATCACTGAGATGGAAGCTATTGGCAATGTGTTGACTGCAACCAAACTTCTTGATTACGAGGGCGGTATACAGGTTGTACTTGAAAATCGTGAGAATACGATCAACTGTCACATGTTCCAGAATCAAGAATTCTCAGGTCTCTTCCATGGTTCTCTTAATTGGGATTACAAAATTACATTGGATCATGTCAGGGGAGATGAAAATCTCATTAAACTTGTAAAAGATTCCATTGAGAGAGCGATTAAGGGAAAACGCGATCCAGATAATGTTATTACAAACCTGTTTTACTTTTCCTCTACTGGTGATCCATCATTAATGACCAATCTGGAACAGTATGAAGTCAGTTGCCAACCATTGAAATTGGGAAACCATTTTAATTTTAGAGATCCGGATTCTGTTAATATTGATGAATATGCTGTTGTTCTCGGTGCCTTAAATGTAGAGATACAGGAGCGTTTCAGTGAAGATTGATCTGAGAAAAGACAAAGGGATTCTTAGTCCTAAGAAGTTTTTGGCAGATGAATCCTCAACGCCTGAGTTGTCTGAAGATGAACTCATTGCTGAAACTCTGCGCCGGCGACATTCAGGTCAAAAACCTGAATCTCATGCTGATGAAACACCTGAAGCAGAACCTTCAGTAACTGAGAGTAAATCAACGTCTAAGAAGCGAAAAAAGAAACCATCCGGCAACAGAAATCCCCTCCGAGAATTTATTCTACTGATTTTGATGGTTTCAATAACTGCATACTATCTATATGATAAGGGTATACTTCTCTCTACCATCGATATGGCCAAGGACTATGTTTACGAACTTGTAGGCATCGATGCTGTCATTCCAGTGGAAGAGGATGACCTTGACAATTATGATGAGTATTTCTCTGGAGATACTCTCATCATTGATGCTCTGCCTACAGAAGATGTGCTTCCAGATGAATTATTTGACGAGCTTATGCCTGTCACTCCAGCTATTGCAGCGCTGGCGGATTCAATCGAGGCCGCCAAACCTGAGTCTCTCCATGTGCAATTGCCTGGTGGCAGAGATACAGTCATTGTCTACCAGGAATTTACCCAGGTTTCGGAAGATGTTGTCAATTTGACGGACGACGATATCGCCATCATCAACAATCGCTCTCTGTTGCTGATGATCACTGAAATGATTAGTAACTTCCCCGTTGAATACGGATCTGGTCATCTGTTCCTGAAGAGAGATGCACTATCCATGACTGCTCCTCGAGGTGGTGAATGGGTAGCTGAAATGCAGATAATCCTGGATAAATTTGTGATAGGTTCCTTTATAGAAGATTACAGTACGGGGACTGCAAAAATATCCAGCAAGTTTGAACTCATTATGAATTCTGAGAAAGATTTTCAAGGTCAAAGCTTTGATGCCATGCGACTTCTTGATATTCTTGCCAATCCATTCACAGACTATCTAAATGAGATAGTCATTGATCTTGCCCGTGGTACGGAAGACAATCCTGCTCAGTTCTCATTTAGCGGGACTGCCCAGGAAATTCAATTCATCCTCTCCTCATGGTCTGAATCACGTAGTAATTACCTTATCAGATCCATCGATATCGTTGTTCAGGGTGAAGAATTCCATTCCACATTCGAAGTTACCTTTTTTAACTACACCCCATGACACGCATTATAGCCGGGGAATGGAGAGGTCACCCTCTGCCCAAGCTTAAGACAGGAACTGTGCGACCTACAACGGACCGTGCCAGAACTATCATGTTCGATACCCTGCGTGATGTGAAAGATATGCACGTATTAGATATCTTTAGCGGTACTGGCGCTCTTGGTTTTGAAGCTCTGAGTCGTGGAGCTGCCTCGCTTGTATCCATCGATAAAGATTCAACATATATCCATGCTCAGAAAGAGTGGATCAAAGACCGCGACATGCCCTATAGAGCCTATGTAGGCGATGTACTCGGCATGCTTAAGAAATTGGACCAGCGATTTGATTTAATTCTGGCTGATCCGCCTTATGCTGAGAGGCTTTCAAGTGATTTGATCAAACTTATTGAATCTCATGCTACTGAAGATGCATATTTTGTATATGAGTCAGCGCGTAGAGAAGAGAATGGTTTTAAATCGGATGTATTTAAATTAGCAAAAGAAAAAGTGGTTGCAGAAACAAGAATTCAAATATATAAGGCGCATTGATATGAAGAAGCGATTAGCAATATACCCAGGTACTTTTGATCCCATCACATTGGGACATCTCGATATCATTGAAAGAGCAGTCTCCATCTTTGATGACGTTCTCGTTTCAGTGGGTAGAAATATTGGCAAACAACCCTTATTCTCCGTTGAAGATCGCATCGAAATGATTCAAAGAACTACAGCGCATCTTGATAATGTGAAAGTCACCTATTTTGATGGTCTCATTGTAGAATATGCTCGTAAACAGGGTGCTGTAGCCATGATCAGAGGTTTAAGAGCCATGTCAGATTTTGAATTTGAATTCCAAATGGCCCTGGTGAATCGAACTCTCTATCCAGATCTGGTTCAGGTATTTCTGATGCCACATGAAGCTTATACGCATTTGAATTCAACTATTGTTCGAGAAGTTTCCAGCTTTGGTGGTGATATCAGTTCGTTTGTTACCCCTCATGTTGCTGAAGTTCTACATAAAAAGTTTCACATAAATACTGAAGACTAAGGTTATCAATAATGCCTACATATGAATATGAATGTCTGAGTTGTGGTGCTCATTTCGATGCTTTTCAAAAGATGTCAGATTCTCCTCTGGACAAGTGTATCTATTGTAAAGGGAGTGTCAGAAGAGTAGTAAGTGGTGGAAGTGGTCTTATTTTTAAGGGTTCTGGGTTCTACATTAATGACTATGCTAAGGGGAATAGTAAGCATACCGAAGAATCCGCTGCGAAGAAGAATACTTCAACAACTACAGCTTCAGAAACCAAACCAGCAACGATTGCTAAGGATAAATAGCTAAAAAGAACCATCTACTGAAACTGTAGATCGTGTTTCCAATGCTTCTTATTTTTCGTTAAGTACTTTCTTAAATCTCAAAATTATCAGGAATGGTAACGTTCTTAGGAATGATGATAATACCATCTTTGATAGTGATGGTGTCACTGCTGAATTCCTTTAGTCCATTCTTATTGGTTAATTTGACATTCTTTCCAATCCGGACATTTTTATCTGCTATGACATTGGACAGAATAGAATTTTCACCAACACCCATGGGAATAATTGCGTTTGAATCATCATCTTCATACATATCAGCACCCATAAAATAGGTCCGTTCAAATTTGACCCCATCACAAATGATACTGCGAATACCAATAATGGAATCCTTGAGTTGAGCATTGCCAATCTTGCAGCCCTCTGATATGATTGAATGGTCAATTTTAGCACCCCGAATTTCACTACCAGGCAAGAATCGCTGTCGGGTGTAGATAGGATTGTCTTTGTTGTAAAAGGTAAAGTGAGGATTTTCTTTTGTCAGGGCAATATTTGATTCGAAGAAGGTTCTGATGGTACCAATATCTTCCCAATATCCCTGAAACCTGAATGCTGTTGTTTTAACGGTTTCAATTGAGTGGGGGATGATATTCTTTCCGAAATCATCACCTTGAATCTTCAATACTTCCTTAAGAACATCCTTATTAAAGATGTAAATACCCATAGAAGCGAGAACCTTTTTCTCTCCATCAATGGTATCAGATAATTCCTCAATGAGCTCATCGGTCTGTGGTTTTTCAACAAACCTGGTTATCTCATCATCTTTGTTTGCCTTTAGAACACCGAGTTCTGGAGCGGTGGAGATGGGCATGGGCCGGACACCAACAGATACATCGGCTCCAGTATTGAGATGATGTTCAAAAAATTCAGCATAGTCCATTTTGTAGAGGTGATCACCCGCCAGAATGATGTAATGAGTGGCACTCAATTGTTCAAAACGATCCCAGTAGGATCGTACCGCATCTGCAGTACCCTGAAACCAGTCTTTGTTCTTGGCAGTTTGCTGGGCTGCCAGAATCTCAATATCACCGCCGGAATAAATATCAAATTTGTAGGTTTGTGAAATATGTCTGTGCAATGACGTCGTATTAAATTGGGTCAGTACATGGATCAGATTGATACCAGAGTTTATACAGTTGCTGATAGGAACATCTATGAGCCGATATTTCCCTGCAATATGCACAGCTGGCTTGGCTCGGTAAGAAGTCAGAGGAGATAATCTTTCTCCACGTCCACCCCCAAGGATAATTGCACCCAAACGAACCTTAGATTTTTTCACACCTACCTCGCTTTCAACTTTTATATAAACTGAAATACTGTTTTGCTGATTTATTCCAAGAAAAATCTTCTGCCATGGCCCTGAGCATGAGAGCAGTCCATTCAGTCCTTGACTGATAGACCACCAACGCTTTTGCCATGGTTGTTTTAAGCTCACTCACATCGTATGGTTCAAAAACAAAACCAGTTCCCGTCTTCTCAGTCCAGTCTGTAACGGTATCGCCAAGACCTCCTGTACGATGTACGATTGGAATGGTCCCATAACGCAAGCTGTACAATTGGTTCAAACCACACGGCTCAAACCTGCTGGGCATAAGAAACATATCCGACCCAGCCTCGATCAAATGGGCGAGCGGTTCATTAAAACCATCATCAAATGCAATGTGTTGGGGATGTTTGGCTTTGGCCTTACGAAGTTGTTTGGCAATCTCAGGACTGCCTGAACCAAGAAAAATAAATTTTGCTCCCATTTTTACAAAGTCGTCCAGGAGTTCCATGATTAGCGGGAAGCCTTTATTCTCCACCAGCCGTGATATGGAACCCAAAACCGGCGCATCCAGATCTATGGGGAGCCCAGATTTGACCAACAATTCCTGCTTATTCTGTCGCTTACCAGTAAGATCATCTTTTGAAAAATGGAAGGGTGTATAATCATCCAATTCAGGAGACCAGTATTCAGTATCAATTCCGTTGACAATTCCGCTGAATTTGGCTTCTGCGGCCTGTATTCTCTTGAGACTATACTCATCCACATTCAAACCTGCAAGCAGCTCCAAAGCGTATCCTGGGCTCACTGTGGTCACAATATCACTGTGATCAATTCCTTCAAGTAGGGCGGAGAAGTTGTCCCATTGTGTTTCTGTGAGGAGCGGACCCATTGATGAGGGCAGTAATTTCAATTCGTCATGGGAAAAATGGCCATGATATAGAAAATTGTGAATGGTAAAGATTGTTTTTATATCCAGATCAAGAGCTTTGACTAATCCAGGTAAAAGACCAGTATGATGGTCATTGCAATGCAGGATATCTGCCTGAAGTTTCCCGGAAGAAATCAGATCGAGGACAACCAGTTGAAAATAGAAATAGCGCAGATTGTTATCGACAAATCCTTCACCATTTGATTCCGTGTAGATACCATCACGTCCAAAATATCTATCACATTCAATAAACCCAATTTGCGTAAGACCATCAATATCTTTGGTTTGATGGATTGAATAGGGAATGACTTCTTTGTTTAAAACGACTTCACCTTTAAACTTGGTGGGCCGAATGCCATGTTTCACTCGATCAATTTGACCATATAGAGGTGTGAGAACCTGAATGGAATCTGTATAAGGTGCCAGTGCCTGAGGTAAGCTACCGGCAACGTCTGCCAAACCACCCGCTTTTGAATAGGGGGCAACTTCGGCAGAAACAAAAATAATCTTCATATTAATTTACTTGAATGGTGCAAACGACAGGTAGATGATCTGAATAGCCACCATGATATTTACCGCTACGATACATCCGATAGGGCCAACCCTGGTATTTGCCATCTTTTTCAATAAGATAATCTGGCATGAATGTCTGGGTGGATTCGAAGGCCCAATTAAAATTAGAATGGTCCCGCATTGCTGCAGATATAATTATTTGATCCAGAACTGTCCATTTCCCGCGATACATACAGGTGCCGGCATCCGGGTTTTTATCCAATGACCAGGTTGTGTTGATCAGGTCACCTGGATAAGTGCGTGGACCAGCTTCATGTGCTCTGAGAACCTCGTATAAGGAGGGATCATTGGGATAATCGTTAAAATCACCCATGATCAGAATGTCAGCATGGGGATCCTTTGATAAGATGTGATCTATGCGTGTACGCAGCGTTCTGGCAGCGCTTCTACGTAGCGGTTCTGTCTCCTTTTGCCCTCCCCAACGAGAAGGCCAGTGATTGACAAATACATAGATGGTTCCGTCGTTCCTCGAATCATTAAAACTGAATTCAACCTCAACAATGTCTCTGGTCTTTTCATTTCCTGCCAGAAAAAGGGGGAGAAACTGAACATGCTCTGCTGTGACGATGTCTGGATCATAGAGCATGGCACAATCAATGCCTCGTTCATCTGGAGATTCCTTGTGCACCATCTTCATTCCGCGACGGATAAAATCTTTATTCAAACGGTTGAGGACTGATTTATTCTCAATTTCTGCCAGACCCAGAATGGCTAGATCATTGGATTTGTCAATGTCGTGAATAACTCTGGAAAGATCCTGAAATTTCTTTACCAATCTTTCTTCAGTCCATTGGTATTTTCCTGTGGGGGTAAAATCATCATCTCTGATGAGGGCTGCATCCGTCGTATCAAACAGATTTTCAATATTCCAGAATGCAGCTTTAAATTGACTCTGAGCGCATAATCCACCTGACCAGACAATCAGAGCTAAGGTATAGAGGAGTATGCGCATGCTGATCTTACATTTCTTTTTCGGCGCGGAGTTCACGACCTTCGGCAAATAAACCTGATTCTGCCAAATCTTTTGTTACATAAACAACACCATCTTCATCGTGAGGTTCAGCATAGGATGAATGAACAGACTTCAAACCACCCAGCCATCTACGCTTATCCGATAGGTAAACAAGATCTCCGATGTGTGCTTTCATCAGAGCCATATCATTCTTTGAAAATTGCAATGTATTTTCATCATTTTCGAACAAGTTCCAGTTGACGAGCACATTTTCACCAACTTCATCATTCGGCTCACTACCTTTAAATTGTTTACGAGCAATATTGATAGAACTTGCTGTTAAACCCAGCGTGTTCACTTCTTCATCATAATGAACAAAATAAGTAACTGTCAAGGGGACTAAAGCAATGACAACAATGGCAGCCAGGAGTTGAAAGTTCATTCCAGCCAATCCAAATAGAACGATTGCGAAGGCTAAAACAGCGACTCCAAGGATGACATTCATGACAGTTTTATCATTGGATTTAGCCCTGATTTTAGAAATCAGACTAAGCTGTGCATTCGTTGTATAGGCGACAATGACAGCAACACCTGCACATACCAAAGTATTGTATAAGGCGCGTATATATGAATAAGGGTGAGCTGCATTCATTTCAATCCCATGATCGAAAGGAGCTATCAATATTCCAGGAAATCTTGCACCCAGAATCATGAGGGCCACTCCACCAACGAAAGTAGTAATAACTGCTGAAGCGGTGAATCGTTTCCAGAATACTCCCAGGAATATTCCCACAACCAGAGGTGGGGTTAGGGTCGAATGGAAAAAGCCGTGTGCTTCATATACTGTGGGGAAGTTCTTGAAAGCAAGGACTGCTAAAACTCCCAGAATAGTGACAGCAATCGATGCGTAACGAGCGGCTCTAAGCTCTTTACGGTCACTTTCCGCAACGTTACCATAAGATTTCTTAAGAAATTGACGAACCGGTCTATGAACATCATTGATATAGATGGCAGCGGTAGCATTTATCAGCGTATCCACTGTACTCATTAACGCAGCAGTTAGAGCAGCCATGATAAATCCAAACATTCCAGGACTAGAAATTATGTTTGCCACCACAACAAATATTTCGTCAGGGGAAACAGAGGGGCTAATAACATCAGGACTGGCAATAGATATTGCTTTTCCCACCCAACCGGCATTCCCAACGACGATGGCGGAAATGGGGAGGACAAAGAGAATATTTATTCCCGCGGCTTTGCGCCCCTCATTCACATTTTTACAAGCCATAAAGCGCATGATCAATCCTTGATTCATGAATAAGAATCCGATTGATCCCGCAATAGCGTCCTGCCAGAATATCCCTACAAAGTTAAAATCGGAGGGTTTGTTAAAGTCAGCCAAGGGGAGCTTCCACTCCGTGGGCAGGATATCCCAAAAAATGTCAAATCCTCCGAGGTAGGTGATACCAAAGAAGAAAAGGAGTAGTCCAGCAAATATAAGGATGAATCCCTGGAGAAGATCAGTAAAAATAACGGCTGTTTGCCCGCCAAAGGTGATGTAGATACCTGTAATGATGGCAATGACAATAATCGCACCCATTAAAGTAATTGGTATGGTCATTCCAAAGAGAACAAAGGCGGTAGGCAACATCGGAATAACAGCTTTTCCCAAAGTCAGGAATCCAATTCCGATATAACCGATCATGTAGAGCAATAAAAGGATGGTAGCGATGAAGCGGGACGACGGACTAAATCTTTTTTCAAAATATTCAGGTATGGAGCGAACCTTTGAGTACACAATGATTGGAAGCCAGCCAAACATAAAAAAGGCTATAAAAAACCAATCATTGAGATACGTCATGGACGAAGAAATACCATGCTCAAATCCTTTGGCTGAATATTTGACAAAACTGTGACTACCAACGCCTGTTGCCACAATGGACATGGTGATCAGCCACCAGGAGAATCGACGGCCCCCAAAGAAAAAGTCTGAGGTATTTTTAGTATATCGTCCGAAATAGCTACCAAAAAGCATGATGGCTATAAAATAAACCACCATAACAATCCAGTCGGTGGTTGTTCCGATACTATGAAAGGTCTGCATTATGCCCTCGCTCCTTTTCCAAATCTAAGCGTTACAACAATAAATACTCCAACCATGACTAACAGGGTATAAAGTACAGTAGAAGGAGAGATGGTTCCAAGGGCAGCCCAGGTCATTAAGGCATGCATGGTAAAATACCAGACAAAACCGAAGATTAAAATCCACATCCACTTCTGGTGTTTGGGGCGTTTCAGATCAAATGAACCAGCTTTCATCGTAATGATGATACCCGCAACAAATAAAATCCCTCCAAGACCATACAGGTAAATGAAAGGGAGCCAGGAATGTGAAAATAAGTTCATGTTTACTCCTTTAGATATGAGAAAACAAAATAATTTGCTATGTATAAATTCAAACTGAATTCGGGAGAATTATCGGATTATATAGACGTTTTATGGGAAATTATAGTTCACAAATAGCAAACAATAATTGTCGATAAATTGAACTTTCCAACGAAATCGTAGTGGCTAATATATCACGATGAATGATAGAACAAAAAAGGTCGCATTCCACACGCTTGGCTGTAAACTGAACTATGCAGAGACATCGACGATTTCGCGACAATTTGAAGCTGCAGGATATGAAAAGATCGACTTTAACCAACCAGCCGATCTTTATGTCATCAACACCTGCTCGGTGACTGAGAATGCTGATCGAGAGTTTCGTAAAATTGTAAATAAAGCAAAGCGACAGTCACCGGATTCCCGTGTGGCAGCCATAGGGTGTTATGCTCAGCTTCGCCCAGAAAACATTGTGGCCACCTCCAAGGTTGATGTGGTGCTGGGTACCAAGGAAAAATTCAATCTCCTGCAGCATCTGGATTTTGACTCTCAGGGTGATACACCCCTGATCATTCAAGACGCTGAAGTGGATGAATTGCATGATTGCACACCCTCATACTCAATCGGAGACAGAACCCGGTCCTTTTTGAAGATTCAAGATGGCTGTGATTATCCCTGTACATATTGTACCATTCCCATGGCACGGGGTAAAAGCCGGAGTATCGATCCTGAAATTTTGGTTAATCAAGCCAGCGAAATCGCTGAACAGGGTGTTAAAGAGATCGTCCTCACGGGAGTGAATGTGGGTGACTACCGTTTCGGATCTGATCTTGGACTTATCGACCTATTGAAAAGACTGGATGTTGTAAAGGGTATTGAACGCATCAGAATATCCTCCATTGAACCCAATCTCCTCACCGATGAAATCATAGCCTTTGTATTAACATCACAAAGCATTCTTCCACACTTTCATATCCCACTACAGGCAGGTTCAGACAAAATTTTAGGACTCATGAAACGCAGGTATGGTGTCGATCTATTTAAAGACCGTATACAGGCTGTAAGATCAGTGATGCCTGATGCCGGAATCGGCGTAGATGTTATCGTTGGATTTCCAGGTGAGGGTGAGGTTGAGTTTCAAGAGACCTACGATCTTATCGAATCTTTGGATATCTCATATCTACATGTATTCACTTATTCGGAGAGACCCAATACTGAAGCCATTACGCTGCCGGGTAAAGTTGAGATGCGCCAGCGGAAAGACCGTAACAGACGCCTGACAGAGTTATCTCAGAAAAAGAAGCAGACCTTCGCCTTGAGACAATTGAATCAACCAAAGCAGGTTTTACTTGAAAGCTCTCACCAGGGTTTTCTGACTGGGATGACTGAGAATTACCTAAAGGTGCATATTCCAGGAAATTCATCAAACCTTCTAAATAGCATCGTAGAAGTTGAACTTACAGGACTCCAAGACTCCAAGATATTAGCAGCAATATCTACCTGATTCTCGTTCCAAACTATGAAGTACAAAAAAGAGGCTCTCTCAGAATATGAGACAGCCTCTTTTTTGATTATAATTGAGTATACGAGGTTTAAGCTGTTTTGACTGCCGGTTTTATCTGTGACATAATGACTGCCGCTACAAGACAAAGAATACCACAAATGGTGAATGCCAGTGGGAAGTTACCCATGTCACCAAGCCAGCCACCCATAATAGGACCTAGAATTCCACCAAAACCATAGGCGAGAAATACCCAGCCATAATTCTGGCCAATAAACTTGGCTCCGAATGTGTCAGCTGTAATGGTTGGGAAAAGTGAAAAATTTCCACCAAAATTAAAACCGATAAGGGTTGCACCCAGATAGAGCAGTGCAGGTGTGCCGGCCATCCACTGGAAAAGAATGACAACTACACCCTGTGTGGCCATCATGATGACAATTGACTTTTTGCGTCCTAGTCTGTCACTAATAGCACCCCAGGCAATACGACCCAGACCGTTGGCCAGGGAAAAGAATACAGCCATGGCAGTTCCAGCTATGGCACTGGCAGCGACCTTGTCGATACCATTAGCAGTCAAGGCAAACATAGGCCAGAGTTTCATGAGGCCAATACTCATCAAGCCAGCACTTGCACCAAAGGTGAAAGTAATAAAAATGAAGTAATATTGACGAGTCTTCAACATTTCACTACTGTTGAAGTGTCCAGATTCATCATCTACACTGCCATCTGCAGTAGCTGGCAGTGAATATCCTTCAGGTAACCAACCTTCAGGTGGGAAGACCATCCAGATACCACCAAGCAGAATCATGAGCATGAAGATGCCACCCAATGCTGTGAAAGTGGTACTCAAGCCGTAGAGGGCAATGAGAGAGCCCCAGGATCCAGCCAGTTTGACCCATAATGTTGCACCAAAACCAAAACCTGATACAGCCATCCCGGTGATCAATCCTTTTTTATCTGGAAACCAACGCATTCCCACTGCAATGGGTACCACGTAGGCCAAACCAATTCCTGCGCCGCCTATCATTCCAATAAAAATGAGCAGAGCAATAAAATTGGTTCCCCCGAATAAACCTGCCAGGAGATATCCTGAACCCAAAACAAAACCACCAGCCATGGCTACTTTGCGAGGTCCCAGCTTAGGCATAATTCGACCTGCTATGACCATGACAACTGCAAAAAAGAATAGACCAGTAGCAAAAACACCCTGGGTCATCGCCTTTGTCCATCCGGCATCAACCAACGATGGAGTGAAAACTGACCAGGCATAAATTGCCCCCAATGCCAACTGGATGAGAACTGCCCCCAAAACTACAAACCAACGATTTTTTACTTTCATTGTTCCTCCGCTATTTAATAAGTGAATCGATATGTGATTAAAAAATCTCTAATCAACGAATTTTATTTGCATGAATAGTGCCAAGCTTGCATCATTTTTGCATTATTATACCATCACGAATCATCATCACTAGCAAAGGGTTCACTTCGGCACATTGTGTCCCTTAATGTTTATTAATAGTTTTAAGAAGGGGATTATCATGGGAATGGTCAAAAAACGTCGCTATCAGATGGAAAGCAAGGATGAACCGCTTGAGGTTATTATCCGGGGTTCAGATGTATTAAATGAGCCGCTACTTAATAAAGGAACGGCTTTTTCTGAGGAAGAACGTGAAGAATTAGGCTTGCGAGGCCTGGTTCCACCCAAAGTGGTGGACATTGAAGAGCAGGTTGTCCGCGTCTTAGAAAACTACCAGCGTAAAACAGATCCTCTTGAGAAGTTCATTTTTCTCACAAGCCTCCACGATCGCAATGAGACCCTTTATTATAAAGTCCTTACTGAGAACCTGATGGAGATGACGCCTATCGTCTACACACCTGTTGTGGGCGCCGCCTGTCAACAGTTTGGCCATATCTATCGCAAAAACCGCGGTATGTACATCAGTGCCAATGACAAAGGACATATCCGTGAGATCTTTGAGAACTGGAATCAGGATGAAATTGATATTATTGTCATATCTGATGGTTCCAGAATTCTTGGTTTAGGTGATCTAGGAGCCAATGGCATGGGTATTCCCATTGGTAAATTAGCTCTCTATGTAGCCGGTGGAGGTGTGTTTCCCTGTAAGACACTGCCCATTCTATTGGATACTGGTACCAATAACGAAGAACTCCTGGCAGACCCACTCTATCTGGGTATCAACAAGCACCGTATTGACGATGATGAATACTACGAGATCGTGGATGAATTTGTCAATGCTGTACAAGTTAGATGGCCAAAAGCACTGATTCAGTGGGAAGATTTCACCAACAATCATGCTTTCCCCCTTTTGAACAAATATCGGGATAAGGTCTTGTGCTTTAATGATGACATTCAAGGTACAGGCGCTGTTGCCCTATCTGGTCTCCTTGGTGCCATGCGCATGAAAAAAGAAAAACTCGCAGATCAGCGTCTCATCTTTTTTGGTGCCGGTTCTGCGGCCGTTGGTATTGCTAATATGATTGTGGCCGGTATTGTTGAAGAAAGTGGCATGACTGATGAAGAAGCCAGGAAATTGTTCTGGTTAATCGATAGCCAGGGGCTGGTGGTTAAGAATGGACCCCGTCCACTACAGGACCACAAGGTGGCTTATGCCAGGGATGAAGCGCTTATCGAAAACTTCATGGATGTGATTAAAACAGTGAAACCCACTATCCTTATTGGTGTGAGTGGTCAGGGTCAGGCCTTCACTGAAGAAGTAGTCAAGGAATTGATGAATTATTCAAAACAGCCCATCATCTTTTCACTTTCCAATCCAACAACGAAATCTGAATGTACTGCCCAGCAGGCCTATAAATGGACCAAAGGCAAAGTTATCTTCGCCAGTGGAAGTCCCTTTGATCCTGTCAGAATGCGAGGCAAGATCTATGTACCAGGTCAGGGAAATAACATGTTTATCTTTCCTGGTGTGGGTCTGGGTGCTGCATTGTGTCAGGCTAAAAAGGTCACAGATGCCATGTTTTACATGGCTGCGAAGACATTGGCTGAAATGGTCACTGAAGAGGAACTTTCCCTCAGGACTGTTTATCCAGATCTGCGGAAAATCCGCAAAATATCTCTGACCATTGCCACTGCTATCTGTGAAATGGCCTTTGATGAAGGTCTGGCCAGAGTTGAGCGACCCAAAGATATAAAAGCCTGGGTAAAGGAAAATATGTATGTACCAGAATACCCACGCTACATCGCTGCGTCTGAGTAGTAGCTTATTCATATAGCATACACAAAGTCCCCACCACGCTCTGGTGGGGACTTTTTTATAGTCCGATATCACATTCTGGTGCAGGATTATGGAATCCTCTGATTAATATGGTTTGATGAAACGCTCAGAACATACTTTCTTGTATATCATCATGATCATCGGCATGGCGCTGTGGGGGCTCTCCTGGACCAATGCTAAAATCCTGGGTACCTATACCAGCATTCCACTGCTCATGTTCTGGCGCTTTCTCATAGCAGGAATTTTCATGGGCATCGTTTTACTGGTCCGCAAAACAGAATGGCGGATCACCCTGGCTGGCTTGCCTTCAATCGCTGCCAGCGCGGGGTTACTGGTCCTGTACAACCATTTCTATTTCACTGGAACCAGACTCGGTCCTGCGGGTGGAGGGGGCGTTCTCGTCACCACGCTCAATCCCGTATTGACCTTTCTGCTGATCTCCATTGTCAGACGGCATTTTCCCAGAGGACGCTCACTGGCCGGTATTCTCCTGGGTATCCTGGGGGGCAGCATCCTCATTAATGTTTGGCAGGAGGGCTGGTCAGCCATTTTCAGTAGTGGGAATCAATATTTTGTATTGTGTGCCAGCACATGGGCTTTTCTCACCTTTATCTCTTCACAGATCAATCGCCACATGAGTACGCTCACATACAGTTTCTGGCTCTATCTGCTCAGTGCGCTGTTTGCCTTGGTTTTTATAGAACCCTCAACACTTTTTACTGTTTTCGACCTGGATATCATTTTCTGGATAAACCTGCTTGCCATCTCAGTGGGAGCTATGGCTTTCGGCACCACCGCCTTTTTCATTGCCGCATCAAGATTAGGCTCTGAAAAGGCTTCGGCTTTTATTTTTACGGTACCTTTAAGTGCGCTTATTTTTAGTATGCTCATCTTGAAGGAGCCCCTGCAATGGAATATCGTGTTTGGTGGTTCAATATCCATTTTTGCGGTCATTCTGATTAATTCTGCAAAGAAAAGTAACTAATTTCAGAAACACTTTTTCGATATGGGACATAATCATACTATATTGCTAATAATGTTAAAACGATTTCTTATATCCATTCTCGCCATCGCGATGTTAACCAGCTGTAACAGGTCTGGCGATGCTGCTGTTGAATATCCAGGTCTTGGTCTGGAATGGACCACCATGGATTCCATTAATAAGGATCTACCTGATGGTATCTCTGTATATCAAGCAATCCATGTTGGAGCC
The DNA here is from genome assembly GCA_964508765.1 of uncultured Lentisphaeria bacterium. Taxonomy (GTDB): domain Bacteria; phylum Fidelibacterota; class UBA8477; order UBA8477; family JABMPR01; genus JABMPR01. The sequence goes on from CAZDVD010000006.1 coordinate 112,648, forward strand.
AATTTGCGGGCCTGGTATGTACGCGTTGAAGAAAAACGTCATGATATAGAGACCCGAGTTGAGCTTTCAACGGATACCGATCGTCGGGAAACGGTCTCAGAATTTGCGGAACGTTTGGATGTCCCTGTGATGATAAACGGTGGCTATTTCAGAATGGATCTTAATCCGGCCACCCATGTTGGCATATTAAAGGTGGGGGATACACTTATTCACGCAGCCACCACATCGGTTCTGCGGGGTGAGCAACGGTTTTATCTCCATCGTTCAGCCATTGGGTTTGACGAAAATGATGCCATTGATATTAATTGGGTTTCATCTACTGGAGACTCTGTTTTTACCTGGGATCAAGGTATTGATAATATACCAGGGCAGCCAGGTGACCGGCTTGAACCAATTCATCGTAAGCCCTGGTCGTATCGCGATATCCTGGGTGCCGGTCCACTGCTGATGCGTGATGGGGAGGTCTTTATTCCTGTCAACGAGGAAATCTTCTATGGCACCAGTATCCCGGAAGTTCATCCCCGTACCGCTGCAGGTACCACACCTGAAGGCGATTTGATCCTCTTGGTGGTGGATGGTAGACAATTGATCAGTCGTGGCGTTGATCTGCCTGAACTGGCTGATATTATGCTCCAACTCGGCTGCGAAGATGCCATCAATCTTGATGGAGGTGGATCTTCTGCCCTGGTAGTGAATGGGAAGTTGCTCAATCGTCCAGCAGGGAAAACGGTTCAAAGAGAAGTCATGTCCGCCATTGCTGTATACTCAAATTAAAATTCTGTACAAATAGATATAAAAAAAGGCGAGGAGATCTCGCCTTTTTTTGTGCTCTTAAGCTAATCTTTATCAATCATCTTCTTTTTGATGATCTTGACTTTGCGATCTTTGTCACCACTATGATGTCTCATCTTCTTGATATAAACATTTTTATCCAGCTTTTTCAGATCATCCAGAGTCATGGTTTCTCCATTGATGATAACCGTAATACTGGAATCGCCATCAATTAATTCCTCGATCTCCAGATCAACATCCATATCACCAAAATCATGATCTTCATCCACGAACCACATCATCTTGGAATCATGCTGTCCTGAGAAATCGTGGGACCACATTCTGGATTTACGGTTATTGCCTATCTGGACCAGTCCAAAGACAATGACGGCCAGTAGGAGGTACTTCCATAAAAGCTCTAGTTTTTCTTTAAGGGTCATATCGGTCTCCTCTGTTGAATTCATCTATTGATTGACATAAAACATTGTTAGTGAATGATGTAATCAATTTACTCGAGTATGACTGGGATGTTCCAAATATTCGGTGCTGGTCGGGCTTTGGGCTGCCTCTTTATTTCTTTGTGAATAAACAGCTTAGTACTTGAAATAATAGATAGATAGGATACATTTTCGGCATAACTATTACATGAAGGCGGGGGAGCCTATGAATTATTTAAACAGTGTCGTCATCAGTCGCATCTCGTTGTGTGTATATGTGGTGTTATCAGGGACTGTATAAACGATTGTTATGTGGTGTAAGACTATGGACTGAAGTTGAAAATCATCGGTACGCATTAAAAACCTTTTAACCGTACAATTGACGCAAAAGGAAAAGCAATGGACTTTGAATTAATCTCAGGTAAGTATAAATCAATTAGTCAATTGATGTGGCGTAACATTCCAAAATTCGTAGTTGTCACGGGTAAAAATGGTAGTGGAAAAACACAGATATTGGAGCTCCTGAATTTTCATTTTGGGACTGACCATCAAAAACAAGCAAATTCTCAGAGGAATTCAACTCAGCCATTCTATGGTGTCAAAACAAAGAGCAAGGATATTGAGATTTCAGTAAAGGAAGTTGTCTATTTGTCATCAATATGGCAATTAGGCAATCTTGGAGGAATTAATTCATCTACCTTTACAGATATTATCAATAAGCTTCATGGCCAGATATCCAAACGGAGTAATACTAAGGGATATGCTGAGCTGGCGCAGATTGTCGAAGGGGCAGTTGATAAACCAGCGGAAAAGATTACGGTTTCTGATGTTCAAGAAAACCTTCCCGTTGACTATTTTGACTATATCAACAAGGTGAATATTCACGAAGGCCTAAGTGAAGCCTTCCTCACATATCATTGTAAATCTGCACAACGACGTGATGAGGGCTTATCTGAGAGTCAAATAGTATCAGCCTTAGGAAAGGCACCGTGGGATATCGTTAATGATTTACTGAAATCAGCAGATTTTCCATATTATGTCAATAAGCCCAAAGCATATATGGGTGACTTCATTTTTCAACTTATCAGCAGACAAGAAGAATCGCTTATTATTAACTTCTCAGATCTTTCTTCTGGCGAAAAGGTTTTAATTTCGTTAGCAATATGGATGTTCAATTCTAGCAAGACGCGTCGATTACCAAGACTAATCCTTTGGGATGAACCAGACGCACACCTGCACCCGTCTGCAATTAAGAAGTTCATTGACGTTGTCGAAAGAATTCTAGTGGGCAAAAATGGTGTCCGAGTGATAATGACTACTCATTCTCCTTCGACAGTATCGCTATCACCGGAATATGCACTCTTTGAAATGTCGAATTCTTTACCTCAAATATCACAACTTAAATCCAAAGAGTACGGTATAAACCTATTAACAGAAGGAATGATTGTTGTAAAACCCAATATTAAGTATGTGCTGGTTGAAGACGACGATGACGCAAAATTTTATAATGCATTATTTGTTTTGCTAAAATCCAAAAAGAAGGTACTAACCACTATCGATATTGTTTTTATATCATCTTCGAATAGGAAGAATAACAAATCGGGTGGATGTACAGTTGTTAGAACTTGGGTAGAGAAATTTGGTAGCAACGGGACAGGCGATATTTTCCAGGGGTTAATGGATTTTGACAATGGATCCAATGTTCCTGAATCTATTACTCCTACTAAATATCTTCACGTGATTGGTCGCTATAGTCTGGAGAATTATTTACTTGATCCAATCCTTGTCTTTGCATCACTCCTGCATGAGAATACTATATTGACTGTTCCTGGAATCAAACAGCTTACTCAGAAGGATGAGTTAACAATTCCAAAATTTCCTAGCGCCAAACTCCAGAAAATAGCCGATCATGTTCTTCAGCAGATCGAACCAACACTTGAAGCCCAAACTGATGATGACAAAGAGGTTTCGGAGGTGAGCTTTATGTCCCGCCGAAAACTAAATTATCCAAATTGGCTTTTAAAACGCCGAGGTCATACTCTACATGGAAAATTCAAAATGAAGTTTAAAAGAGCTGTAGATTATGATAAACTAATTAACACAATGTTGAGATTAGAATTTGTCCCAGTGGATCTTATCACAACTCTAAAAGAGTTACAAAAATAGTATTATTGATAGGTATCATCAATTAATAGCATTCATAGCACCCACTATACGAAGCTTGGAGCTGACTCACACACAAAATAGTGCAAGGGGAAAATGATGTGGAAGGAAACAATTATCTTACAAAGTGATACTTTCTCAGGAAGCATCGAAGAACTCAAAAGTTTTACTTTTGAGGTGAACAGCGTAAGGCGTTAGGCATATTGGTAAATTATATATTGGGGAAAAATATAGTAGACTATAGTTATGATAATTATACTTTTAGTACAATAAACAAGTCATACTATAATTGTTAATACCATATGACGAACCGAATAACCATAATACTTACACTGTATACATGTTTGAGCCAGATTATTCTTTGTGGAGTGCCTCAGAAAACGCCCGTAGCTGTACTTGATTTCATTCCATATAAAATTTCTGAGGCCGATTCCAAGACTCTCACCGATAGATTTCGCAATGAGTTGTTAAATACCGGTATTTATCAGGTTATCGACCGAAACTCAATGGAGGATATTCTAAATGAGCAAAAGCTTCAGCTTTCAGGCTGTGTTGAAGACAGTTGTATCGTGCAAGTGGGGAAACTAATCGGAGTAAAAAAGATATTTACTGGAAGCATAGGGCATATAGGTGAGATTTACACGGTGAACGTAAGACTTATAGACATTGAAAGTGGGAAGATATTACAATCCCAATCACACGATGAAAAGGGTAACATAGGAGTACTTTTGACTAATGGTATGGGAACCATTGCGAAAATATTTGTGTCTTCAAGGCAAGACAGGGAGATTCCTGTGTCTTCAAATCTTATTCTTCAATCAGATAATTTAGTCGATCCTGAATATTCAAAGAGAGAGACTTGGGAGGTAACATTTTTCAGGCCGAAAAGGAAAGGTACATACAATATTATCGTATCATCATTAGATCTTAACTGTAGCTATGATATTGCAAAGCAAGAAATGTATCGCATGTCGAATAAGCATACCAACGTCGGATTTAAGATGATATCTACTGTTTCCCCTGATGGCATAAGTAATCAAAGATATGCAATTATTATCGGGTGTGGACTATCTCTAAAGGAAAGTAAAAATTTAGTTGCCTATGCAAAGAAACATGGGATAGCGCATGATGCTTATACCACGCTACAACATTGGGATGTTGAGTAGATGCTCTAATATTGGTGACTATAAATCTATCTATAATCAAGTCCCTAACGAAGGCATAGAGCTGACTAACATGCAGGGGAGTGGTTGAGGAAAATGATGTTAAAGGATACAATTATCTTATCAAGCGAGTCTGTTTTGGGAAGAAGCGAAGGCCATGAAAAGTTGCACTTTTCATGTGATGCACTCAAAAGTTTTACTTTTAAGGTGAACAGAGAAGTGGACCCCATGCCTTGGACACATTTTCTTGAATCTTAGGTGTGAAGGTTC
>CAZDVD010000007.1:0-113171 GCA_964508765.1 uncultured Lentisphaeria bacterium
TGCCACTGCAGGTCTATGACCGCCCACACCGCCGCAATCACCAAGCTGAGTCGGAAGATATTCTCAAGAATTCTTTCTGCTTTAGTCGGCATGAGTGAGGGGCATATCTCGCTTGAGTCAACTTCTAAGAAGGTGGCATGGGAAAACCCCCATAGGGGGTAACCTCACTATTTAGATTTAGGGAATTTAAACTCACTTTGCTGTTCTTCTATCCTCTGCTCTTGTTCTTCTTGATATTTGACATATTTCCTTACTGTATCCTCATCCAGACCTATTGTACTCGAGCAGTAACCCCTGGCCCAAAAATGATTGCCCCAATAGGTGCGACTCCGTAATTCAGGATAACTCTTGAATAATTTGATGGCGGTCTTACCCTTTATTACTCCCATCATCTGAGATACAGATATCTTGGGGGGTAAGGATACTATTAGATGAATGTGGTCTGGTTGAATATTTAATTCCTCTATCTCGTACCCTTTCCACTCTCCAAGCATCCTGATGTCATGATCCAGTTGATTCTTTATTACACCTTCCAACACTCTGTAGCGATATTTTGGCGTCCATACGATATGGTACAGATGGTGGTAGATTACATGTGAGGACTTTTTATAACGACTCATCTTATAATCTAGTGACTTTTAACCTGGACGCAAACCGGTCAAAACATTACCACCTTCTGAGAAGGTGGGTTTCTAAGGAGCACTAAACAGGACAACCTTGTTCTTACAAATCTGCTCGATGGTTTCTGAGGTGATACTACCGCGCATTGATCACCTCGGAATTTGGTGTTTCCTGTGGGGTCGCATTGCAATGCGACCCTCCAACCCATGCCACAATCATTTTTTATTCCCCAACCGTATGCGCGGATCAATGACGCCATACAGAATGTCCACAATGAAAGTGGCGGTTACAAAGATCAATGCCGTAACCAGAACCGCACCCTGAATAACCGGGAAATCACGCTTTAAAATAGCGTTGAGGGCAAGACGTCCAATGCCGGGCCAGTTGAAAATGGATTCGGTTAGAACGGCACCAGATAGATAGGATCCAAAATCAACACCGATTATTGTGAAGTATTGATGCATTATAAGCAATTGAGTGGAAGTTGAAACTCGAAATTTGGGACAGGGGTATAGTTTCTTTTTGTCAGCCCCGCTCTGGATGTTGAGCTTGCCTGTCAGGTCATAGTTCGCAGAACGTCGACTGATTGAAATGTCCACTATCGCGATAAAGCAACACCGGGGTTTCGATAAACTCTAGTCTACACTCTATGAACTTCGACATAGCAGGTAACCGCCGGATCAAGACCCAGCTTAGGCTACTCCGGACCATACGATAGAGGGCTACCCTTTTTACTTCTTCCTCTGTCCTTATTCATTAATCTGTTTCCATGGCAACCCTGGATCAAACTTTTCTAATAAAACTGGCGCTGAGTTTTCTGGTGGGGTCCATCTGGATCACATCCGTCACGGTAATTGCCGAAAGGTTTGGCAGTAAACTTGGTGGCTTTATCGGAGGACTACCCTCAACCATTGTAGTTGCCCTGCTGTTTATCGGCTTGTCTCAATCCACACAAGATGCATCTCGAGCAGCAGTGATGATTCCCCTTGTTATGGGCGTAAACGGGCTCTTTATCTTGATCTATCTTGCCAGGGTTCACAAAGGACTCATACAGGCCATCTTAACAGCGCTCTCGATCTGGTTTTTAATCATTGTTGGGATCGTGTACTCCGGAGTGGAGAGCGCCCTTGTCTCATTTTTGGTCTGGTCCATTTCTTTGGTGGCGGCCTACTACATCACCGAACATGTTATGCATATCGCCCACCAGGGCGGGGTTCGTGTCCCGTACACCCCACGTCAAATATTGACCAGGGGTATCATAAGCGGATTTATGATTTCACTGGCCGTTCTTATCAGTCGCCTCACAGGACCGGTTATTGGAGGCATTTTTTCTAATTTTCCAGTCATCTTCATGTCTACACTTTTTATCACCTACCGTACTGGCGGCGTTGAATTTTCAAGAGCTGTGGCCAAAGCCCTGATGATCAGCGGGATGATCAATGTGGGGGTGTATTCTTTCACTGCTCATTTTGCGTATCAGCATTTTAGCCTGGGAGCAGGAACCCTCATCGCTATTGTGGTATCCGGTCTGTCGGCCTCAGTCACCTACCGTATCATTCGTCGTTTGACTCAATAGACCCACCCCCTTTACAACGAAATAAATGAAATTGACGAACTGTTGACTAGTTGGTGGTTTAAGGGTATAGAGGTATAGGTGCCCGTGTCTTTTAGTCTGTCCGGTAGAAACCTGAATCCCACCAACGGAGGTGGGCTGGGCGAAAACGGGGGCTTTTGCCGCCCTGGAAGAGGAGTGGAGCTGAAGCGCTCAGTACAGGCTTTCTCAAGGTTCACCTTCTGTTGGCCAGGCAGGCGCTGAGGAAGACGAAACTGGGTGTAATAGCGGGATTTTATTTTTTCTGTAATTTGTGTCTTACTGAGGTGGCCTCAGAGAGAAACTCGAAGTATGACACTTGACCCGTGCGAAAGTTTTCTACGCTTAATCGCCCTTTTTCTTTGCTTATAGACGGTCCTTCGTGGTTTTCGTTCATTTCGTTGTTAAAAATTAAGAAAAGATGCCTAGATTCCAGGCATGGTAGAAAATATCTACATTGGATTTAATAGAGTGCAGCGCAGTTTGCTTACTGTGGCCGCTTTTGTGGTTGTAGTGGCTGGCATGCGTGCATCTCAGGATATTCTGATTCCTTTTTTACTTTCGCTCTTTATTGCCATTATTATCATGCCCCTCTTGAATTGGATGCGGAGCAAGAACATCCCCACCTGGGCTGCTATACTGATAATAATTCTGGCAATTCTGATTGTTGGATTTCTGATTGCCGTGTTGGTGGGGTCCTCATTAACAGATTTTTCCAACGCCCTGCCAACCTATCAAGCAGGTCTTCAGGCAAAGCTCTCCGAGCTCCTGACCTTTTTTGAAGAGCGGGGTTTCAATATTGTAGATCAATCCTTTATGGAATTCATTGATCCCGGTGCAGCCATGCGATTGACATCCAAAATTCTCACGGGTATGGGGAATTTGCTGGGCGATACTTTTCTTATTCTCCTTGTTGTTGTTTTTATGTTGCTTGAAGCAGCAACCTTTAGTCAAAAAATTGAGAAAGCCATTCCTGTAAATTCACCGGAAATGGATCGTTTAAATAGCTTTTTTGAAAGCTTCAATCGCTATATGGGCATCAAAACCTGGACCAGCCTGGGAACGGGAACCATCGCTACGATCTGGTTGAGTATCTGGGGGGTAGACTACGCCTTCCTGTGGGGCTTGCTGACTTTTCTCTTTAATTATATCCCAAATATTGGATCCATCATGGCTGCCATACCACCCATGCTGCTGGCCCTGGTAACTCTGGGACCCTGGTCAGCTGTCGCTGTTGCCTTGGGCTACCTGGCGATCAACATGATTATCGGCAGTTTTCTAGAGCCCCGGCTTATGGGAAAAGGCCTGGGGCTTTCCACACTGGTCGTTTTTCTATCCTTATTGTTTTGGGGGTGGGTCTTGGGTCCGGTGGGAATGATTCTCTCCGTTCCGTTGACCATGACAGTAAAAATCGGCCTCTCCAGTTTTGATGAGACCCAATGGCTTTCTGCTTTATTGGATGGCGCCTCCAGCGTTAAAAAAAGCTAAGACTCTTTCTCCCTGATAAATCTGGAATATGATAACCCCGGAAGGTCTGGGTTATAGAGAACTACCCGTATAGTTGTCGTAGCACCTTGAGTGATTTCATGTTTCTGGCGGATTCGATATGGTGAAAGGTAAACTGCCACAGAAAATCCCACAGTGAACGCCTTTCTCTGGCATTGAGTTTGGTTTTTTCAACCGCTTCCCAATTGATGTCCAAAAGGCCTTGAAGTTCCTGAAGAACCGATGCGCTTACAAAAACAGAGTTATGGCCGGGTTGGTGACATTTCACACATTCAAGCTGAGAACTTCCATTCCCGAGAGAAGCTCCCTCATCAAGTGTTCCCCTGCATACCGAGCAATGTTCCACATGGGGACGAAACCCCAATTCCCGAAGCAAGTGAGTGTGAAAAAACCAATAGGCCTCGGCAGAAGCAATTTTGTGGTTACTCAGTCTCGACAGGCTGTCAACCAGGAGTTGGAAAAGCCGGGGGTGACTTTCCTCGTCTTCAACTGATCGATTCAGCAACTCTACCATCACCTGGGCCAGGGTCAGGCGGTCAAAGTCCTCCTCCAACCCAAAGAAACCATCGATGAGTTCTCCAGATTTGAACAACTGTAAGTCAGATGTCGCCTTGGTGTAATAAATCACCTGGATATGGCGGGTGGGTTGAAACAGGCCCATGGCCTTGCTTTTCGGGGAGCGCACCCCCTTAGCAATCAGTTTGAGGCGTCCAACTTCACGGGAGTACAGCGTGATAATTTTGCTGGTGTCCCCGTGGTTTAGGGTTTTAAGAACGACGGCCTCTGCTTTTTGAATCATGCTTTGTTTATCTCTTTTTTTACAACGAATCAAACGAAGATAACGAATTGAATCGATCGGAATATTTCAAAAGCAGTTCGTTCCTTTCGTTTGATTCGTTGTAAGATAGTTAATCCCCTTTTTTAAACTTTAGGATGTCTTGACTTCACAGTTGAGTCGTCGCACAAAATATAGCGCAGACATCATAGCCACTGATCCCAGAATAAAAACCGGGGTATACCCTAACCACACAATCACAAAACCTGAAATGAGAGGGAAGAGGGCAATGGTAAGATTGAAGGCGCCATTGATACCAGAATACAGTGCGCGGTTATCATTCTCAGATATTTCAATCAACATGCCACCCAGTGAAATTTTTTGCGCCGAAATGGCAACACCACTAAGAAAAAAGATGGCTTGAAAAAGTGCATAGGGAGCCCAGTGGGATAATACCAAAGCCAAAACGGGTAAACTGGCGCCGATAAATATCCAGACCACCAAAACCCCTTTAAAAGAGTATTTTCTGACAACTTGCGACCATAAAAAATTCGAAAGCACCATACCTGATATGCCGATGAGTAAGAAATTGCCAATATCGTCAGCCGTCAGGGAATACGTATCTTTTGCCAGAACCACATAGAAGGGTGTCAGCGTGGTTGCAAAACCGGCCAGGTTATTCATGATTATAAAATTTCTCAGGTTGGCATCTTTGCGTAGGTAGCTTGGAATAAATCTAAAAATTTCCATGATTGAGCTACCTTCATAGCGACTGACCACTGGTTTTTCCCGCAAGACCACAAAACCCAGTGATGCTAGAAATAAACACGCTGCTGCTGCAATAAATAGAATTTCATAATTCATGGGATAAACGAAACGCTTGAGTAATTCTCTGGCGATGAGGGCAGAAATGAGCACACCAATGCTGGAAAGAAATTGGCGTAGGACAAAGAAACGTTTTCGTTGATCCCCGACAATACTCTTCCCTAAAATATCCGTGAAGGAAACCCCGGCAAATGATCCGCTGGTCGTGAAGACCAACATCCAAGCATAAACCAGAAAAATCATAAAAGCCGGATTGATGCTGGTCAAACGTGAAAGCGTCCAAGCCACTCCAGCCAAGGCAACCACTCTGAGATAGACACCGAGAAGCAAAAATGGTTTCTTGCGTGGTTTGGGTGTGAGAAATCCTGCAAAAAAAAGTTGTGTCAGCATGGGGGCTCCGACCATGATAGCGGTCAAAATACCCACATGAATTTGACTGCCGCCAACTTCAACAATCAAACCTGGCAAGACTGTATTTACTTCGGTAAAGGTGGTGGTAAAGCTTAACCAAGAGGCATGCCAGACGAAGGCCCGGAAGTTATGCTGGGAGTTATTTTGATTCATTGTGGGAGGATACTAGGCCGGAATTCGAATCCCGGGTTGGACATAGAATATATTTTTTTGAGGTTAAACCGAACCAATTTCACAAATTTAAGCCCTTATCTTTGAGATTGCCTGAATCGCTTCTTTGCCCAGCTGGTGAATATCATTTTCGATTTCGTCTCCCTCAAGCTCCTCAGCCGTGAACCATCTCAACTCAATGGATTCTCCAGGATCAGGGGTCACATCAAAGGACGATGCCTTTGCGAAATAAATCATATCGATGTGTTGGTGGAAGGGATTGATGTTTTCCAGAAGCAGGTGGCGTGGTCCTGGAATTTCCCGGGCATTTTCTGAATGGATAGTGGGTTCAGCATGGATGAGCTTAACATCCAGACCCGTCTCTTCCTTTACTTCACGCACAGCGGCGACATGGGGCAGTTCATCCCTGTCTATGTGTCCACCGGGTGGCAGCCACATTTTGAGACTGCGATGTAAATGCAGGACAGTTTTTTCCTTATAGACAACAAATGTGGTGGCAGTAAAGTGACGCGTGATTTCCATGCAGACTCCTGTGTTATGTGTGTCGCGTTATTAAAATGGGTGAGTTCAACACGGTTTCCAAGCTTCTTCAATCTTTCTCCTCCGTGTTATTGCCATTGACCATCACATCAACTGTCTTTATAATGATGCTTCGGAGGATACAGGGAACCAGTTTAATGGTTTTTGTGAATCGTCTTTTTCAAGGAGCGTCACACTGAAATCAATTAAAGAAATAACCGGGCAAGTCGAATCAAACCGCACCCTAGAACGTCCTTTTCGCACAGACTGATAAAAGATATTAATGATAATAATCAAAACATTCAGGCTACTGCTGAGTTTATTGCCGCACTCCCGGGAAAAGCGCTAGGGGTAAACCTCTTACCGTTTCACAATTTGGCTGCAAAAAAGCATCAAAAGATGGGCTCGCATTACGATTCAAAGCGCTTTGGCGAACCAGGTCAAAAAAGGCTAGATCAAATCATCGAGACCTTTGCAGGTTTTGGTGTGGTTGCCTCCGTGGGGGGGTAGACCAAACTTAATCTTTTCTCTGTTTTAATTTTATGATTCTCCTGTCAGAATCATCATCTTACTCACTCACTTTTTCACAATGTTAACTTTATCACAACGGTTTTTATTCCCATGCTTCGCTTTTGGAAACAACCAAGCCCCAACTTACCTTGAGTGCTTAGCTCGAGGAGCATGTACAGAAACTGATGATAAGACGCTTGATACTTTTTCGATCCTTTTTGGCAAGCCTTGTGCTATTGCTTCTGGTTCCTCTTTTTTCTGCTCAGGCCCAAAGAATTCGTGTCAACCCCGACACACGGATGAAAGCTGTATTCTTAATTAACTTTACCAAATACATCAGCTGGACAACCTTGGACACAGTAAAAAACTTCACTATCGGTGTCTATGGATTAGATGATATTCTGGTTCCCCTGAGACAGATGTCAAAAGAAAGGGCTTCTGAAGGTCAAAAAATTGTCGTTGAACGTGTTTCAAATATTGAAGGATTTGAGTCTTGTGACATTCTGTTTGTCCCCATTGATCAAACCGAGGCTTTTCATATATTGAGACCTGATATTCCGCCTCAAAACATTCTATTGGTGGGTGAATCCCTTGGCTTTGCCACCAGCGATGGTGCCATAAATTTCATCAAACGTGATGGCAAAATTAAACTGGAGATTAACCGCCAGGCACTTCATGCGGCAAACCTGAAAGCAAGCTCACACCTTTTAAAGTTGGCAATTCTGGTGGGCGAAGAGGAAACTCCTTCCCGTGACTAATTTTCAAGATCTGTCCATCAAGCTAAAGCTGATCTCAATTCAGCTCTTTACAACTCTGTTTATTCTGGTCTTCTTTGTTGGCATTTATCTATTTAGTCAATATCACCAGTATGAAGCACGGGCGTTTTCCCGTATGTCAACTCTGGCAGAAATTTTAGGTTCAAATAGTATATCAGCCTTGCTGTTTTTTGATAATGATGCAGCAAATGATGTATTGGAGTCTCTGGAGACTCAAGAAGATGTTCTTAATGCTGTCGTTTATGATCACAACGGTGAGGTCTTTGCCCGATTCGATCGAGATAGCAACTCAGGATATAGCTTTGAGAAAATACTTTCCGAAAAAAAAATGACTGACGATGGCCATTTTATACTCACCAAAAAAATTCTTTTTGATGACCTTAATGTTGGCTGGATAACTCTAAGGCTTGACTCAAGCAATCGAACGACAGCGTTGGTTGAGGCTGTTTGGCAGTCCTTTTTTCTTTTTATCGCTGGTATTATCCTGGCCGGACTTCTGTCGGTTCGTGCTCAAAGACCCATCTCTGAATCCATCGGAAAGTTGGCTGAAACGGCGAAAAGAATTCACGACTCCGGTGATTATTCTATTCGCGTTAAATCCAGCTCCCGGGACGAAATCGGAGAGTTGGTGCTCAGTTTTAATGAGATGCTGGAGAAGATTCTCAATCATGAGCAACACCTTGAACAGTTAGTTGCTGAGAGAACTGTAGAACTGGAAGCAGCCAAAACAAAAGCTGAAGAGTCTGATCATCTGAAGTCTGCCTTTTTGGCTTCCATGTCTCATGAACTGCGAACCCCGTTGAATTCCATTATAGGGTTTACCGGCATCCTCCTACAGGGCATGGCTGGGCCCCTTTCTCCAGAACAAACCAAACAGCTTGGCATGGTGAAGGGCAGCGCTTCTCATCTACTGGAATTGATAAATGATATTCTCGATATTTCAAAGATCGAGTCTGGACGCATACAGGTCTATGACGAAGCGTTCAAAATCGAGTTGGTGCTTGTTATGGCAGTCAGCTCTCTGCGACCTTTTGCAGAGAAAAAAGGTTTGCGCCTGCGACACAATATTAAGTCTGGTCTGCCGAAACTGCATACCGACAAAAGAAGGCTGGAGCAGGTTTTGATTAACCTGATCAACAACGCCATCAAGTTTACAGACGAGGGTGAAATCATTGTTAACTGTTACCAGAAAGATGATTTCTTACATATCGACGTCATTGATACTGGTATAGGTATTAGCGAGAAAGAGTTGGAAACCATTTTTGAAACCTTCCGACAGATTGACACGGGGCTGGATCGCGTGAAAGAAGGTTCTGGTCTTGGGCTAGCCATCAGCAAGAAGCTGGTTGAATTGCTAGGCGGCACCATCAGTGTGGTAAGTGAACCTGGTGCTGGCAGTACTTTTTCTATTGTTTTGCCAGTCAGCCCGGAGGAGCCATCAAGTGAAGTGTAAAACGCTTATTATTGAAGACAATGAAAACAATATGTACCTGATTACTTTCTTATTGAAGAATAGTGGGCATGATGTTTTTCAAGCATATGATGGACAGGCAGGTGTTGAGCTTGCCAAAACTGAGAACCCGGATTTGATTTTACTGGATATACAGCTTCCAAAAATGAATGGTTATGAAGTTGCTCGTGAATTGCGCAAAGATAAATCTCTTCTCAATATTCCAATCGTTGCCATCACCTCCTATGCCATGCCTGGCGATCAAGAAAAGGCAATTGAAGCAGGCTGCACCGGCTACATAAAAAAACCCATTAACCCTGACACCTTTGTTGGGGAAGTTGAGAGTTACTTGGACAAAAGTTAACCGAACTGGCTTATGATTGCGGCTATTATGATCAATCACATATGATTAATGATTTCAAGCTGCTGACAGGTATGTCACCCAAACAATATTTTTTAGATTGTGATGCCTATTCTGATTATTTTCTACTCTAATTCAAATCTCATTGCGCGCTGAAGTATAAAAAGGACAATCCAAAACTCATGATTTTTCGCGAGATGGTTTCATCCGAAGCCAGGTTTTTGAAAGAGATGCTTTATGAGTCACTTTTTGTCCCAGATGGAAAGGAGCGCTATCCCAGATCCGTGCTTGAGCACCCCGAACTCGCTAAATACTATTTAAACTGGGGCTCAATTCCCCACGACCTGGCCTTTGTGGCAGAGGATAATGGCACGTTGGTTGGTGCTGTCTGGGGCAGAGCTCATCAACCACCCCATCAAGGATATGGCTATGTCGATTCTGATATTCCTGAAATCGGAATCGCATTGAAATCATCCCACAGGAACAGGGGTGTCGGAACCAGATTGCTGGAGTTAATTTCGGAACACTATGCCCGGCTTGAAGTGCGTTCACTTTCGTTGAGCGTTGATAAACTCAACCCAGCCAAGAAGCTTTATGATCGTCAAGGATTTTTGGTGGTGATGGAAAACGAAGAAGATTTTATCATGCTCAAACACCTGCTCTCATAAGAGAACTGGTTTGCTTAAAAAGTCCAGTCTATTGCTCGCCATGCTTACAAAAATTATGGGCAAGAAACTCAACATATAACGAAAAAACTGTTTTGCTGTTGCTGGTTCCCGATGACTATAAAAGCGTGTTGCCATCACAATGGCACCCATGGTAAGCAAGGTGGCAATAACTAGGTAGATTTCTCCAGAAACCTTGAAAATAAATGGTACAAAGATTAGTGGGATATTGATCACCGTATACCACATACTCTGGCGAAAGGAGACATCTTCCCCGGCCACAAAGGGGAGTTGCTTTCCTCCGGCAACCAGGTATTGATCTTTATATCGAAAACATATCACAAAGGTGTGGGGAATCTGCCACAGGAAGATCATAAGAGACATCCATATGATCATGAGGTCAAGACCCTGAGTTACAGAATACCATCCGATAAAGGGCAGCAAGGCGCCAGGTAGTGATCCAACCAGAGTGCTCATGGTAGAGCGCGATTTCAAGGGTGTATAGGTCCATACATATAAACCACCACACAGAAACGTTGCCCACATGGTCATGGGGGTTAATCAGCACATATTGAAGCGCTAAACCCAGAGCAAAAACAACCAGGCCAGCAATAAGCGCGGTGCGGGGTGATATTTGACCTGAAGGAATGTGGCGACTCTGAGTGCGCTCCATTTTTGCATCGCCGTGGCGTTCATAGTATTGATTGAGGGCAAAGGTGGCCCCATTAGCCATGCCCGTAGTCAGAACCAAAATGATGAGAGCCCCCCATTGAAACGGCAAACCCGTTTCGCTTAAGGCATACATATGCGCAAAAACCTCCATGAGCATAATCATGGGAATAGGTTTCAGGCGAAAGAGTATGAAAATATTTGTTTCTGTTTAATGTCGCCTGTGTGTAGGAGTTATTCCTGGATCGTGGAGGCGGTTATTTGTTGGTTTTTTTTAGGGGGAAACTCTTTATTTACCTGGAATAAGCCTGTCTATAATCGATAAGCCCTAGTTTGTAGGCACGATGAATAAGCTCCCATTCATCTCGCCTAGCGAAGAACAAGGTGGCGTAATTCCTTTGTATTTGACTGCCGTGAAAGAGATAATATTCCAGTCTTGCCAGGCCTTCAGGATTTGTAACTGCGCCTAAATGGAAATCAACATTCTTGCGGGTGGTTAAGTCTACTGTGTTAGTGAGTAACCCCACAACAGTATCGATGTCTTCTTGATAACCTCTCATGCACCGACTGATGATCTGGTCTAGCTTTTCTCTCTCAATCAATACAATACCACATTTGTTCTATAGGGGATCAACTCTGTATTTTATCTGCATGCCGTTGAGAAAATTGCGCAATATCTGATCTCTCAAAGGG
This sequence comes from uncultured Lentisphaeria bacterium, assembly GCA_964508765.1. Lineage (GTDB taxonomy): Bacteria > Fidelibacterota > UBA8477 > UBA8477 > JABMPR01 > JABMPR01. The sequence continues at coordinate 11,544 of CAZDVD010000007.1, forward strand.
CGGTAATGTTTGTGATCTGGTTTACGGAAAAAAGCACTCAGCTCATACTTGCTTACTTTTAAATCTGCCAGGGCCAACACCTCTAGAACTTCCTCTGCCCTAAGATTCAACGCAATCTGGAGTTTTTTTAAAATAACATTATTGGTCAGTATGCGCTCCGGTTTGGGTAGGGGTCCTTCTTTTTTTCCACGCATGTCAATGATGAACCCATTCAGAAAAGCGGCCAGCTCATCATCATAAAAAGTCTTATAGGCTGGATCTTCTTCTCGCTTGAGCCAGTCACTGATTTCAGTTCTGGTGACTTTGTGCTCAGCCAGGGCAAAGATGGAGATCATCTTAGAATCACTAAAATCAAACGTGTATCTAATTCTTCTTAGAATATCATTCTTCGTCATCTCATATCCTTTACCGGTAAGACAATCTTTCCAAGGCTATACACCCAGGTTAAGACAGTACTTTTTGTCTGTCGCTGAAGGTGATAAGCCCCACCTGGCTATTAGTGTTTGTGCTCTGGATAATATCTAGCCAACATCTTGATACTTTTTTCGAGAGCTTTGGCGCTATCCATGTCAGCGTTTTGTTTGGCCGTCATGGCTGCTAGAATCACAGCATGATGATGTTTTAGTCTTTCTGAATAATCTTTTTGAGAAGGTTTTACACGCTGAGTCAGAAAATAATCACTTATTGTATCAATGACCTTCTGGGCGTGGTCTTCCTTATTCATAACCCAGCGGACCATCTGGTTTTGTGACTGCACATCTGTTTTACCTGTGAGAGCAATCATCATTTTGACTGATTTTTGCACGGTGGCGGCATCTTCAAGCATGGACTGAACTCTGGCATAGTCATCATAGATTCCACAGGGAATCTGACAGTGAGCCTGAACTGCTTGAGGCAGTATTAATCCGGCGCTAAACAGGATGGTTATGGCAATTAGAATGCTTCGGTATGTTTTACTCATAATGAGTTCCTTTTTGTGTTTTGTTGATCAACTCAATTGGTTTTCAATTTGAGTGAGGTATTCGTCGACCAGATTTTCGAGACGCTGGTTTCCCTGGACGTTTCTAAATGAACGATAAAGCTCCATGCTTTCACGTAGGGCTCGCAGACAATCCTGCGCATCGTAAGAAGCCAGCGTGCTCTTCATTTTTTCAAGTTCTTCCTGACTGGCATATCTCTCAATTTTTCGTAGACCCTGGGGTCGGGCACCTTCTTTTTGTAGAATCATTGGCCCCAACACATTGGCGCGAATAAAGCCAATGGCTTCAACTGCTTCAAATATTTCTCCGCGACCAATTTTTGTGGCAGTATAATGGATCCAGATCCAAAACCGTTTTTCGATCCAAAGCGAATCTGGTTTTGGGAATTCTGCCGGAGTGAGATTGATTTGGCTACTGATCAGGGCTTTTCTTTCCCACAATACTGTGGGCTTCTCGACCTTATCGTGGATGTCATCCATTGAAACAAATTTAAAGTCAATGTGAAGGAGTGGCGGTCCAAACAGACAAATGAGCAAACGCGGCTCTCCCACGTGTTCACCGGTAAAGCTTTCCAGGAGGGGTCCCATCTTTTGAACAATGGTTTCTCTCTCGGCCAAAACATCGTTGTAGTGTGATGGATCTATATAGATAACGAGATCAAGATCGCTGAATTCATAGATTTCATCCAGCAAAAAGGAACCACCAACAGCAACACCTGCTATACGTGGATCGTCCTTTAGGCGGGGTACTGAGTTCTCGATAAAGTTACGGTGAGCTTCTGGAAGCTTCCCGTGCTGTTTCTTGTCCTGGGCGTACTCTGCCAATGTTTAATGCTTCCCGGCAAGGGGGTTTATGAGGGGGGGAGTCATCCTGGGAGTAAAAACTCCTGTTTAGCTATCAGTTGGTTCTTCTGAAGATTCTTCTTCAGTGGTCTCAGGCATTTCGCCATCGAGCTTTTGCTTTAACTTTGCTTCTTCTTTCAGTTTCTTTTTTTCTTCTTTTTTCTTCTTTTTCGCAAGGTCTCTCTGGTGTTTTGCAAAAGCGTAATTTGGCTTGGCCATTAACTCTCCTTTTAATGTCGTTTCATTTAAATCTATTCAATTCCGTTGAGCACCTTAACCTAAGGACTGGTTGACCCTGGACAAAACACAAAGGATAAAATTATTCGTTCCTTTTTGTCCTTTATTGCGTTGAAATAATTTTGCATTGGGTCCTCACCCTTTATTTTGATGGCCAGTATTATGTTTTTTAACAATTCGAAGTGGAAACGCTCTAAATAAAGGATTACCATGCCCTCAGCAAAGATTATCTGGACCAAAATTGACGAAGCGCCAGCCCTGGCTACTTATGCGCTCCTTCCTATTGTTCAGGCTTATACAAAAAACACGGGGATCGATATAGAAATCAGCGATATCTCCTTAGCAGGACGAATCATCGCCCTCTTCCCAGACAATCTTTCCGAATCGCAGAAACAGGCGGATGCCCTGGCGGCTTTGGGAAAACTCACCCAGTCCCATGATGCCAATATTGTCAAGCTCCCTAATATCAGCGCTTCCATTCCACAGCTACAGGCTGCCATCAAAGAGCTACAGCAAAAAGGATATGCTATTCCTGATTATCCAGAAGAGCCCAAAAATGATGCTGAAAAAGCACTACAACTACGATTTACCAAAGTGCTTGGTTCGGCTGTCAATCCCGTGTTGCGAGAGGGTAATTCAGACCGTCGTGCAGCAACATCTGTGAAGCGATTTGCCCAAAGTAATCCTCATCGTATGATGAAACCATGGCCCGAGAGTGGTTCCCGGGCGCGGGTAGCCCACATGACCGAAAAAGATTTCTACGGCTCGGAAAAATCCAAAACCATGACTGAACCTCAAGTAGTTTCAATTGAGTTTGCAGATGCCTCAGGCGTTAAATCCATACTGAAAGAAGGCGTGAATCTGCAAAAGGGGGAAGTTGTTGATACGTCTGTCATGAACGTGAACGCCTTGAAGTCTTTTTATGCTAAAATTATTGACGAAGCAAAAACCGAAGGCTCTCTACTCTCTCTACACCTGAAAGCCACCATGATGAAGATTTCAGATCCCATCATGTTTGGACACGCTGTCTCGGTCTATTTTGGTAAGGCACTTGATAAATACGCTGCTGAGTTGAAAGAAATTGGAGCCAACATCAATAATGGCCTCGCTGATGTTGAAGAAAAGCTGGATCGTCTACCAGCAGATAAAAAAGCTGAGATCGAGGCGGATATCGCGGCTGTTTATAAAGAACAACCTGCTCTGGCCATGGTGGATTCACGTAAGGGTATTACCAATCTACATGTACCCAATAATGTGATTATCGATGCCTCCATGCCCAATGTGGTTCGTGATGGTGGTAAGATGTGGAATAATGATGATGCTTTACAAGATACCATCGCCATGATTCCAGATCGCAGCTATGCCACGATCTATTATGAAATCATTGAAGACTGTAAGGTCAACGGTCAGTTTGATCCAGCCACCATGGGAAGTGTCTCAAACGTCGGACTCATGGCTCAAAAAGCTGAAGAATATGGTTCCCACGACAAAACGTTTGAAGCTCCTGGTAATGGCGTTATCCGAGTTGTAGATGATGCCGGGAATGCTCTTTTGGAGCAGGATGTTGAATCGGGTGATATCTTCAGAATGTGTCAGGTTAAAGATGCTCCCATCCAGGATTGGGTGAAGCTGGCTGTTACCCGCGCCAAAGCAAGTGGTTCACCTGCTATTTTCTGGTTGGATGAAAACCGTGGACATGATGCAGAAATCATCAAAAAGATCAATCTATATCTGCAATATCATGATTTATCTGGTCTGGATATTCAGATTTTAAAGCCCGTTGATGCCATGAAGCTTTTTCTTAGAAGGGTTCGCAGGGGAGAAGATACCATCTCTGTGACTGGTAATGTTCTTAGGGATTATCTCACTGATTTATTTCCTATTCTCGAGCTGGGAACCAGCGCCCGAATGCTTTCCATTGTTCCCTTGATGAAGGGTGGCGGTCTCTTTGAAACAGGTGCTGGTGGTTCTGCACCAAAACACGTTCAGCAATTTCTACAGGAAGGTCACTTGCGTTGGGATTCTCTAGGTGAGTATTGTGCTCTGGTTCCATCTTTTGAGCAGGTCGCCCGAACCAGCGGAAATGCCAAAGCAAAGGTTCTGGCTGAAACCCTGGATAAAGCCATTAGCACTTACCTTGAAAATGCCAAATCACCTTCACGAAAAGTGAATGAATTGGATAACCGTGGCAGTACTTTTTATCTCTCCCTTTACTGGGCCCAGGCTCTGGCCTCACAGGATAAAGATGCAGAACTTAAGACTCGATTTGTAGCTATTTCAAAAGAGCTGGCTGATAACGAGACTACCATTGCGCAGGAGTTGATAAGCGCCCAAGGTGTAGCTGTGGATATCGGTGGTTACTATTTACCTGGCCTTGATAAAACAAGCAAGGCCATGCGCCCCAGTCAGACATTAAACAACATACTGAAAGCCATGTAAGCTTTCTTTATCCCAACAAACCTTAAGCCCGTCATTTTGAATATATCAAATGGCGGGTTTTCTTCTTCCTCCTCAACACTTTACATTTTCCACAACGTATCAAGCGAATGCTACGAATTGATATTTTAGAATTAATTCCACAGGCGAATCTCGTCTTTTTCGTCCTGTTCGTTGCTAACTTTTTTCTATTTCTCTTTGATAACCATTAATCAATCTTACATTTCGCCAGATAACGAAATGGAGGAAAAATGAGATCCACCACAAATGTATACAAAGCTCTGTCTGACACCAATCGCTTGCGGATTCTTATGATGCTCAAAGAAAAATCTCTCTGTGTGTGTGAGATGGTAGATATTCTTGAGCTGGCAAACTCCACGGTATCAAAACACTTGTCCATCCTGCGAAATGCGAACTTGATTATGGATGAAAAAAATGGACGCTGGGTGAATTACCGTATCGCTCTGGCTGAAGAATCCAATGATATTGACTTTGTTCTTGCTCATCTAGAGCAACAATTAAATAACGAGGCTCTTGTTATGCGTGACCGGGAAAAACTCAGGAGTGTGGATCGATATGCCATTTGCGGCCCGACCGTCAAAACAAAATAAACCTGTTTTTGTATAGATGAGTTTGGGGGGAAATTGAATGAGCAGGGCAATATTAATCACGGTGGTCTTGATCTTTCTTGGATTTCTAGCTGGTTGTTCAGTAGAGACAAGGGAAATCAAATCTTCAGAGCAATCGCTTGATCCTGTTGTCACGTTCATAGAGTTGGGTTCTGTCAGATGTATACCCTGTAAGAATATGCAGCCTGTGATGGCGTCCATTGAAATGAAATATCGCGGGCAAGTCGAGGTTATTTTTTATGATGTCTTGGAGGAAGATCAAAAACAATTTGCTTCCCAATATGGTATAAAGCTTATCCCCACCCAGGTCTTTCTCGATTCAACAGGGGCCGAGTTGATGCGACACGAGGGGTATTTGCCTGAAGCTGAGATTGATTCCTTTCTAGCCCGGCTTGGGTTGAGTCCTAATGGGGCAGCGGGATAAGATGATCAATCTTTTTGACACGCTCACCCAGGCCATAGAAGGTCAATTCGAGCTAGCCATGGCAGCCTCTTTTGCTTGGGGTGTCTTGAGTATTCTGTTAAGCCCCTGCCATCTAACCAGTGTACCCTTAGTCATCGGTTATATTTCCAGACAGAATGAATCAACAGGAAAGTTTAGCGTTTTATTGGCGCTGACATTTGCCCTGGGTATTCTTGCATCTATCTCACTGATTGGAATTATCACGGCCTCAATGGGACGACTCATGGGAGATGTTGGGATATGGGGGACGTGGTTGGCAGCCATCCTGTTTGTTGTCTTTGGTTTGTACCTTATGGATGTGATAAGTCTAGCATGGCTTGGGGGTAAAACTCCACAAATAGAGCGAGCTGGATTTATGGGTGCCTTGTTTCTGGGGCTCGTTTTTGGGATCAGCCTTGGACCCTGTACATTTGCCTTTCTTGCTCCAGTTTTAACTGTGGCAATACCCATGGCTCAAGAGTCAATTTTCAAAGCCTTGCTTTTGATCTTGTCTTTTGGATTTGGGCACAGTCTGGTATATGTCGTCGGTGGAGGGGTGGCTGGAATCATAGTTCGTTATATCACCTAGTCAAAAAATAATAGAGGGCCCTTATACCTTAAAAGAGGTCTGGGCTTTCTGGTTTTCTTCGGTGGTCTGTATTTTGGATATATCGCATTCTAATAATTACAGTAGAGAGAAAAAACATGAATAAACCTTCACGCAAAGATTTGAAACGAGAATACAAGGAAAAAACTCGTATTCCAGGCATCTTTCAGATCAAGAATCACAAAAATGGAAAAGTACTCCTGGGTAGTAGTCTCAATATTGATGGCCCCTTGAATGCCCACGAGTTCATGCTTTATTCTGGATCTCATCGAAATCGTGATCTTCAGTCAGACTACAAAACATTTGGTGCTGAGGCATTTTCTTTTGATGTCCTCGCTGTTGTCGAATCAAGCAATAAATCAGGTTTTAATATTGAAGCTGAATTGCAGACATTAGAGCAGCTATGGCTCGATGAACTTAAGCCCTTTGGCGAAAACGGCTATAATGTGAACGGAAAGATTCGGCAGGCGTAGAAATTGAAAACTGAAAATATGCTGAAGAAATATCCACTGTCAACATTTGTTTTTTTGCTGATTATCTGGATTGTGCTGTATTCCAACCTGGTCGCCTTTGCTGATTGGGTGGTTTCGATGTTACCTGTTCATTCTGATAGTCATCTTGGTGAAGCGCTTGCTTTTTTTATATATGACGCCCCTAAGGTTCTATTACTCCTTTCCGGGGTTGTCTTTTTTATGGGTATTATCAATACCTGGTTTACACCTGAGCGCACAAGAGCCCTTCTGGCCGGTCGTTCGCTTGGTCTGGCTAATATTCTGGCTGCCTCTCTGGGGGTTGTTACTCCTTTTTGTTCTTGCTCAGCTGTCCCGCTGTTTATAGGATTTGTTCAGGCCGGTGTACCTCTTGGGGTAACTTTTTCCTTTCTCATTGCAGCCCCCATGGTGAACGAAATTGCCCTGACACTTCTTTTTGGTTTGTTTGGCTGGAAGATCGCCATGCTATATCTGGTCCTTGGTTTGATGGTTGCCATTTTTGGTGGTTTGGTTTTGGGTCGTCTACATCTTGAAAAATATCTTGAGCAATGGGTTCAGGACATACCCAAAAAGCAGATTTCTTTCCAGGTTGAAGCTACCTCTTTTTCTCAGCGGATAGATGCTGGATATCTTGCAGTGAAAGAAATTCTTGGGAATGTCTGGATTTACATATTATTGGGTATTAGCGTTGGTGCATTTATCCATGGTTACGTCCCAGCGAATTTTATGGCTTCCTTTATGGGTAAAGATGCCTGGTGGTCTGTACCTCTTGCTGTGATCTTTGGGATACCCATGTACAGTAGCGCTGCAGGAATTATTCCTGTCGTTCAAGCGCTTCTGGCTAAAGGTGCCGCCCTTGGAACTTCCCTAGCATTTATGATGAGTGTTGTTGCTTTATCTCTTCCGGAGATGATCATTTTACGCAATGTCCTTTCCGTAAAACTAATTGGACTTTTTATCGGTATTGTTGCTACTGGTATTCTGTTTGTAGGCTTAATATTTAATATTGTTCTATAGGAAAATTATTTCATGATAAACATCAAAGTTTTAGGTGGTGGTTGTAATAACTGTAAAGTGACTTACAAATTAATAGAGGATATAGCTCGTGAGCAGGGGAAGCGTGTTGAGCTTGAAAAAGTGGAAGGCTTTCAAAAGATCATGTCATATGATGTGATGTCCACTCCTTGTGTGGTTATTGATGAGGTTGTTGTCCATCGTGGCGGAGTTCCATCAAGATACCAGGTTGAAAACTGGTTTAAAGAGATGTAATACTGACCAGATTTATTATGCTATTTATGCTTAGGCATGTTATTTAACTGCATATGTCTGTTTTGATCTGAAAATAGCATTTTCATCTCTAATCATCTAGATTTTGTAATTATGATTCAGCTTTTGAATAATAGCTTAAATCGAGTGGGTCTGAATCGTTCTATTTGAATTATTTGGACTTTGTATATTCAAATAGCTGATAGTTTGACTTTTCCATACCTAGTTTTGTATACACTTTTTGAGCATTAAGATTCTTTTCGTCAACATACAATCTTACACCTGCAAAATTAGAATCTTTTTCCACGAGAGTTTTAACATAATCATACATTAGTTTATATAAACCTTGTTGTCGATATTCTTTTTGAACAAAGACACTCTGGATCCACATGTACATCCCGTTGCGCCAGTCACTCCACTCATAGGTAATCATTAAACTAGCTCTTACGGTCTGGTCTAATTCGCAAATGATGTAGAAACCATGCTTTGGATCCTGGAAAACTGCCTTTACTCCTGAGTTTAAGATCGAACGGTCTAATATCTTTTCTTCTGTCTCCAAAGCCATTGCTTCATTGAATTCTACAATGGTTGATATATCCTCGATGGTAGCCCTACGGATTTTTGTTTCAGACATTTTTATTTTTTTTTGGCTTAAAACCGATGCGATCATAAGGATTTATCACACTTGAAATAATATTCCGAAGATGTGCATTTATTCGTTTTAGATATCGGTAATACAACACGAGAACAGCCACGCTTGGAGAATCTAGTTTCTCCTCATTTTTGACAATGAGATGTTCAATACTTTGATCGCAGGTCCGTCCGATCTCTTTAGTCTCTGAATACATTTCAAGGGCTACGTCTTCGTCACCCGTTTCAATACATTCAGGTACTTCTTTGAACATTTTTTTTATGGCTGCTTCTATTCTATGAAGTTTATCTTTTACTTCTTTTCCTTGTAGCTCTTCAGGATGCATTTCTGTGAGATCAACTATATTCTTTATATAGTCTCCGATACGTTCAACGTCTACTATTACAGTTGATAAAACCAAACCTGCTGCTAAGCTATCGCTTCCCTGAACCGCAAGATGAGTTATAACTTTTCTTCGAATATCCCGCTCATATTTATTAATGAGTTTATCTTTTTTGAAAATGAGCTTTTGTACTGTTTTACGATTGTCTCCCCACAATGCATCTGTAGCATCATTAAACATCTCGGCATCAATGTTGATCGCTTCGTATGTAAGGTCCCATGCCTCAGTTAGCAAGTTGTCACTTGTCCATAGATTTCTTATTTCTTTCCACATAACAATACCCTTAGTTTTATTTAACCAAATATTATAAATATGATTGGTACAATATATATCATTGAATAACCAAGTAAAAATGTAACTAAATTCTTTCTCGAAATTGCCACGTACTCACTGACTTTCTCAGCCATCTTTATTGGAATAAACTTCAATGGATAGAATATTAAAATACCAAAGATGTTAAAAACAAGATGGGCGAATGCAGCAGTAACAGCTACTGGATTTCCAGTTGCCAGGGCAGCAAGTAGAGCTGTTCCTGTAGTTCCAATATTTGCCCCCATTGTGTATGGAAATATCTTTCTCAAGCTAACTATACCTGCTCCTGCAAGCGGTACGATCAAAGAAGTTGTCACTGAACTGCTTTGAACCACAAAGGTCATACCCATACCCCATGTCATACCCATAAGGTCATTTTTAAAAAGATACTTATTGATTATAATTTCAATTTTATCGACCACCAGTGAACGTATTGTTTTAATTAAAAGACCCAGAGCTGCAAACATCCCAATGATAGAAATAATCATTAGAACGATTTCATTGTATGGGACGTTAACTATTAGTGTGTCGATAAATTTTATTACTGGGTTCAAAATTGCCTTCAGGGGATTGAACATCTTCATACCCCCTACACCTTCGAATCTATCATTTAATAAAATGGCAACTTTTTGAATGATATGGAATTTTAATTCTATTGGAAATAGAACTATGACTGCGCATATGTTAAAGAAGTCATGGACGACTCCTGCAGCAAAGGCCCGTTTAAACTCCGCCTTCCTACCTACATGACCTAGAGACACTAAAGTATTTGTAACTGTAGTACCTATATTCGCACCCATGATAATTGGAATTGCATTCTCCAAATTCACAACACTACCAGCTACAAGACCTACAACTATGGAAGTTGTTGTAGATGAACTTTGAATAAGGGATGTTGCTACTATACCAATTATTAAACCAGTAAATGGATTTGAGGTAGTTTGAAGCATCGCCTCAGCAAATTCTTTACCGAATAGCTTAAAACTATGTCCCAGTAGCTTTATTGTAAGAAGGAACAGATATATAGTTATAATAACTGTTAATACTTTAATAATCTTTTGGCGTGTTTCCGGGTTCACAATATCCCTCTAGAGGTATGAATCAGTAATGGATCATGTCAAAGACGATAATGACAAATTTTATTGTCAATAAGGTCAAGATAATTTCACTCAACATCAAACCAATTAATTTTTCAATGTAACCACTTGAATTTCTAGTTTATTCCTGTTTTTTGATTTACAGGATTTCAAGTCATCTATATTGCGTGTTATGGCACAAAAAGCTTCAATATTTTATCTTTGAAATTCAATGATATGTCTTCCCCATGATACGGAGAAGACTTTATACGCCAAAACTATGTGCATATATTGGCACTATTATAGAAAAATACCTGAATTCATATATGACTAATTGGTCGCTTATATACTATAGTAATATTAATTTAATATAAATAGTAGTAGTAGTATAGTGTGCTAATATTGTTGACAACTATTGAGAAAAATATATATAAGGCCCATAAAAACAATATGATATACCATATAAACCAGAGCTGTATTTTTGTTGATAATCAGATATCCAAAGTTAAGAAGTGTTTAACTGATGGTAGATAAAGTATCCTTATAAACAATTCTAAGATGGCGCGTATAAAAAGGGCTTATGTGGATAACTGAAATGTTGATATATGGAATAACCCCATTTCTTTTTCATAAGTTATTAAAAAACAGGTTCCAATCATTATCGTATTCGAAGATGGAATGTTTATAACTAATACCAGGACTTTAAAAAAATGGGTTTTTGCCCACAAGAATGTAGATGACACATTCAGGAATGCAGAAAAAAGTAGAGATGAATCTCTCCAATAAAAGGGAGAGATAAGAATTATTTTATTTTGTGATGAGTGAGCTATTTGATCTGAATATACATACGATCGCGCTGATCGTCGATCCAAGACTGATATCTGTCCCTCTTCTTGTATTCAAGGGACATATTTTCAACATCGGACCAGTTGTCATTTAAATTAACTTTCCCACCAGCAAGACGGCGATGTACCATAATCAGATGATATTGGTCACCACTAAAAACTGGCATTGAGAGACTTTCAAGAGGGATATTAAGAAGAAGTTCGTGGATATCTTCTGGCAACAAGGATATATCAGTCATGCCCATTTGACCCTTGCGAGATTTTACATATTCATCCGTTGCATAAATTTCAACCTGTTCGGCAAGGGATGTTTTCTCAGATAAAATATCATCTCTGATATTGCCAAGTTTCGCTGAAGTATTCTGTCTATCCTGTTCATCAGCAACAGGCATGAGAAGAATGTGTGAGATATTTACCTGTTCACCCTGTTTGTCATCCAGACGCAACAAATGCAAACCAAATTGAGTTTCAACTATATCACTCATCTCACCGACTTTCAAGGCGAAAGCCGCTTCCTCAAAGGGTTTAACAAAAACGCCTCTACCTACCAGACCGAGATTACCTCCATTTGCTGCAGAACCAGGATCCTTAGAATATTGTGTTGCAGCATCTTCAAAAGTGATTTTGCCAGATTCCACATCTCTTTTGATGCGCAGGAGTTGGCTATGTAGTTGATCCATTTTATTGGCTCCCAACTCAACGGACATTGAGAGTATAGAAAAATCAACCTGGGGATTTTTTGCAGGAAAACTATCCTGCCATGTCTGATAAAAATCTTCAACCTCTCGCCGGCTCACCTTGATGTTGCTGAAAAGTTCCATTTTGACTTGTTCAACCAGGAGATTGGTACGTATCTGATCTTCGTAGTAGGATTTAATTTTGTAATGATCCACACCAAAAGCCTCAGCTGCTTTTCTGAGACTTCCATACTGTAGTTCAATATTCTCTAGAGATTGCTCAAGCTGCATCTGGACGCTTCTATCTTCCACCTCAATGGTTTCCTGTCGGGCATATTCGAGAAGAACCTGCTGGTTGAGTAATTCGTCTAGAGCTCGTACGCGAAGCTGCTGTAGAACCTCTGGTGAAGAGTAGGAGGGAAGCTGGGCCTGCATGGCAAAAAGCTGGGTGACCTGGTCAACCTCAGAATAGAGAATAGCCTTTTCTCCAACAATTGCAGCGACACCATCAATCAGTTGCTGGGCGCTGGCACTTAAAGCGATAAAGGTGGAAAAAAGGAGTATATAAAAACGCATTGGTTATAACCTATCCTGGGGAACTATTATAGAGAACACTCTTGTTGAAAAGAATACTCCCAGACTGCCGAAGGCTGTCTACAAGCTGTGTTTCAATGTGGCGTTGGCGGTTGATTGAGAGTCGGGCAGCAATTTCTTCCCAGACTTCATCTAGACTCTTCAAGGACCCACGATCGTGCCAGGTTTTGACTTCCACAAGGTGATAGCCAAGGTCGGTTTTGATGGGACCAAAAATACCAGGACGCTTCTTTTTAAGCAGGTATTCTTTTACTTCAGGAAAGAGGTTTTCAACCTTGAACAAGCCCGTTTCCTTGGGGTGCATGGCAATCAGGGATTGCTTTTTCTCAAGATCTCCACTTTCAATGGCTTTTTCAAGCTCACGGGCATCATCTCTGGAAGGCAAGAGGACATGAAAACCAAAAAACTCATTGCTTTGGCGTTTGAAAGACTCAAGATTTGTTTGGTAATAGGCTTCGATTTCGTTGCGGGCTACACCTCCCCGATCTTTCAGGGTGACATCAAGTTGTTTGTCTGCCAGCAATCTGCGACGATAGGTTTCCACCCTGTAGTTAAACATGGGGTCCCGGTGAATCAGGTTTTTCTCTGCCTCCTGAGCTAAAAGCGTTTCCCGAATCCAATTTTCTACCAATAGAGACTTCTGAAGACTGTCCAGGGACATAAACCCCGGAAACATCAAGACCAGCTCGTCCAATGAAAGACGTTCATGGTTGACCTTGGCAATGAGGTTATCATCCTGGTCATCAGAACAGGCAACTATGACTGCGAATAAGGAGATGACCAGAATGATTGAAATTTTACGCATTTATAAAGAACTATTTCTCGGCTGAGGCGTCATCATAAAAAGAGTACACAGCAGAGTAGTTGATTTTAACAGGATACTCTTTTGTCAGATCATTATAGACCGTCTCGTTACGCCGGGCTCTTAAGTCACTTAAGATTTCCGTTTTAACGCGTCCCTTGACCTTTTTAAAAGGCTTTGGTCCCTCAGGAATAGTCTCCTCTAGCTTGATGATGGAATAGCCGTTACCGAGCTTTATGGGTCCATTAATTTCACCAATTTCCATAGCGAAAGCAGTTTTACCCATAACACCATAGCGACCCTCTTGGAAAGCCGGCAATAATCCACCGTCTTTTTTGGAGGTTTTTCTTTCGGTGTAGCGAGTGGCTAGCTTGTCAAGAAGCTCACCAGCATCAATACGTTTTTTCAAAGCGACGGCAAAAAGACTGTCTTTAACAAAGATCTCGCGAACCTTCACCATCTTTTTGTCCATATATTTTTCTGTTTTGTTGTCTTCATAGAAAGCTATCAACTCATCTTCGCCGGGAGTCAGATTTGCGTTCACTTCCTTTGCTATGAATGCATCAAGAGCATAACGCTCTACCAGAGCATCAATCTTGCTGGCAAAAGCTTCGTCTTGTTCATAATTATTGCTATAGCCATAGCTGATGATCAGGTTTTGGGTAATCATTTGATCAAGGATACTCAACATCTGGTTTTCAGAAGTGAAGCGTGGTTTCTGTCCATCGTCCACAGACTTCAATTCTTCAATCAGCCAGTCACTGCCAAGCTCTTCACCATTAAGTTTAAACAGAGGTGCTTCAAAATTCAGTTTTTTCAGAACCTCATCCATGGCGCCCTGTTTGAAACCAGATTTGTCATAAATCATAAAAAAGTTATGGACATTTTCTGTGAGAACTTCAAAGCCAGCAGCACGTTTCTGCTCTTCCAAAAATTGATTTGCTCTCTGTGCCAACTCAGCACTCTTTTCGCGACTTGCCTGTTGTTTTAGAGAATTCTTTTCAGCTTCAAAGTCACCACGTTCTATCTCACGCTTGGCTTCTAGCTTGATGATGTGAAACCCAAAATCAGTTTCCACAACATCGGAAACTTCACCAAGCTCGAGGCTAAAAGCAGTTTCCTGGAAAGGACCAACCATCTTGCCCCAGCCAAACCAGCCGAGGTCGCCACCACTAGATTTACCTGAAGGATCGTCGGTAAACTCTGTTGCCAGATCCTCAAAAGCTTCGCCCTTGGAAAGACGATTGTTTATTTGACCCACAAGAGCCAGAGCTTCTGCCTTGGTCCTTTCGGAGCGGGAACGGGAGGTGCCCTGAAACTGAAGCAATATGTGACGGGCGTTCAGTTCGGTTCCTGAGCGGTCGTAGATTTCTCTGATATAGTCGTCGCTGATAACCTTATCAAGAATGGCCTTAGTGTAAACATACTGAAGCATCTGTCTTTTTTCGGCCTTCATTTTTTTGTCAAGAATGTCTTCTGATTCACCCAGACCGCGTTCAACGGCGACGTGTGAAAAAAGGGCTTTTCTTACATACTCGTCAATCTTGGAATCGATAAAGTCGTGATCCTTGCCAGCAAACCGTGTGGCTGGATTTTTAGATGTGAATTCTTCCAGAGGAATAGATTTTCCATCGATTGTAGCCAGTGTGTCATTATCCATGTTTGAACATGCAAAGATGAGCATGAGGAGACCCAGGATAAAAAGGGTCCTTGTAAAGCGAGCATTCATTTCATTAACCTTTTAATTATATTAAAGTTATCATTTATCATTCTAGTCGGAAAATTTAGACGAGCGTTGAAGGCTTTCCAAGAATATTCTAAGGGAAACCAAAAGGGATTCATCACCGGTGTTGGTCATGATAAAAGTCAGCGATTTATTGTTCATTATCTCCACCTTTTTGCTGGTCTCTCCCAGCGCTCTGGACAGAGCTTTAATGATCTCGCCCCCTTCATGTTCCACATGTTCAGGTAAAAAATCGTTTTGTGCCCGTTGCCCTTTTATAACGACAGATCGAACCCCCAGGACTTGTCCAATATTTTTTATGAGGGCAGCCTCGATGAGGTTCATGGTTTCTGGTGGGAGGAAACCAAATCGATCTCGCAGCTCTGCACGAATTCCGTGAATATCCCGGGTGGTTTCCGCTTCTGCAATTCTACGGTAGGCCGCGATACGCTCTGCCGTGTTTTCTATATAATCTGCCGGGATTTGCATCTCAACATCGATGGTCATATCGGGTGGAGGAAAGACGACTGCCTGGTCACCCTTGATTTCTTTCAAGGTTTCCAGTGTATCTTTCAAAATACGGGTATATAGGTGATATCCAATGTTGCTGATGTGACCGCTTTGTTCGGTTCCAAAGACATTACCAGAACCCCGAATTTCCAGATCACGCATGGCAATCTCATATCCACCGCCATAATGGGCGTGTCTTTCAAGGGCATTGAGTCGCCTGATGGCATTGACGCTGAGCTTCCTGAATCCAGGAGCTACAAAGAAAGCCCAGGCCTTGCGGTGAGACCGACCCACGCGTCCTCTCAGCTGATATAGCTGTGATAAACCCATGGCATCTGCGCGATTTACTATCATTGTGTTCGCATTTGGTATGTCCAGCCCAGATTCCACAATGGTGGTGGAGAGCAGGACATCAAATTCTTTATGAAAAAAACCTAACATGATCCGCTCAAGCTCACGGGGGTTCATCTGACCATGCCCCAGCCCAAACTTTACCTCGGGCAGCAGTTTTTGCAGGCGGCTCAGCATAATACCGATAGACTCAACCCTGTTGTGCACGAAAAAGACCTGTCCACCGCGATCAACTTCCCGCAGAATGGCTTCACGAATACGGCTTTCGTCAAAATCCATGATCACCGTATCTATGGGTTGACGCTCTTTTGGTGGAGTTTTTAACATAGAGAGATCTCTAGCCCCCATAAGAGACATTTGTAGGGTGCGGGGAATGGGTGTGGCTGTCATAGCCAGAGAATCCACCGACATTTTAATTTCTTTAACTCGCTCTTTGTGCTTTACGCCAAAGCGATGCTCCTCATCAACGATAAGCAACCCAAGCTTATTAAAAACAACATCTTTGGATAAAATTCTGTGGGTTCCAATAACCACATCAAGAACACCTTTTTTTAGATCGGCGAGGGTTTGTTTTATCTGTTTTTGGGTCCTGAAGCGGGACAAGACACCCACATTTACCGGGTAATCTGAAAACCGCTCAAGAAAGGTTTCGTAGTGTTGTTGAGCCAGAATGGTTGTCGGTACCAGAATGCCCACCTGTCTGGAGTCGTTAACGGCCTTAAAAACGGCCCGCATGGCCACTTCTGTCTTACCAAAGCCAACATCACCACATAGCAGGCGGTCCATTGGAAAGGCAGATTCCATATCCTTCTTGATATCTTCAACAGCTTTTAGCTGATCGCTGGTCTCGTCATACATGAACGAGGCTTCCATGCGTTTCTGAAAGTCGTTATCCGGACCATAACGAAAACCCTCTACAATAAAACGGTTGGCATAGAGCTCAATAAGCTCCTTGGCATAATTATCAACTGCCTTACGGGTCTTTATTCTGACCTGGTCCCATTCTGTGGTACGCAGACGAGTAAGCTTGGGAGGTGTTTCCAGTTGCGATTCATAGCGGTGCACCCGGTGCATTTTTTCGACTGGTACATAAATTCTGTCGCCAGCCTCATACTCAAGAGCCAAAACCTCTCGAATTGTTTTCTGAAAGGGCATGAGTTCAATACCCAAATATTTTCCTACACCATAATCCAGGTGAACCACATAGTCACCTTCTTCAAACGCTTCAATACGGGTGGCAGGCTTTACAGGGAAGGACCGGGGAACCACACTGCGCTTGCGGGTTCTTCCAAATATTTGGTGATCTGTGAGAACTGCCAGCTTGTTTTTATGATCAATAAAACCCGTGGACAATGACAGACGCACGCTTTCAAAATGAAGAGTCTCAAACAAGACCTGTAGTCGATCGAGCTGGATATTGCTGTCAGCACAAATGAACACACGGTAGTTCTCTTCATTGAGATGACTCAGGCGCGCACGAAAGGCATCAAGGTTGCGCTGGAAATCAGGCTGAACTTCTATATCAAAGATGTGGTTGGATAATGGCTTGGACTGATACAGCCAGGACACTTTGCCAGAACGCTCCTTACCCAAAAGATCAGCGATAGCTGTTGAGTCAGAGTCTTCAATGATAGACCGGTATTGAAGAAATGATACATCCATTGGTACCGAATTAATGAGGGGGTCAACAACCGTGTCTAGAAAAGGATTCTCCGGAAAAATAGTGATTTTTTCGTGTTCAGTGCCTGATCTCTGAGTAGCCGGGTCGAACTCGCGAATAGATTCCAGGGTGTTTCCAAAGAAATCCAGTCGTAGCGGTTTGTTTTGGTCCCCGGGAAAAACATCAAAAATACCACCCCTTGAGGCATAATAGCCAGGCTCTACCACAAAGGCATCACGGGTAAAGCCATATTCAAACAATTCTTTTTCAAGATCAGTTACTGAATAGTCCTGACCCTTCTGAAGAACGATACTTTTGAGTGCATCTTCTGATATGCTCCCAGCCAGTTCGGCAGCCTGAGTTACAAAAATACCAGGATTTCCCCCAAGCAGTCCTCGTAATGCACGACCCGATTGGCCTGTGTCGATACCGTCTACGCGATCACTCCCCACAAAATGCACATCCATGCCAAGATTGAGGGCCACAATATCATTGAGAACCCTTTCGGCAGAAGGCTTGTCTGGCATGACCATGACAGTGGCCCCGGGCTTTAGGTTTGCCTGAACAAGAAAGGCTAAAAGGGGTGGCTCAACCCCCGAAATAGATGAGTCAGGGAGAACGTAAGTCCTGTTTATATGGGAGGGAAGATCAGCGTGTTTCACGTGAAACAAATTTTTTGATAAGAATGATGAGCAAAGATACATCGGCAGGGGAGACGCCACTGATTCTTGAGGCCTGGCCAATGGTTTCTGGCCGGATCTTGTCCAGCTTCTGGCGGGCTTCAAAGGAAACGGCCTGCATGGAAAGATAGTCAATCGAATCCGGTATAGGCATTTGTTGGTGTTTTGACAGCCGCTCAACCTGTTGGCGTTCCCGCTCAATATACCCACTATATTTTGTGTTGGTTGCAATGAGGGTGAGCAGAGCGGAAGGCAGGGCCTTTACCCAGTCTGGAAGCAGGGTTCGAATATCTTCAACCGAAACACCAGGACGTTTTAAAATGTTGGAGAGTGACTGACTTTCTTTCACCGTGGTTTGTGTTTCCACAAGGTCGTTGATTATGTCTGACTTGATATAAGTTGTTTCAAAAAAGGCTTCCGTCTTTTGAGCAAGGGCCTTTTGATTTTCAACATCTTTATGGAAGGATTCTTTTGTAAGCCCTAGGTGATATCCTTTTTCAGCGAGACGGAAATGGGCATTATCATAACGCAGAAGTAATCGATGTTCAGCTCTTGAGGTGAACATCCGGTAAGGCTCATCAGTATCCTTGGTAATAAGGTCGTCAATCAAGACGCCGATATAGGCTTCGGATCTTTTAAGTACAAAAGGCTCGGCCTTATCAATACCCAGACAAGCATTGATACCTGCCATTAATCCCTGGGCAGCCGCTTCCTCATAACCTGAGGTGCCGTTAATCTGACCAGCAAAGAACAACCCTTTAACACGTTTGGTTTCCATGGTGGCTTTGAGTTGTGAGGGTGGAAAAAAGTCATACTCAATAGCATAGCCAGGCTTAATAAACTCTACGTTTTCCAGGCCTGGTACAGTACGCAGACTGTTTAATTGGATTTCTTCAGGAAGTGACGAGGAGAAGCCGTTAACATAAATCTGGTCAGCATTGCTCCATTCCGGCTCAAGAAAGAGTTGGTGAGAGGGTTTGTCTGAAAAACGCACCACCTTGTCTTCAATGGAGGGACAATAACGTGGTCCAACCCCTTGAATAACACCCGTAAAAAGTGGCGAGAACTTAATACCGCCATTAATGATGCGATGGGTCTCAGCGTTTGTGTTGGTGATATAGCAATATTCGTTAGGCGGATCAAAGTCTTGGGTGAAAAAAGAAAAAGGCTCGGGATTGATATCTCCAGCCTGAATGGTTGTTTTGGAAAAATCAATACTGTCGCGCTTGACGCGTGGTGGCGTGCCAGTTTTGAGTCGACCCGTCTCAAAACCAAGCTCTACCAGAGATTCGGTGATACCCACGCTGGCAGACTCGCCAATACGACCAGCTGAAAAACTTTTACTACCGATATGTATAAGCCCATTCAGGAAAGTGCCATTGGTTAAAATGAGGGCCTGGCAATTAAACGTGGAACCGCCTCGGGTTTTGACGCTAGTGATCTCTTTACCAGACTTATTGGCAACGATTGCCGTTGCCTCATCCTCAAAAATATCCAGACCTGGTTGGTTTGTGCAGACAGCTACCATGTAAGAACTGTAGGCATTTTTATCGATTTGGGCTCGCGGCGACCAAACGGCCCGACCCTTGGATCTGTTGAGCATTTTAAACTGAATGCCAGTGTGGTCTGTGGCTTTAGCCATTTCACCGCCCAGGGCATCGATTTCACGAACGAGGTGACCTTTGGCAAGACCGCCTATTGCGGGATTACACGAGGCTCGAGCCAAGGCTGCTGTTTTCATAGTAATAAGAAGAGTGGCTTTTCCCAGCCGGCTGGCTGCGAGAGCGGCCTCTATACCGGCATGGCCACCACCGACGACGATGATATCATATGATTCACGTGAAACAATCAAAACTATTTACCCACGCAAAAACCACTAAAAATTTGATTGAGTATATCGTCAGGCGTGGTTTGGCCTGTTATCTCACCTAGAATATCAAGGGCCAGCCGCAAGTCGGAAGCGACATACTCTGGTCCAAGCTCGTTTTGTATTGAAGCGATGCTGATTGAAATCTGATCTTTAAATCGAATAAAAACATCTCTGTGGCGCTCACTATTCAACACCACGCCACCTACACCATCATTAACCATGTTGATAACTTGTTTATAAATAAGCTCTTTGAGTGTTTCCAGGCCCTTCCCTGTGGTGCAGGACAGGCTGACATCCATATTATTTGGAGCCTCAGAAACAAGATCAACCTTATTATAAACAGTTATTTGAGGAGTGTGAATGAGATCGTCTGGAAGCGATGTTTCTGTATCGGGGGCATAAACAAGAATAACCAGGTCGGCGCTGTCGATTTCACCGAGACTGCGATCAACTCCAGATAGCTCTGCCTCGCTTTTGGTTTCGCGTAAGCCGGCCGTATCAACCAAAACCACTGAATGGCCTGCAATAACGATGGTTTTCTCTATAGTGTCTCGGGTAGTACCCGCTTGAGCGGTAACAATGGCTCTGTCTTCACCCAAAAGGAGGTTGAACAGAGATGATTTGCCACTATTGGGGGCGCCAACCAAAGGGACTCGAATACCCTCTTCCAGCCTGCGTCCATAGAAAAAGGTATCTAGAAGGGCTTCTGTCGTCGCTTGAATTTTTGAAAGAGGCTCTAAGAGGGTCTGGGGTGGGGAGAAGTCAATCTCCTGGTCCGAAAAATCCAGCTCCGCCTCAAGGATGGTAAGGCTGTGTATCAATTTGTCTGAGATAGATTCCACGAGAAGCCTGAGGTTTCCCAGAAGCTGGTTCCTCGCATTTTTATGGGCCGCAGCATCCTTTGCGTGAATGAGGTCAGCCACAGCTTCTGCCCGAGAAAGATCAATTCGACCGCTTAAAAAGGAGCGAAAGGTGAACTCTCCTGCACTTGCTGATCGCAATCCGGGTGCACGAAGAAGCACCTCAAGAAGTTTCTGTTGCAAGTATGCACCACCATGAATGGAAACCTCTACCAGATCTTCACCGGTAACAGAGTGCGGTCCCTTGAAATATGTCACCACACAATCATCAAATTCACCCTCGCTGAGGGAGGGATGGTTCAATTTTCCAAAGGTGGCATATCGGGGTTTTAATATTTGTGTGCTAGTGAAATACTGATTGATGGTTGCCAGGGCGAGAGGGCCAGAAATTCGAACAACCGCCAGGCCACCTATGCCAGGTGGCGTGGAGATTGCGACAATGGTATCCTCAACAAAAGGGAGCACAAAAAGTCCTTCCCCTTACTTCTTACGCTTCTTTTTGGGACGCGCTACAGGAGCTGGAGCTGTGACACTGGCAGGTAATTTCTGCACGGGAGTAAAGAACTTCTGTTGAACGATAGACATAACGTTAAACAGAGTATAATACAGATTCAATCCTGATGGGAATGTGTAGAACATAAAGAAGAAGACTGCCGTCATAATGTAAGGCATGTTCTTCATCTGTGGATTTGCATTGGCAGTTGGCGTCATCAATTTCTGCTGCAACATCATTGTGGCTGACATGATGATAGGTAACAGATTAATATCTATTCCAGCAATATTGCCAACAGTGTCAGGTAAAGAGAGATCGGAGATCCAAAACTCCAACCCCTTAAAAGCAGCGCCCCTCAGCTCAATGGTCGTTCTGAATAAATTAAACATGGCAATCAGAATGGGCATCTGTATAACGAGGGGCAAACAACCACCAAGGGGATTGACACCAAGCTCCTTATATAACTTCATGGTTTCTTCATTCAGGCGCTTAGGATCATCTTTGTACTTTTCCTTAAGAGCAGTGATTTGAGGTTGAGCCTGCTGCATGCTTTGAGTGGAAGAAAACTGTTTTTTGGTAAGAGGAGCCAATAAAAGCTTAACCAGAATAGAAAAGATAATGAGAACGATACCATAATTGGGAATGATGCTATAGAGGGACTTAAAAACCCACAAGGCACCCTTGCCTATAATGCCAAACCAGCCCCAATTCATCATTTCTTCAAAATTCAGATGGTAGCCCTTTAGAATGTCATAATCCAGAGGACCAACATAAATACGATAGTTTGATTGACTGATGTCACTCCGACGATCAAAGGCGTCACGGACATCAAAATCAAATATTTTCTCTGAATTATCATCACCGCCAGGCGTTTGATACCGTAACATTTTGAATTCAGAGACAGGTTTTTCAGGAATAAGAATGGCTGTGAAATACTTGGAGCGAGCGCCAACCCAGGTGGTGAGAGCTGTTTGTACTTCAGTCTCGCGATCTTCATCTGCAGAATAATCAGAAGGACTGCTATCATCACCAAGCAAGGCATACATTTCAGAATAGTATAGATCATCCTTGCGATTCTTTTCTGTTGGGGCAACGCCACCAGACCAGCTTGTGGCAAAATAACGGCCAGCATTGACCTGATCAAAATTGATTAGTTCCTGAGAAAGATCAAAGTGAAAACTGTCGGGATAAAAAGTGAAGGTTTTTACAACTCGGGCACCACCGCTAAGGGGTAACTCAAAGGAAAAGGATGCGGGTTTCCCGAAAACAGGAAAATCAAAATCATAACCTTCGCCCAGAGAACAAACCGACAACAGGTCCTGAGTGTCAAAATCTTCGACATCATAACCAATAAACTGATTGGCCAAAACCCCTTCTGCCACATCAGAGATGAGCTGGACTCGTGAGCCGTCTTTTTTCAAATATCCGTTGAGGTAAACCTTTTCGAGGGTACCGCCACCGCGATTTGAAAAATGCATCTCATAGAGTGGCGTGCTAACAACAATACGGGTTTCGGTTAGACTTCCCGTTTCCGGTGTATCCACCAGAACTGGATCTGGTGTAGGGGTCAACGGCTTGCTGACAGCCAAGATCTGTTCAGTCGTATCCGATTCTGTTGAAAACGATGATTCAATGTGAGGTTTCTGGGGCGCTGTACTACCAGGAGAAACCTGTTCTTGATACCAATCAGAGAAAAAAACCATGAGGATAAGACCCATAAGAGCAATGGCAACGAGCGTTCTGTTTTGTTCGGACATATTAATTAAGAATCCTTATTCTTTAATAACTGGATCGAAACCGCCTTTTGTGTAAGGGTTGCAACGGAGGATCCTCCAGGTGGATTTAGGTAGAGCTTTCCACAGGGGTAATTTTTCAAAAGCTTCAACGGCATAGTGTGAACAAGTCGGATAAAACCGGCAACTGTTAGGAAAGAGTGGGCTGATAGCCATCTGATAAAATTTTATCAGCAGGACAAAAGGTATATTTATCCACTTATTCATTACGAGCCAAAAGTTGGTTAATGGTGGTGAGCGTATGGGCTGTCGAGCGGGAAGCGCGATGAAAAAGAAACAGGTATCCCTGTCCCTGAGAAAAATTCAGGAAGGAATTCAAAATGAGCCCCCTGAAGAGGCGTCTCGTTTTGTTT
The DNA here is from genome assembly GCA_964508765.1 of uncultured Lentisphaeria bacterium. Taxonomy (GTDB): domain Bacteria; phylum Fidelibacterota; class UBA8477; order UBA8477; family JABMPR01; genus JABMPR01. Next base: position 35,107 of record CAZDVD010000007.1, read on the forward strand.
CTTTCGACTGCATTCCCCGCCTTGCGACGAATTAAAAAACCCACTTCCAAAATGTCTGTGGGTTTTGTGTACAAAGTGATTCCCCGTATGGTGTATCGACGGCCACGCTTGAGGTAGTCATCAATACTTGACCGGCTAATTTGTTTAACCGGAAACGGTGAGGCGTTTTCTTCCCTTGGCGCGGCGGCGGGCCAGAACTTTACGACCATTTTTCGTTTTCATGCGTGCGCGGAAACCGTGCTTGTTGCGACGTTTGCGCCGGCTGGGTTGATAGGTTCTTTTCATTGTAAATCTTTACTCCAATAAATAACATGTTTTTTAAAAGCCGACCAATATAACAAAGAGACCAGTAAAATCAATTTTTCAAAACAGTTAAGGCAACTTCTTTTAAAGTGGATATTGTGAAGCAAAAACGTCTCAATTCGAGTAGAAATATTCATCTAAAGACTCACAAAAAACCAATACCTGACACAACCAAAAGGCCCAAAGACGAGAATAAACCACCAGCCCACAAAAATTCGAGAGCAGGTGCATATCTGTGGCAAATAAATATTTGTACTGGAAATTCACCGCTTATTTTAATGGCGGTTTTAGAATAAACCCTGGTCGAATTAATGTTGATAACTTGTGAATATATCTTTGGGTGAGCTTTGAGCCACGAGCTTTGGGGTAATGTAAAGACTGTACTGGAAACAAGGGTAGCGAATCAGACGTTCCAGACCTGGTTTCAGCCGATGACACAACTAGCCGAAGACCAAGAGGTATTAACCCTCAAGGTCCCGAACCAGTTTTTCTATGACTGGATGAAATCTCACTATGGTGAAATCATACAAAGCACACTGGCAGAAGTCAGTGGGAGACCCATGCGGGTTGAATACTCCATTGTGTTGGATGATAGTGTTAACATGCAGGCACCAGAACCTTTTTATGAACCGGAAAAACCCGTCCTTCGTACCAAGGGCTTTGAAACCAACCTGAACGAACAATTCACTTTTTCAAATTTTGTCGAAGGCCCCAACAACCAGTTTGCCAAGGCAGCCGCGGAAGCCGTGGTAAACTCTAACGACAACAACATGTATAACCCTCTTGTTATTTATGGTGGTGTTGGATTGGGAAAAACCCACCTCATACATGCCATCGGGAATGCCTATCATCAGTTTAACCCCAACAAACGGGTTTTGTACATTTCATCTGAAAAATTCACAATGGACTTTATCAGCGCGATTCGTGAGAACAAAGCGGGGCTTTTCAGTCAGAGATATCGAAAAACCGACTTGCTCATCGTGGATGATGTTCAGTTCTTTAAGAAGAAAGAGCGTACCCAAGAAGAGTTTTTCCACACTTTTAATGATCTGCACATGAATGGGAAGCGTATCATTCTTTCCACGGATCGTCCCCCTGGCGAGATTGGACTCCAAAAAAGATTAACCTCAAGATTTATGGCCGGTCTCTCTGTGGACATTACCTCTCCAGACTTTGAAACCCGGGTAGCCATCCTGCGCCAAAAGTCTGAGGAAAGCGGCATTGAAATGCCTTATGATGTGATTGAATATCTGGCCACCAATATTGAAAGCAATATCCGAGAGCTTCAGGGCGCCCTGATTCGTTTGTTGGCTTACTCGTCCCTGGCAAAAAGCGACATTAATCTACAACTTGCCCATAAGGTCCTTATGGACCTCACCGGTAAGATTGCCAAACCCATCGTGAGTATGGAAGATGTTTTGAACAACTGCTCCGAATCATTTGGCGTGAAAAAAGATGATATCTATGGTAAGGGGCGCAAACAGGAAGTGGCCCTGGCCAGACAAGCTGCCATGTACCTTTCGAAAGAACTCACCCACAATTCACTTAAATCCATTGGTCTGTTTTATGGTGGCCGTGATCACTCCACGGTGATTCATGCATGTAAAACAATCAAAATAAAAATGGATGAGAACGATATTTTTAATGCCGAGATCAAGGCGATGTTACGTCGTTTGTCTGGTCCAGTCATGCGTTCCTGACCCAAACAAGGAGAACTAAACATGTTAAGTGTTGGAGATAAAGCCCCGAATTTTATGCTCAATGATCAGAATGAAAATATCGTCCAGTTGTCTGACTTTAAAGGTCAAAAGCTGGTTATCTATTTTTATCCAAAAGACCAGACTCCCGGCTGCATCAAGGAGGCCTGCAGTTTTCGTGACAATATCGAGGCCTACAAAAAACGTAACATTGCCGTTTTGGGTGTCAGTATTGATAGTGAGAAATCACATCTGAATTTTATCGCCAAACAAGAGCTGAACTTTCCACTGCTGGCTGACGTTGAAAAGGCGATGGTAAAAAACTATGAAGTCTGGGGTGAGAAATCCATGTATGGGCGTAAATATATGGGCACTTTTAGAAAAACTTTTTTGATTAATGAATCTGGATCCATCGATAAAATTTATGAGAATGTCAAAGTCGCAACCCATGCCGAGGACGTTTTAAAAGACTGGGAGCTCAGCTAAACCCACATGTCAATTTCTGCCAGAATCTTTTCATCGTCTGATACCTTTGTCTGGGAACACTTTGTTGCCACAGCCAACAACGGCACCATGTTTCACGAGAGAAAGTTCCTGGGATATCATCCCGAAGGTCGTTTTAAAGACCACAGCTTGATCCTTGAAAAGAATGGGAAATTAAAGGCGCTTTTTCCTGCAGCTGAAATTCAAACAGGTGATGGTCTCGCTTTGGTCAGTCATCAGGGGTCTTCCTATGGTGGCATCATCGTTCAGCAGAACTTGAGTTTTCAGGAAAGCTATGATTTTGTAGAAGCCATTTGTGAATATGCCAAACAGGCGGGGTTTAACAGAATACAAATGACCCTGCCCCCGGCTATCTATCAGCATACCGTCAGCAATTATCTCGACTTTTCTCTCATTACCCATGGCTTTACCTATAAAAAACGTGATGTCTCATCCATGCTTACCATCGAGTCATCTCCAGAGAAAAACCTGGAACGATTTGCCGCCTCTCACAGAACGGCGGTACGTAAGGCCATCAAACAGGATGTCACGGTCCGGGAATCTGACGACTGGGCTGATTTCTACCACTTGTTAAAAGAAAATCTAAACATTCGCCATAATGTGCAGCCCACTCACAGCCTGGATGAACTACTTCAACTGAAAGCTTTGTACCCAGAGCGCATCAGGCTTTTTGGGGCCTATTGGGACGAAAAACTCATCGCTGGCGTGGTAAACTTTTCTGTCAACAAAGATGTGGTTCTGGCTTTTTATATCAGCCATATCGAAGAATACCAACACCTCCGGGCAGTGAATCTCTTGTTTTATGAGATCATCACCTGGTGTCACGAGCATTGTTACAGTTATCTGGATTTTGGTATTTTCACTGTAAACATGGAACCCAATTTCGGACTGGGTCGATTTAAAGAAAATTTCGGTGCCAGCGGCGTATTCCGTGATACCTTTGAGCTTAATTTTTGATTGAGCCCAGGAGGATAAACTGGCCATAAAACCATTCACCCGTAAGCAGCACTATCTCGTGCTGTTTGTCCTGTTACTCATTACCGTCGCACCACGGCTGCAATTTCAGGGACCCTACCTTTATAATGGAGATCCCGTCGCCTATTTTTCTGGAGCTGAAAGTCTTCTGGAAGATGGTAAGTATCTCATAGACGGGAAAACACCGATCTGGCCTATTGGCACCAGCCTGACCCTGATTCCCTTTATGCAGCTAAGCAAGGCACTGGGAGGCTCTACTGAGTCTGGTGCTTTCTGGCACGGGATGTTTTTCATCTTTCTCGCAGTGGCTTTCACCTATTTATTAGGAAAAAGAGTCTTTAATCCAGCTACTGGAATCATTGCGGCCATTTTTGTTTCGCTGGCGGAGAGTCCCTTCATCAATAGCATAAACTCGGCATCTGATCCAGGCTCCCTGGCCATGCTGTTGGGTGCGATTTATCTCATGCTTTTGTTCCTGGATACACAAAGTCCCAGAGACTTGTTCCTTTCCTTCTTTATGTTGGGCCTGGCCTTTGTTTTTCGCTGGAATTATGTATTCTTTTTGCCCCTCTTTCTTGTCTATCTCGTTGGTGATCGTCGGATCTGGGCCTTTCATCTCTACCCTTCTTTCTGGCTTTTAGGATTTTTTGGATTCCTGGCTGGCATATCCATTCAACTGGTTACCAATTATGCGCATTTCGGAAATCCATTTCAAATTGGCTACGGTCAGCTTGATTATAGCGAGCAATTTGTTTTCAATGTTTTTGTCTATATAAAGAACATCGTTCGCATCATGTATCGCATGTTATTCACATGGGATTTCTTCTCACCTCTCCTGGCTATGTTTGGTGTCTTGGCCATTATTGGCCTGTGGAAGGAAAGACGAAGAGATGTTTTCTGGCTGATTGTGCCCTGGGTTGTTTTGGGCTCACTTTCAGTAATATACTTTGGCGTCAAACCACGCCTGCTTATGCCCATCATGCCAGCCATGTTTCTTATTGGTGCAGAAGGCATTGTTCGGGCTTTTTACTCACTTAGAAAAACACTGTTATCAAGCGGTGTGTCATCAAGAGTAACGGTGGTGGCATTTGTCTTGATGGGAATTATTCTCTTTTCACCCATGTTTGTCCGCACACTGCTCCATTCTCACGGACACTTCCAGGATAAGGTTGTCATGCAAAAAGCTTTTCGCTGGGCGGGTAATAACATGCCGAATCCAGAAACCAAAATCATTACTCAGCCCTACTATGCTGGACAGAACGCCGATTGGCTTCGGGCTGGCTGGGATGTCTGGGCCTCCAAACGCTATTCTGGACGCAATATAAAGTCTCTTGAATTTCCAGAGACCTGGGCAACAGGTGCTGACTGGGCCGTTGTGAATCGGTTTTGGTTTGAGGGCAGTAGTGTGCGTTTTGAAAACTCACGCGAGATGGCCACCCGCTTTGACTCCCTGTGTACTGCCCGAAACTATGAGCTAAAAAAGACTTTCGAATCTGAGTCAGAACCCCTGTTTCTGAAAAAACTCAACATGTTGACCTATTACCCCGTTGATTTTCTTGAATATCGACCCCTGTTTGAAGTTTGGGGTCCTGCTGAATGAGTAAAACAGCTTCAAGCATTAAACAACTCTCCAAACACACTCTGGTTTATGGGATTGGCAATATTCTCAACAGGGGGATGACTTTTCTTCTTCTACCATTCTACACCAATCTCATTGCCACGGAAGAGTATGGTATCTACAGTCTGATTTACTCATTTATTGCTTTGGTCAATGTGTTTTTTATCCACGGCATGGATACAGCGTTTATGCGGTTTTTTATCCCTGAAAAGGACATAGAACAACGCAAACAAATTTTAAACACTGTCTATACAAGTATTTTTGTTTCAACCTTTCTCTTATCAACAGCCGTTTATCTGCTGCTGCCCACATTCTCAGAAGGCTTTTTGTCGGTTCCCTCAGGATCAATAATACTGACCTACCTGACCTTGATTATTCTTTTTGATGGACTAGCCTTTCTACCTATTGTTTATTATCGCGCCGTCAATAAACCAGTAAACTATGTACTCATCGTCTTTGTAGAGGTGGTTGTTAATCTATCTCTAAATATCTATTTCGTGGCCATTCAAAAAATGGGTCTTACGGGAATTCTATTATCCAACGCCATTAGTTCTGGAGCCAAGTTTTTACTCAGCTCTCCTGTGCTCTGGCGGGAGTTTCGTTTCCGGTGGGACAAGGTTATCTGGCGGGATATTCTCAAATATGGATTGCCCACTGTCCCAGCAGTGTTTTTTCTAATTCTTATTACTGTGAGTGATCGTTTTCTAATCAAGCATTTCCTGGGAGAGCATACTGTAGGTCTATACGCCTCGGGTTACAAGATCGGTGTGGTCATGGCTTTGTTGATTACGGCCTTTCGCTTCGCTTGGCAGCCTTTTTACCTTTCAAGGGGAGAGGATCCAGACGCGCCTTATCTCTTTGCTAAAATCTTTACACTGTTTGTTGCAGTAACAGGCTTTATTTATCTGGCGGTGTCTCTTGTGTTGGTGGATTTACTGATGATACCCTGGGGAGGCATTTATATAATTGCACCCAGTTATCATGAAGGCTTAAAAGTTGTGCCCTTTGTTTTGCTGGGGAATATGCTCTTTGGCTTATCGCAAAATTTTATCGTAGGGGCATACATCAAAAAGAAAACCATGTATATCCCCCTTTTTACAGGGGTTGGTTTCCTCGTAAATATCACCGCTAATGTGGTTTTTCTTTCTGTTTTTGAGTGGGGCTTTCTTTCTGCAGGATACGCTCTGGTGTTGACCTATATCATACAGGGCATTATCATCTATTTTACGGTCCGTCGGTTTTTCCCGATTCCCTATGATTTTATCAAAATGATCAAGACCTTTGCCGTTTTAGCAGCCTTGTTTTTCACGCCACTTGTGACGGGGGTTGAAAACCTCTGGTTCAATCTCTTGCTTGTAGTGGTTTACTTCCCTGTCCTGGATTGGGTGGGTGTTCTCTCGCTTCGACAAATTTCAGGAGAGCTCCTTAAGCGCTAACTGCCCCTTGCAGACCATGTGGAGGATTCATTTTTCATCTGATGCGAGGAGTTCAGTGTTTAAACAATCCTTAACCAACACACTCACGGTACTACAAAGAACCCTTATTCCTTTACAACCCTGGCAGGATTGCCTGCTGCAACCACATTAGCTGGAATATCTTTGGTAACTACTGAACCGGCACCAATGGCTACATTCTTACCAATGGTTACACCTGGAAGAATCACCGCGTGAGCACCAATTCTTACATTTTCTTTGATTGTGATATCACCTACTGAACCAGCGTGCGACAAGGTGCTTTCTGTCATGGATTTGGAAAAGGAATCAGCTGTCATAAACACATCAGGTCCGATCATGACACCATTAGAAAGAGAAATTTTAGTGTCAGGTCCTGCATAGAGTCGATTATTATGATTGATAAGACAATTTTCCCCAAGCGTAATATTTTCAGGATAGGCAAAAACAGCTGTGGGAGAGATGGTGGTATTTTTCCCAATGCCAGCAATCTTTGGGATGGCTAAAACATTATCATGAACAAAAAAACGAAAGCGCTTGATGCTCTGAATCCAAAAGAGTGGGGAAAAAAGGACCTGAATGATTAAAAAGATAGATCGCACCACAAAAGACTCCTTCAACAACGACTTTACGCTTAAATCATGAATTCAACCATGTAAATATTAGAGACCCAAAAAAATAGACCACATCCATTGAGACCCTAGACAATTGATCAAAAGGGGTATTCCAGCGGAACCCAGGGAATGCTTACAGATTTCCTTCCACTTTCATCTGGTGGATTCACTTGTAGCGCGACACTATCCCCATCAACAAACACTTGTAGTAAAGCAGGCTCGTTACAATACAAACAGAGCCCCTGAAGGTCAATAGTTGATAAGGCCCGATGATCGTCGCGTCCCAGAAGAATTTTTAATCGTCCGGAGCCGTGTTCAATGTTTAAAGTCAAATGTTGGATCAAATTTGCATAGGTCAATAACCTAGATGAAGTGGTTACCAAGAGAGACCGTCTTTGAGCAAACTCCTGCAGCCGCCGAAAAACCTCTAAGACGCGGGGTGGAAACGCCCCTCCCTCAGGCAGATTCTCATTCATATGGGTGTAAAGCAACATAAAGCCATTGCTATTGACCAACGAGGCTAGAACGGCATCTGTGAGCTGGAGGGCAAGATCGTGAAAGTCGGTGTTTATAACCTCTCCATATCTAGAGATAAAGCGCTGGAATTCTAAAATTTGACTCCCATCCTCCATTTTCGTTGGAATCAAAAGGCGATTAAGGGGGTCGGGAAGTGGTCGCTGGGTTTTTCGATACTTGGTTATTAAAGCCAGCCTTTGGAGTCGTTGCTGAAACTGGTTCCCAAGTGAAAAAGTAGCATCCTGCCCAGCAACGTGGGTGGTGCGTCCTGCCCAAAAAAAACGGGTACCATATTCACGAAGAAGATCCAGGTGATAGGCCTTACTGTTTGGTTTCCCACCATGAAAATCCGGATAATTCCCGACCTTCTGATGATTCAGATCATTTCCGTGGTTTACCCAAACCGGAAGATGAACCCCATGATGTTCTAAAACCTCTATGGCCTGTTCAGCAAATCGTCGCTCAAAGCCACCGGCATTAAAATTTCCATAACCATGTTGGGTGTCCATATGGCCGGATTGCCATAAATCACGACAAAATGGGGCAAAACGAGATTCGTTTTGTGTTAAACCTTTAAAATAACTGAGTTGATCATCATCTTCGCCATTGTAAAACCAAAAACTGTTGGAAACCTCCAGGTTTAGCCCTTTACCATAAACAGTGTTTTGATCTGTGTTGAGAAAGCGCATGAACTCCACATAGGCTGGTAGTGACACAGCATGATCTACATCGCTGCAAATAGAAAACATAGATTTATAGGGAAAAGGAAATTTTCTAAGAGAGATGTTGTTTTCTGGCTTTGACATAATTCAACCAATCTATATGGAACAAAACCAAGACGAAAAAGGTTTTTAAAGAAAGATTGTTTTTGTCAGACGGATTCTGATGATCAGGCCCAGAATGAAAAAAGAATTCAATCTTTTTTAACTGTGAAAAATAAAAATGACGTTCTTAATCAATGGCAAAGACAATATGTTTTGTTTAATGTGATCACAATGTACTTCATCCCGAGAGGTTTGGCTTTAATTTCTCAGGATCAACCACACGAAAGGAAAACACATTTACTTGTGAGAAGATTCAATAATAGCCAGGCAACCCTTCTGGGTGATCAAAAATAATGGTTTCTATCATACTCCCGGTTTATAAAGATCAAAAGAATCTCAATCGGATGCTCATTGAGCTTCGGGCAAATAAAACAGACCTGATATGGGAACTGATAGTTGTTGATGACGGATCCTCAACACCCCTGACTCTAGGCGACAACCCTCTGGCAAACTGGCAAATCATCCATCATAAGTCTCAGAGAGGGGCTGCTACGTCGCGGAATAGTGGTGTGAAACAGGCTGGCGGAGAGTTTCTCATTCTACTTTCTGTTTTTTTGAAAATACCCAAAGATTATCTTAGTCGAGTCTCAGCGTTCATTGAATCTAACCAGTTTGACTTTGCCCAACATCTGCTTGAGCCAGATCCCGGCTTGCCGCTCACTGAATTTCAGGTCTTTTTGTCCGGCCAAAAAGAACGACTATCCCCACAACCAGACACACTACCCATCAAAAATAGCTTGTTTACAGCCGCGATTATCAAAAAGGAGGTGTACTGTTATGTGAAGGGGTTTGATGAAAGCATGAATCATTATGGCGGACATGAAATAGACCTGGTTTATCGTTTGGATCAAGCAGGATTCAAGAACCGAAGGATTATTCCAGATTTCCCCCTTCAGCGGGTCAAAATAGAAAACCATAAAAAGATACAGGTCCGACTTCAAGAATATGGAAAGATTGGCTTGCCAGCGCTCCTGAAGAAACATCCCGAGCTGAAAAAGATGATTCTACTTTACCCCGGAGTATGGTCATTCATGAAAATGTTTGGACTTCCAAAATTAATCGAAGAACGATTGGCTAAACAAATCGAACAAGATATAGAGTTGTCTAAAAGACAGTATCGTCTGTATCTACACCTATTGGTAAGGAACGCATGGGACGCCCGCTAAAAATTCTCTATTTGCGCTCTGAAAATACCTCAGGGACCCTCCAGCTCTTTGTGGATGCCCACAGGAAACTGGGGAATGAAGCCAACTTTGTGACCCTCTTTCCTACAGCCGAGGGTTTTCCCGAAGACATTTGTTTAGACCTCCCCCTGCTACCTAAATCAGATAGCTTTAAAAAGGCCAAAAGCTTTTTGACTGATGAAAGCAAACTGTATGAGGATGCTGAGGGCTATCCGCCAGAGTGGAAACCGTCTTTCCAGAGAGCCCTCTTTTTTGCCATGCGAGACCAGCTCTGGAAACCCTTACTGAAGAAGTATTTCAAGAAACACGGCCTCCTGGATTATGACATTTACCACCTTGAAGGCGGACACGGATTTTTGAGAACATCAGCTTGGCCTTTTGATGAGTTGAAAAAGCAGGGTAAGCACATCATTGCCAACTATCATGGCGTGGACATGCGCACCCGAGGCGTTTTCCCCCGGATTGATAAGCTGGTGGATATCAACACATCGAGCGAGCTGGATCTTTTGGAAAAGCACTCCAATATGGAATATGTGTTTTTACCTTTTGAAGTGAATAACCACACGCCTCGATTTGAGCTCAACAAGCCCTTGAAAATTTGTCATGCCACCAGAGACCGCTACTGGAAAGGTTCCGATATCATTATTGAAGCATGTCAAAAACTGGAAAAGAATCACGGTGTCGAATTTGTCTTGATTGAAAACGAGCCTCACGCTGTGACACTTCAGAAGAAGGCAGCATGTGATATTTATATAGATCAAGTTGCCAATCTTGGTGGTTGGGGTTACGGGATGAACTCGGTGGAGTCTTTTTCCATGGGCCTGGCCTGTTGCACCAACCTCATCCCACAATATGAAACCTTTCTGGGAAAACACCCTTTTGTGAATATCCACAAGGAAACGCTTTATGAAGACCTGGTAAAGTTGATCTCAGATAGGGATCTGGTTATTCAAAAAAAGAAAGCTGGTAGAGCCTGGGTAGAGCAGACCCATAGTGTTGAAGCGGTGATACGATCCGTCTATAATATTTACCTCAAGCAGAACTGGATAAAGGAATTACCTCGTGACCTGGCCTAAACTGAGCATCGTTATTTTTGCCAACGCCGACCCCGGTGGTTGTGTGCGGGTTCTGACAGATTGTGAGCGTCTAGAACATGAGGACCTGGACTTTGAAGTCATAATGGTTTTACAGGGCTTGACAGATAAGGTTAAAGCCGTTTTAAAGGAGTATCAGTTCTCTTTTGATTTAATATTTGTTTCAGTAGACGAATCTACAAATCGAGCTAGAAGTCGCAACCTTGGTGTAGAAGCAGCCAAGAATGAGATCATTCTTTTTCTGGAAAGTGCCCTGGAAATTTCACCAGGGTTGTTGTATCGACACCTCGAAGCCTTTAAAACAGAGGCAACAGCAGCAGTAATGGGAGAAATTTACCTACCTGCCTTTGTAAAGAAAAACCGCTGGTTCCGTTTTCTGGATGGTGATTATCGCAGCACCCGGCGCTGGGCTGCCAAAACAGGCTCACATTCTTCGCCGCCCTTGCGATATGTAAATACAGCAAATTTTTCGATCCGCAAGAATGTGTATGAAGCGTGTGGTGGATATGCGGAACACATCGACCATCCCGAAGCCGAAGATATCGATCTGGCCCACCGTATTAGTGCTCAACAACAAAACCAGATTCACTATGAGCCAGAAGCCGTAGCCTATTGTCTCCACTATTCCTTGCGAGCCAGCCTGGCTTTGAAGTATGCGTTTGGGAAAGAGGGTGTTCCAAAGTTATTGGAAGACTACCCAGAGCTTTACCCTGTTTTGCCCAGCCGCTTTGTAAAAATGGCTGGATTTCCTGATGTTTCACCCCTTTACAGGACCTTCATGAATCTTCTTTTTGTAAGACCTGTTTTTTTTCTGGCCAGGAGTATCCGTCTTTTCGGTCCAGAGTTTATTGCTTTCCGCATGATGCGTTATATGCTTCAGGCTGAGAGTGTTAGGGGTTTAAAAGCGGCGATAAAGGAGCAGCGCTCACACCTTCGCAAAAAAACCTAATATCCCCAGGAATGACTTTTTTTTGAGGGTTCATCCGAGGATTTATTCACGGCCTTAACCGGTTTTGTCGCTTTTTTGGCGGGGGCTCCACTCTTTTCTGCGTTCAGAGCCAGACCAAAAGGCTCCAACAGTTTGAACACACGCAATACCTGGAGCATGGTTGAAAACTGGACAGAACTCCCTGCTTCAATACGCTCAACCGTGCGCTTGGAAACACTGGCCTTTTTGGCCAATCCTGCCTGGGTGAGTTTTGCATGAACACGCTGCTGGGTCAATCGCGCGCCAATTTCATTAAGTACAACATCTATGTTTGTTGAATTTTTGATTTTCATGGAAGAATATAACCTTGCGAAGGTTTAAAACCTTCGCAAGGTTAAGATAAAGCCCAATTAGTCTACCAGTGTTTCCAGTTGATCCACCAGCGTTTCGATGTACTTCAGGCTTTTCCGCCAGAAATCAGGATGATTAATATCGGCATCGACAAGGGCAGTTAAATCAGCTGGGCTGGCTGAGCTGCCCATGGAGAGGAACTTTTTATATTTAGGGATAAAGGAGTCGCCTTCTTCCAGGTATTTCTGATATAGGGCGAAGACCAACAGGTTGCCAAAATTGTAGGCATAAACGTAAAAAGGCACATTGAAAATATGGGGGATTGAAGACCATTCCCAGGCATACTCCGGGGTGATATTCACACTGTCACCGAACATCTTTTGCAATTCCACAGTATAGAGTTCACACAGTGCCTGTGGGCTTTGCAACTCCTCATTGATGGCTTTGTGTGAGGCGACCTCAAAGCTACTGAACATGTTTTGACGATGTGAGCTGGCAAAAATATCTTCCAGCTTGCCGGTGAGCATGGATTTTTTGACCTCTACATCAGTCTCTTTCTTTAAGAGAGAATCTGTGAGGACCATTTCTGAGAAAATGGAGGCGGTTTCAGCCAGCGGTAAAATAGAATGGTAATTCATCAATTTCTGTTTGCTGGATAACATGGCATGGATGGCGTGTCCTAATTCATGGGCCATGGTAGAAACATCGCGAACCTTGCCGGTGTAGTTCAAGAGAACATAAGGCTTCAGATCTGGAGTAGAGCTGGCACAGAAGGCGCCACCGCGTTTTTTAGGTTCTACGGGTGCATCAATACGGTTCTCATCGAACATGGTTTTGGCCATTTCATAAAAATCATTATCGAAGGACTTGAAGCCATCCAAAACCAGGGTCTTGGCTTCTTCGAAGGGGTAGGCCTTTGATGACTGTGGCAGGGGAGCATAGATATCAGCCAGGGTCATCTCATCCATGCCGAGCATCTTGGCTTTCAGCTTGTAATAGCGGTTCACCAGAGAATAGGATTCAGTGGTTACATCGTTGAGCGCCTGAATAGCCTCATCGCTCAAATCGTTATGGGTGTTCATGGTGCTGATGGGTTGATCAAAACCGCGCAGAGCTATTTCAATGCCATGGTCTTTAACAAGACTGTTGTAGAGGTGATTGATTACAAGAGAGTTGTCTTCATAACGGGAGAAAAACAGTTTCATGGCTCTTTGACGAACATCGGCATCTGGATGCTGTCTCATGGCCCGCAGTTGATCCCCGTTAAGCGTTTTGGTTTCACCATCCAATTCGAACTCGAAAGAAAATGAAGCCGTAAGTTCACCATAAAGTTTTTGATGAGCATTGCTACCATTCAAATCTTTAAGGTTCATAACCTGCTCTTCTTTTTCAGAGAGGTTGTAGTGGGCATTCCTCCGCATTTTAGCGACTTTATATTCAAAATCTTTCAAAACTTCCGCGCCATCAAACTTGGCAAATTGATCATCAGAAAGATTGCCTAACTCAAGGGAGAAAAAGACCAGGAGGTTTGAAGTGGTTGAAGAGGATTGTTCGATTTTTCCCAGAAGGGCTTTGATTTTGTCATCAGCGGTGTCAACAGCATATTCAAGATTTACAAACATGCCGAGACGATAGAGGGGACCACTGATGTCCTCCAATTCGTTATAGGCCATTGCTAGGGATTCAGGGGAGAGGTCTCCCAGTTTACCCCGGTATTGTTCAACAAAACATTCAGCTTTTTGACGGCTTTCATTTAAAACAGTTTCAATTTTTGGATCATCCAGGCCTGAAAAAAGTTCACTCAAATCCCAGCGGATGTTTTCTGCTCCAGTTGTTTGTGTGCTCATTTATATCTCCCAATTATTCATTATTCAATTTTTTGCATCAAACTAATCGTTGACGTAGCTGTTGTTAAGAAAATTCAACCTGTAACAAATATGCCCTTTTTTACCACAGATTACACCGGGTTTCCACGGAAGCTCAAGTCAACAGCTTACAAGGGGCTACCCCTGAACTCCCTGTGAGTAAGCACGAAGAGCAACACCGATAACAAAATTCGTCTTCTTCGTAGATTTAGCCTGCCTGCGCCTGTCCGCCGTACTTCGTACTAAGGAAGGCGGGCGTAGCCGTTTCGGCGAAGGCAGATTGTAGAAAAAAAGGTTCACCACAAACAGGTAGAGGCATATTAGTTTATGGCGCAATTAGAATAGGAAAATGATATGACAAAAAATCTAGATAAACTCAAAGTTATTGGTGATCGGGTGCTCATTTACCCCGATTCAGGCCAGGATCGCACCTCCTCCGGTCTGTATTTACCACCCACCGTTACTGAGAAAGAGTCGGTTCAGGGTGGCTTTGTTGTGGCTGTAGGACCGGGAACGCCATTGGCCAGCACCGAGGGCGATGAGGATGTTTGGCAGACATCAGATTCCAGCAAGGTGAAATACATTCCCCTGGAGATTGAAGTGGGAGACTATGCCCTGTATTTGAAGAAGTTCGCCATTGATATAAAATATCAGGATGAAAAGTATATTATTGTGCCCATGTCGGGAATTCTCGTCGTAGAGCGGGATGATGACAGTATTGACCTTAGTCAGATTTTAAAATAGAAATGAGAGTATAAACATGGCGAGCAATCAGATAAAACATCAACAACTCTTTTCCTTGCTGGTGAATCAACTTAGTGCAGGAGCCTGGTCACAATTGGGCAAAACGCCGAACCCCTTAACAGGCAAACCAGAAAAAAACCTGGAGGCTGCGGCTGTCAGTGTTGGTATTCTGGAAGCATTGCTCTTCAAAACAGCTGGCAACCTGACCCGACAAGAAGATGTATTGTTATCGGATAAGGTTCGAGAGCTGAAACTAAGCCTGATAGAAGAATCAAATAAAAGGTAGGTCAATTGGTCAAAACACAACCTAATCGGCATAGATGTTCAGCAGATCAGCCTTTGAATAATAGTGCTTGAGAATCTGGTCAAAGGTGTGACCCAGGGTAGCCTGGGCTACAGCACCGCTTTGACACATACCCACACCGTGTCCCCAGCCAGCACCATGCAATACAACTTTAGCACCCTCTCGCTTTACATAAAAAGCAGAACTCATCAACGAAGGACTGAATAACTGTCGAATAGTGAGTTCTCCATCTATGTTTAGCTTGCCCTTCTCAAAAATAACGCGGGCCTTATAAATGCGACCAGAGGATCCGCGTTTTAACACACGAATTTTTTTAAACAAGCCGAGTTCGTTGTCATTTGTGAGCATATCAGTAAGCTCTTGAACACTGAACTCACGTGACCAGCGGAAGTTTTTCTTACTCCAGTTGGGCAAAAATGTGTTTGAGTCAGGATTACAATAGACACTGGGAGAGGCGTTAATCCAGCGCCTGGCTCGCCAGTTCCTTTTTAGATTAGGACCTTTCCGCCCCTCATTATCTGGCAGGGAAACCTGGTAGCTTTCCAGTCGATTCCGACCGGGCCAGACATTCTTAATCAACTCAGCCCGGCCGCCACAGTTTGAGGCATAGTAGGCATTCATGGGTTGTCCACCTTCGCTGATAATCAGTCCAGCAGTTTCTTGAACGGCTTGATCAGAGCGTTCCGTGCGCTTCTTGTTGCCGCTGAAGACCTGACATTCCACATCAGAAGTCAGGTCGTAGAATTCACCACTATATAGTTTTGAGGTGAGAGCAATCACGGCTTCCGATCGGGCTGCTACTGCCTGAGCCTTGAGCGCCTCCAGAGGTGAGGTGCCGCCAATTTCATAGGGTACGACACCTTTTAAATAGGTTTCGAGGGGCAATTGAACGATGACGTTCATTTCTTGGTTCGTGCCAAGGTAGATATGAAAATTACCCTCATAAATCCGGTTTTCCACACCGGCCCACCACCAGCCTACCCCATAGGGGACAGATTCAACTTCTATGGTTGATGTGTCGCTATTTGATCGAAACATAAACGAGGGGGTTTTAGCGAGCAGAGCGCCACTGGTATCAAAAACGGAGATCTGTCCGCCTTCTTTGATAAGCCGAATCTTAGCGTTTGCAGGCAGGGTCATCTTTGCTGCCGCAGTGTTGCGAAAGGACCATTTTCCCTGCAAAGAGATGTTGAGTGTATCAAGGGTGTTAATGATTCGAACCCGAACCTCTGGCTCTTAATTAAATAGAGGCTGAGCCATGGCGGAACATACAAGAATAAAAAGGAGGATAAGTTTTTTCATTTGTAGAGATTTCTCTTTAAATGATGAGGTGTTACTAAAAGTTTTCGTCAAGAATATTGCGGATGCGCTCAATACTGACCGGTTTCACGAGATAACCAAGGGGGTTCAAGGCGTTGATTTTCTCGATAATCTCATCATCTTGATATCCCGTGAGGAAAATAATTTTACTGTCTGATGTTTTCAGGATGGCTTGAGCTGTTTCAATTCCATTCAAACCACCAGGCAGGTTGACATCCATTAAAATGACATCAGGGTGTTCCAGGGCGGCAATTTTAATGGCTTTTTCTCCACGGGTAGCCAGGGGGCAGACACTATATCCGGCGCTCTCAAGACCCATTTTGAGAGAAGATGCTGTAATAACCTCGTCCTCAACCAGAAGGATGCGTGTTTGGTTTGCCATATAGAAATCTCCCTGGAAAAATTACAGCCAAAGCTGAACTGTTAAGTCAGTCCGGCTGTTAATCTAACTTCAGGTTGGGAATTGTGATAAAATACTTTACCCCTTCGCGGGTTGATGTTTCAAGCTCACCAAAAAGCTGGAGATCAACGATATCATGTATGATCTGCATACCCAGCGTCTCAAAAGTACTGAGGTCAACACTCTCAGGCATGCCCACACCATTGTCTCCGATTTCGATAGTGAGACCCCCTTCTCCATAAGGCTGAGTTCGGATGAGGATTTTACCATCTCGCTGGTCTGGGAAGGCGTATTTCAAGGCATTGCTGACGATTTCATTTATCACAAGCCCCAGAGGAATGGCAGTTTGAATATTTACTGGAATAGTAGCGGATTGACAATCAAGTATGATTTCACCCAGGGTTGTTTTGTAGGCGAGAACGAGACGATCAACCAGCTTTTCGAGATAGGTGTCCAGCATGATCTCAGCCAGGTTTCTGGAGCGATACAGGAGGTCGTGCACCATGCCCATGCTGTAGATCCGGTTGGTCATTTCATCCACGACGGCCTGGGTTTCAGTGTTCTTGGTTTTCATGCCCTGCATCTCAAGTAACCCAACAATGACCTGCATGTTGTTCTTGGTGCGGTGATAGACTTCCTTGAGGAGAACTTCTTTTTCTTGCACGCTGGCCTGAAGCTGGAGCTCGCGGTCTTTTAACTCGCTGGTTTGTTTTTGAATCAACTCATCAGCTTGAGCTCTCACTAATGCTCCACCAATCTGATTGGCAAAAATTTTCAACTTAGGCAAGTCGTCTTCTTCGAACTTTTCAGGTGTATAACTTTGAAGCGTGAACAACCCGATTTGGACACCTTCCCAGAAAATGGGAACAAAAACCAACGACTGACTATGTCGTGAATTATCTCCAAAAGGAGAAATAGAATATTTTGCTTCGAATTCTTTACGGTTAAACAAAACGGGTGTTGGCAAGACGAGGGTTGTCGCTTCGTTTTTTATGTCCAGGGCAATTGCTTCTGTCTCGACCTCAATCGGTTTATCCTCTCCGGCAAACGTGTCTTGTAAAAACAACCCGACAGCTAGATTTTTGTCGAGATCGATTTTATATAAGGCGAAGGCGTCATACCCAAAAAGGTTGTGAAGCAGAGAAGCAGCGATTATTCCAACCTCGCGCGGCTCCAGTGAGACGGTGAGGTTACGGGCAAGCCGACGAAGTGAATCCCGAAAAACCTCCTCCTCTTTTTTTTCAGTTACGTCCTGAAGAGATGTTAGAAAGGCCTTCGGCTTATTGTTTTTGTCAAAATGAGGAAGGTTGCGGATGTCCAGAATATGGTCTCGACCATCGGGTCCCCTCAGCGTTTGCATATAAGAAAGTTGCTCACCCGCGGGGATTTTTGCAAGATAGGGTTTCATCTCCTGATAGATATCAGGCGGAATGATTTGAGCAAAAGATTTGCCAATAACATCAGACTTTTTGTAGCCATACCAGTTAGCATAGGTCTCATTTACATAAAGATATTTTTCATTCATGTCGGTATAAGAGAATAAGCCGGGAATCGTATCAACAATCAGTTCAAGGAGTTCTTTGTTTTCAGCAATTTCCTTGCGCGCTGACTCGATCTCGCTCACGTTATCCATCTGCACCAGAATAGCCAGGGTCTGGCCATCATCACCTCTCACTGGAATCATGGTGATGATAAAGTCCATTTCGCCCAGCCTTGAGGAAATATAGTGATGGGAAAAATTGCAAACCTCACCCTTTAATAGTTTTGGTAGATATTTTGACCCCAGGGCAAGTTCCTTGGAGGGGATGATCTTTTTAAGGGGTGGTCCGATCAGATTGGTGCTGTCGGTGCCCATCAGTTTTGCTGTAGCCTGATTGACATATAAGACGGATAAATCGAGATCAAGCAGGAAGAGGTAGCTGGTTAAATGTCCGGTGATAACTTCAAGTTGTTGCTGACTTTTTTCCAGCTGTTCGCGGGCAGTCACTCTATCATGAATATCATTAAAAGAGAGTAGGATAAGGGTTTTATCGGCCTGTTTAACAGGAACTCCACTGCCCTCAACCCACCGTTCCTCCCCAAGCAGGGTGAGGTATTTATGCTCTCGAACCCCTTCAATTGGCGTCCCTGTTTCCAACAGGTGCTCAAGTCCCTCAAAAACCGCCTCGCGGAAATCGGGGTGGACCAAACGAAAAAGATCCATACCCAGGACTTCATCCAGGGTTTTGGCTCCTGCAAAATCAAGAGCAGCTTGATTGGCATCCAACAAGACACCTTTGTCGTGGAGCACCATGGCTGTTGGTGAATACTTAAAGGCTCTCCGATATCTTTCTTCACTATTTAGCAAAGCTTCGCGTGTCATCAGCTCGCTGGTTACATCCCGAAAGGAAGTCATAATTACGACCTCATCCTGGTGTTTGATTGGCACTGCCATGACTTCCACATCGCGAACCTCGCCAGTGGCAATAATGAATTTCTGTTTCATCAACTCATTTTGGACATTAGATGTCAGAAGTTCATTTATGCGAAGACGCGAGTCCTCAATTGAAGAGGGATGAATAAATTCAGAAAGAGAAATGTTCAGGTATTTATCAGGATTGTCTGCCTTGAAAAACCTGATGGCAGCCTGGTTGGCAGCAAGAACGACTTTCCCGTCATGAACGACAATAGGGTCAGGCGAATTGTTAAATAGGGTTTCATAGCGATCCTCGGCGGCTTTTAGGTCAGAATAATCCATTAAGGTGCCAACAAAGCCAGCGGGCTCTCCTTGAGCATCCAGGTAGCGTGCTTTGCGAATCAGAACTTGTCGTATTTCCCCAGAAGCGTGGAGATATTCTGAAGCATAATACTGTCGGTCGTTACTCTGGAGAAGCTTCTCATCTTCTCGAGCTACCTGTTTTGAGGTTTTTGAATTCCATACCTCTGTCACTGTTTTGCCAAGCATTTCTTCCCGGGTTTTTCCGAAAAATTTCAAGTAGGCATCATTGAGCATGGTGTAGCGACCCTCTTGATCCTTGGCATACATTGGGGTTGGCGTGGCATCAAAAAGGGCTGTGATCTGGTTTTTCTGATCAAGGAGCAATTCATTTGTGACATTCCTTTCAGAGAGATCGCGAACAATACTCACGAGAGTCCCGTCAGAAAGCTTTCTGGAATTCATCTCGATGGGGAGATGATGACCGTCTTTTGTTCGGAAAATGCGTTCAGCCAATATGGTCAAGCCCGCTTCCATGAGATCGTAACGGAGGGGCTTTTTTATTAAAATATCGGGCTCAAACAATTCCGACAAATTCATCTGGAGGAGTTCTTTGTTGGAATATCCAAGTAAACGTGTAGCCGCGACATTCGCTTGAATTATCTGACCCTGAAGATCTGCTTTCAGGATGATGTCGGCTGCTTGATCGATCAGTTCACGATGGTTTCTTTCGCTTGCCTCCAGGGCAGCCTCTTTTTGTTTCAGGCTGTCATGTAGCTGGGCGTGAAAAAGGGCTAGAGAGAGCCTGGCTGACAGAAGGTAAATGATTTCCTGTGTTTCAGGTAAAACACCATCCAGTTGACGAGAACCAATATTGAGGGAACCGACAACCTCATCACCAATAACCAAGGGAACACCATAAAAAGACTGAATGCCAGCATCGATCAGGGCGGTTACCACTGAAGTTGGGTTGGGCAGGCTGGAAATATCGGCTACATATTTTGGCTTTATATTTTGTTGCTGCTTTTGCCCGGATGGGGCTGGAATAGAGTGTTTATCTCCTGATGAAAGGTGGGGAATAGAGGTGTCTTTTGTAAAAACTTCCAGAGACTGGTTGAAAATGTCATTAAAAGTGATGGAGACACGTTCAAGTGTTAAATGGGCATCGAAAAAAGACAGGGCTTTATTCGTGACGCTTTTTATTTCTGGCCATGAGATGGCCTGGTCGAAATCCAGGAGCAGGCGAACAGAACGTTGGTTATCAGACATAAATATTTTCTCCACAGTAAGGGACAAATTTCACTCTGGGGCTGAATTAATGCAAACCAATAAGCACAGTATTGTCAGGAATGGGAGATGCTTGTTTAAGCTTGAATAAGAGCATTTTCGTCCTTAATTGGGTGAGAATTTTAAGAAGAGGGAAAATATGAAAACATTACTGAAAGCAACACTCACACTCACTGTTATACTGGCCAGCCTGGTTATGGCCCAAGAAGAAGCTCCTGCTACCTGGGAAAAGTCTGTTCTTGGGGGTCTAAACCTGACCCAAACCGGTTTTGATAACTGGACAGCAGGCGGGGAAAATGCATATGCCTGGCAAATGAACCTGAATTATAAATTTATTCAGGACCTGCAGAAGACCAAATGGTCCAATACGGGAAAATTCCTTTACGGCGCCACCAAAACAGGTGATGCTGACATGCGTAAGTCTGCAGATGAAATCAAGCTGGAAAGTGTTCTGACTTATAAGTTGGGATCTAAGATCAATCCATTTATCGCAGTAACGGGCGAAACTCAATTCGCTGCTGGCATGGATTACAGTACGGATTCTTCGTTTCAGATTTCGGCCTTTCTTGATCCAGGTTATTTCAGAGAGAGTTTTGGAGCTGGTTATGATATCAGCGAAGGGTTGGCTACGCGTCTGGGCTTATCATTTAAACAGACCGTGACGACTGACTATACATCACCCTATACTGATGATCCAGCTACCACCAAGATTGAAACCATGAAAAGCGAGTTTGGTGCAGAGTCTGTTACGGATCTCACTTACAATATTTCAGAGACAGCAGTGTATGTTTCCAAGCTGGAATTGTTTTCTGCTTTTTCTGCCTTCGATGAAATTGATGCAAACTGGGACAACACAATTACAGTAAAAGTATCTGATTACATCAATATGAATGTGAACTTCAAGATGGTGTATGACAAAGATATTTCTGTGAAACGGCAGATAAAACAATCCATGGCATTTGGTTTAAACTACACCTTTATATAAAACCAAAATACATTTTAAGAAAAGCCCGCCTTTATGGTGGGCTTTTTTATTTGCATCTCAGAGAGTTTTCGATTAACATAGCTTCGTCGAGAGGCAACCATCTTCAAACAAACTATCCGAAGAACATCAGAGTTGTGTAGCTACAAACCAGTTGTTGGTTTATGGTAAATTGTTCCACCGTGTGGACCAAGGAGCCTCTTTATACAAAACAAGACTCCATCAATCAAAATGGGGTAAACAATCAAAAAGCGAACAGGGTAGAGTTTTATCGTAAAGAATAAACTCACCCAAAAAGAAAGGGACGATTATGAATCGTTTTAGAAGTATCCTTTTAAGTGGGCTGGTGGCGCTTTTGATGGTAGGAATGGTAAGTGCAGCTGAGGATCAAGGAGTCATTGCAGAAAATGATGAAATTGATTCGTTCATAGGTGTATATATGGGTGGCTGGGCCGGCGATGTTTGTGTTGATGAGTTAGAGGGGGGCTGTGTCAAAATCTGGATCAGTTTTGATTTAGAGTGGATCAAGAGACTGTTGTTCTAAATAATAGGAGGCGGGGTGGCATTCATGTCACCCCGCTGAAAAGCGAATAATGAAAAGTTTAATTGTTGTTTTCCTGGTAACATGCTCACTTTATGGAAAGATAGAAATAATTGAGTTGTCAGAAGAATTAAGTGAAAGCGTTATTAACAAGCGGTGGACAAGCATGGCGAGTGGCGGTTTATACCTAGACAGCTTGTCGTTATACATTTCAGATAAAAATATGATTTACATTCAATCACGAGACAGGCATAGCGGGGTTAAAGTTTTAAATGTTTCAATGAATGGATCCGAAGCATTTAAAGTGATCAGAATATTGCCGACGAGGAAAAGTTTTTATTTGACTCTCTTCATGGGCAACGGAAGGCTTTATCTCTCCCATGTAGCAAGGGACGGTCTAACCACAAAGCGGGTGATTGAAAAACATGGTTATGCAGGAAAAATGACCTGGTTTAATGAGCGAGTTTATGTTGGTGGATTGTATTGGCCGGAATATGCTCGATACTTAGATAAATTTAAAGCTCAAAGGGGAAACAAAATTTCAGAAATGAATCGTCGAAATTACGAGGAGTTATTTCAAACAAAAAGGGGCTTTACGCTAACAGTATATGACAATGCTCTAACGGGGGTTGATTCTGTTAACGAGCTCTCCAGGACAGGCGAGGATGCACACGGATTTATGTTATTGTATGTGCCGCAACCATACGACATAACCACTAAAGGTGACATCTTTCTCATAGATAATGAAAAAGGCTATGTTGTAGAGAAGTATCGCACAAATCAAGGAGTGGTCTCTGAATTCAAAATTGAAAACCAAAATTATATAGTGTTGCCTGAAATACTCACGAATACTAGCGCGAAGCAATTGAAGGTATCTGATAAAGGCTATTCTGTCGCTTATGGGTTATATGAGAAAAATGATTTTATTTTGAGCTGCTTTTATCAGTCTTCTCCTCCGCCGAGCATGCCAGAACCACCTTTCTATTATGATGTAAGCACAAAAACGGGCGCGCTTGTCAAAACCGGGGTGCTTCCTTATCCTATCGTAGGCGAAGACAAAAAAGAAAAAGTGTTCTTTTACAAAAAGATAGAAGGCGGTTGGTTTGGGAGCGATAGGGTTTTTCTTATCGGGATGACTATATCAGATATCATTGACGGGAAAGCCACAACAGCCAACATAGATGCCGCAGTGATTAAATACATCAGTGGTTAAGGGGAAACGAGAAATGTTGTCCTTAACGCTCAAGCATAGAGTAGTCTGGATATTACGCTTGTCAATTTCTGTTATCTTTCTGTTGCTAGGGACTGTTAAAACCGTTGTTCTTCTTAAATTCGGTTTAGAGCCCTATAGAGAAATTGTTTTTGCTGCTGGTTTGCCTGGAATAGTTAAATATTATGGATTGGTTGCAGTTCTGGTCGAGTTTTATTTGGCCGTCGGTCTCTGGACAAGTAGACATTATTATTCGGCGATCATTCTGACGTTGATAATGACTGTTGCAGGATCAATAATTAATATCGCCTTGCTTATTTTTAAAATTAACTCTGAATGTGGCTGTGGATTATTGGGAGACAATGAAGGCTGGCTGCTTGTGCAAAAGGGTGTCATTGCTATAGCCCTGGTTTTCCTGTACAAAAAGAAGTCAATCTTCTTTAAGCGGCCAATGCACTTATAAACAGTTAATATTCACATAATAACATGCGGTATTATAGTGTTTCGTTCGATGCCTGGGTTAGCCGGCAACAGGAAAAGCTGCTGACAAGCGGCCGAAAGAGTACCTGGGTGGGACAGTGATGAATCAAGCCCTAATGATATGAACCTTCTAATCCAGGGTGATCAGCTTTTCGAATAGTTTTTCATTCTGTTTTAATTTGTCTTCATTACCGTACACACATATTGGACTATTTCCTAAAATATCGGATACCATTCTCTCATAAGACTTCACATCTTCAAGAGATGTAGATAAAACTGCGGCTCTTTCAGCCTGTAGCTTCTCATGCGTTAATTTAGTGAAGTAACGAGCCACAGCAGTATTGCCTCGTTGTGATGGAGTTTGGGGTCGATCCATGCCAGAAATGGTTCCAATGATAAAACGTGTCATTTCATTTTGGTCCACATCAAGTGTCTCTAAAAAGCCAGGTGTATTGGCATAGTTCTCCAGCGTGCTGGACAGATTCGGATCACGATATGATCCAAAGTACACTTGACCCGTCGGAGAGAAACGCGCAAAACCGCCATAGGCTCCACCAATTACGCGAACCTGATTCTTGAGCCATTCCCGGGATATGATTTGGTTGAGGACACGAATCTTACCGTCCCACTCATAACCAAGATCAGTGAAGTCTGCTCCCTGAAGAACATAATTAACCTTTGAGGCTGCCATGAGACCTTCGTTTCTGACTGCTGACTCAAGCTTCCACTCCTGAAATTCAAGCTTTTGTTTTCCAAGACCTTTCGAGAAACCCTTGAGCTCTTTTCTGAAAACACTCATTGCATCATCAGAACATGTAGTGGAGGCGATCAGATTCTTTTTATTGAAGAGTAAATAAGAAACATTCTTCAACTCCTTTATTACATCCCCATGCTTACTTTCGAAATTCTCTACCAGGTCACTGATGAACCAATAGTATTCCAGACCACCAGTGAGCTCATTAAGCATGCCTGCCTTGGTCGTGTATGAAAAAAGGCGCGTCCTGGCATAGCCCAGACCATCCCGTTTCACGTTGGCAGATAAGCGCGAATGATGTCGCGTCAACACGTCTTCAATGCGCTCGATATCATCAAGTTGAGAATGCCTCAGAATCTCCTCTGAAAAATCAAAAACCTTGGACTGATCTGAGGAGATGGCTTTCGTGGATAGAACAAACTTTGGGATCAGCTTATCATCATCACGGTTTTCAAGATAGCTTGATAAATACGTGCTAAACCCACCAAGGTGTGTATCCAGGGCATTGTCAAGCTCACCAAAGGTATAGTTTTCAGTGCTTATAGAACCCAGCAAGGTGGCCAGGAGAGAAGCGTACGGAAGTTGCTCCTCAGTCAAAACACGAAGATCAAAAAATAATCTGATGTAACTGATATCATTGGTGAAGGTATCATAATGCAAATAGGGTATACGTGAAACGCGTGATTCATCTGCCACAAACCAGTCAGCATCTGGATTAATATCTTCGAGATCCAGGAGGGGGATGGTTGCCAGGGCTTCAGGTGTGTCCTCTGATTTTTGATATTTTACCAGCATGGCGGTATGCTCAACCAGTTGGGTTACTTCATCAGTCGAAAGGCTTGCTTTATAAGCCGCCAACTCTGCATTGGTACGACTATCATTTTCGCCCTCAAGACCAGGTTGAGGATTTAAAGTGAAGAGCTGGGCATGGGGGTTGTTGACTATTTGCTGGGTAATAAGGTTTTCTAGATAACCTGCTGGAAGCGCTGCTTTGAATGCTGCAAGTGGCTTTTCGTATTCCAGGCCACTAAAGGGTTCGTCAGCCCAGAACCAGCTGGTCAGAGCTTTGCGGTTGTAGTAAAGCCCTTTTTGGGGCGTGTTTCCTTCACGGAGATTGAATTCCATACGGTTCAAAATTCCAGTCACTGCCTCTTTATCAAGTCCGTCCCTGGCTACTTTCTCCAGGGTTTCGAAAACGATCTGTTTGAATTTTTCTGCTTCATCAGGGTTGGCATTTTGAACCTGCACGTGCAAAACATTCTGCTTTAAATCATCCACCCAGGCCCCCACATCTTTACCGATTTCGGCTTCCTGGAGAGCCAGGCGGACTGGGGCAGATTCATTGTTGAAAAGCGCTTGCGTTAAGACCCTTAAACCCAGACTAAGCTGTTGATCTGTACTCAGACCAATGACGAAAGAAAGTGAGAGATAAGTGTTACCCTCCAGTTCAGAATCTTCTGTAGCGGAATAGACGCCACTCCCTGTTCGCATTGCTTCAAAGGCTTGCTGTAACGGAATATCAATAACTTGATCAGATTTCGTATAGTTGGAGAGGTAATGCTCATCGATAAAGGCCAGCTCTGACTTAGTATCACCATCACCATACAGAAAAATATATGAATTGGAAGGATGATAATATTTACGGTGAAAATTTATAAAGTCGTCATAGGTCAACGTGGGGATTGAATCAGGATACCCGCCTGACGAAAACCGGTAGGGTGTATCTGGAAAAAGCTGTTGGTCTACGAGGTAACCCAGTTCCCGGGTTGGGCTTGAAAAGGCGCCCTTCATCTCATTATATACCACACCCTTATAAGTCATGTTCGAATCGGCATGTTCAAGATCGTGGTGCCAGCCCTCCTGTTCCAGAATACGGGAATCTTCATAAATAAGGGGATTGAACACGGCATCGAGATAGATATGCATGAGGGAGCGGAAATCTTTATCATTCATACTGGATACAGGATAGAGTGTAATATCGCTGCCCGTCATGGCGTTGAGAAACGTGTTTAGAGAACCCTTGGACAAAATATCAAAAGGACTCTTTACAGGAAAATTTTTGGAGCCATTTAGAACAGAGTGTTCCATAATATGGGGCGTTCCAGCATCTGACTCAGTAACGGTTTTAAAGGTTATGCAGAAGGTCTTGTTCAAATCATCATTTGAAATTTTTAGCAAACGAGCACCTGAACGCTCGTGTTGAAACAACAGGCATTCTGCATCAACTTCTTTCACGAAGCGTTTTTCAATAAGCTTAAAACCTGACATGTTGTCTCCTGTGTGTGTTTGAGCCACTAGGGAAATACCTATCAATGTTACAATGAGCAAAGTAATGATTCTGGGCATGTTTATTCCCTTTATGTAATGTGTTGATACTTTCATGCTAGCCCCGGTATGGTGGTGATATCTTGGGTAGCTAATCAACCACAACCCTGAAGCTTAAAGTCTTTTGGTCATTACCGTCAGGGTCAGAAGCCAAATCTGTCGTGAGTTCATACCTGATACCTGTGACGGGAGCCGTCTGGGATGAATTGTATTCATTAACGGTTTCGTGTTGAAAAGTGATGGTCATTCCTGTACCTGCCGCTGAGTTCTCGACGTAGGTCGTCTGGACGGGAATAGCTTCATCAATAACCACACTTTTTGCTATACCTACACCTGAGTTCCAATAATAAACGGTGTATGTCAGAGTGTCCCCCGGAGCGGAAACAGTCCCCTCCTCCCCATTCACATAAAGTATCATTTCAAGTAAAGGTTCGGGCATGGGAAGTGCGGTTCCGCTAATGCTGAAGGTATAGGGGTTATCATCTTCGTCATCTGAGGCAATACTTATCGTGGCCGTCCGTACACCCTCACCACTAGGAGTAAATTTGATGGTAAAGTCAGTGGTTCCGCCACCCGCAGAGATCGTCGCTTGTGGCACAAGGGTGAGCGTAAAATCACTGGCGTGGGCACCAGATACGAAAATATAAGGAGATCCACCTGTCAGCGTAAGGACGGCGCTTCCCGTATTTTCAATCGTATAGCTAACCCAGCTGGATGAGTCAAGAATAGTATCCTCAAAGATCGTGCTGTCGGCAACGCTAGGTGCTACATCTTCATTGGCGATGGACACGCCATTGCCAAGAATATTTAGTTCAGGACTAGCAATACCGGTACCCTGAATGCTGAAATCAAATGGGTTTTCATCATCGTCATCATTAGCAATACTCAAACTGGCTGTTCTTAAACCAACAGCTGTGGGATTAAACGTGATCGTAAAGGCGACTGAATCACCAGGTGCCACCGATGATGCGGCGGGTTGGCTGCTAACCAGGAAATCTCCTGCATGGGTACCGCTAAGGACCACAAGTGGAGTGCCGCTTAGAGTTAACACTCCACTACCGGTATTTTTCAGATAGAAAGTGTTTTCTTGTGTGGCAGCCAGAATATCCTTACTGTCGAAGTCAGTATTATCAGTACTGATTGGAGCATTATCTCCATCGGCAATGGACTCACCATTTCCAAAGACAGATATTTCTGGAGTCGCCAGACCAAGACCCTGAATCGTAAAGGAGTATGGATCTTCATCAAGATCGTTGTTGGCGATTGACACAATCGCTTGTCTTAGACCATCCCCATTAGGATCAAAAGTGATAGTAAAAGAGGTAGAGTTGTTTGTAGCAATGGGCGTAGCCGGTACGCTTGTAACGGCAAAGTCAGCAGCATTGTCGCCTGTGATACTCACATAGGTTGATGGGTTCGACAGAACCAGGTCAGCATTACCCGTGTTGAGGATACTGAAAATCTGAGCCTGACTACCCGTTAGAATATCTTCTGACCCAAAATCAGTAAAATCAGTCGCAGCAGGAGTATTGTCTCCAGTGACGATCACATTGTCATTACCTTTAACCTCAATCTCTGAAGCAAGCCCGTTACCCCGAATATCGAAGGTAAATGGATTTTCATCAGAATCCGTGTTGTAAATTGTGACGGTTGCCGCTTTCAATCCTTCAGTATCTGGAATAAAACAGATTTCAAAACTGGTGCTGTCATTTGAAGGCACGGTTTCTGAGGGCTCCGTTAAGACATAAAAATCACTGGCATTGGTTCCCGAGAGAGACACCTTTGGGGTGCCATTCAAGGTCAATGTAGCGCCATTGCCATTATATATCTTGAAGGAATGGATGACTGAGTCGACCTGGGCATCCGTTGAACCAAAATCAGTAAAATCAGAAGCAGATGGTGTGTTATCACCATCAACAATAAGAACGCCATTCCCTCGAATACTTATTTCAGGCTCAGCTTGTTGATACACACCGACATCAATGCTGGAGGTAAAAATGTTTGAGCTAATCACCAAGGCATCTGATTCACCAGTAGAGGAGTTAATATCACTGTCTATAAAATCATCAGCACCAGCATCCTGGGTTGTAAAGACATAACCTGCAGCCAGTCCTGTGAAATAAAGCCGATAGGTTTGAGGCGTGAGTCCTGTGAAGGAGAAATACCCCGCAGCGTCAGTGGTTGTGGTTGCCACACTGGCACCACCATCGATCTTGATCTCAACATCAATTCCAGGAACACCGCTTTCACCAACGTCTTGTAGACCATCTTCATCAGAATCAAGCCAGACAAAATCTCCAATACCAGTGGCTATAAATCCAGCATCTCTAGTATTGTCTGTGGCGCTAATGCCCAGAGAAAAGGTAGCTGTTTTGCCACTGTTGGCAGGATCAGCATCACTATCAAGGGCATTATCTCCACCTTGATCCATTTGAGTAAGCGAAAAACCTGTGGGTGGATTTGTAAAGGTGAGGTAATAGTCACCTGAAGCAAGACCCTCGAAGGCATAGGACCCATCAGACCCACTCAAAACAGAACCGATTGAATTGTCTCCAGAGTCAAACAGAGAAACAGTAATACCAGCCATGGCATCCTCGCCGGCATCCTGGACTCCATCACCATCGTTATCCAGCCAGACCATATTGCCAATAACACCGTCTGATGGACTGGTGCCATTACCCTGAATATCGAAAACATAGGGGTTTTCGTCTGGATCGTTATTGGCGATAGAAATCGTGGCCGTTCGGACACCAATACTGGAAGGATCAAATTGAATAACAAACGGTGCACTATTTCCCGTGGCTATTGAAGATACAGGGGCCGATGTTACTGAAAAATCTGCTGCGTGCACACCAGAAAAGGATATGCTGTCAATGGTAACTCGCAGGTCGGTATTACCGCTATTGTTAATAGTATAGGTCACAAACTGCAATCCTGTGGTGATATCCACATCGCCAAAGTTAGTGCTGTCAGATACACCCGGAGAGGCGTCGCCGTTGGTGATGGTTACACCATTGCCAGAAACACTCATTTCCGGCGTCGTGACCCCGATCCCCTGAATAGCAAAGGTGTAGGGGTCTCTGCCTGCGGTCTGGTCGCTGTTGCCAATACTGACGATAGCTTTACGAGCTCCTGTTCCAAAGGGATTAAACTCAACAGTGAAGGCTACCGAACTATAGGGGGCCACTAGTGTAGCCGGGTTGGCGATAACAGTAAAATCACCTGGGTGATCTTCTAGTGGAGTAGCTAGTGGATCACTTGTAATTAAGATTGTGGGGTTGTGGCCAAGTACCAAATCATCACTACCCGTATTATACACCACAAATTCTTGGGTGGCAGTAAGGCCACCGATAACTTCAACATTACCGAAATCAGTACCATCAGCACTTGATGGCGAAGGGTCTCCATCGGAAATCACTTGCATATTTCCCTTAACACTCATCTCAGATTGAGAGGTTGGATCATATATACCCGTTCCCTCGATGGTAAATGTATAGGGATTTTCATCAGCATCATTGTTTTGGATGGTCAACGTGGCCGTGCGGATTCCCAGAGCAAAGGGTGTAAAGGTGACCTCAAAACTGGTTGTCGCACTATCAATAGCAATAGAATTAGATGGTATCGAAGTAATGGTGAATTCAGAGGCATTTGTGCCTGAAAAGTCGACATAAGGAGGTGGTCCCGTCAAACTCAAGGCAGCATAGCCAATATTTCGAATAACAAAAGTAGCCGTGGCTGGCACGCCTGAAATTTCAGCTGTCCCCATATCCGTAAAGTCGCCACTCATGGGGAAAATGTCCCCGGATTCAATGACCAGGTTATTTCCCAAAACCTCAATTTCTTCATCGAGGGTTGAGGTGCCAACACCTTGAACAGCAAAACTAAAGGGGCTCTCGTCAGTATCATCACTGGCAATAAGCACGATGGCCTGTCTTACCCCAGTAGTTGTTGGGTCAAAAGAAACCTGAAAAGTGACCGATCCAGCTGGTGTTACTGTCGAGCTCCCAGGCTGCTGTGAAACAACAAAGTCACCAGCGTTGGCGCCGGATATCTGGACGATGGGCAAACCAGTTAGAGACAGGGCGCCAGAACCGACATTCCAAATGGTGAATGAATGGGCGAGAGGTGCAGCAAAAATATCTCTATTCCCAAAGTCTGTCAGATCGCTGGTCGAAGGCGAATCGTTACCATCGGCTATATTGTTCAAATTTCCCTGCAAGACAATTTCAGGCACAGACGTTCCTGTTCCCTGGACATCAAAAGTGAAGGGGTTCTCGTCTGGATCACTATTTGAAATTGAAATCGTGGCAACTCGCAATCCAACAGCAGTCGGGTCAAATTGAACCGTAAACGTGGTAGAGCCACTTGAAGCTACTGGTGTTGCTGGAGCCGAAGTGATGGAGAAATCACCAGGGTTGGTGCCGCCAATAATAACTAGGGGTCCTCCCGTTAAGTTGAGAGTTGCTGCCCCTGTGTTCTGTATGGTGAACACAGTACTGTTAGTGCCCGTATCAATATCATAACTGCCAAAGTCTGTATCATCTGAAGCAGATGGCGTGTTGTCACCAGAGACGATGTTTTGTCCGTTGCCCTGAATTGCAATTTCGGGCGCAATTCCGGTTCCCTGAATATCAAAATCATAGGGGTTCTCACCGGGGTCATTGCTTGATATGGAGACAATGGCTGACCGGAGTCCGTTGTCGCTTGGATCAAAAGTGATCGTAAAGGTTGTGGGGCTACCGGAGGAAATTGTTGTGGCCGGTGCCGAGGTAACGATAAAATCTGAAGCATGTGTTCCAGAAATTTCAACAATGGGCGAGCCGTTTAAGGTCAGAACTGCTGCACCAGAAGTGTTTGCAACGGTGAAGGTTACCGTCACATCGCCACTAGCAGCGGACACTGAGCCAAAATCTGTAGAGTCAGATGTACTTGGAGATGTATCACCATCCACAATTTCAGTACTATTGCCTGAAACACTGATATCAGGTGTGGCAGTTTGAGTCATACCAGCATCAATAGAAGTATTAAAGGTGTTGGTGCTTACTGTGAATTGATCAGAGATTCCAGTTGTTGCGTTCACATCACTGTCAACATCATCATTGGCGCCGGAGTTTTGGGAGACAAACTGATAACCTCCGGGCAGGTTGCTAACTATGATTCTGTAGTTAGCAGGAGAAACAAACTTGAAGCAATATTTACCATAAGCATCTGATGTGGTTGCATCAATCACGTTGCTGGTATTGGCGGCATCAACGAGTTGGACCGTGACACCAGGAACTCCAGGCTCCCCATAATCCTGATCACCATTGTTGTTGAGATCGTCCCAAATAAAATCACCTACTCCTGTTGACTTATAACCGGCGTCCTGGCCTTCTTCAATGAGACCAACACCAACAAAGAAATTTGCAGTCTTGCCAGTGGTAGGATCTGGATCACTGTCATTTACATCATCTCCGCCCTGATTTTGGAGTGTGAGTGTACAACCTGCCGGGGCATTGGTGAAATGGAGATAGTATTCAGAAGGCTCTAAACTGGTAAAGGAGTATGCTCCATTTTGGTCTGTGACCGTAGAGGCAATTAAGGAATTATCAATACCGTACAAATCAATTGTAATACCGGGTGCGCCAGGCTCATTTGCATCCTGAATTCCATCTGCATCGCTATCAACCCAGACAAAGTCACCGATACTACCCGTGGAAGGAAGGGGCGCCGGAACCAAAGGACAAGATGCACCGTCAGATTTGTTTAAGTCAGCTTCACCCTGACCTACATAGATACTTAATCCAGAAGGGTCAATCTTGTACATTTTTCCGCTTTGACTATTGGTAGTAAACAGATAACCATCGCTTGCGGTCCACGCAGCGCCATAGTAGGCGCTATTAATATTATTGATGAAATCGTCACTTAACCTTCCAGTAATGGGAGTGACGGTTACGGCGTTGGTGTTCGGGTTATACTGATAAAGGTCGGCATTTTGTATCCCGTAAAAATTTCCATCTGCATCCAGATAGGCCATGTCGATAGGCAGCCAGGTAGCACCGGAAGTTGTCTGGGTTGTTATAATGCCCGTGCTGGCATCAAAAATACCTATTGTACCACCAGAGGCATCCCAGAAATACATATTACCCAGAACATCAAAATCGGCTCTCCAGGACAAAAATGGTATGGTTACCGACAATACCTCAATATTATAATTGCCATCAATACGGACAATATTATCTCCTGGTACATCACCATCCTGCTCAAAAGCATAGAGCATCCCATCTTCAAGGTTGTAGCCAACGCCATTGATAGAATATGTAGCACTGGTGGCGATGTTATAAACATATGGGTTAACCGTTGCGTCCATGGCGGCGATATCACCTTCATTACCCCAGATATGGAAAAATCGGGATATACAAGGGAAAGGCGTTCCCTCTGTCTTTCCATATCCTGTCAGCCAAAACGTATAGGGGTCCTCATTGATGTCGTTATTCGCAATGGAAACGGAGACATTGCGGACACCTGTCTGGGCTGGATCAAACTCTATGGTGAAATCAGAACTGCCTCCAGCGGGAATGGAAGATGATGGCATGCTCGTAACCGTGAATTCTCCAGTGGCATCGCCACCCAATGCTACGCCGCTGGATAGATCCAGCGTTGAATCACCAGTATTGTATATAGTGTAAGTCGCATATGCTTTCACCAAAACAGGATGAACATCCCCAAAATCAGTACTGTCTGAAAGACTGGGTGTGGTGTCGCCACTATAAATGATTTGGTTGTTGCCTCGAACCTCTATTTCTGGATAGGACAAACCAAAACCCACAATATCAAAAGTATATGGGTTTTCATCACCATCGTTGTTTTCAATATTTACCACAGCTGTCCGCAATCCTGCAGCAGAAGGATTGAAAGAAAAATTAAAAGGCACACTGCCGGAAGGAGCAACGGGTGAGCTTGGTTGAAGCGTAATTGAAAAGTCTGAAGCATTAGGACCAGAAAGCGTTACCAGGGGTAAACTGGTTAAAATTAAATCCTCGGTGCCTGTGTTGCTTATCATAAAAGTTTGGGAAAGCGTGCCGCTTGTAATAGAAGTTGACCCAAAATCAGTTCCGTCTGAGTTTTCTGGGTTGCTATCACCATTGCTAATACTAATCAAATTTCCTTGCACATCAATCTCATTGAGGGAGGCACCACTACTAATTCCTGTACCTTGAATTGCAAAGGCATAAATCCCCTCATCCAGATCATCATTTAGAATAGTCAAGGTGGCTGAACGCGTGCCTGAAGTGAGTGGATCGAATGCAACCTGAAAGCTTGTGCTTCCACTAGAGGCGATGGGAGTGCTGGGAGCGCTCGCGAGACTAAAGTCACCTGCATGGGTGCCACTGATGGCCACCAGTGGCCAGGAGTCGGTGAGATTTAGTGGAGCGGGACCTGTATTCTCAATGGTGTAGGTTACGATGTGTGTTGTGCCACCAACCAGGGCGGATCCAAATTCCGTGGAATCACTGGTTGAAGGTGATGAAGCTCCATTGGCGATGGAACGACCACTACCCTGAATATCAATTTCAGGGTTGATTGTTCCTGTTCCTCGTATCGCAAAAGTATAAGGACTCTCGTCGGCATCATCATTGGTTATGGAAACCGATGCCTGGCGTAATCCAGTTGTAGGCGGATCAAAAGTGATCTGGAAAGTTTGTGTTCCACCCTGAGCAGCAACCGTCGCCGATGCAGGTTGTTGGCTTACAGTAAAGTCCGAGGCTTGGGTTCCAAAAACGGTAACATAGGGAGGTCCAGTGAGGGTTAAATCTCCAGATCCAGAATTGGCAATAGTAAAAGTGCTTACCGTGAAACCACCATTGTTAACATCTGTGTCTCCAAAATCAGAATGGTTGACCAGTGAAGTTGATGTGGTTCCGTCAGCAATTGAGACGCTATTTCCAGACACATCCATTTCAGGTGTTACTGATCCAGTTCCTTGAATGGCAAAAGTATAGGGGTTTTCATCATCATCATTATTGTCTATTGAAACCACGGCATTACGATTCCCGGCGATACTGGGATCAAACTGGATGACAAAATCATCAGAACTAGAAATGCCTATGGTTGCACTGGGTTGCGTTGTAACGGTGAAGTCTGATACTGCGTCTCCAGAAATTAAAACGGTGCCCAGGTATAGATTGCCGCCACCAGTGTTGCTGATTGTAAAGGTATGATTAACGCTTCCCGTGACAATATCTGCACTGCCAAAGTAAGAGTTATCTGAAACACTGGGAGTGCTGTCATTACTATAGATTGTGTTGCCATTGCCAATCAGGCTCATTTCTGGTGGCGGGACACCTTCGCCCTGAATCGAAAAGGTGTAAGGGTTTTCATTGGAATCATTGTTGTCAATTGTTACCAGGGCTGATCGAGAGCCAATGGCTGACGGATCGAACTCGATAACAAAGGTGCTGATTCCACCGCCGGCAACAGGACTTGAGGGTTGTGATGTCACAGTAAAGTCTGAAGCGTGGGTGCCGCTAATGGCTACAGCAGGAGAACCGCTGAGCACCAGGTTTGGATCACCATCATTGAATATGGTAAATGTATGGGAGCTTGTACCTGAGGTATAGGAAAGACTATCAAAATCAGTATCGTCAGTGGTTGTGGGAGTGGCATCTCCATTTGGAATAGAGTTGCTATTCCCTTGAATGTCAATTTCAACTGGCAGGTAAATACCAGCATCGACGTGGGTAATGGTAGTATTTCTTGTGGTGGTGTAAGCGATGGTGGCACCCGTGGAAGGGTTGGCATCACTATCGATATTGTCATTTGTCCCTTGATCTTGAGGACTAAAGAGGTATCCAGAAGATAAACCGCTGAAAGTTGCGCTGTAGGTTTTATTCTGTCTTAGGTCGGCGCTTATCCAGGAGCCATCACTGGCAGTGGTTGTAGTTGCGTTGTACGTGATACTCACGCCAATAATCGTTACAGTAATTCCCGAGACAGCGACTTCGCCGGCATCCTGTATTCCATTTGCATTTGAATCAATCCAAACATTTCCACCCAGGTATTCTGCTGCCTGAACGGCCCCGGGAAAAAACAGGGAAAACAATACCACAAAAAGCAGTGGTATCCCCTTTTTTGCATTAAACACACTGGACAAAACTCTCAATGAAAGTGCTGTCTTGGTAGAATGATTAGCTTGATAAAACGTCATATTATTCAGGATCCAGTTTCGTTGCTGAGGGTAAATTTTTGTTTGGTATGGCTATGCGATAAGCTGGGAGCATCATGTTTATAGATTGGCACAACAGCAGGAAAAATAAAAACAATTTTGTTAAATATTCTCTTCATAACTTCCTTTATATATGTCAAAGGTCATGCCAGTGGAATACTAGCGAGTTAAAACTATAATAATATATACGTTAGGTGGTGTTATTATAGCGTCACACAAAAGGGTTGTGGCAGGAAAATCTGACGTGTTTTTTCGATTTGTAATATTATGGAGACAGTAAATGACAAAAGCAATCAACGGAAGAGAGGTGATGTTTACCAGGCAACTTGATAAATAGGGCAGAGAGTTAAAGCTATTGACAGGGAAATGATTGTAGGAATTCAAACGTGGCCATGGGAAAACAGGTGGTTGAATTATACGGTGTCTTCTACCAAAAGTCAGCTGATCCCAAGACGCTTCTGCTCTTTTTTACTCATGCTCTTCACCACCAGAAGATAGGAATCATCAATGAGTTTTTTTACGAGATCAACCTCTAGACTTCCATCAAGAATGACCGTATTCCAGTGGTCTTTGTTCATGTGATAACCTGGGATGATTGCTTTGAAATGAGACCGCAAAATTTGAGCATCATCAGGATCACATTTGAGATTTATTGAAAGAGGGTTTGCATGCAGACTCACTAGGGCAAACATCTTTTTCACCACCTTGAATACTGGCGTTTTATCATCAAAGGGAAAGCTTAAAGAAGCTTCGTTAAAAGCCAACAGGACGGCTTCAAGTTCTTCATATTTCATCAAGTGGATTCCTTTTCGTGATGAACGAGATACATGAAGCGATCCAGCTTTCGCTTGTCCAGTTTTCCCTTTGTACGAACCCCGCTACAGAGATCGTATCCGCTGGGTCGAACTGCACGCATGGCAGCAATTATATTATCTGGATTCAGCCCACCTGCCAGCAACACAGGGGTTGCATTCGGGTCACAAATTTTTCGACTGATACGCCAGTCATGTGTTTGGCCAGTGCCCCCCAAGGTCTTTATTTTTGCCCCAGGATTTCCAGAGTCTAGCAAGATGGTGTTAACCAGAGATTCAAAAAACAAGGCCTGTGAAATGGCGCCACTGTCCTGCACGTGAACAACCTGAAGGAGGTGTGTATCTGGGAGTGTTTTGCGGAGTTGTTGTAGCTCTTTCAGGGGGATATTATCTACCAACTGAATTCCCCAGGTTTTGACCAAATCATGCTGGTGTAAAATGTCACGACAAGACCGCTTACTGGAAAGCAAAACTGTCCTGGTCATTTTTGGAAGCGCCTTGACAATTCTGGCAATATCACTCAGGGAGATTACACCTGGTCCACTGGGCATTTCAGAGACCAGGCCCAACAGGTCAGCACCAGCGGTAAGCGCCATTTTTGCCTCAGTTAAAGAACTGATGCAACACACTTTAACCAGGGGGCGTATCATATAAAAGTGCTCCACGTAAAAAATGACTGCATTTTTGCTAATTGCCCAATAAGGGCATGTAATAAAGTAATATATACGCACTATTCATGTAATATTAAGGCCTAATGTACATATTATGGAACCTAAATTTCATGAGAGAAAAGGTATTTTTTAGTTAAAGTGTTGCTTTAGGTGGTCTAAGAGTGGTTCTGGAAGCGTCGTTTTTACCTGGATATAATAGATATTCTGCGCTTCGCAAAAACCAGGATCCAGCTTGATAAAATCCTTTTGTGTGGTGATCCAATAATCACATGAATTGTTCTGAATTTCAGCTCGTTGTAAGGCTGAATATTCAGCATGATCGGGAAATGATATTTTGACGCTGGCAGCTTGATGAATGGCCTCTATATCAAAGAAAAAATGCCCTGGTTTTCCCAGGCCAGCGAAGAGTCCAAAAACGCCTTTGAGGTCACTCAGAGAATGTCTGTTTCCCCCATGATCTTGAACGTCACGATCCAGCTCAAAGAGCAGGTTGTTTTCAGTGTCCTTCTGCAGTCCGTTTTTACTGAAGACGACCATATCAGCGCGTGAAATATTGCGGGTGCTTTCTCTTAAAAAACCCCATGGCAGGAGATGTGGTTTTTGTGAGAATTGAAAATCTATGATGAGGATGTCAAGGTCACGATGCAAACGCCGATGCTGAAATCCATCATCCAGGATGATCACATCTGGTTCAAAATCATCCTCAATAAACTGAGCGCCCCTGACCCGGTTTTCAGAGACAACCACGGGTACACCAGGAAAATTTATGGCAATCAAAAAAGGTTCATCTCCAGAATTATTGAGAGGTGTTTTTGGACCATTTTTATCTGCCACAACAACGACACCACTGGATGATCTTCCATAACCCCGGGATAAAACAGCAGGCTTTTTATCCTCGCTCAAAAAGTGTTCAAGAAGGGCTTGAACCAAGATGGTTTTGCCACTGCCTCCAGCTGAGATATTGCCCACAGAAATAACAGGAGTTTTAACCTTGTGAGTTTTAAAAAGCCCTACATCATAGCAGCGATTTCTCAACCAGATGATGAAGCCATATTTGATGGATAGCGCAACACGGAAAGGTAAAAACCAGGAGGCGCGATGGAGGTAATTTAATAGACTCATGAGAATGGGTTAAAACGAGTTATCCAGATCTTCCTGGTGTTCTTTACAGAGCAGGCTGGCCTGCTTGAGGGCCTTGTCCAATTCTTTTCCTCGGAGTTTAGGGTTCACTTTTATGGGTTCACCGAAACTTGCAATGGCTTTTGAGAATGGCAGGGGGATGGCAAATTTATCCCAGCCTCTAGCCCGCAGTGTCCATTTGGAAGCTGTCGCCGTAGGAATGATATATCCATCAAGATGCTGAGCCGCTACAAAAGTTCCCGGTTTCATTTCACGGCGGGGACCCCGGGGACCATCAGAGGCAAAGGCTGAAATCTTGATGTCTTGTTTCCGTAAATAGCGAATCATGCCTTTGTAGGCTTTTTGACCACCTCTCGTGCTGGAACCACGAAAAGTCACGTAGTTCAAACTTTCCAGGACAGCACTGGCAATGTCGCCATCACCGGCCTGGCTGACAATGGCTGCTGGCTTTAGGGGTGCCGTCAAATACCAGGCGATGAACATGTCACCATGCCAGAATTGAAAAACCAGAGGGGAGCCGTTCTTCGCGAGATATTGAAAACGAGACCATCCCCGAACTTCCAGCCTCAGACTTTTGCCGATGATATTGACTATGCTTCCACCAATCCGATTGGCGATACGTGAAATACGTGTCTGGGTTTTTCGGTTTAAACCCATGACTTAATCTAAATCCTTTTGAATTTCTGCAGCAATGATCTTTGCGCAACCCGGTTGACCTAGCAGTTTCTTCAGCGTGTCCAGCTTGGCCAGCATGTCAGTTCTAACGGAAGCATCTTTTAGTAGTAGTAAGGCTTCACGCGCAATGGTTTGCCCGTTACACTCACTTTGGATGAGTTCTGGTACAGCTCGATCCCCAATGATGAGATTTGGCATAGCGATATGTTCAATGTCCACCAGGAGCTTGCCAATGAGGTATGAAACGGGTGCAATTTTATAAATAGCTACCAGGGGCGTTCCAAGATAGGCTGTTTCCAGGGTCGCCGTACCTGAGGCCACAATAGCCACATCAGCATGGGCCGTCATGGGGTAGGGTTCATCCCTGATAATTTTGACATTGTCTATCCTGGAAAAGGGAACATAGTAAGACTCGGAGAGTGAGGATAGACCCGCTAACACAAATTGAAGCCCAGGTTGTTGCTGACTAAGTATTGAGATGGCATCCAACAGGGGTTGAGTATGCCTTTCCATCTCATTGCGCCGACTGCCAGGCAGTAAGGCTATCAGGGGCTTGTTTTGGTCCAGACCATGCTGTGTATAAAATTCTGATTTCTCGGACAGATGAAAATTCCGCTCAACGACAGGGTGCCCAGCAAAGGTGACGGGGATACCCTGTTCCTTGTAAAAAGCCTCCTCAAAGGGGAAGATCACAAAGATGCGCTTGATGAATTGCCGCATCGTTTTAACACGACCTTTTTTCCAGGCCCAGACCTGAGGTGAAATATAGTAATAGACGGGGATACCTAGAGCCTTGAGTTTCATTCCCAGGCGTATGTTAAAGCCGGGGTAATCCAGCAGGATGGCAGCATCAGGCTTGCGGATCACACATTCGCTGACCAAATCCGCCATGACCTTCTTAAAAAAGGAGAGATGTTTAATAACTTCAATAAAGCCTGTGACAGACAAAGCTCTGACATGGTAAAGACCTTCGAGACCTTCAGATTCCATCAAATCACCACCGAGCCCCCAGAATACATGTTCGGAATTCTGAGCTTGTAAGGCCGCCATAAGTGGAGCAGCATGATGATCGCCGGAGATCTCACCAGCGACAATGAGGAAGTTTTTGGCTGAAGGGACTATGGTTAACCCAGAAGTTGCTGGTTGATCAATTCTGCGATACGCAGGGCTTCCAAACCATCTCGGCCACTCACAACGGGCGTTTTCTGAAGCCTGATGGACCTCGCGAAAGCAGCCTGTTCAGCATACATGGCATCCAGTTGTGGTAATTCACGATTGGTGTAGACGATGGCTTTGCCCGAGCCTTCCAGGGGAATTACCCGATCTCCTGACACTTCTGAGTCCTGATTTTTCAATGCATACATTTCCGTTGAGCCCTTCTGGAAATCAATGGTGATATAGTGCTCATGCTGAAAAATGCGCATTTTCCGCATGGGGTTCAGAGAAATACGGCTGGCCGTGACGTTGGCAACACAACCATTCTCAAAAGTAAGTCGGGCATTGGCGATATCAGCCAAATCGGAAACCACAGCCAGACCATTGGCTTGAATATCAGTTACAGGACTTTTCACCAGCGAAAGAATGATGTCAATATCATGAATCATATTCTCATGCACCACAGGATTATCAATGCCACGAGGGACAAAACTCACCAGTCGGTGTGCTTCAATGAAGCGTGGTTCCAGGATAACATCATCCAGGGCTGCCAGAGCCGGGTTAAAGCGCTCGACATGTCCAACCTGAATATTAACGTTTTGTTTGTCCGCCAGGGCAACCAATTCCTCAGCTTCTTCCAGGGTCACCGAAATAGGCTTCTCAATGAAGACATGCTTTCCAGCCTCTAGGGCAGTTTTTGCATAGGAGAAGTGGAATTTTGTTGGACAGGTGATAAATAGAGCATCGCAAGCATCAATGAGAGCGAGATGATCAAGGGCAATCGGGACATTAAATTCCCTGGCCACCAGTTCAGCTCTATCCGTATCTGTGTCAAAAATGCCGTGACAATCCCAGTCAGCATGTTGGCTGAGATGTCTCGTGTGAAAGCGGCCGATATGGCCCGCGCCGATCAAGCCGGCCTTGAGTTTTTGTGAGTTTGTCATATCATCAAAAATAAGGCAAAACCATAACAGTGAAAGGGTAAACCCTTCAGAACTTACACCGGTATTCAAATAAGGTTATACGAACCAAAGGTTACCCAGTCATCGTGAACGCTTCGGTTTTCTCAGTACAGGCTCCGTGCGGCGATCTCGGGATATTGGTTATTCTGGGGTTCCGGGATTGTCCGCCTACAGGGCTTTTGTACCTCGTCCAACGACTCAGGTTTTCGCTCCAGAGGAGCTACGCCCCCGGCACTCGGGATCACACAAGCTCTGTATGACATGTCAAGGACCCGTACGACGAGCCAGGCGAAAGGAGGAAATTCAAAAAAAATTCTTTTTATTCGTCTTCTTCGTGAAATTCATTATAAAAAAATGAATCATTCACACGTCGTCCTTCGACCAGTCTTTGCTCCACCCGCCGCATTTGGCGGGGCTTAGTACGACCTGGCAGGCAGGCTTTAGTCTACGCTCTTTGAGCTACGACTTAGCAGGCAGGATGACGTGCTCAGTATGACAAGTCATATCAATTCATTCATGGCAAAAAATGGTTTTAAAGTTATTTTATCCCATATTCCCAAAGAATAGAGATACACTTTAATCCTTAAGGGTCAAACATGGAACCACGCGAAATTATTTTAAAAGAATTACTTGAAGCCAGCCATCTACAGGGAATTGAAGCCCTGTTGGGTTGGGACCAGGAAACATATATGCCTGAAGGGGCTGGGGAAGCACGATCAGAGC
This sequence comes from uncultured Lentisphaeria bacterium, assembly GCA_964508765.1. Classification (GTDB taxonomy): domain Bacteria; phylum Fidelibacterota; class UBA8477; order UBA8477; family JABMPR01; genus JABMPR01. The sequence continues at coordinate 77,416 of CAZDVD010000007.1, forward strand.
AGGTTGCTTACATCACCACGCTGATGCACTCCAAGCTGGTGGGTGAACCGCTCAAGAATGCCCTGGAAGAACTCATTGATCTTGAGACAGGTGAGCTTCGGATCATGACCCTCAGCGATCGTGAAACACGTCAACTCAAGGAAATCTGGCGGGACTATCGCCAGGAATCTCTGCTCCCCACAGCATTTGTGACAGATCTGGCCAAACATGCCTCTGTGTCTCAACAAGCCTGGGTCAGAGCCAGAAAAGACAATGATTTTGCCTTCTTCGAGCCCTTTTTAACCAAGATGGTGCAGCTCCAGAAGGAGAAAGCGAACTATCTGGCTGTGGGTGCCACACCCTACGACAGTTTGCTGGATCAATTCGAGCCCGACATGACCTCAGAGAAAGTAGCTGGCTTGTTTGCTGAGATTAGAGATCGGTTGGTGCCCCTTATTGCGAATATTGGCGAAGTCAAACATCGGGTCAATGGCAGTGTCCTCACCAGGGAGTACGATGTAGACAAGCAATGGGATTTTGGTATCGCCATGTTGGATGCCATTGGTTTTGATAAAAATATTGGTCGACAGGACCGTTCGGCTCACCCCTTTACCACCAGCACGCATCCCACAGATGTTCGCACCACTACGCGTCTCCGCGAAAACGATTTAAAATCCGCTTTACTCAGCACCCTTCATGAAGGGGGTCATGCCCTTTATGAGCAAGGCCTGCTGACAGAAGAGTATGGCAACCCTCTCGGGCAGTCCATTTCTCTGGGAATTCATGAAAGCCAATCTAGAATGTGGGAAAACCTGGTGGGACTAAGCCCCTCTTTCTGGCGTTTTGCCTATCCCAAGCTTCAGGCAAAATTTCCAGATCAACTGCGCAATACGGATCGTGACATGTTTCATGCCGCCATGAATAGAGTGCGACCCAGCTTGATCCGTGTAGAAGCTGATGAAGCCACTTATAATTTGCATATCATGCTCCGCTTCGAAATTGAGAAAATGCTGATTAATGACAACTTCCCGGTCGCAGAACTTCCCCAGCTGTGGAATGATAAAATGGACGAATATCTCGGCGTGAGACCATCAACGGATTCAGAGGGTGTCCTTCAGGATGTGCATTGGTCGTTTGGCGCCTTTGGGTATTTTCCAACCTACACTCTGGGTAATCTCTACAGTGTGCAATTCTTCAATCAGGCTAAACAGGATCTACCTGGTCTGGATGAATCTTGCGCCCGTGGTGACTTCTCAGGTCTTCTGGGATGGCTGAGAGAACATATTCACCGTGTTGGTCGGGGTCGCAAAGCTGAAGAGCTGGTTCAAGAAATCACAGGAAAACCCCTGTCAGCCCAGCCCTTCATGGATTATCTGGAAACCAAATACAAAGGTATTTATAGTATCGACTGATTTTCAAGTATATACTCCCTATAAGCGTTGCTGTCACTACAGGCAACGTTACTTTCTCCAGCTTGAAAAAGCACGACGACTAAGAAATTGCACATCGCAAGTAAGGAAACAACATGCCTCGCACCGTCCCAGAAATTCTCTTCAACACCATTGAAAAATTTCCCGAAAATATTGCCCTGAAGATAAAAAAGGGTGAATCCTATCAGTCTTACACCTATAAAGAGTTGGGTGAACAAGTCGAAATTATGACCAACGCCCTGGCCGGTCTGGGTCTAAAGGCCGGAGACAAGATCGCAATCCTTTCCAACAATCGTCCGGAATGGCCCATCAGTGATTTTTCTATCTTTTGTCTGGGCGCCATAACTGTGCCTGTCTATCAAACCCTGCCTCCCAACCAGATCGAATACATCCTCAAGGACGCCGATACACGAGCCGTTTTTGTGGAAAATCAGGAGCAATTTGATAAAATTGCCGAAATTGATACAGCCCTTCCAAACCTGAAGCATGTCTTCACTTTTGATGGTGTTGTCTCTGAGCTTAGAGATGTCCAGACTTTTGCTGATCTATTGGAAGCCGGAGAAAAACACGCTGAAGCTCAGCCACAATTTTTTAAAGACAGTTTGGCTAAGATCAATCCGGAAAATATTTGCAGCATGGTCTACACATCAGGCACCACAGGTGATCCCAAGGGTGTCATGCTGCACCACAGTGGTTTTGTTCATGACATCATCCATTCCGAAGCACGACTCAATCTCCACTCCACAGATACCTTTCTGTCTTTCCTGCCTTTGAGTCACCTGTATGAGCGACTGGGGGGTCATTGGTGCCCCATGTATGTGGGAGCCACCATTCATTATGCTCAAAGTATCAATACGGTCATTGACGATCTTAAAGATGCCAAGCCGGATGTTATTGTGAGTGTACCCCGTGTTTTTGAGAAAATTGCTACCAAGGTCCAGGAGCAGGTTGAACAGGGATCAGCCATCAAGCAGAAAATTTTTCGTTGGGCTCAAAAAGTAGGTACTCAGTACCATAGCGATAGAATTGACAACAAGCTGACAGATCTCTTAAGGTTCCAGTATCGCCTTGCCAATCGTCTCGTCTTCAACAAAATCAAGGAGATTATGGGGGGCAATATGCGCTACCCAGTCGCTGGCGGCGCCCCGCTTTCAGTAGAAACCCTGAAGTTTTTCGAAGCTCTTGATATGCAGATCATTGAAGGCTATGGCATGACGGAAGCACACCTGATTCTAACCCTGACGCCTTTTGGCCATACACGTTACGGCTCTTGTGGTCAACCCATTGAAGGAGTCGATATAAAAATTGCCAGCGATGGCGAGGTTCTGGTGAAAGGTCCCACTGTTATGGCTGGATACTATAATCGACAGGACCTCACTGATGAAGCCATCAATGCCGAGGGGTGGCTGTGTACTGGAGATGTGGGTCATCTTGACGCGGACAATTACCTATTTCTTACCGATAGAAAGAAAAACATGTTGGTTACATCAGGCGGTAAGAATGTTATGGCAGCTCCAGTGGAGAATATTCTCAAAAAAAGCAGGTATATCGAAGATATCTGTCTGATTGGTAATAAACGCAAGTTTGTAGCAGCTGTGATTATCCCAAATTTTGAAGCGCTACAAACCTGGGCTGAGAAACAAGCCATTAAATATGAGAACAATGAAGCTCTGGTGGCACATCCTGATGTTGTCGCCCTGTTTGATGATAATATTGAGCAGTTACAGACCCATCTCGCCCGCTTTGAAAAGATCAAGAAGTATATGCTCCTTGCTGAGGCTCTGACGGTGGAGAAGGGCGAACTTACCCCCAGCCTGAAAATCAAGCGCTCAGTAATTGAGGAAAAATATGCTGAAGAGATTGATGCCCTCTATGCCTGAAGGCATGAATGACAAGCGTCTCCACAAAAGCAAGGTGGTTCAAGCTGATCTGAAATCGACCTGAGAGAAATGAACGACCCACGCAGGGCTAAAGACCTTTTTTGGTCTGGATAATAAGGTAGAAATGACCCCTGGCGGTCTCTTCGAAATCTACTTTCTCCTGGACAATCCTGAGGGAACACGTGGTGGCGAAGGCAATCAGGTTCTGAGTTTCCTGCCCAAGAAGTCCGTAACCATACCCACAAAACCTGGGTAGTGATTCAACTAAAAAAAATTGATATTGGGCAAACCAAAGTAATGCTGGATCATCTGGATTGGCTGGATGGTGAGAAATGGGATGAGGCCTACGCCTATTTCGATCATGCCTGGAATATTGTTCTGAATTCCCTGGAAGAAAATTGTCTGGCTAAGGGTTAACGCTTAAATCTCTTACCCTGGCCTTTAAGCCGGGGGTCTTCAAAATCATGTAAAAAAGGGCTTCAGCCCAAACTTCAGGGTTAAAACCCTTTTTAATTTGTTATACCAACCACCCGCCTTAAAAGGCGGGACAATTGGAATTCTCAAGCCCTCAATTCGCAAAATTCGTGTATTTGGCAGTTCCGAACAATCCAATAGTCCTAATTTGGAGATTAAAGTGGCCGTCATTGCGAGGGAGCCCTTCGACTTCGCTCAGGACAAGTTTCACGACCGCGGCAATCTCGGAGTTCCACCATAACCAAGATATGGAGATTGCTTCGTCGGTCTTCGACCTTCTCCCACGCTTTTGGCGGGGTTCCGTGATGACTTGAATAAGATGATCCGCGATCTCGATTGACCCTCACCTCAATTCGCAAAATTCATGTAATTGGCGGTTCCGAACACTCTAACAAAGCCTAAATTCCCGCCAGTGATGAAACTGAATAGCAAGAAAGAATTGAATATATGAAACCTGTCGTACTTATCGTTCTTGATGGTGTGGGTTACACCGAAAGAACCGAAGGCAATGCCGTCCTGGCTGCCAACACTCCCAACCTTGATCATTATCGTCAGACCTATCCTCGCAGTCTTTTAGGGGCTTCAGGAGAGGCTGTAGGGCTACCTGAGGGCTTTCAGGGCTCCAGCGAAGTGGGACACCTCAGTATGGGTGCCGGTAAGGTGGTGATTCAAGAACTCAAACGCATCAACGATCAACTGGAAAGTGGTCAGATTTATGGCAGCGACCTCTGGAAAGCCATGATGCAGCAATGGCAGGACAAAAATTCTACTTTCCATCTTTTTGGCTTGTTACAGGATGAAGGCGTCCACGCCCACTATGACCATCTCTTTAAATTTATCCGTCAGGCCAGCACTGAATTTCCTACTGGAAAAATCGTCATTCATCCCTTTCTGGATGGACGCGACACCCCACCACGTTCTTCTCTTGAGCACATGAGTAAGCTCGAGACCGTCATGGCTGAATTTGACAATGTCTCCATCGGCACCCTTATGGGGCGCTATTATGGTATGGATCGCGGCAAAGTCTGGGAAATCACGGATCAAGCCTATGATTGTATTGTTTCAGCCAAGGGTCGCCCAATGACCTCTCCTGCTGAAGTCATCAAAACCGCCTGGGAAAACGACAAAACCCCTAGTGGTGAGGACATGTTTGATGAATATATCGAGCCCTTTGTTATGGATGGCTATACTGGAATCCATGATGGTGATGTGGTGTTGCATACGAATTACAGACAGGACAGGGCAACCCAATTGACCTTGGCTTTCACCGCTCAGAACTATCAGGGCGCACCCAAACCTGAACTGGATATCATTTATGCCGGCATGACAGCCTATTATGATGGTTTTGACAATTTTTTATTGGCTGTGGATGGTGGAAGTGACGCCGAACCGTCGGTCACTATCGGTCAAATCATTGCTGAGGCGGGCTTGCGCCAGCTACGCATGGCTGAAACCCAAAAATTTCCCCACGTCACCAGCTTCTTCAATGGCAAGCTTACTACGCCCTATAAAAACGAAGATCGTGAAGAATTGAAGGGTCGTTTCGATCCGGCCAGTTTTGCTGATCATCCCGAGATGGAAGCTTACCGCCTCACAGAGAGTCTCCTGGAAAAACTTGAAGAAGACAAATACGATTTCATCATGGTGAATTACGCCAATGGCGACATGGTGGGACATACTGGCATTTTTGATGCAGGTGTGAAAGCAGTTGAGATTTTGGATGAATGTCTTGCACAGATTATTCCAGCCATTTTAGAGAAAGATGGGCAGATACTCCTCACAGCAGACCACGGCAATGTGGATCAGATGATTGACTATGAAACAGGTGCCGTGAGAACCAGTCATAGCCTCAACCCTGTCGAGTTACTCTATATCGCTAAAGCTGAAAAACTGGATGTAAGGCTGTCCGACGGATGTCTCTCTGATATTGGAATCACCATTCTGGATCTCCTGGGACTTGAACCAGCACCAGATATGGATGCGAAAAACCTGATCTCGAAATAATTCTCCGCTCGATTAAAACCAGGCGAGGATTCGAATCCTCGCCTGGTAAAACCCATGTTCCGTGTCGTTGATATCTAATATACAGTAAATGCAAAAACTCAGGAAGAAGTCACGTATGAAAAAACTATTCACCACTTTTGTTCTCTTAATAACAGTTGTGATAGCTGCCCAACCCGGTGTATCCATTCACAAACTCAACAATGGCATGGAAGTGTTGCTTATTGAAAACAAAGCGCTCCCCATGGTCGGTGTGAATGTGGTTATCAAGACGGGTTCTGCTTATGAGACTTACGAAACCAGCGGGATGAGCCACATGCTGGAGCACCTGTTATTTAACGGGACCACCTCGCGCACCCAGCGGGAACTCTATGATGCTACCGATTTGATTGGCGGTTATAACAATGCCAATACAGGAGACTACTATACCAACTTCATGATGGTCATGCCTGCAGAGCACAAAATTGCCGGTATGGAAATCCAGGCGGATATGTTGTTTAACTCCATCCTGCCCGAAGAGAAATTCGAAAAAGAGAAGGGTATCGTTCTGGAAGAAATCGCCCAGAGCCTTTCCAAGTCTGCCACTCAAATGGAGTACAATCTGGCTGCAGAACTGTACAAGGGACACTCCCTGTCCCTGCCTACCTTGGGAACCTACGCCACCATTGAACATATGACCCGCGATGATGTGAACCATTACTATACATCGACCTATCGTCCCAACAACATGATTCTCAGTGCCATTGGAAGTTTTGACACAGCCACCATGCTGGAAGACATCAAACGCATTTATGGGGCCGCCGCACCAGGATCCGTATTTAGACCCACAGACTCCATACTGAAAACAGGCATGACGAAACCATATCCAGCACCTCTGGCCAATGCAGGTTGGTTAGATCGATATTACGGCGGTGAAGTACCCACCCTGCATCAGATATATACCCTTGAGGGTGATCACCCCCAGGGTTTTCTGCAATTGTTGGAGATGGCGCTGAAAGACAATCAACCTGAGATAGAAAACGATCTGAAGGAAGCCTGGCCAGAAACCGTAGATGGTTTTTCAATTCAAATGCATTCCAGTCCCATCGCCAACTATGTCGAGTTGAAACTGAACCTCAAAACTGAAAACCATATCAACGAGATCAGCAAAGCGCTCAATAGAGCTATAAAAAAGACCAAATTCAAAATTGCCTCAACCACTCTGGCCTCCATGGCTACCAAGGAAAAAACAGCCTTTCTCCAGAATGTGGAAAAGCCTCACATGTTCGGCATATATAACGCCTACGACCTGGCTGTTTTAGGTATTGATGGCGTACTCGATTTACCAACACCACATGACTTTAGTCTCGCGGCTGGCGCACTCAAATATTTCAAGCTGAACATGCAGCCCACGGTCATTTTTCATCATGCCGAGACTGCCGAAACTGCAGGAGTGTCAGGGGAAATCAAGACCAGCCTGGTTCAATCACCTGAAAAAGGTATGGGTCTCATTGTGCGACAGAACCCCGGCTCAGAACTGCTGGCCATCCACTATCTATTTAAGTACAAATCGGCTCACGAAGCTGAGCATGGTAAAGAAGCCGCAAAATATCTCCATGACTGTTTTGGTCAGCGCATGAAGAGTACAGAAAAACTGGCTCAGAGTCAAAAATTTGGTCTCAAGTTTACGGTGAATGACAACCCCTGGATTCCCATGGATAACATTTATCTCCATCCTGACTTTGGTTATATCCGCGTAGAAGGCCTGGCCAATGATCTGCCCGGCACCATTGCCTTTTTGAATGCTGAAATGAACGGTTTTATGCCCACAGAAGAAGAATTTAAAATTGCCCAGGGAAAATTCTCCCAATCCATGATGCATGGTGGCAAGGATAAGGCCAAGGATCTCTTTAACTCCATCGTTGACTCAACCCTGTATGGTACAATCACCGCAGAGAACGAGATGTCTCTGACATATGCCAATCTGGTAAAATTTGCATCTATTTACTTCGCGCCAGAAAATCGTCTGGTAAGTGTCGTATCTCCCCAACCGGAGGAGCTGGTTTCCAAACTGATCCTCACCGGTATCAAGTCACCCTCTAAAACTTATCCCATGACGGACAAATCGTATGTCAAGCTGGATACTCCAGTCTACGTTGATCTCCCCGGTGGTGGTGAACGGTCTTATCTGTTCTGGGGTTTTGTCAAAGAGATTGAAGCCGGAGACGAAGCTGCTCTCAAAGCACTGGGATTGATCCTCTCTGACAAAATTACCTTTGATGTACGTGAGAAGCAGGGCATGGCCTATCGCATGACCGCCACTTCAAGTGTGCTTGACAACAAGGCGCTCTTCTATATCAGCCTCGGTACGCGACCTCAAAATGCAGAGCTCCTTCTGCCCCAGTTTGAATCACTCATGAGCAAGCAGACCCTGGGTGAATTGACAGAGGGGGCTGTTCAGAAAACCATCAATATGTATCTGGGACGCATGATGTTCAGACGTCTATCCAGCATTAATCAGGCCTACTATCTGGGAACCTCTCTTTTCTTTGAGAATGACATGAATCATGATCAGGCTTTTCTGGATGCGCTCAAGGCGGTCACCCTTGAGGATGTCACAGGGGTTGCTGATAAATATCTATCGGCAGAAAATGCTATTTCTATTATAGTGAGGTAAAATATGAGACCTGTAAATCGTGTGATAATTCTTGCTTTATTGACCCTGTTTCTATGCTCCTGTCAAACTCTGGGAGTGAATGAAGTGGTCTTTAAATCCCACAAATTGGATTTTAGTATAAATGTGGAAAAACACCAGGCAATCTTCACAGATTCTGGGCAAATGCAGGTCTTCGAGGGGGTAAACCTTCTGTATCTGGCACCAAATTCTCAAATTTCAAAACTAACCATTGGAGTAAACTCACCTGATCTGGTTTTGCTTGATTCCAGTCGACTAGAAGAGTTGGATTCCGATTTAGTAGTCAAAATCAAGGCATTAGACCCGCCAAAATCAGCGTTATGGGTACTGTTTGAGTATAATACCTCGGAAGAAACCACTTTTTCTCTGGCGTATAGCGCTACTTTTGATGCCGATGTAGCTGATGTCAAATTTTCCAACCAGAATGTGGGTCGGGAGGTCACTGCAACCATACTTGAGAGAGGCGCCTATTTCAGTCCGGGGGCTTTCTATTATCCTCGAGGTAAAGATGGCCTCATGAATTTTGAAGTGACTGCCACCATCCCAGTGACCTGGGAGTCCATTGCTGATGGAAATAGTGTTGCCAGCACCCATTCCGAAGATACAAAAACCCAGAGCTGGAAGAATCCATATCAATCGGATGGTCTTATGTTTATGGCTGCCCCCTTTCGTGTTAAACACGCCAAAGCCGGGGATGTTGATGTTTACTGCTATTTCTTCGAAGAGGATACCAGCCTTTTTGAAACCTATCTTCCTGCCACCGTGGGTTACGTGAAGATGTACTCAGAGTTGATCGGTGATTATCCCTATAAACGTTTTACCGTAGCGGAAAACTTTTTCCCTACGGGCTATGGAATGCCAGCCTGGACGCTTCTGGGTCAGCAGGTCATTCGCCTGCCATTTATTGTCATGACATCCTTAGGACACGAAGTGCTCCACAACTGGTGGGGTAACAGTATCTATGTCGATTATGAGAATGGCAACTGGTGTGAAGGCCTGACCGTTTATGGCGCAGATTATCGCTATAAGCTGCAGCGTAGCCCCTCCAGTGCCAGGGATTATCGCAAAGACATTCTCAAACAGTACAAAAGCTATGTCACAGAAGAGAATGAATTTCCCGTCAGGGAATTCGAGGCCCGTCATAATGCTGAGAGTCGGACTATCGGCTACAACAAAGCCATGATGATTTTCCATATGATTGAAGAAATTATCGGTGAAGAAGCCTTCTTCCAGGCTTGGCGAGATGTATTTGCCGAGAACAAGGGTCAAAAGGTTTCCTGGGAAAAATGGCTGGAGGCCTATGAAAAATCATCAGGTAAAGACCTGAGCTATATTATTCCCCAATGGATTGATCGTGTGGGTGCCGCCCAGATTCAGGTTGAACTGCTTGAGTCTGAATTTGTGAACGACCAGACCAGAATAGAATTCAAGGTGACTCAATCAGGCTCAGATCTGTATGACTTGAAAATCCCGGTCAAATTTATGGGGGTTGAGAATCAGGATGGCTGGGTTGGTCTCACAGAACCATCTGCCATCTTCGAATTTACAGTGGATGGTAAGGCCACGGCCTTTGAATTGGATCCTGACTATAATCTTTTCAGACACCTCTATCCCCAGGAGATTGAAGCGACAGTTGCTGCCGCCATGGGGGCCCAGGAAAAACACTTCTGGTTCTATGCAGATGGTGAAAAAGACGCATTGAAATCCTTTGGTGATGCCCTTACAGAGAGTGATATCACCCCCGCTTCCGCAGCAGATGTCGTGACCGTTGGTCTGGAAGGAAATTATGCAATATTTGCGTTGAATCCCACCCAGTTACCACTAGAGTTGTCCAAGCAGATTCAAATGGACAAGACCAACATCACCATTAATGGCGATACCTTTCCACGGGCTGGCCATACCTTTATCCTGAGTTCTGAAGAGGAAGAAATCGCCGCAAAAATGCTGGTGGTGATTTCAGATGATCTGGGGTCTTTGCAACGCATTGGTCAATTGATACCCCATTATGGAAAGTACTCGTATCTGGTCTTCAAGGGCGCCCGCAACGCTGCCAAAGGTCAGTGGCCGGCACTCACCAGTCCGCTAAGAGTTGAACTTTAAAATAGGAAACCCTTACTTATAAAGATTGAAGGGCGTTCCCCAATAATGGGAATGCCCTTATTGTCCTGCAACAAAACCTCTCTGCAGAGAATAATATATCACAAAACCTGGTCTGTTTTGACCAGGTGAATGCCACCAAAAGGCGATAATTGCCATTAAAAGTCTTTCTTTATGGCATCAGTTTTGCTATTATTCGACCCGATGTTCGAATAATCGAATAAGGGGTTAATGTGCTATGACAAATACTGCGACAATGAATCGGAAATCAGCTGAAAGAGCCGCCAGACAGGAGCTCATTCTGCAAGGCGCACTAGCCGTTTTTAAGGAAAAAGGATTAGAGGGGGCCAAGATCGATGAGATTGCCCGCGTTTCCGGTTTCGGAAAAGCGACACTCTATTACTACTTCACCTCAAAGGAAGAAATATTTTCAGCCCTCCTCCTCCATGGTTGGCTGAGCCTCTGGCGCGAACTGGAAGAAATTGCTGTGGGTGGTGACAGCCCGCGTGCAACCTTCATTTCCATGTTAAAAAAGATCGTCGTGTTGGTGAATACCGATCGTCCCCTCTATGAATTCCTTTTCCAAGCACCTCAAGCCTATACGCGAGAAGAAAATGATCGCTCCGAATGGAAAGCTTATCAGAACCGATTGTATAAGGTGCTCATGGAGCTCATTGAGCAAGGTATCCAGCGGGGTGAATTTCCCCAGATGGAACCCCGGCTGATTATGAAAGCCATGGGTGGTCTTTTTCATGGCCTGGTCTTTCTAGGTAAAGATCGCGCTACAATTACAGAAAACGAGATAGAAGAAATGCTTGGCAATCTGCTTGGTTAAGTAGATCACCAGCAATATTCATATGAGGAGATAGAAATATGCAAAGAAAAGCTACCCTTTTTACTCTTATCCTGTTAGCCCTGACTTTCAGTCTGGCTTTTGGACAAGCGTATACAGAAGATTTTGAAGATGGTGATATCAGCGAGTGGTCCCAATATCGCGCCGATGAAGAAATGATTCAGGTCATGGATATGACCAGCGCTCCAGCTGTTCTCATTGGCGGTGGTGACAAGGTTGGATATATCCAGGATATTGATTATTCCTATTCAGGTGCTGCCATTCTCCTTGATGGTGAAGTAACCGACGCCAACTATACCGTTGAAGCCGATGTCTATGTCTATGAAAATGCTGCGACCTCTGCCTACACAGGTATCGTAGCCTATGCAGACTCCTCAAACCAGGGACCTCATTCACATGGCTACTATGTAAAGCTCGTGGCTGACTTTGACGGAGACAATCGTTTCCGCCTGTATAACAATCAGCTCAACTTCAGCACCTTTCAGTACAGTTTCTCTGAAAGCATCCCCGCTGACAATGTGGATAAGACCAAGGGCTGGCATCACATGAAAGTAGTAGTCTCAACCAATCCTGCAGATAGCAGCGTTTCTTATCAATGCTTCTACGATGAAATCGATCTGGGTACCTATGTTGATGACAGTGACCTCCACACTTATATGGGACAACCCGGTCTCTATGCCTTCCAACAGAATGGTGTGGATGGGCTGGCAGGCTACTTTGATAATTTTGTGGTTGAACCCAATGGTGGTGCCTCAGAACTCAATCATGCCGAAGATTTTGAGGATAGTGACATCAGTGAGTGGCAACAGTATCGTATCGATGAGGAAATGATTCAGGCTATCGATATGACCAGCGCCCCAGCTGTTCTTATTGGTGGTGGCGACAAGGTTGGATATATCCAGGATCTGGATTATTCCTACTCTGGTGCAGCCATTCTCCTCGCTGGAGAAACCATGTATACCGACTACACTGTCGAAGCAGATGTCTTTGTGTATGAAAATGCTTCAACCTCCGCTTATACGGGCATCGTGGCCTATGCAGACTCATCCCACCAGGGACCTCATTCACACGGCTACTATGTCAAACTTGTGGCTGACTTTGATGGCGATAACCGCTTCCGTCTATATAACAACCAACTGAACTTTAGCACCTTTCAATACAGCTTCAGCGAAAGCATTCCAGCTGACAACGTGGACAAGACTGAAGGCTGGCATCACATGAAGATCGTGGTAAATACCAACACAGCGGACAGCACCGTTTCCTATCAGTGTTTCTATGATGAAACCGATCTGGGCACCTATGTAGATGATAGCGACCTGCGCACCTGGCGGGGACAGCCTGGTCTTTATGCCTTCCAGCAGAATGGTATAGATGGTCTCGCCGGTTATTTTGATAATTATGCGGTCATGGCAAATGGCGGAACCTCTGTTGATAATCACTTCGAAACCCATCCCGTAAGCATGACCATGCATCAGAATTTTCCCAACCCCTTCAACCCCTCAACAAACATTTCCTTCGAGATGCACGTTGCAGGGGAAGCCTCTCTGAAGATTTTTAATATCAGAGGTGAGACAGTTACCACGCTGGCCCAGGGCAATATTCAGCCCGGTAACTATCAGGTGACATGGGATGGCAAAGACAGCAACGGACAGATTGTCGCCGCTGGAAATTACATTGCTGTATTAAGCAAGGGTAATGAACAGGTTAGCCGCAACATGCTCATGCTGAAATAATATCAAACAAAACAGGCCGTCTCATTCCGGGGCGGCCTGTAATAATAAAATGAAAACATTCTCGCGCTCCCTTCACATATCCCTGGCTTTTCTATTTCTCCATCAATTCCTTTTTGCTGGTGTCGGTGGAAAGATTGCTGGTGTTGTAACCTCTGAAGACCAAGGAGCTATGGTGGGCGTGAATGTAGTCGTTGATGGGACCCGTCTTGGAACGGCTACTGACGAAAATGGTGAGTACTTTATTTTGAATGTACCACCCGGTACCTATACCGTCAGGTTCATGATGATCGGGTATAAAATTGCTGTGCATCAGGATGTTCAGGTGGTTTCTGATTTTACCACCAGAATAAACGCAGACCTGGAGTTATCAGCTCTTGATGCCCGGGAAGAAGTCTATGTCGTAGCTACAAGACCCCTGATCCAGCGTGACGCCACAGCCACCATCCGCGTCATTAGTGCCGATGATATCATTGCCATGCCGGTGAATAACTTCAAAGATGTCCTGGCAACCCAGGCTGGTTTTACCACAGATGAGAGCGGTGGAATTCACGTCCGGGGCGGACGTACCAAAGAGGTTTTGTATATGATTGACGGTGTCATTGTCCGGGATCCCATGGAAGGTGATTTCAGCGGCACAGTCAACCAGAACGCCATTCAGGAAATGACCGTCATCAGCGGTACCTTTAATGCTGAATATGGCCAGGCTATGTCGTCAGTCGTGAATATTGTGACCAAAGAGGGTGGTGTTAAGTTTCATGGCCTTATTGAATACACATCTGATCAGGTAAACGCCTACAAGTATCATGAAGTTGGCGCTTTTGAATATCTGGACACCAGTTATGCCGATGAGGATACAGCCTTCACGTATGTTGATTTGCGCCAGGGGTTGTTTGACTATTACAACAATGCCCCGGAAGGATTTTACCCCAAAGCTTTGATTCCTTTGCTTGCCATGCCAGTAAACGGACAACTCAGTCTTAGTCTGGGTGGACCTCTGTTTGGCAAAACCAGCTATTACCTCTCCGGCTTATTTTTATCAGAGCAGAGCCCACTACCCCATGGTGGTGATTTGAGTCAGGATATTCAACTTCGTCTCAGTCACAAGCTGACAGATCAGATTAAATTTGGGGCCCATCTTCACAGCTCAAGTCGACTGTATCAGAACTATTCACATCGCTGGAAGTATCGTCCCGAGAGCCATTCTCATACTTACAAGAGCAATGATAGAGTTTCCCTCAATCTGACCCACACCCTTTCCAAAGCCTGGTTTTATAATATCCACATCTCCAGCCAGACAGTGGGAACCAAAATCGGCGTGGCAAATCTGAGTCCTGCGGACTATGAGCGCCCATTGACTGATGCATCTGTTTACTTTTATGCTTCAGGAAACCAGGGGGTGTACACAGATAATCTGAGTCAGACCAACACCCTGGATATGAACTCCACTTATGCACTCGGTGACCATCTCTTAAAAACGGGGTTTAACTACTCCTCACACAAACTCGAGATATTTACAGAAGAAGACCCCTGGTTGGGTGGTACAAACTTTATGGATGATACCACCTATACACCCACGGAGATGTCATTTTATATCCAGGATAAAATTGAGTTTGAATATTTCATCCTCAATCTGGGCTTGCGCTACGACCGGATAGATCCCCGGATCGGTATGTGGGAAGACATCACCCGCTTTGCCCTTTGGGATTCAACACTCCAAAATTGGGTTTCAGCCCCTGTCATAGATGCTCCCACAGCCAGCAAGTGGAGCCCCCGAATCGGTGTAGCTCATCCCATTACTGAAAACACGGTTTTTCACTTTTCATATGGACATTTTTTCCAGAGCCCCAACTTTAAATCCATGACTTATAATGCCGTTAAGGATATCTCGGCAGCCCTGCCTTTGGTGGGCAATGCCGGGGTCAAGCCGCAGAAAACAGTGGCCTTTGAAGTGGGCATAAAACAAGCCCTCTCACCAGTCACCAAACTGACAGCCACCGTTTGGTCCAAAGACATTCGAGACCTTCTGTCCACACAGTCCTATCGCATCATTTCAATCCCTGTTGTGGTATATACCAACTCGGATTATGCCAGCGTGAAGGGGCTGGATCTCAGTCTGGATAGAAAAATCAGCGGAAATTTTAGTGCCAACCTGAGCTATACCCTTTCAGTGGCCCGGGGAAATAACTCCACACCCATTGCAGGATATTTTTCTGCTTATGAAAACGAAGAAATCCCACACAAGGAATACTATCTGGATTTCGACCAACGCCACGATCTATCCTGGAATATTTCTTACAACAGTGGCGAAAAGGTAGGTGGTTCTATTCTGGGAATGTGGCCCCTGGCTAATATGAATGCAAATCTACTCATCAATGTAGCCAGTGGCTTACCCTACACGCCCTATATAGATCCCACGATTCAAGTGGATGTGAATTCAGCTCGCAAGCCCTGGATTTACAGCCTGGATCTTCGTTTGAGAAAACAATTTTCAGCAGGAGGTTTGAAGCCGGCCTTCTTTTTAGAAATCATGAACCTTACCAATCATGAAAACGTCTTGGTGGTGAACAGCAGAACAGGTAAACCTTTTGACCAGGGCAGCTCAGGTCTGGTTGGGTCAGGTGATGATGGTAATTTAAATCCAGCCAAGCTGGGTACAGGTCGGTCCATAAAAGCCGGTTTTAGTGTGGGGTGGTAATGTCTAAAAAACTACTTATTCTTTTCGTTCTCGGCCTGGTTGTTAATACCATTCAAGCCCAGGATTGTGCCTCCTGCCACCGTTCAAATGTACCCTCATTCCTCTCAAAACAATCCGGCATCTTTCAAAAAGCCGTGGGTGTTATGGACAAGGGACAGGTTCAGGTCAATACAGGAAATTTCGGTACACTCTCCAGCTTCCATGTCTATTTCACCAATGCCGTGCATTGGCCAGCCTCTGCAGCTTATGAACGCCAGTACTCTTTTGGATTGGGCTTCATGGTGGGCATCAACGAAAATGATGTCATCGAAACGGAAACCCAGAGCCAGTCAAAAATTGTGGATTGGCTGCCGCCAGATGATGCCCGTGGGCAAGAGTTCTCTGGTGAAGTGGTTGCAGAATCTGATGACACGCCCTTTATGGCCAGCAGTGATCTCACACAGAGTTGGCCCGATTTGGGTTGGCCGGGATACTTCAGGGTGGATGTCAACAGTCTCACAGAAACCCAGCTGGATGAACATCCTCCTGCCTTGAGTCTGCCTGATGCTCCCAACCAATTCAGCTCTGATCGCGATCTGTTTGCCACCTATAATGATGCCCAGAACCCACAGGGCAGTCATGGTCTCACCGTGGAGCAAACCGCTCATTCCTACGGACGCCCTTACGCCGAGGATATCGTATTTTGGGATTTGAAAATTTTCAATGATGGTGGCTCAGACCTGGACTCCATCTATATTGGTTTGTACGCCAAGTTCCGACCCGATTTTGACAACCATGACTACTTGAATTTTATCGACAGCGACAATGATGGTATCAAAGATCTGGTCTATGTCTATGATTTAAACAATACCCTGGATGGCGCCTGGACAGACACCGATGATCCACTTGGAATGGTGGGTCTGAAAGTATTTGATACTCCAGGACAACTCGGCATTACTGATTTTCACCATTTCTCTCGAGAAGCCTCACCTGCCACAGACCAGGAAATGTGGGCCCTTATGAGCAGTAAAGAGGACTCCGAGCATCTTGTCGATTCACAATACTATTTCCACGGCAGTAATTCACGGATTGATGATACGGGGCAGGATGCCACAACCATCGAATCCTACTACCCACCCTTTTCAGATGCTGGTGAACCAGCCCGCGTGGGAAATGGCATCAATTATGTGATTTCCTGTGGTCCTTTTGATTTGAAAGCTGATTCAATGACCACCCTTTCTTTTGGTCTCATTATGGGTGATGCTGGCAGTGTCCCAGATAGCCCTGACACCACGGATCTCATGACAAATGTCCGCACTGCCCAGGACATGTATCGACTTTATTTCCAGGGTTCGGGACCTCCTGACCCCCCTGAAGTGCATGCCGTTCCAGGAGATGGTCAGGTTTCCCTCTACTGGGATGCCAGCGCAGAAAGCTCACGAGATGCCTGGACAGGCGATCAGGATTTTGAAGGCTATCGCATCTTTCGCAGTTCCGATGCCGGGCTGACCTGGGGTAGACCCGTCACCGACGCCTATGGCAATGCTGTGGGATATCACCCCATTGCCCAATTTGATTATACCAAAGAAGAAGACCTGGAACGCTATGGCGTAAATGTGGCTGGTCCAGATCCAGCTTTCCCTCAGAACCTGGGTGACAACACCGGTCTGTTTCACACCTTCACCGACTCCAATCTGGTGAATGGTGTTGAGTACTGGTATAGTGTCTCTGCCTATGACAGAGGCAACCAGGATGACCTTTCCAGTCCCACACAATCCTATATGAATGCCCAGGGACAATCCTGGCATGAGAAGCATACGGTTCGCGTCACGCCAGGTAAAATCGCCCTTGATTTAAGCTATGGCGGACTGGCAGCACAGGGTGGCGTCTGTCAGGGGATTGTCACCGTGGAGGTGGAAGACCCAGATGTCCTCAAGGATTTAAATTATAAAATCGTTTTTGATAAAGCCACTATCACCATTGATGGAGAATCTATCTCCGGCATGGCAGCCTCTGTATTGAATGAAGCCAACGGTGACACCTTGGTGAATCAGCAGTTTGTTGTGGATGGCAGTGATGAAAACACCATCTCACTGGATGGATTATTGATCTATTTGGAGGGTCCGGGCACTGGCGTTGAAAGCCTGGGTTGGACCAAAGTGGCCGGTGACACCTGTACCTTTGACTGGCGCATTGAGAGCAAATATCCCAATCTGGTGCCTTCTGGACAAACCGTTGGCAGTGACGTGGAAACCTTCGATGACTGGCGTCTCATTGTGGACTATCAAACAGGTGTGGAGGCAGCCTGGTTTGATGCATTTTCGCTGGATTACAGTGATCAAACCCAGCACTTACCCCTCCGAGCTGAAATAATCACCGATCCCGATAACCCCATTGATGTCACAGATCAACTCATTCTGGCAGAGTTTAGTCATGGCATGCCGGCTGAAGTTCGCCTCATGTTTTACAGTCCCCTTGGTTGGGATTTGGAACCGGGTGGTCTGGGATATTTATCTGGTTCTGGTGGATGGTATGAAAAACATGTGGATATGCTCATCCTGGAAAAAATTGACACCGTTATGTACACAGTAGACGATACCACATTTATAGATGCTGTGAATTTTTCAATAAGCGATACGACGATAATTGATACCATACCCAACTATCTCTACCTCCTGACCAACAACAAACCTGATACCTCTATCAATAAAGATTTTGAGACAAAGATTATTGAGGCTGCGGCCCCTTCTTCGGGAGATGAGTTCTCTATCTTTACCTACAAACCCTTCCGACCAGGAATAACCTATCATTTTAATCCTCTGAATGAGAAAGTTGCCAGCAGCGAGCCAGAGAATCCTCTTAGAGATGTCTATGTGGTGCCAGATCCTTATATTGTAACCAATGCCTGGGAAACCAATGAGTTTGGCAAAAAACTCATGTTTACCAACCTGCCATCAAACTGTACGATCAAGATATATACCCTCGTTGGAGAGCTTGTGGATACTGTAGAGCACGGGGGTGACAGTCAAACTAGCTCAGGCTATGCTTTCTGGAATATGCGCACCCGTAATGATCAATTTATTGCACCTGGTGTGTATCTCTACCATGCTGAAACACCAGATGGTCATGAGACGGTGGGAAGGTTTTTGGTGATCAAATGAGACGCCTACTCCTGCTTCTTTTCCTGACAACACTTGTTTATGCCGAGTTTGACAAAGTGGCCACGACGGCTGCCCCTTTCTTGAAACTGGGTGTGGGTGGACGCGCTGCAGCCATGGGGGGTGGTTTTGTAGCTCTCGCAGATGATGGTAGCTCGCTCTTCTGGAATCCCGCTGGTATGCTGGGGGTTCAGGGTATGACGGCCATGGCCAGTCACAATGATTGGCTTCTGGATATTTCCCATGATTACCTCAGTGTAACCCTGCTCACGGATATCAATGGGCGTTTTGGATTCTCCGTTTCCGCTCTCACCATGGGTGATCAACCTGTTCGAACAATGGCCGCACCCGATGGCAATGGGTTGAGCTATAATGTTATGGATTTGGCGGTGAGCGTGGCTTATGCCCGCCAGGTTACCGATCGACTTTCCATGGGTATGACCGGAAAATTTATCCAACTGAACGCTTACAACGAAACAGCTTCAACCCTGGCATTGGATGTAGGTTCTATTTTGCGCACAGACTTCTATGGTCTCAAGCTTGGGATGGCTCTAACCAACTTCGGTGGAGATTTTCAGTTTAGCGGTCGTGATTTGATTCTGAAAGCAGACCTAGATGATAAGATCAATGGGAATTATAGTTCTGATGTAGATCTCAGAACGGAGCCCTGGCCTCTACCCCTCATGATCCGGATTGGTGTGAGCATGGATATCATGGGTCCTGGAGAAGCGTTCTTGCCTAGCCAGAATAGCCGCATGACCCTGGCTCTGGATGTTGACCACCCCAATGATGGTCCGGAGCATCTCAATTTTGGTGTGGAATACGCCGTCAAAGAAAAGGTCTATTTCCGGGCGGGATATCGTCACAACTATGAACAGGAGATGTTCACCATGGGTACCGGCGTTCAGCTTGATTTGAGATCCCACGGCAGAATTAAAATTGACTATGCTGTCAAGCCCATGGACGTTTTTGGCAACACCTCCATCCTCTCTGTAGAATTTTCTAAATAACCTAAGGTCCAATCCAGAGAAGTCATCGCGAGCATAGCGAAGCGATCTCAATATTTTGATTACCCAAGAATTCGGAGATTGCCACGACCTTCACTTCGCTCAAGTCTCGCAATTACTGAGGGGGTGTGTCACCCTGATCCGGCGGCTGAGCTTGTCGAAGCCAGAGGGTACTCACCAAGTTGTGGACATTTCGATAAGCTCAATGTCCCAATAATCCACTGCCATTGTCTTGCTGATGTGGAATGCTGAGTTTATCGAAGTGCACTCAAAGCAGACACACTATAATTAAAGGTTCGTTGTAAAAGGAATAGTAGAGCGGCTTACTTTATTCCACGGTAAATAGCAGTAATCCCAAATGTCAGATCGCGGTAATCTACATGATGAAAACCCTCGTTGGTAAGCAGGCCCTTGAAATCACTCCGATCTGGAAAATGTCTCACAGACTCAGGCAAATAGGTATAGGCAGACTTGTTGGACATCATCCCCGCCAGCTTGGGCAGGATATGATCAAAGTAAAAGCGGTAGAGCCGGCCAAAAAACCAGCCCTGGGGTTCTGAAAACTCAAGAATAGAAAGTCGTCCACCTGGTTTTAGGACACGGTAAAATTCGCTGAGAGCAGCAGAAATCGTCCCCACATTACGGATTCCATAACTGATACTGAGCGCGTCAAAGGTGTTATCCTGGAAAGGCAGGTTTTCAGCATCACCTTGAACTACTTCGAACTTCTCAGCCAGACCACGTCTATCAATTTTCTGCTTGGCCAACTCCAGCATATTGAAAGAGAAGTCCAACCCCATCACCTCGATGTCGGCAGTCTTCAAGGCAGCAAAACCCTGGTCTCCCGTGCCGCAGGCTACATCCAGAAGGATATGTCCATCTTCTAACTCAAGGGCCTTGACGGACTGTTTTCGCCAATACAGATCGATACCCAGACTCAGGAAGTGATTTAAAAAATCATAGCGACCGGCAATCCCATCAAACATGGACTGCACCTGAGTTTTTTTCTCATCACCACTATGTAGAAATTCTGAATCGGACATGTCGACCTTTCTTTGGTTCCTTGCCCACAATCTTTATGGTCAAGCCAGTGTTTCCAAGCAAATAAGAAGGGGTTTACCTCTCCAGTCATTGCGAGCGAGCCCTTCGACTTCGCTCAGGACAAGTTTCACGAGCGTGGCAATCTCCGAATCCTTGGGAAATGGATGGATCGAGATCGCCGCGCTACGCCCGCCTTCCTGCAAGTACGCAGTACGGCGGACAGGCTCGCGAAAACGGGTAGGGAGAATTTTTCCAGGTATCTACTTTCTGTCTCCTTTTATACGAGTTTTCCCCGTCTAAATTTGATGGCCCTGAAATATGAATTTCTGGCAAAGAGGAGGTTCAAAATGAAACATATCATCATGACCTTAATCATGTTTAGTCTTGTCCTGGCAGGTAATCCTACAGGCAAAAACATTACCTATAAAATCGATGGCGATAAATACGAGGGCTATTACATAAGCCCGTCTCCTGAGGCGCCACTTGTCCTTATTGTCCATGACTGGGATGGTCTCACAGAATATGAAGTCAAACGTGCCGGGATGCTGGCTGATCTTGGGTATGCTGTTTTTGCAGCTGACCTCTATGGTAAAGGTATCCGCCCCACTGAATTCAAGGACAAACACGCCAGAGCCACAGAGCTTTACCAGGACAGAGCTAAAATGCGCACCAGGTTAAGAGGTGCCTTGAAAGCAGCTAAAAAACAAAAAGCCAATGTGGATAATGCCGTGGCTATTGGATATTGCTTTGGTGGTACTGCCATTCTGGAGTATGCACGTGCCGGAGCAACCCTGAAGGGTTTCGTCACCTTCCACGGTGGACTGGACACCCCGGAGGGTGAAGACTACTCACAGACCAAAGGCGAAATCCTGGTTTTCCACGGATCTGCCGATGCTTCTGTGAGCATGGAAGATTTTGCTCATCTCGCCGTTGAACTTGAAACCCATAAAGTGCCCCATGAAATGATTGCTTATAGCGGTGCGCCTCACGCCTTCACTGTTTTTGGCTCAGACCGTTATCGCGCTGACGCAGACAAAAAATCATGGAACAGATTTACCCAATTCCTCACAGAGATTTTAGACTAAGGATTTACTCATCAATAATTTGAATATCAAACAGTCGCAGTTTAATGCTGCCATGGAACGGTATCGCTCCAACAAGATTTACACCTCCTTCGGCAAGCTAGTTGCGACCCTGAATGTGTCACTACAAGCCGCACTTCTGTATTTTATTTGGGATGTCCAGTTGGGTTTGATCGTTCATTTCCTGGCCTTTATTATTGCTTATGTTTTAACGGATTTTCTCAATGGTGTGGTGCACATGATCATGGATCACAAGGAAGACTACGACTCGTTCTATGGTCCCCTGGTAGCCAACTTTCACCTCCACCACCAGACCCCCAAATACACGAGGCGACCTCTGCCCGTGATCTACTTCAATGAGACCGGCACAAAAATCTGGTTGGTACCATTTCTGGTATTGGTGCTCTTTTTTGTCGTGAATGCCAGCCTCAGTCCTTTTGTTCTTTACCTGCTGGTATATATCGGAATCCTCTCTTCAGTGGCTGAAGTCTCCCACTATCTATGTCATACCTCCAAGTCAAAAACAGCTCGTTTCCTGGTTCGTATGGGACTTCTGCTTTCCATGAAGCACCATGCCCCACACCATGCGGCAGATAACCTGAACTATGCCTTTTTGAATGGCATGAGCGATCCTCTGATCAACCTTATTGCCAGAACCTTTTTCAAGGGTTATAAAAAAACAACTGACTTACACTTCGCCCACTATGCCAGCGGGGCTGGAGCAAATCAGCGTTAGGTTTTATGGCAAAACCCAAGAGCACATGGAAAATGCAGAGCTGGGGGCTTTATACGGCCTGGGATCGACAGGCGAAAACGCTTCCAGAAATCCAGGATTTCACTGAAGAGATACCGGCCATTCCAGGTGTTGAATTTGGATACATCCTTCAGATCAAAAAGGCCCGGGGGAAACAGATTCATTTCACCATTGAGCATCCACCTTTTCCCGACGAAAATGGTCAAGCCGCGCCATCGTTTACAGGTGACATCTATGTTCGAAGTAATGATTGGTACTTTTTCCTGGGCGATACCGTCTGGGAGCCAATAGCAGATAAATGTGGCCCCTGGCGTCTCATCATTGAGCTTGAAACTGAGATCATATCAGATAAGACCTTTATAATCAAAAAAGTGGAAGATGATCTGATAAAAAAGCATTAGACATCTCAACCTTTGATTTTTAGACGGACCAGGGTTATCTGTTTCTTGGTCCTTGTTCAACTGGCGTGTATAGCACCTGGTCTTTTATTAAATCTATGATTAATCACTCGAGATAGTTAAATTTATAGTAAATTGGGAGGACGTATTAAGAATTTTGCCCCCAACATTATTGACTTCCACTCCACCAAAACTCGATTGCGAAACCTGTTTAGGAATCGTCTGCCCCTGATTGGTCTTTGCTCATTAATCGTGTTGATATGGCCTTGTGAATTATTTTCTCAGGATCTCGACGCGCTTCTTGACCTTGATATGACAGAGCTTATGGAGGTTCAGGTTCTCTCAGCATCCAAGATCTTCCAGAAAATAAAGTATGTTCCTGCCACAGTCAGGGTGGTAACTCATGGACAAATAAAGGAGCGCGGCTATTTTACGCTGGATGAAGCTTTATCAGACCTACCTGGATTTCAATTTCGAAACCCCCAAAGCCTCAACAGTTATGTATTTCTAAGAGCAGTACCCAGTCAGAACAATTTGTTGTTGATCTTTATCGACGGTATTCAGATCAATGAGCTCAATTCAGGAGGTTTTTACGGGGGCGGCCAATATAATCTTTCAAATGTTGAGCGTATTGAAGTTGTATATGGACCAGCTTCCATTCTATATGGAACCAACGCAATTTCAGGTATTGTAGATATCATCACCAAAAAACCGGATAAAGGGGATCGGATCGAAGGAAATGTCCTGCTTGGATCCTTTAACACCTGGCAAGGCGATCTCTCTTATAGTTATTCCCACCCGTCTGAGCCCTTCGGTATTCGGATTTCAACCATGGCAAAATCTTCTGACAAAGCAGATCTGGCAGGTGAGGCTGGAGACAAGAATTGGACAGATGAGTTAGAGAATGTCGAAAATGATTATGCACTGGATATTGGTGTAGACTACAAGGAAATTCAATTCGGAATCAATTATCAAAACAAACAGACAACAATGAGCACTTTTTATCCTTCTGTTGGTACATCCTATCTTGATCATGGCACATATTGGAATGTTAGATTTCTAAACACTTACCTGAAACATCGTTATTCCCTGAATGGAAAAAGTGATGTGCTAAACAAGGTATATTTCCGAGATGCCACCGTTATAAATAACTCAATTATTACAGTCCTTGATACGGCACAAATTGGAGTCCACAGGCCAAATCATCTCCTCGGTTATGAGGGAATGTACACTTACATCCATAGGGGTCTTCAGCTAAACAGTGGCTTAATTGTCGAACAGGAACAACTGGCAGGAGGTTTTTCAAGAAGCTATAGTAATTCGGGCTCAATAAAACCACCCATACCACCGGCACCTGATATGGTCGAGAACAGCCTGGCATGTTTATATGTGCAAGCTCAATACGCCTTTCTGCCATCATTATCTCTAAGCTCAGGTGTTCGCTTTGACAAAAGCTCATACTATGGCAAAGTCTTGACACCAAGAATTGCCTTGATCTATTCCAAAGAAAAAATCACAATGAAAACCATTTATGCAGAAGGCTTCAGGGCGCCAAAACCATGGGATTTCTATGATGGTCTGGGAAACAATGATCTGGACCCTGAAAAGATAAAATCTTTTGAAATAAACACTAATTATTACAACAATAAGGGGCTTCGCGCAGATCTATCCGTTTACCGCAATACCTTATTTAACGTATTTACTCAAAAATTTATTGGTGAGGACTGGCAGTGGATTAACCAGGGATATTTGCGTACAATTGGTAGCGAATTTACTACGGAGTACAGGACTGCAAACTACCAGGCTTACCTGAATTTTACCTACAATGATTCTTATGATGAGCACGGGAATAAGATTGCTGAAATAGCGGATCAAAGTGCAAATGCGGGCTTAAGCTATCAGGTTTCTAATCACTTTAAATTCAATCTTCGGGCAAACTATATCGGTAGAAAAAAGAACCCGAGTTTGATAAGCGCTACTGGAAGCCACTATATTGATAGTGCTTCGATTTTTCATGGTTCAATCACCTACGAAGACTTTTATGGAATGACTCTTCAGGCTACAGTAAAAAACCTATTCGACACGGAATATTATCATAGTTCAAATCGATCAGTGGAGCGCTATCGTCAAGCACAACGCACCTTCCTGTTTAATATTGGATATCATTTCTAAACAGGGTGGATCAGAATGAATAAACTCCTCACTGTATGCGCGATGATATTTCTCTATGTCTCTAGCGTTACCTTGAATGCCCAGTCAAATCGAGAATCACCACTAAAAGCAGTATTTATTTATAATTTCACCAAATTCGTCAGCTGGAATGAAACGGAATCATCTGATGAATTTCTCATTGGCGTCCTCGGTGAAACAGATGTCTCGGACTATCTCCAGGATATCTCAAAGAAGAAGGATGTCATGGGCAAAAGAATTGTCATTTACCATTTTGAGAAACCTGAGGACGTGACACCCTGCAATATCCTGTTTTTCTCAGAAGAGCAGATGGTCAAGACGCCTCAACTTCTTCACACGCTTAACCTGAATAATACACTCACGGTGGGTGAAATCAGGGATTTCGCTACCATGGGTGGCGCTATCAACTTCGTGATAATTTCGGATCGTATTAGATTTGAGGTCAACCAAGCAGCCCTGGATCGAGCTGGCTTGACCACCAGTTCAGAGTTACTGAAGCTAGCCATAAACGCAGATGAACCAGTTGATTGAAATGTTAACGCAATTCCGAAATCTGACACTTCGAACGAAGCTCATCCTGATCCAGTTGCTTACGTCAGGCTTATTACTTTTAATATTCGTAGGTTATTATGTCATTGATGAAAATCAGGAGTATCGGGTAAATGCAGTCCATCAGCTGACAACCTCTTCCCAAATCCTTGCCTCAAATTCTGTATCGGCATTGTATTTCCTTGATATGGGAACTGCCAATGAGGTTTTATCCTCCCTCAGCACCCAATCAAGTATCACCAATGCCTGGATCCATGATTCGGAAGGAGCTTTTTTCGCTTCCTACGGTCGAGCTGAGAACCAGGATATCTCCCCTCCGATAGACTTAATGACCGGCATGCATTTCAGTGGTAATTATATCACATATTCCCGCGAGATCATTCATGATGAGGAAGTGCTGGGGACGCTTACACTGCGTTTTGATGCATCGGACCGCTGGAAGCATCTAAGTACAAAGTTATTCGTGGCAAGTCTCATATTAATTATCGGATTGGTGCTTGCTTATTTCTTATCTATTAGCACCCAGAAATCGATTTCACGTCCTATCTTTAAATTATCACAGATCATCCAGAGAGTATCTGAATCAAGAGAATTTACAATCCGCGTCGATGAAAAGCGTACTGATGAGATCGGGGTACTTTACAAGGGTTTTAATGAAATGATGAAGAGGATAGAGGACTACGATAGAGAACGGGATGTAGCTGAACATGCTCTTGCTAAGTCAAAAAATTATGTTCAGAATTTATTTGACAGTTCTCTCGACATGATTGTATCAGTGGATCAACAACGTCATATTGTCCAATTCAATACAGCAGCGCTGAAAACCTTTGGATATCAACCAGATGAAATCATAGGCAAACCAGTTGAAATGTTATATGCAGATCTGGAAGCGTCCAAGATGATTGGAGACCAGATTTCAGAGACAGGGATGTTCGTTGGAGAGATATCGAATGTCCGCAAAAATGGGGAAGTATTTCCCAGTCTTATTTCTGCCGCCATCCTGCTCGATGAGCAAGGGGAAATAATTGGAACGGTAGGTAATTCGAGGGATATTACCAAGCATAAACAGGCTGAAAGTGAGCTAGCAGTTTACCGCAACCACCTCGAGGAATTAGTTAAAGAGCGCACCAATGAATTAGAAATGGCCAGGGCATCCCTGGCGAAAGCACAGGGAATAGCACATCTTGGAAGTTGGGATTGGAATATTGTTGATAATACGCTGCGCTGTTCAAAAGAAATGCATACTATTTTTGGCACGGACACTGAACACACTATCAATAATTTTGAAGCTTTCATGAGCTCAATACATCCAGATGATCAAGTTGCGGTCCAGGAATCAATCAATAAAGCAATTAGTACAAACATCCCATGCAGTACCGACCATCGTATAGTACGTCCTGATGGATCTGAAAGAACAGTCCACGAACAGGGTGAGGTCTTGTATGATGAACATGGCAAACCTGTAAGCTTACTCGGCACTGTTTCAGATATAACCGAAAGAAATCAGATTGCAGAAGAGCTAAAAAAAGCGAAAGAGGTTGCAGAAGCTGCAAATCAGCATCTTCTGGAGCTGGACAAGCTAAAAAGCATGTTTATAGCCTCAATGTCACATGAGCTCCGAACGCCATTGAACTCGATTATTGGATTTACAGGAATGATGTTGCAGGGCATATCCGGTAAAATAAACAAGTTGCAGGCTGAAAATCTACAACGTGTTTATCAGTCCGGCAAACATTTGCTCAGTCTGATTTCTGACATTATTGATATTTCAAAAATCGAGGCAGGGCGAATTGATGTATATCCACAAAAGTTCTCCCTCGAGGATCTCATCAACGAAGCGGTGGCAACTATTCTACCAGAGGCCAAGAAAAAAGATATTCCTGTGACAATCGCGGCATCGGTATGGCCGGAAATTGAATCAGATAAAAAACGATTATTACAGTGCGTTTTGAACCTTCTGAGCAACGCAGTAAAATACTCTGAGCAGGGTAGGATTGAGGTAAATATAAATGAGTATAAAGAACGTGTGGAAATCTCCGTTCGTGATACTGGCATCGGAATCTCGGAATCAGACCTCCCCATTCTTTTTGAAGCTTTTGAAAGGCTTGAATCCCACTTGCGCATCATAAGTGGAGGGACAGGACTCGGCCTCTATCTTACCAAAAAGATCATTCAAGAATTGCTTAAAGGAGACATTTCAGTGAAAAGTCCTTTTGGAGAAGGGAGCACGTTTACGCTTTCTGTGCCCCGAGTTTATAGTCAGAATTTTCAGGGTTGAGGAGTATATATCATGAGTAAAACCATACTGGTTATCGAAGATAATGAAGACAACATGGCACTGATTACACAGTTGCTAGAGTCTGCTGGCTATACTGTGGAAAAAGCGGTAACGGGTATGGAGGGATTCGAGAAAACATTGGAGTTACGGCCAGATATTATCCTCCTTGATATTCAGCTTCCAGATATCGAGGGCACTGAGGTATTGCAGAAGATACGGAGCCATAAAGAGATTGAAAACATTGCCATTGTTGCAGTGACTTCCTATGCCATGACCGGGGATCGCGAAAAATTACTGGCAGCAGGATGTACTGGATATATCGAAAAACCCATTGATCCATTCAGGATCTTAGAAGAACTTGAACTAATCTTGAGGAGCAAAAATGAAAATTCTTATAGTTGAAGATGTAGAAGATTCCCGCGTCTACCTTCGACAAGCTCTTGAATCAGAAAAATATACGGTTATTGAAGCCATTAATGGTATGGAAGCACTGGAAGCAGCCCATCAAGATCCACCAGATATGATTATTTCAGATATCATGATGCCAGAAATGGATGGATTTGAGCTCTGCCTGCAAGTAAAAAGTGATGAAGCGCTGAAGAGTATCCCCTTCATTTTCTATACGGCAACCTATCTGGATATCGAGGATGAGGAGCTGGGTAAACTCCTTGGAGCGGATCAATACTTTATAAAACCCATGGATCCGCAAGAGCTTTTATCCGCCATCAGTCAAGTCTTTGAGGGCTTGAAATCAGGTGATCAAGGTAGAACGCATAAGTTTTCAACCGGGGAGCATCAATTACTGGCGAGATATTTAAAGACGCTAAACAACAAGATAACCAAAAGAAACCGGGAACTTATTGAGAAGCAGGAGGCACTGGAACGCGTTTCCAAAGAATATATTGAATTATATGATAATGCCCCCGATATGTATGTTTCGGTTTCAGTGGCGGATTCCAAAATCTTACAGTGCAATAAAACACTATTAAGTAAAACAGGCTATTCCAGAGCCGAGCTTATCGGAACTTCTGTTTTCAAGCTGTATCATGATGATTGTATGCATAGTGAGAGAGAATCATTTCAAAAATTTGTTGAAACAGGCATTGTGCGAGATCAAGAATTAATTTTAAAAAGAAAAGACGGTAGCAAGCTTGATGTAAGTCTTAATGTCAATTCGACAAGAGATAAAAAAGGTAATATAGTGAATTCAATATCTTCCTGGAGAGATATTTCAAACCGTAAACTTGCCGAGAGTTCACTAAAGGAAAGTGAAAAACAGATAAAGACCATCCTGAGCCATATACCCTCAGTGGTCTGGAGGTCCGACTCATAGGGAAAAACAACCTTCATATCGTCTAATGTTAAGAATATTTATGGTTTTACAGAGGAGGAGATCTTAGCAGGCGGATCAGAACTATGGTTTGACAGGATTCATCCTGAAGATCTCGATAATCTCCTGATCCAATATCGGCGGTTGTTCACGGATGCTACTCCGATGGAGACTGAATACCGTATCAAGCATAAGAATGGCAGATGGATATGGCTGCATGATCAAGCCAATTTGATTAGCGAAAAAGATGGGATCACCCATGCCTATGGAGTGTTCACAGATATCACCTCGCGCAAACAGATGGAGCAGGAGCTAAGATATAGCGAGGAAAAATACCGTTTGATCGTTGAAAATGCCCATGATGGGGTTGAAATTACCCAGGGCGATAAAATCATCTTCACCAACACACACTTTGCTGAAATGTTGGGGTATACTGTTGATGAGCTAAGAAACACATCGTTTATGCAAATCTTCACAGAAAAGAGTAAGCAGGATCTCTATAGTCGTCAGAAAAAACGAGAAGCCGACAATATGAGCACTGGCAGTTATGAAACCACCTTTCTCAAAAAAGATGGTATGATCATCGATGTGGATATCAAATATGAAATCATGAATTTTAAAGGAAAACCTGCGACTTTTGCCAGTATCAGCAATATAACTCAACGTAAGAGTGCAGAAAAAGCGCGTGAGCGAGCCTTAATTGAGGCTCAGGGTGCCAATAAAGTCAAAGATCAATTTATCGCCAATATATCGCATGAGATCCGTACACCACTTAACAGCCTGCTTGGATTCACTGATTTAGTGAAACAACGGTATCTTGAGATCATTCCCGAAAAAGATCAAAAGGTTTTTAAATACATCACAGATGCAGGTAATCGATTAATGCAGACTATTGACTCCATGTTGAACATTTCTCAGATAACAGCAGGTGTCATAAAAGCCCATAAGCAAGAGCTAGATCTGAGTTCGACTGTTGCACAGGCCGTTGCAAAATTCAAGCAACAAGCAGAAAGCAAAGCTCTAGTTCTTCGTGCGGTGATCCCAAAACAGCCGACCCTGATTTACGCTGATGAATTTTGTATTCATGAAGCGATTTCTCATTTGATAAGAAACGCAATAAAGTATACAAAAGAAGGTACCATTGAATTGATGTTCGGACATAAAGAGGATCGGACAACTCTATCCATCATTGATACTGGAATCGGAATTTCAGAGGAGTATCAAAAGAGACTTTTTGATCCTTATACACAAGAAAGCGAAGGTTTTACAAAGAAATACCAGGGGCTTGGCTTGGGATTGGCACTCACAAAACATTACCTTGACCTGAATAATATTGACCTTGAATTTGAGAGTAAACAAGATAAGGGTACCACTTTCATACTCATCTTCCCAAAAATTTAGAGGAATAAACATGTCTGAGAATAAGCCTATGGTATTGATTGTGGAGGATGAAATATTATCACAGACTTATTATTCCCACATTCTTCAAGATCACTTTGAGGTGCATATGGTTTCCAACGTAGCCGATGCAAAACAAGCCCTTAAAGAGCACGAATTCACAGTAGCAATAATAGATATTTCATTACCTGGAGAAGACAATGGTTTGGATTTGATAAAGCATCTGGTTAAAAATATTCCAGAAAAACCATACCCCATTACCATATCAGCACATGCCTTTCAGAATGTTCGGGAAGAAGCTCTTGAGGCTGGAGCCGTAGAATTCTTTTCCAAGCCTGTATTGAGCGGAATTCTTCTGGACGTAGTAAAAAAGTATGCAAGTAAAGCGGATGCAAATTAGCTCATAAACAAAGCCGATCAAACCAACATAATCGTTGTATGACATGGTTGTGGTGGATTGATCACACCTAAAAATATCATAAAAAACGTAAAAGCTTAGATATAGCTAATCCCTTTGATGCGAGAAGCAGGGGATTATTTTTTAGGCCAAAGCATAAGTTTTTACAGATGGAAGGGACCTGCCGGAATGAATCTGGTAAACAAAGAATATCATAAACGAGCCAGAGTATTACTGGAGAACTGGCAGGACAGAGGGGTCTTCTCCACAAGTTTTGAAACCCCCCTGGATGAAACCCTGGCCAGCAAGATAGAGTTAAGCCTTCTTACGGCAGATGCCTCCATATCTGAAATTAATAAACTGTGTCGTGTGGCTCGTGAATACACAGCAGGGGGCGTCTGTGTAAACCCGGGCCATGTGGAGCGCTGTGTTCAGTTTTTGGGAGACGATATCCCTGTGGGAACAGTGATTGGTTTTCCTCTTGGGGCAAATCACACCCAGATTAAGGTGGCAGAGGCTGAGTTGGCTGTCAGTCATGGTGCTAAAAGCTTTAGCATGGTCATTAATGTCGGTTTACTCAAGACGTCAAACTTTCAGGAGGTCTTTGAAGAACTCCGAGCCGTGCGCTATGCCTGTCCCGAAGCTGACCTCGCCATCATTCTGGAAACAGCCCTGTTAGAGCCATTACAAATCATTATTGCCTGCATGTTGAGTCGTGAAGCCGGTGCAGATGATGTGATGACCTCCACGGGTTTCTCCAGCGCAGGAGCAACACCAGAAAATGTATCGCTCATGCGGTCTGTGTTGGGTGAGGATCTCGGTGTGATAGCCTCCGGCGGGATCAGTGATCGCGAAAGTATCCTCAATTTACTTAAAGCAGGTGCAGTAGGACTGAGTCTGGACTTTACAGCGACAAATGAATCTGTGTATGGACTCACCAATAAACCTGACCAGCCAGTCGATGGGTGAACTCAAACGAATTTGCGTTTTTTGTGGATCTAGCCCAGGATCCCATGGGGACTATCTCAAAGCTGCCCGAGATCTGGGGGAAGTGCTGGTAGAACGCGAAATTGGATTGGTTTACGGTGGCGCCAACGTGGGTACCATGGGTAAGATTGCCAGTACGGTTCTCTCCAGGGGTGGTGAAGTTATTGGTGTTATCCCAGAGAGTTTGGTCAAAAAGGAAGTTGCCTATAAAGAGTTGCCGGACCTGCGGGTGGTTCAAACCATGCATGAGCGCAAGTTCTTGATGAACGAATTGTCAGATGGCTTTATCTCCTTACCAGGAGGGCTGGGAACCCTTGAAGAGTTTTTCGAGGCGCTTGCCTGGGGTCAATTGGGGATTCACAAAAAACCATCTGGGGTTTTAAATGTCCGAAACTTTTACGGGAAGATGTTGGCATTTCTAGATCATGCAGTTGCAGAAAAATTTATGCAGCGTGAGCATCGCGATATGTTGCTGGTGCATAAGGAACCTTCAGGTCTTATAAATCTATTTGAGGCTTATGAGCCACCTGATGTAGACAAGGCTGACTGGATAAAGAAACGACACGGTGAGATGTCCAATTGATAAATGAGCGGGGAAGCGGTATGACACAGCATTTCGGATTTATTTTTATTAAATCACTGTTTGTTCCAGTAGGGGAGGCTTTTGAAAGCTCCATGGCGGATTACGCCAGAGCCCTACAGCAGGCAGGTGGTGAAGAGTGGACCCCAGAAACTTTGGATGATTCCAGGCCCCTCGTTTATTTCATGGCTACCGGTGGTACAGAACAGGTGCTTTTGGATATCCGAGCGAAACGTAGCGCCACCGTCACAGATGAACCTGTCCTGGTAGTGGCTCATCCTACCCACAACTCATTACCAGCGTCCCTGGAGGTTTTGGCTCGTCTCCAACAAGACGGCGCCCAGGGTCAGATTTTATATCTAAATAGTCCAAAAGATGAGCAAGGGCTTCAGAAAATTGAAGAGGTGCTCGGTAATTTTCGCGTCGCTTCAGAGTTAAAACAAGCACGCATCGGATTGTTGGGTGCACCCTCTGACTGGTTGGTGGCCAGCAGTCCAGATCATGATATCATCAAGGAGACCTGGGGTCCTGATATTGTTCCCGTATCCCTGGATGAGGTCAACGAGATGATTCAGGAGGTGTCAGAAGATGCCATTCCTGCTATCCGGGAACCTTTGACAGGAGGTGCTACTGAGATCCGAGAACCCTCACTTGCTGATATGGATGATGCCGTGCGCGTCTATCTTGCCCTGAAGCAAGTCATCGAAAAGTATAAGCTCGACGCGCTGACCCTGCGTTGTTTCGACCTGGTCTTAAACCTCAAAACAACGGGCTGCTTTAGTTTGTCACAGTTGACAGACGAAGGATTTATTTCTGGATGTGAGGGAGATCTGGTGAGTACTGTGGGTTTGTTGTGGGTCAAAATGCTCACAGGAGAGACACCCTGGATGGCCAATTCAGCACAGTTGGACGCAGACAATAACCAGCTCTGGCTGGCACATTGCACGGTACCAAGGGGGATCGTCCAGGACTATGGATTACGTTCACATTTTGAATCTGATCTGGGTGTTGGTATACAGGGCACCCTGGCCAATGGACCTGTAACCCTGCTACGTATCGGTGGGAAAAAAATGGAACAGCTCTGGCTGGCGGAAGGTGACATTATTCAATCTGGAAAGGCTGAAGATCTGTGTCGTACCCAGGCTGAGATCAAACTGAGCCAGGGTCAAATCAGCGAATTGCTGGAAAACCCCCTGGGCAATCATCTCATTATGGTCCAGGGACATCATCTCAAACGCCTCAAGGGCTGGTGGAAACAATTGGTTGCCTGAGGGCATTGCTGCATGTAAAATCATTACTTCGGGGGTGAGGAGATTTTATGGATAACACCATTACGCTTCCACTATGGGGTTTTATTATCCTGGTGCTTTTTGCCGGCGTCATGGTGCTGGACCGCCTGCTCATGCCCAGCTTACGTTGGTATCTACGGCGACGCGTTAAAAAGGTCATGGATGAATTCAGCTCCCGACTCCATATTGCTATCCGACCCTTTCAACTTACCCGCAGACAGGGACTCATCGACCAACTTGTCTTTGATGATCAAGTTATAGAGGCGGTTAAGACCTATGCTGCCGAGAACGACATGCCCAAGACAGTCGCCCAGGAAAAGGTCAAAAACTACGCTCACGAAATTGTCCCGTCTTTCAATGCCTATATTTATTTCCGTTTTGGATACTGGCTGGCCAGAAACATTGCCCGTCTCATATACCGTGTGCGTGTAGGTTTTTACGATGATGAGGAGCTAAAGAATATTCCCGAAGACGCTTCTGTGGTCTTCGTCATGAACCATCGCAGCAATATGGATTATGTCCTTGTATCTTTTCTGGTCGCCGAAAAAACTGCTTTGTCATATGCCATTGGAGAGTGGGCACGAATCTGGCCCCTGCAGACCTTATTGAAATCCATGGGTGGCTTTTTTGTGAGAAGAAATTCCCAGAATCCCCTCTATCGAAAAGTTCTGGAACGCTATGTTTACCTCTCTACCAGAGCGGGAGTATGTCAGGCAGTTTTCCCTGAAGGGGGCTTAACCAAATCGGGAGCGCTGTTGGAGCCCAAATTAGGGTTCATGGATTACATGCTCAGGGAATACCACCCCGAGTTTGACAAGGATGTTGTCTTTGTACCCGTGGGTATCAATTACGACCGTGTCGTAGAAGATCGCACCCTCATCAGAAAATTGGATCCCAATGCGCAGCGTCGCAACCGATGGTATGTCATAAAAACCACCCTGGCCTTTGCCACCAAGATGTTTCTTCTTTCCAGAAAATTGCGTTGGCGTCGTTTTGGTTATGCCAGTGTCAATTTTGGTCACCCCGTTTCTGTCAAACAATACTGTGAAACCAACCAGGTCAAGTTTGACGAAGTGGATTCAACACATCGTTTTAAACAGGTCAAAAAATTAGCCGATACCCTCATGGAACATATCGCTGATGTGATTCCTGTCTTGCCCATGGCTCTGCTTTCAGAGGTGCTCCTGGAAAATAAAAATATCTGGAAAAGCGAGCTGGATCTCAAATCTCAGGCTGTTCTAAAAATCAACACGCTCAAGGAGAAGGGGGCTCCCATCAATATTTCATCAAATGCCTGTGAGGGCGTGTTGACCAATGCTTTGAATATGCTCATCGGCCGACGACTGGTTGATGTTGAGGAAAATCTGATCCGGGTCAAAGAAAAAGCGATTGTTTTATTAGAATATTATGCCAACTCAATAAAGCAGTGGAGGTAGGCAAGAAGCATGTTTTCATCATAGCACCCGACTTAAGAGGCTGTGTGAGAATAGAGCTGCAAGCATTTATTTTCCTGTATTTTGCGG
>CAZDVD010000008.1:0-106769 GCA_964508765.1 uncultured Lentisphaeria bacterium
GAATTGACAGATCAACACTCACAGGGACCACTTTACTCATTTACTTTTCCATATATGGGTGCTGTAGAAACCATTACGCCACCTGAGCAGTTAAATTTTCACAGTATGCAGCTCAGCTATGACTTAACTATTGTTGTGGGTCTGGATGATAAACCACACCTGGTTCCCCATCGAATCGCACTTGAACAGAATTATCCCAACCCCTTCAATCCTTCTACTGTGATCAACTTTATCATCCCTGAACTCTCATATATTGAGTTAACTGTTTATGATTTAAATGGTAAAATCGTTCGCTCTCTAGCCAATGACACATATCAAATTGGCCAATATCAGGTAACCTGGGATGGTCTGAATGATATGGGAGAGTCAGTCAATGCTAGTATGTATATGTGCCGATTAGAGGCGGGTGGACATTTCGAGACTATCAAGATGGTATATTTGAAATAGGAGATACTTATTTGGCGATGCATCAAATTCGATTGTGGCTAACTTCTTGAGCAACAAATGTGACCATAAATCTATAATCATTGAGAATACCCTATGACTGATCTAGAGCCTACTGAATCGACATCAACCTATAATACCCGCTTTGTTAGCCTCATCATCATGGCGCTTTTTTTATGCTTTGGAATGATGGCTCTTATAAAAGTACGCCCAGATTTAAAGGAGGCTCAGGCTGAAATAAAGAATCTCACTATGGAAATGGAACAAGAGCAGCCCAAAGTTTCCGTTCAGATGCCTCCCCGAACAGCTAAATCAGACAAAAGTACAGATCCCAGATACTTCTACAATCGAGCCGTAATGTTGATTCAGAAGCAGAAATATCGGGAAGCGATTGTTGATTTTGAGCGGGCATTAAAATTAAAACCGGACTATCTCAATACTATCGTGGGTCTTGGAGCCATGTATCAGAACCTGGGTGAGTATGAGTCTGCCATTAAACAGTACAAGCGAGCTCTGGCTATTGACCCAAATCATAGTGGGACTCACAATAACTTGGCCATCAGTTATTACACGGTGAGACAATACAAATTGGCAATTGAACACGCAGACAAGGCAAAAGCCCTGGGTTTTAATGTTCAGCAGGCCTTTCTGGATGAATTGGCTAAATATAGATAAATCCACACGGCAAACTCGATCTGTCCGTTACCCAAGAATTCGGAGATTGCCCGCCTTCCTGCAAGTACGCAGTACGGCGGACAGGCGTCGGCCATTGTGGCCTCGCAAAAACTGTGTACAAGATGTGGTTAGCCATTAACCTTTGATAAGATTCTTAGCGATAGACAAGATTTTTGCTCCATCAATTCGCTTACGATGATTGTCATCGGTTTGAGCAAAACGAATAATCCCATCCTTATCAATGATATAGACACTTGGAACCGGGATCAAGTGGTGATCCTGGCCTGAAGCCGTCTCAATATTCTGGTTATTGAGTTTATAGGCGGCGACCTTAACACTACCGAAGCGTTCAGCGATACCCAAGGTTTGAGCGCCCACCATACTGCTGTCTGAGAGCAATGTATAGGTTAATTCATTTGTATCGATAGTTTTGGAAAGCTCAGTGGGACGATCAGGACTTACAGCAACAATACGGTAACCCAATTCAATCATTTCACTCTCTATTTCTAACAGCTGGCCCAGCTGTAAATTACAGTAGGGTCACCAGCCCCCGCGATAATAAATCAATACAACAGGTTCTTTCTGAAAATAATCATATAAATCTACAGATTGGTATTCAGTGTTGGTCAGCTGGAAGTGAGGGAAGACATCACCAACACCAGGAGGTACAGGTGTAATCTCCCCCGCAGGAAGATCCTCGGCGCATAGGCAGGTTGCCATGAAGGCAGTGAGTAATACTGAAAGGATATATGATCTTGAGATTTTTAACATGAAGACTCCACTATTAATATTTCTCATCTAAAGTAGGGAGTTCTCTTAATGGAAGTGTATTCTACCCGACATATCTGACAAGAAAAAGGGGCTGTTTTACAACAACCCCTTGGGATAAAACATATGAAGATGCTATATCTAGACGTTTTTCAGTTGTTTCTTTTCCGCTCGGCGGATTCCTGCATCAGCAATCAGGCTGTAAAGTGAAGGCACGACAAATAAGGTGAGGAAAGTGGCTGCTGTCAGTCCTCCAATCACGGTGATGGCCATGGGAGCACGCATTTCAGCGCCTTCACTGGAGTCCAGTACCATGGGAAGCATACCAAAAATAGTTGTCAGTGCTGTAATGAGAACGGGGCGAAGTCGAGTTGAGCCTGCTTCAATAATGGCAGCAGTTGCTTCAATACCTTTACGCCGTAATTGATTGATATAATCCACCAGCACAATGCCATTATTCACCACAATTCCTGTAAGCATGATAAAACCGATAAAACTGGTAAGACTGATGGTGATACCGGAAATGAGGAACCCGATAACCACACCAATCAGAGCCAGGGGGATGGTGACCATAATGACAAAGGGATGAATCAAAGATTCGAATTGAGAAGCCATTACCATAAAGACTAACAAAATGGCTAGAGCTAATGCCTGGCCAAGCGTAATAAAAGTATCTATCATCTGTTCATATTGACCACCGTATTCCACAAAATAACCATCAGGTAAGGTGGCTTGGATTGGCTTAAGAATTTCGATGATTTCCTCCATTACGGATCCCAGGTCACGATCCAGAATACTGGCGGTAACCAAGACCATGCGGCTCTGATTGTCTCTGACAATTTTTACTGGTCCCTCTTCCTGAGTAATTGAAGCGACCTGTGCCAGTGGGATTTGAGATTTCATGGGAGTTGTCAGCTTGATTTGCCCAATATCTCGTATCGAATTACGCTGATCTTCCCGGAACTTGATACGGACATTGGTCTCTTCACCGGCATATCTATAGCGGGTGGCTACCTGTCCAAGAGTAGAAGCTTTGATGGTATTGGCTACCTGACCCGAGACCAACCCCATGCGGTTTATTTCTTCACGATTCAACGAAATATGATATTCAGGTTTTGCCTCTTCCATGGAAGACTTTATATCAGTAATTCCCTCAACGCTGGAGATGATAGCTGCTACTTCCTTACTGATTTCCTCCAGGACGGAGAAATCTTTTCCGAAGACTTGAATTTCCACATCTTTACCGCCACCACCCATGGCTGCTCCAAAGTCAATACTCTCTATGGTTACATCACGCATAGCTGGAATCTCAGCGCGAATTTTTTCACCAATCATGGTGGTTGAGAGGGATCTTTCAGCTTTTCGCTTCATAGCCATCATGATCATCCCTTCATGGGAACCGGCATTGGACATGTCCCCGCTCTGACCACGATCCTCTTCATTGACACCATTTGAAACAATGACGGTTTGGACAGCGTCCTCGTGCAAAGCAATTTGCTCGACCTGACGGACTGCCTGGTCCGTTTCTTCCAGTGCCGATCCAACGGGTAGCTTGATCTTCATCATGAGCATAGCCTGGTCCATCTCGGGCATGAATTCAGTACCAACCACAGGAATAAGCGCCATGGATATAAGAAAAGCGACACCTGCTGCCCCCAGTGTTTTCCAGCGATGTTGGAGCACAAGGGTGAGTGCTTTGGTGTAGGTGGTTCTTAAGCGTACGATCCAGGATTTATCAGTCTTTAAGGTATAGTCTACCTTGCTTCGTGGTTTGAAAAAGACCGAAGCAATCATAGGCACCATGGTCAGTGACACGAAGAGAGAGGCGAGGAGAGAGAATGAAATCGATAATGCCAGGCCGCGGACCAATTGTCCTGCAGTTCCTGATCCCATTGACATAGGTATAAATACTGCCAGGGTGGTTAGTGTGGATGCTGTAATAGCCATACCAACTTCGGAAGCTCCCAATCGGGCAGCCTCTTTACGGCTTTTGCCTTCTTCAAGATGTCTAAAGACATTTTCTATCACCACAATAGCATTGTCTACCAGCATGCCAATACCTAGAGCCAATCCTCCCAGCGTAAGAAGATTCAAGGTATATCCGACTGCATTGAGTGGAATAAATGTGACAATAATTGAAACAGGGATAGCAATTCCTACAGCTAGAGTAGGTCGAATATTTCTCAGGAAGAGATAGATCATCAGCATGGCAAGAACGCCACCCAGGAGAGCGGTTCGGCCCGTGCTATTTACCGTGAGTTTCACACTGGAGGACATGTCCATCCCAACGTGCATCTCAATATCTTTCGGTAGGACTTTGCGGAGTTCATCAAGTTCAGCCTTGACTGCATCAGCCACTTGAACCGTATTGGTTCCTGATTGTTTGGTGACAATCATCATGACGCCAGGTTTAGACTGGACCCGCATTTCTGTACGCAGATCGGAAACGGTATCCATCACCTTGGCAATCTGCCTCAGTTTGATAGGATTACCTGTTGGGGAGATTCCCACAACCAGATCTTCTATCTCTTCAAGGGATGCAAATTCAGCGCGCGTTCTCACCAGGAAATCTTTATGGTCTTCAACGATACGACCAGCCGGCATATTCAGGTTTTCAAAACCTATCATCTGGATGACTTGATTCAGGGTAATTCCAGAAGTTTCCAGGGCATATTGATCAATTTCTACCTGGATTTCTCTTACTTCAGGAGATTGAACGATGACTGATGCAACCCCTTCAATACGCTCGAGACGATACCCTGCGGTCTCATCCATATACTCTGCCAGTTCATTGGGCGGGCGTTCTTCACTGGTGACGCCATAGAAGAGCAGAGGTAGGGCAGACATGTCAAATTTCATAACCAGGGGTGTCTGGATATCATCGGGAAGCATGTCGGCAAACATGGCCAATTGGTTTCTGAGATCTTGGGCTGCAAAATCGAGATTAGACCCACTCTCGAATTCCACGGCAATCATGGACATGCCTTCCACCGTTGTGGAAACAACACCCTTTACTCCAGAGACAGAAGCGATCGCCTGTTCAATGGGTTTTGTAACGATGGACTCAATATCTTCGGGGCTGGCTCCACCATATACCGTAACCACGGAGACCATGGGGAATTCCACGTCTGGCAGCATGTCCAGGCCCAGTTTTGTGAATGAGATAATGCCACCCAAAATCACAATTAGCGTGATCATGGTGACGGTGATCTTGCGATCGACGGATAGATCAACAATTCTCATGGCTGACTCCCTAGTCCTCTATGCGGACAAGACTGCTGTCTGTAAGGATAAAGGCACCACTGGTGACATAGAGTTCACCTTCTGAGAGACCGGTACCGATGATGACTTCTTCCAGACTTTCTTCGAGGACTTCAACATCCCGTTGATAGGCATAGTTGTCTTCAACGACAAAAAGGTGTAATTTATTAATGACCGAGTTTCTGGGAACCACCATGACATTTTCAATTTCATCAATAGCTATATCAACGCGACCGAAAGTTCCAGCTCGCAGCATTCCTGACCTGTTGTTGAACTGGCATTCAACAAAAAACGTTTTTGAAAGGGGATCAGCTGCAACACCAACCAGTATGACCTTACCTGCGATAGGTTCATCCAGATAATTCACTGTCAAAGAAGCATTTTGCCATTTTTTGATGCTCATGATTTCCTGTGAGGTAATCTGGAGGTCAATTTTTATGGAAGAGACATCCTGTAAGGTAAAGACAGGCATCATGATTGCTGGACTGAACAGGTCGCCCTTGTTAAAGCCCTTCTGAGAGATGACGCCATAAAAAGGAGCGGTCA
This sequence comes from uncultured Lentisphaeria bacterium, assembly GCA_964508765.1. Taxonomy (GTDB): domain Bacteria; phylum Fidelibacterota; class UBA8477; order UBA8477; family JABMPR01; genus JABMPR01. The sequence continues at coordinate 5,695 of CAZDVD010000008.1, forward strand.
GTGTGGCTTTGTCCAATTGCATTTTGAGCAGATCAAGCCCTGCCTGAGCTTGACTCATCTGTGCCTGGGCAGCTTCCAGCCCCAGTTTCATTTTTTCGAACTGTTGCTGAGAGACTGCATTTTCATTGCGAAGGGTTTGAACCCGTTCCCAGTTCTTCTGGGCATCCACCAGATTTGCACGGGCAACAGAAACACCCGCTTTGGCCTGTTTATGCTGCAATATCATCGTGCTGATATCCATCTGAACCAGCGTATCGCCTTCCTGAACATAATCACCAATCTGGACATAGAGTTCTTCGATTTTTCCAGGAATTTCAGGGATGATTCGTGAGGTTTGAATTGCCAGCAAAGAGCCATTATATGAGAGCGAACTAACGAAGTCCTGTTGATGAGCTGTGGCTACCTTTACTGGAACTGCTTTACGGATCCAATCTTCAGTGGTATCCGCTTCTTCATCTTTGCTACAGCTAATATATAGAGATAGGGTGAGGCTCAAAATGAGAGCGAGTTTTAGGGTTTTCATTGGTTTTTTGCTCCTTCTTTATGGAGAGACTCGCCAATCACTTTTTTGATGCTGGCTTCGGCGAGTGTGTAGTTGAATAATGCCTGTAAATAATTTGCTTTGGCAGCGGTTAGATTAATCTGAACTTGATTGGCTTGAAGATTGGTAATGGTGCCTTCACGAAATTGTATTTTCGCCAGACGGGCTGCTTCTTCGGCTTGTCCCACAGTCTTTTCCTGGGATAGAATGTTTTTCTCTGCTTCCATGAGTCGCAAATAAACTTGTTCCACTTCCAGCATGATGCCGTCCCTCAGAGCATCATATCCATAATTGACCTGGCGTTGGGCGATCTTGGCCTGACGCACTTTTGAATAGCGGACCCCACCATTGAAAAGATTGTAGCTGATTCCAACTGCTAGCATATTGCTTTTATTCCAGTCAGACATAGCATCCAGGTTATCACCAAATTTTGAGTAGGACCACGACAAGGCAACGTTTGGTAAATAGTCCGTCAACGCCATTTTGACACCCATGGAACTAAGTGATTTGCTGATTTCTAATTGAGTGAGTTCAGCCCGATTGCTAAGCGCCCTTGCACGCAGATCATCCAGATCATAGGTACCGGGTTTGTATGACATGGAATCAATGAGGATAATCCCAATATCAGAATCCAGCCCCAACAACATTTTCAGCCCAGCTGCTGCCATAGTAACGCCGTTTTCAGCCTGGGTTTTTTGTGGCAGAAGGTTGGCTGCCTGAACTTCGGCCTGGAGCAGATCCAGTTTCGATATCATACCCTGAGCATATAAAAGTTTAGAGATTTCAAAAAATTCCTGCGCTGTTTCATATCCTTCCTCAGCCACATCAAGGAACTCCTGAGTAACCAACATACCGAGATAGGCTTGAATCACATTGAAGGATAAATTGTTTTTTTCATGCTCGAATTGAGACTGGACCAGATTCAATCCCTGGCGAGCCATGAGGGTACCGATAGCGATTTTGCCTCCCATGAAGATGGGTTGTGTGACACGCAAATCCACCTGGTAATCACTGGTCATATCCATTTTGAGTACTGGGTCAGACATGAGGAAAGTGATGGGGTTGGTTGGATCTGGCACGACACCAGGAACGTAAAAGAAGTTATCAATAGGTCGGACAAGCTCGTCAACTATCTGACTGCCCTGAAAGTTGGCCGATGGGAGGGCTGAACCGATGGCCTGATAAACACTTTGTCGGGCATCGTTGACCTTTTCCTGGGCTATTTTGATATTTGGATTTCTCTCCAGAGCCAATTGGATACTCTCTTCAATTGAGAGACTTTTCTGGTTTTGAGCGACTCCCAGAAGAGGGAGTACCAGGACAAGTATACTAATTATTTTCATTACATTTAATTCCATTTACAAAGAGTGTTGTAATCTGTTGTTTGATTTTGTTGAGATCATGGGACTCAGGAGCCATGAGCCAGGTCACGAGTTGCAGGTTAATCGCTCCAATGATGCTTGCTGTTAGCACAGCCGAGTTTACCGTACAACATTCAGGCATTCCTTCATTTAGAGCCTGAGATATCTGATCAATATTTATGTGTTGCATGTTGATCATTTTTTCTCTCAATCCAGAATCTGAGCCTTGCATGACTTTCCCCTGCTCTGCTAGAATGAGTTGAAAGAAATCTTCATTTTCCGAAAAAAATCCGAATTGGGCATCGATGAGAGCTGCAATCTTGTCTTCAATACCTATTGAGTGTCTAAGTTCTGCTAAAAGGGTAGCGGAAAATTGTTCCATCTTCTCGATGAGAATGGAAAAGAACAGATCTTCTTTGCTTTTGAAGTAGAGATAGAGAGTCCCTTTGCTCCACCCGCATGATTCTGCGACCTGTTCCATTGTCGTGGTGTGATATCCCTGATGGGCAAAGATTTGTTCAGCTGTCTGCAAAATCTCCAGACGATGTTGTTCTTTGCGTTGTTCTTTTTTTGCTGATGCCATACTCGTTGATCATCTCCATGTTTCTGACTGGTCAGCAATATAATGACTGGTTAGTCAATCCAAAGAGAATGTGTGCAAGGTGCAATAGATTTGGATGTGGTGAATTGGGTTCAGATATATTGGTTTATCTTTTCAGGAAAACAAACTTACCCGCGTAAACCTTCCCTCCAGATTTCACTGAGAAAATCATTAACTGATTTGCCAGATACATACTGGAAGGAATGGTGATCATGATAACTCTTTCAGTCTCTTGGGTAAGCTTTAAGGCAGCGAGTTTCCTGCCACGGATATCATATAGAACAGCTTGGTCTGAAAGTTCACTCACGCCATTGGGTAGCACCATGCGAATCTCACCTGATTGTCCGGGATTGGGGTAAACCAGACAATTTCTGGCGTTGCTTCCATTGAGATTTGGAAAGAAACTAGTGATGTCGGGGATACCCCAGCCATAGGTGTTATTGGGAGCATGTGCCTGATCTCCGAAGTCCTGAAAAATAGAAATGACAGAATCAGGTGTAAGCTGGGGATGAGCCTGAAGAAGCAGAGCTGCCAGACCGGCAATCTGCGGAGCGGCGAATGATGTTCCATTGCCCCTCCTGAAACTACTTACTACACCAGCTGCCATATACACATCACTTCCTTGAGCAACCACGTTGGGCTTGATACGTCCATCATAGGTGGGACCGCGGCTGGAAAAGGATGTTATATCCTGCTGGGTATCTATGGCACCAACTGACAAAACATGGGGACTGTCAGAAGGTGGCCAAATGCTACTGGGGGAAGAGCCCTCATTTCCTGCGGAGTTAACCACCAGGATGCCCCGTTCTGCAGCGATGTTGGCGGCCCTGGTAATGATGGTGGTTTCCCCATCCAGAGCAGATAGGGGGTAATCTTCAGTGGGATCATCAAATTGCTGAAAGTAATTAAGAGAAGTGGTGATAATGTCAACACCGAGAGAGTCTGCCCACTCCATAGCAGCGACCCAATTATCCTCCTCTGCATGAGACTCACTGAATACATCCTCAGTACGAGCCAACAGATAAGTCGATTTATAGGCCGGGCCAATTAATTCACCTTGATAGTTGCCTGATATGATGCTGAGCACGTTGATCCCATGCTCATGTCCAGGTCCTGAGGCATCCACTTCCTGATCCACAAAATCAAACTGGGATAGGATATCCGTATCATTAAAAACGGGGTGTTCAGTATTGAAGCCGGTATCAAATACACCTACCAGAACTCCCCTTCCATCATAGCCAAGTCGGTGGAGTTGGGGAATATTCAGCATCTCGTTTTGCCCCTGAGATTGGCCATAGCCAACTACTGAATTTTTGGACAATCTGGAGGTCTGAAATGTTTCATCGATCCGATTTTTGGGAGACCGTGCTACCGGGGAAATGCTGTGAACAAATGGAAAATTCTGAAGATCATTAAGCTGGGTCTCGTCTTCAATCACAACGCTAACAGCATTCAGAAATCTTGAGGTGTGTCTGATTCGATAACTTGCAGACCGCAATTGTGCCAGTTGGGATTCAGAGACAGCAGAGTACCTCGATGTGTTTTCTGATCCACGTTTTGCCAGTCGCTGTTCTGCTCGAGCTGTTAATTGTACAGGTTTAGCAGTTGCGTCCGTTTCCAGAAAAACCCAGTAGGGCTTTTCTCCAGCACTGAGGGCACTGACAAGAAAAAGGAACGGAATGAAACGTTTGAGGAACATCCCATAAAACTACAAGGAGATTGAGGGTAATGAACAGAACTTTTATTCACTTTTCATGATTGCCCGAATTGGCATCAAATGAGTTCCGACTCAATTCTAAGGTGGAGCGGTGTTCAAACTTTACAGTCTCCATTTCAAGTGATTATTCCAACATATTGTGTGAATGTTACTCATTGGAGCATGTTAATTTCAGTTCATTCAAGGGGCAATGGTGTGCATGTCAAAATCATCTCTTGTCACCATAATGTTACACCACTTGAAATTTCGCAATATTTTATTAACAGAAAAAACTCTAAACCTATTTATGCATTGTGTTTATATATATTATAAATAATGATTTAGGGGTGTTTAATTGTGCTGGCATGACCTTTGTGGTATATTAAAGAAATTGTGAGAAGATCAATTTGCCAAATTAAATTGATTCCCTGAACAACAACATCAGGCGAGGAGATAGAGCCGTGTATAAGACCATACATAAATCCATATTTCTTTTGATGATTCCAGGCATTCTTTTTTCCCGGGATATCTCTAGCACCTCCATGCAGAAGCTCTCGGCTGATCTCCAGAGGGTTATTTCCGAGAAGACCACAAAGACCGCAAGGGATATACAGATAATAGACACCCCTTTTTCAAAAGTCCAGACAGTAAAAGGACCATCGCAGGAGGTTTTATATCCTGTTACGATTAGGAGCACAGATATTGAAGCCGTCAAGGCTGCTGGTATTCAAACCAACTCTGACTATCCAGGTTTCTCCACTGCCAGAGTGACTCGTGAGCAATTACTCGAATTGTCTGAACTCGGTGCAGTAACCAGCGTTTTTCAGGGAGATATACTATATCCCCTTAATGATCTAGCAGTAAGTCTTTCCGGGGCTGATCTGGCTCACGATGGATATTTGAACAGTGAGGCCTATGATGGCACGGGTGTCATCATTCTGGTAATTGATACTGGGATTGACTGGACGCACCTTGATTTCCGTGATCCATCTGATACAACCAGTCGCATATTATACATTTGGGATCAGACCTTAGATTCTACTGGAACAGAGGAAACCCCTGCTGGAAGAGGTGGGTCTGACTTTGCTGGCTTACATTATGGGGTTGAATACACAAAAGAAGATATTGATAAAGAGCTTGATGGATCTCCTGAAGGTTTTGTTCGCACCAAGGATACCAATGGTCATGGAACGGTGGTTGCCGGCGCAGCTGCTGGGAATGGCGCTTCAGCGCTCAACGGAAAGTACAAAGGGATGGCTCCCAAGGCCGACATCATTGTAGTAAGAGCCGGGGCAGATAGTTTTGAGGAAAACAATGTTATAGATGCACTTACTTATGCTAAAGAGATTGCTGCAGATCTTGTGAAACCTGTGGTTGTCAATCTTAGTCTAGGCAGCCAGAGCAATGCTCACGATGGCACCAGTACGCTTGATCAAGCAGTAAACAGCTTTACTAGTTTAGGTTTAGCAGCGGGAAGAGTTGCAGTTGTAGCCGCAGGAAATGCAGGGAACGAAGATATTCATGTAACTGGAAATGTCGACGCCGATACAACAGAGAATTTAACTATTACAATACCATCCTATTCTCCCTTTGATGGCATAGTAGACGATGTCTTCCAGCTGGAATTATGGTGGAGTAATGATAGTAGCACTACTGTTATCTTGGATTCACCCAGTCACGCCCGCGTAACACGCACTAGCGCCGGTGGTGACTTTAGTGACCCAGGGGGATTTGTATTAATTGGAACTGATGGTATAGTTGATATGAACAATATAATTACCACTGATCATAGCAATGGGCAGAGGATGACGGAGCTCACTGTCGCAGACTATACTGGAGCAGCTCTTGCGACAGGTACCTGGACATTGGAATTAACCAATAATACGAACACGACCATGACCTATCATGCTTGGTTGTACTACAGTAACATGAAAAAAGAATCCACGGACGAAGAAGTCACGATATCGAATGGAAATCATAATTACACAATTGCTTCACCAGGAACAGCCAGTTCTGCTATCACGGTTGGTGCCTACACAGCTCGTTGGAGGTGGTACTCAAGTCTCTATGACACAACCGTTGGTTTTTCTGGGACAAATCTTAGTGATGATATTGCTTATTTTAGTAGCATTGGTCCTACCCGTGATGGAGCTCAAAAGCCGGATATCTGTGCTCCAGGTCGAGGCCTTATCTCCACGACATCCACTGACAATACACCTGATAGCAAATCAGATTCTGCTAAGACAATTAAAGCCGATAAATATATTCTCACTGAGGGCACAAGCGGTGCGTCTGGTGTGGTCAGCGGTGCTGTGGCACTCCTTTTAAATAAAACTCCTAATATGACAGCAGATCAGGTTAAATCTAAAATAACCTTAAATGCTGACAGGGATACCTATACCGGCGGAGTAGCAAACTATACATGGGGTTCTGGGAAACTCAATATTTTTGAAGCCATGGCCGCAGAAATCAAAACATCTACTACGTTTCATCATGACGTTTATATATATGATTCATGGGATAGCTTGAAGGCTACTTCTATCACTGACACCTATAAGGAAGCCGTGAGATTCACTCCTGCTACCCAAGGAGATGTTTCAGGAGCATTTTTTCATACCCACACAACATTGGGATCCAGTGGGTCAATTTCATTTGAAATTTGGTCAGACTATCAAGGCGGTCCGAGTGTTAAACAAGGTTCCACAGTTACACTTAGTGTAACAGATATAAGTAAAAACTCTTGGAATTATGTGTCTCTGGTAGATGCCGGAGTTCGCGTTTTAGCATTGACAGATTATCATCTTGTCATCGACAATACCTCAGAAGCAAGTTTCTCACTATTAAAGGAAACTGCTATCTCAGGAATTGACAATAGATCCACCGGGTATCATGGGGGACCACTTTGGGGCGCATATACCGATCGAGATTGGCTGATTCGCCCAGTAGTATCAACCAACGAGGAGCCCACTGATTACTCTCTTCCAGTTGAACTGTCTTTTTTCAACGCCGGGACTTATAAAGGTCAAATGGTTCTGAAGTGGGCCACTGAAAGTGAAACAGAGAATCAGGGTTTCAGGATTGATCGTCGCAAGAGCGGCACTGAAGACTGGAAACTCATTGCCGACCATACCAAGGATCCCAAACTTGAGGGTCAGGGTAACTCTACTTCCAGAACCGATTACATCTATTATGACAAAACCGTCAAAACAGGTGTTATGTATGACTATTGCCTCACCGATATCCCTTATACATCTGACTATCAGCCCAATTCCATTGTTCTGGAAGGCATCCAGTTACGCATAGAGAAATTTACACTCCACAAGAACTATCCTAATCCTTTCAATCCAGCCACAACCATTGGCTATGAATTACCAAAGAATTCAGATGTTCAGATTAAAATCATGGATGTGAAGGGTCGCGAGGTTCAATCCTGGAGTCATCAAGCTCAGGATGAGGGCTATCATGAAATGGTCTGGGCCGGTGTGGATCATGCTGGTAAACCTGTGAGCGCTGGACTCTATCTGCTTACCGTTCAGGCTGGGAATAACTTCCAGAGTAGGAAGTTGTTGCTGCTCAAATAACCCGAAATTTTGTGTTAGAATAAGCCGTTGTGTCTTCCTGAGCCTGTCGAAGGACACAACGGCTTATTCTTTGCAGGGCATAAATGTATCCCTCGACGGAGCCTGTGCTGAGTCTAGTCGAAGTACTCGGGATGACGAATCAAGAATTTTGCAAGTTTATGATAGTGGTTTGAGACGGGCAGTGAAATGGCGCAAAACCTTCGCCTGGTATTCAATCTCATACCCCTTGATTTTTCCCCTGTCTTCGAATAATTCAATAATATTCTCAGCCACATATTGCATCTGACTATTGGTATAAACCCGGCGTGGAATCGCTAGCCGAACCAGCTCCAGATCAGGATAAACCGTTTCGCCTGATTCAGGATCGTCGTGGGCAAACATGAGACTACCGATTTCCACAGCCCGAATACCTGCATGAGCATAGAGTGCCACGGTCAGGGCAATGCCAGGAAATTGAGATTGGGGAATATGAGACAAAAAATTCTTCGCATCCAGATAGACCGCATGACCACCTGTTGGTCTTAAAATGGGCACGCCTGCTTCAATGAGACGATCGCCTAGTTCCTCCACTTGAGAAATCCTGTAGGTTAGATAGTCTTCCTGCAGGACTTCTTCCAGTCCTCGGGCAATGGCTTCCAGGTCACGTCCAGCCAGTCCCCCATAGGTTGGGAAGCCTTCAATCAAAACGAGACGATTGGTGATTTGCTGGGCCAACTCATCATCATTGGTGGCAAAGAATCCACCCATGTTCACCAGAGCATCTTTCTTGGCACTCATGGTACAACCGTCAGCATATGAAAACATCTCATTGGCAATTTCCAGGATGCTTTTTTCCTGATACCCAGCTTCCCTGGTCTTGATGAAATAGGCATTCTCTGCAAAACGACAGGCATCAATGTAGAAAGGAATATTGTGTTTGTGGAGCAACTCAGAGGTTTCTCTGATATTGGCCATGGATACGGGTTGACCACCACCGGAATTATTTGTGATGGTGAGCATGCCGATGGGAATTCTCTCTGGACCAACTTCATCAATGAGCTTAGCCAGCTTATCCAAATCAATATTGCCCTTGAAATCAGCAATAGCCTGGGTGTCTTTGGCAATATCCACTACCAGATCAATCGCTACCCCACCATTATATTCAACGTTAGCGCGGGTCGTGTCAAAATGATTGTTGTTTGGAATAACCAGATTCTCTGTGTCCTTGAGAATAGTTGAAAACAAAAGATTCTCAGCAACACGCCCCTGATGTGTGGGGATGACATGCTTGAAACCAAAGATCTCATTAACCTTCTCTTCGAAATGGAAATAATTTTTGCTGCCGGCGTAGGATTCATCACCCTTCATCATGCCGGCCCACTGATTGTCACTCATGGCGCTGGTGCCACTATCCGTGAGTAAATCGATGTAAATTTTTTCAGCAGGGATATTAAAGACATTATATCCAGCATCCTGTATCACAGCGAGCCGTTCCCAGTCGGTAGTCCGGGCAATAGCTTCAATAGTTTTGATCCTAAACGGTTCTGGTGGATACTTCATGATTATTTCCCTTTAAAATTGGTATAGGCTGTTTCTCTACAGCCGAAAATGGATGGGCAAGATGACCTGAAAAGTAACGGGGCGTTCATCGTATTGAGCAGCCACCCAGATGCAGGTATTAATAGCAGTTAATCCTGCCTCATCAAGGTCGGGATAACTGGATTTTAAAAGCTGGATATCTGAGAGGGTCCCATCAGCCTCAATAATGATTGAATACCAGCTTACGCCTGTTCTATTCATTTCACGAGCCATCTCTGGATACTCCAGGATTTGATAGAGGTATTGGTATCCTCCAGATGGTTCCACTCCAGAATCGAGGAGCTTATAGTCTTTTTCCAGAAACTCAGGTGGGAAGGCAGGATATGCTTGTTCCCAATTCGCAAAGCGTTCAGAAAATGTCTCTGTCAATTTCTGGTCTGCTTCAATCTTTTTAAATGCTTCTGGATAGATCCAGGTTGAACTATCACTGATTCCCAACCGATTGTAAACCTCAACCAGATAGGGGTAGGTCTCTGGATAGAGGATGCGTTGATCTGCTTTAATGACGCGTTCCAGATCAATCCTTGCCTGTGCAAGCTGATCTTCCTGTTTAAAAATGATGGCTTTGGCACCGCGGAAGAAATAATAGCTCTCATCAGCATTCGTGGGCTCAGGAATATCAATTCCAGCCAGAGGGTTCTGGGGTGCTATACAATGAGAGAGTAAAATGCTCATAACAAAAACGACAATAAGTTGTGATTTGAATTTTATGATATTCCTATCCTTTCTTGAACTGAATTTGAAAAAATGTGTCGACCCGTTCCCAGAAACCGGGTTCGTGATGACAGTTTGAATGCCCACGTTCTGAGATGAGCCAATAGTCACATTGCCCGGGTCGCGCTGCTTTGTTGAGTTTCTCACCTTGATGAGGGGGTACCACCTTATCATCTTCACCGTGAATAACCAGAAATGAAGCGTCTGCTTTGGCAATATTATTTACTGGGGCGAATTGCTCATATTTCACACCCATTTTAATTTCGATCTGTTTCAGAATGAGCCATCTGAAAAAGGCTGGGATATGGAGTTTCTTAAATTCATGCTGCATCACATCGACGGGATGTGCAGGGGCTCCAACTGTGACTACCGCTTTGATGGCCGGTTCAATGGCAGCGGCATATATGGATCCAGCCCCGCCAATCGAGAGACCAATGACACCCACCTTGTTTTTATCAATATCACGGGTGAGTGCGTATTGTACAGCAGCTTTAACATCTTGACCAAATTTATACATGGAAGCATGGTCATCCTGATCACTGGAACCATGATGACGGGCATCAAAGGCCAGCAGGTTGTAATTGAAGGGGTGGAGATGTTGAATATAGCGGAGCATGCGTCCCAGATTCCGACTCCATCCATGTACCAAGATAAGGATTGGTGCCTGTTTTGAGTCTTCCTCTGCAGGAATCCACCAGCCATAGAGTGTTCTATTGTTTTCAGTCGGGAAGCGAACTTCCTCATATTCCAGACCAAGTTTTTCTGGGGTGTCGCTATGCTTGTTTGGCTTGAGGGCATACATTTTCAAAGTGAAAAACCGAACGAGCAGGATGAGCAAAATGAAGGCAATGATAATGAGGGTTGGAATAGTCATAAGGCTTTTAAACTAAAGTGGTTCCTATTGAAAAGCTAGCTTAGCGTTGCTTGAAAACCAGGGGGCTACGTGCAATTTTTGGGCCTTATCCGCTTTGTCCCAAAAAAGATGTGTGATAAATGGAAACAAAAATCATCTTAAGGCATGTATTACAAGGTCATGAATTTCACAAACACCAGAATTCTACTTAGTCTACTCCTACTTGTTGGCGTGGCTATGGCAGAAACACCTTCACATCAGCTATTGACCTATCCCTTCAGTAATCGCTCAGCCGGCATGGGTGGGGGTCGAGCCGTAGACGCCTCTGGCAATCTTGATATTCAGGGTAATCCGGCCAGTGCCAGTTTTATTCAGGGTTTACAGGGACAGGTTGGATTTGTAAATCATCTTGTGGGGATACAGGGCTTCGCCGGAGGTGGTGTATTGCCTCTTGAGCGACATCGTATCAGTGCCGAATTGATTTATTTTGATTATGGTCTGTTTGACAGAACAGATGTTGTGGGCACCAATCAGGGTACCTTTGGTTATCATGAGCTGGCAGCAGCTCTGGGTTATGCTTTCAAGTTTTCAGAGGGATTCCGTCTGGGCGGACGTGTCGGTCGCTATACCAGAGTGGCTGATGGAAGCACCTTTGGTGACTTTTACTATGATATTGGGGGTATCTATCATAACCAGGATGATTCTCTGACCATCGGTGTTTACCTGGCTTCCGTGGCCCTGGGTGAAAGCGGAGAAACCCTTCCCACCCAATTGCATATTGGCAGCTCAAAAATACTTTCCCATTTACCCCTGCGACTCAATGTTGAAGGTATTTATGGGTTCAACGATCAAATCCGTTTTACTCTGGGAGGTGAAATACTTGTTCACCCGAATTTCAGAGTGCGTCTCGGTGTGAATTCTAATCGCTTTGATCTGCAAACGGGTGTGACAGAATCTGATTTTATTGCCGGAGCGTCTGGTGGTTTTGCTATTGATTGGCAGGGCATGCTCATCGAATCTGCCACACAGAGTTTCGGAGCAGCAGGTTGGGTCAGCCAGATTTCCATTGCGTATCGCCTATAACCAAGGCTTCCTGAGGCTTTTGTCGGTTAATTGTTTCCCTGCGTAGTCACGTTCCACCCAACACTCATAAATATATATGGACACGTAACTGTATGCTGATTTGCCAGCAAAAAGACCCATGCTTTCACTTTATTCATGATTATACTACTTATCTAAGCAAAAGCTGAGTGTGTGATGTGTCACCCTCTCAGATCAAGCAGGGAGTTAGCTTAGAAATGAAAAGTGAGTTATGACTTATTTGTATAGAACCATATTATTCTCAATTCTTCTCGTAAACCTGCTTTACGGTGGAGCCGCTCGCTTTGTTGAAAATGATCTTCTCGTACGTTTTGATGAGGGAATTACACGGGCAGACATTGAAACGATACTTCTGGATGACAATCTGGAGATTGTGAGACAGGTGAGTCGACCACTGAATCTGTGGCTGTTGCGGGTTGATCTTGATAAAAACCAACTTTCCAAAACCCGTCGTCGGGTAGAGAATATTCCTGAAATCAAATATGCGCAGAACAATCACTACTTAAGTCTACGGAATACACCAGATGATCCGATGTATTTACAACAATGGAATTTTCACAACACTGGTTTTAATGTGAATGGCAACCCTTCTGGAATAGAAGACGCTGATATTGATGCTCCAGAAGCCTGGGATATCAGTACTGGAGGGGAGACCGTTTTTGGAAGAAAAATAGTGGCTGCGATTGTGGATGGTGGCTGCGATCTTGATCATATCGATCTACAGGCAAACCTGTGGTCCAATCCCAGAGACACATTAGGCAATCTATTTGATGACGATAGCAATGGATGGGTCGACGATTCATTGGGGTGGAATGCATATGGTCACAATGGAACTATTCCCCAAACAAATATAGATGCTAGCCATGGTACTAACGTTTCTGGGACTGTTGGTGCCCATTCTAATAATACGAATCAAGTAGCTGGCATAAATTGGGATATTCAACTCATGATTGTAGCAGGAGCCAGTAGTACCACGGACATTGCCATGGAAGCATATAGTTATGTTCTGGAACAAAAGCTGGCCTGGTTGAATTCAGGGGGGACAGAAGGCGCTTTCGTGGTGACCGCTAATTCCAGTTTTGGTGAGAATTATGTTCATTGTGATAACATGCCCGTTTGGAATGATATGTATAACGCCATGGGCGATGCGGGTATCCTCAACATCGCAGCAACGGCGAATGTAAGTGTCAATGTGGATGTCTCAGGAGATTTACCCACCACTTGTTCCAGTCCCTATTTGATCACTGTCACCAATTCAAATAAAGATGATCTCAAAGTCAATAGTGCTGGCTATGGAGCAACCTCCATTGATTTAGCCGCACCTGGACATGGTGTTTTGTCAACAAATTATAATAATGGTACATCAACCAAATATGGCACATCCATGTCAGCACCTCACGTGACGGGAGCTGTAGCACTCATGCATGCTGCCGCCAGTCCAATTCTCGCCCAGTATTACGAGGACAGCCCGGCTGAGGCATCACTACTGGCATTCAAATCACTATTATTGTCATCTGTAGACCCCCTGGCCTCTTTAGAGGGGATCACGGTAACGGGTGGCAGATTGAACCTCCACCGGGCCGTAGGCGCAGCCTCTATTTGGCCACTAATAGCAGGTGATATGAATATGGATACATACTTCGATATCCAGGATGTAGACATTTTGATTAATTTGATAATGGGAAACCTTGTCCCTACTCCAGAACTATTGACTGCCGGTGATTTGAACTACGATACTCTGGTCACGGTGCAAGATTTGGTACGACTCGTCAATTTAATACTTCAGTAAAGTTTTAATCCAAAAATATATTTATAAAAAAGCCCACCGATTTTCGGTGGGCTTTTTATCCTGTTTGGATGTAGGATCAGTACAGAAATTTCATAATAAACATGGCTCCGATACCAGCCAATGTTATCAAAAAAGCGCCCATCTGTCTGATAGGTGCCTTGGGATCTTGAAAGACATTCACTTCAAATTCATGATAGCTTGAGGATCCACGGGAATCAGTCACCTCAATGATGAACTTGTTCGCACCGTCATTAGAACCATCAGGTACCCAGGTAATGAGACCTTCTGCCTCATTCATTTCTGCACCATTGGGCAAAAGTATTTTAGTATACGTGATGCCGTCCTCGTTGAGATCCCGGGAAGAGAGCTGATAGCGATACTCGCGATCCATGAGAACCACAGGTGAAGGTGTGGATGTTACCTCAGGCAGGGCGTTCACAAACAGTTGGATACTCTGAACGTTGGTAATGTAGCCATCCGTCACGCTGACCTTGAATTGAGCTTGATTAATCTGGTCAATTTCGGGAGTCCACTTCAGAATGTTGCCATCGACAAGTTGAACCCCATTCGGTGCATCATAGACCTTATAAATTAGTTGTTGATCCGTGTTCAGATCGAGGGCTTTGATTTCATAAATATATTCTTGACTTGCAATAGCCATGGTATCCGCCTTCGACACGATGACGGGGGGAGCATTGGCATAGACGGCAAATTTGTAAGTATCTGAGCTATACTTGTCAGAGACTTTTACAAAAATCTCATTCCAACCTTTTTGATTTTTCGTTGGCGTCCACTGGATTTGGCCAGCGGGAGAAATTTTCATGCCCTTGGGGGCAGTTAAAAACGCATAGCTTAATTTTTGGTCTTTATTCAGGTCGGTAACGGGTAGTGACGTTGTGTAAGGTCTGGCTACCGTTGCCAACGTGTCAGCAACACTACCCAGTACGGGTGCACCATTTACATACACGGTCACTCTTTGTAGATCATCTCTGAGACCATCCGATACGGAAATAGTGAAGGTCTGTTTACCCAGCTCGGCTTCAGTGGGTGTCCAGGTGATATGACCGCGACGACTGATGGTCAAATTCGGAATACTGCTTTCTGATAGCAGAAAACTAATATCCTGATTGTTGTTGGGGTCATTGACCTCCACCTTGTAATTCCAGGGCTTGCCTACAGGTACGTGCTCTTCATATTTGGATATGATCACAGGTGGCGTGTTGACAAAGATGGTGAATGAATCCAGCATGGTGGACATATCATCCGTCAGTTCAAATAGGATATCATGAAAACCTGTTTGTTGAGTTTCGGGTGTCCAGGTGATTCTTCCAGAAGATTCCAGAATCAAACTCCTAGGAGTCCGTAGTGGGATAAGACGTGCGCTGTTATTACTATTCTTATCCTGAATGTTGACCTGTCCAATATAGGGTTCATTGATAAACGCTACGGGACTTGGCTTTTCAAGGATAAGCGGCAAGATATTGACATACAGGGTGAATTTTTGCAGAACGCGTTCAAAACCATCGCTGACACTCAAGGTGACGTATTGTGAATCCAGTTGCGTATCACTGGGTAGCCAGCGCACGAGACCTTCTTCATCAACCTGCATACCAGCAGGTGCAGATATGAGTTCGAATTCAAAATATTGTTCTTCGTTCAAATCTTCCAATTGAACCTGGTAAAGGTATTGTTGCCCGGTCTGTGCCAGAGGAGGTGGTGTGGAGAAAAGTTCAGGTATATGATTGACATACAGGGTGAATGTCGTATCCAGCTGTTGACCAAATGAATAGGAAATCTGATGATACCCTAATTGGTCTTCACCAGGGTTCCATCTCAAAATGAAATCCTTACCTAAACGCATACCTACAGGGTAGGTTTTGAATTTGACATAAGCCTGGCCTGGATCAATCTCATCCTGACGAGGAATCGTATGGACAAAGCTTTCGCCAGCATGGAGAATGACATCCGGTGTTTTGGGTTTTCTGCGGATTTCTGGTGGGGCAGGAGCTTCTTCAATCTGCTCAGAACCAGGTTCATCAGAGGTCAGGACAGCAGACTCTTCTATGGCCGACAAGGCTTCTATCACTTCTTCTGGCTCATCAATGGCTTCCACCACATCCTGCTCATTGGGAGCAATGGCCATGAATTGGTAAGGTCCGGATTTTTCCAGCAGAAGACCATCATGGAAAGGCAGGGCGTTGGATGCATAGACTTCTTCATCAAACAGGGGTACGAAGCTTTCAAAGCTGCCCTTTTGGTTTTTCTGCTCCAAATAATGGACTTGATCACCGGTACGGATCAGACATTCTGCCAATCCATCACCGTCTAGTTCACTAAATAAAAGTTGGTTGACAGAACCACCACATGAATGCCAGACCTTGGTATCATTGGATAAGCCATATTGGTAGACATAACCTTTTGAGCTACCGAGGTAAATTTTTTCAGTGCCTGAACCATCCAGGTCAGCAGTAGCAATCCCCATTGCTCGCACAATTTCTCCAGCGCCAGATTCCAGTTTCACATCAGTAAGGTCCTGGGTGGTGTAACGATCCTCACCTGATGAGGAGATACTGGCAACACTCAATTTGCTACCACGTTTTTGGAAAAGGACAATATCCTCTTTTTGATTTTGATCCACATCATTAATAGCGACCAGGATAGAGGATGGGACTCGGGCCATTTCTTTGGGTAAACCGGCATATTCAATCTGGATATTCGAGGAACTAAGATCACCCTTAAATTCAACAATTAATAGGTTTGCCTGGGGTGCACTCAATGAAAAAATTAGTTCGGTGAGTCCGTCATTATCGATATCCCCAGCCTTAATCTGCGTGGGACGGGCATAGAGCCCATTGTCTGGTGTCCAACCCCATTGAAAGGTAGGCGCATAGTCAAAATCTTTCCCGGACCATTCAAAGCCATACACCCAGGGAGCACTGTTTCCTGCCGTGGCAGAAATCAATTTGGTAATGGCAACAAATTCAGGTCGACCATTCAAATTCAGGTCAGTCAAGGTGAAATCAGCCCATTCACCTACCAGATTTTCAGGCAGGGCGAAACGCCAGGTAATCTCAAAATTTCCATCAGGTGTCATTTCAAATGCAATGAGCTCTGAGCCATTGCTTCCAGAGTTTCGAATGGCACCAAAATCATTGTTGCCATTGTGGTCGAGGTCACCCAAATCTTTCAAATGGGTGATATCGCGGAGATCATCGGCACCCCAAAGGCTGCTCGCCATCAGAATGACCAGGAAGGGAACTAACCAGATATGACGTACTGCTACATGGCTAAAAAAATGTTTGCTCATCATGGGAACCCATTTCTTTACGATTAAAACTTTTGAATCCTACTCCAAACTTTTAATCAATTTATGGGGCTAAGCCACTGTATGCAATATAAATTTAGCCTGACACTTAAAGTAAATTCTTAAAAGACTTGTGTAAAAAAATGAGAGATGGTATATTGCGTCAACTACTTGTTTTGAGTTGAAATGAATGACAATTTGTCAGGTGACACTTTCTATACGTTACAGATATATTAAGAAACCTGCAATCGACTGATATGATCAGGGAGGAATTTTGAGAATGAAACCATGGTTAAGCATCTTCTTGTCTACTGTCTTGGTTACTGGCTCGGTTCAGGCACAATTTGCCGAAGGTCAAACCGTTCTGCATGGTGCCATTGGTCCAGCCTTTTCATATATGATTTCACTCGAATTGGATCAAACCGCATTTGGTTTGTTGAGTAATTTTACGACTGACTTTGATATTTCCGATGCTGCTGAGGTAACCGGAATCAATAGCAATGGTATGGTCGTGACCGGTTTTGAGGGCTTTGGTGAAGTTACTCCTCACTGGACAATCGGTATGTATGCCGGACAAGGCGAATACATTGCCTCTGCCCAGGATGCTTTGGATGTTGACTATACCGTAAATTTTGTACTAAGTAGTGTTGGTGTGACTGCGGAGTTCAACACGCACTCCCGCTCGAGACTCAAATTATTGGGTGGCTCACTATTTGGTCTTGGCCAGGCATCTCTGGTGGCCAGTTCATCACCAGGCAACGAAAGTTGGGATGATATTACTTCAGGTAACGCTCCCCGTAAGGCCTTCGAGTTGTCCGCCTGGACACCCGTAATCCAGCCTTATCTGGGCATGCGCTTTGACATTTCACGCTCCATGGGTTTTAAAGCCATCGCGGGTTGGAATGAACAGGTTGCAGCAGCTGGTAGTTGGAAACTTTACCACAATAAAACAATACCGGATTCGCCAGAAGTGGCTTTGCGAGCACTTTTCTTCCGATTCCAGCTCTACGTTATCCTTTGACCGGCGCATGGGAACGCTTAGCTCCCCAGGGTTCTCATTAAAGATTTCGATCCTCCATAACGTTATTGAATTGTGTATTATTATGGCGTAACATTCAAATGGGTGCTTTTATCAAATCAATGTCGCCGTTATTTTGCACGCCGTTATTAAAAACAGGAACCTTGGAAGAAAACAAGGATTAGCATATAGTTATGAAGACCTTAAAACACATTACCGTTGTCTCCCTCGTCCTCCTTGGCGTTTTTGCATTGACGCCCTCAGGACAGACTCTGTTTGCCCAGGGAAGCGACTTTTACGATAAATGGCGAGATTTCCAGGACATGGTCAAAATTATCAACACCAACTACGTTGAAGATGTTGACTGGGACAAAACCATGATTGGGGCCCAAAACGGTCTTATGGAGGCCCTTGATCCTCATTCGGTTTACATCGGTGCTGACCGTATGGATCAGATCAATGAGAGCTTTCGCGGAAATTTTGAAGGCATTGGTATCGAGTTTGATATTATCGATGACTATATCACGGTTATCACACCCATTGTTGGATCGCCATCAGATGGATTACTCTATCCCGGAGATCAAATTGTCAAAATTGATGAAGCTTCAGCCTATAAGATTACCAGGGATGATGTTTTTGATAGACTGCGCGGTCCCAAGGGCTCAAGAGTTGACCTGGAAATAGCCCGTCTGGGTGAGACTGAATTGATTCCAGTCACTATTTTCCGCGATAAAATTCCGATTTATAGTGTTCTAGCAAAATTCGTAATGGATGATAGTACTGGCTACATTCTACTAAATCGTTTTTCATCAACCACCTCAAATGAAGTCATCACAGCAATTTCTGAGTTGCAGGATCAGGGTATGAAGCGCCTGATTATTGACTTAAGAAACAATAGTGGTGGTTATATGGATGAGGTTGTCAAGATTGTTGACCACATCCTGCCTGGCGGTGAGAAGATTCTTTCCACCAAAGGTCGTCTTAAAAATGCCAATGAGGAAATGTATTCCAAGCACAAACCTACTTTTTACAAACAGCCAATTATTGCCATGATCAATCGTGGGTCTGCCTCTGCCAGCGAAATTCTGGCAGGAGCCCTACAAGATCTTGATCGGGGAATAGTAGTTGGAGAAACCAGCTTTGGAAAAGGTTTGGTTCAGCGTCAATATCCACTTCGGGATGGATCAGCTGTGCGGGTTACGGTTGCCCGGTACTATACTCCCAGTGGTCGTTTGATTCAGCGTGAGTATGAAAATGGTGAAGCCCAGGATTACTATTCTAAGCTGTATGATAAGGATTATGGAAAAGACACCACTGACCTGGAGGAAAAACCGGTCTATCAAACAAAGATGGGTCGTACGGTCTATGGAGGAGGAGGTATCACACCTGATATTGCTCTTGCAGATCCTACGACAATTTCCCGCGATCTGGCCAAGCTCAGGCGTCATGACATTCGCTTTTTCTTCAAGATCGCATCTGATTATGCAGCAGACCATCCTGAATTAGCCAGGGATTGGGACAAATTTTTTAAGAGTTACACTGTGGAAGAATCTCTCATGAATGAAGTTTATGAGAAGATTTTAGCCATCGAAGAACTCGAGCTTGACGAGGAAAAAATCCGCGAGGATGATGAAACGATACGTTATTACATTAAAAGTGAGCTTGCAGCAAAACTCTGGGGTCGCAACGAGCAATATCAAGTGAGGACTAAAATGGATAATCAAATCCAGGAAGCCCGTCAACACTTTAAAAAAGCCCGTGAAATTGCAGAAGCTGCAGATTATTTATAAAGAGGGCTCAGATTGCCTAGAAACTCTGGGACTGGGCGGGAAATTGATTGACTTTAGAGGCGTATGAAACTATGATTATGCGCTTGGTCAGATCAAGTTAAAATTATACAAGATTAGGAGGTAATACCGGATGGTTCAGTGGTTTTATAATGGTGGGCCCTTTATGTGGCCGATTCTCGGGGTTTTTATTTTTGGACTGGTTTTTGTGGTTGAACGTTTAATCAGCTTAATGAAAACAACATTGCAGACCAAATCGTTCTTAAAACAAATTGATGTAACTTTAAAAGAACAGGGTGTTGAAGCAGCGATGGAAGTCTGTCGCACAACTCCTGGTTCAGTACCTGCGATTTATCTTGCCGGTCTTTCCAGAGCAGATCGTGGTACTCTTGCCGTTGAAAAAGCAATTGAAAGTGCTGGCTCAATCGAAATGTCATTCCTTGAGAATAACATGATCTGGTTGTCTACAGTGGTTTCACTGGCACCTATGCTTGGATTTACCGGAACTGTTTTCGGTATGGTTAAGGCTTTTGACTCAATCGCGGCTGCCAATGATATCCAGCCAGCCCTCGTTGCTGTGGGTATCTCCATGGCCTTGTTGACCACTCTCTTTGGCTTGGTTGTAGCTATGATTATTCAGTTTGCTCAGAATGTTTTCACATTCATGATTGATAAATTGATCATCAAAATGGAAGAATCTTCCCTGGGTCTTATCGACACGATCGAAAACCTAGAGAAGAAATAATAACACCATAACCGGGGTTAGCTGATATATGCTAGTAAAGAAAAGAAGAAAAAATAGTGGCGGTGAAATTCCCACAGCATCCCTCCCGGATATTGTGTTTATGCTGCTGCTCTTTTTCCTGGTGACCACAACCATTGACATGGATAAAGGTCTGGGTATGGTGCTTCCGGAAAAAGGCAATACAACAGAAGTGAATCCCAAGAATATTACAAATATTTTGGTGAATGCCTCTGGTAAGATTGCAGTCGGTCACGAAGGAGACGTTCAGATTATCGATGTTCGTGAGCTGAAGCATTTTGCAAAGAGATCCCTGGCAACCAATGATAAGATGATTTTTTCTGTTAAAACTGACTCACGCAGCAAGTACAAGGACTACATTCAGGTTATTGACCAGCTTAAGCAGGCCAGCGCTACACGTATTTCTATTGCTGACCCGGAGAGTTAATCATGCGTTTAAAAAGAAAACTGAAAACTGAAGCCGGGATTCCAACATCCTCGCTTCCTGATATCATCTTCATGTTGTTGATTTTCTTCATGGTGGTTACGGTTCTGCGAGAGTTTCAGGGTCTTAAATTGATTCTTCCTGAAGCCAAAAAGATCGCCAAGCTGGAAGGTAATAAACACGTTTCCCATATCTGGGCTACGTCTGAAGGTACTATTTCCATTGATGATCAGATTGTTACCATTGGTAAAATACGTACCATTATGTATGATAAGGTTGTAGCTGATCCTCAGATGACTGCCTCTTTGAAGGCTGACAGACAGACTGAGATGGAGATTATTACAGATATACATCAGGAACTTAGAGAAGCCAATGCGCTAAAACTTAACTATTCAGCCAAACCGAGGGAGTAGGATTATGATAGAACAACAATATCCACATATCTCGGTCAAACTGCAGCACAGGAAGTATCTTGAAATTGGTGCTATTGTCGTGCTGTTGCTGTTTACCATAGTTCTCTATGCAATTCCAAAGTTCGAAACGGAAGAGCTTCAAGAGCAGGCTTATGTGGCACCTATCGAGAATATTGAGATTCCACCTGAGACTCAACAGTTCGATAAGCCACCACCACCAGCACGTCCTTCCATTCCAATTGAATCTGAAAATGAGGAAATCGATGAAGATTTCACCATTGAAGAAACCGATCTGGAAGACTTTGAAATTTTGGACGAACCACCACCACCACCTGAAAGCAACGTGATCTTCATCGCCTATGATGAACCACCAGAGCCTATGGGTGGTTATTTAGCCATTCAAAAGGCGGTTGTCTATCCAGAAATCGCCCGTGAAGCGGGTATTGAAGGAACCGTCATTGTTCAGGCTACCATTGGTAAAGATGGTCGGGTGAAAGAAACCATCATTCTGAAAGGTATTCCTAAGACGGGTCTTGATGAGGCTGCCATGGATGCCATTAAAACCATCAAATGGAAACCAGCTTATCAACGTGATAAACCGGTAACGGTTAGAATATCAGTTCCTGTAGTCTTCCGTCTTAAAAACGGTTAATAACCTACATCAAAGTATTACCCTAAGGCCGGATTTATTCCGGTCTTTTTTTGTTCCTCTTCCATGCATGGGAAAAAGAATACCACGTTCTCACAGCTCTAGAATCAAGAACAAATAAATAGCAATTGTGCCGGCAAATATAATAACGACAACAAGTTAATTACCTCAAATTCATGCTTGATATTACACGAATCCCAACACTACATTACTCATGGGTCGATAATTCGACTCATTGTTCGAAAATGTTTAATAAATAGTGATAAAGGGGCGAAAGGAGGACCTGGCAGGACACGAAATAAACTTTAACTATCTGGAGGTGAAAGATGTTGACACAGTATCCATGGGTATCGGTAAAAAATCAAGAACGCAAACATATTGAAATTGGAGCAATAGTCACGCTTCTGGCCGCCATTATTTCCTTTTATAGTATCCCCGATTTTGGTAACGACGTGATCATAGAAAAACCCTATTTACCTCATGAGGTTGAAATAATTAATATCCCCGCGACCGTTCAGCCGCCAGAGATAGCCGAACCCCTCAGACCCACACTTCCCATCGAATCGGAGAACGAGGATATTGATGTGGACGTGGAGACAATCATCTTTGGAGATACTGAATTTGCTTATCTTGAGGCAGCACCACCCATCTATATCCCCACTATTCCTTTCTGGAAAGCAGAAGTGAAACCTGAACCCATCGGTGGGAACCAGGCGATCATGCGCAATGTTGTTTATCCTCGCATCGCTATTGAGGCACGTCAGGAAGGTCGAGTCACAGTGGAAGCCTTGATTGGAATTGATGGGATAGTTAAAGAAGTGACGGTTTTAAAGGGAATGCCCGGCACGGGTCTGGATGAGGCAGCCATGGCAGCAGTTTTTAAAACCCCTTTCAGCCCGGCCTATCAAAGAGATAAACCAGTACAGGTCAAAATGTCAATTCCTATTATTTTTAGACTGAAGTAACGGCGAAATATCAGGTATATAGAAAAGCAGTCGGTTGGTCCGACTGCTTTTTTATTTAGAGGGAACCTACAGCTTCGTGTCATTTAAATATTTCATACCTTAACTCGACTACTCCAACTGCGAAAACGATGAGGCATATGATCCAGAGTACACTATGTGCTAGAAACCCCAATTGCAGGGGGAGGAAAGCCAGCCAGATCAGCAGTGCAAATCCACCGCAAAGGCTAATGGCAATAGCACCGGCAATTCCAAGACCTCGCATGTTCCACTTCTCAGAATACACCTCAAGGACCAGGGCCAATCCAATACCAAAGATGACAGCACCAAGAATGGATGAATAGAAATAAGTATTCACTTCAGGTAATCCCAGAAAGGCCAGTATTCCGAACGGGAGCAGCAGGAGCAGTACTCCCAGCAATAAATTTACTGCAGCATCAATGGCTAATTATGTTCTCATTGTCTGTTCTCCTTCAGACAATATGTTTCAAAACATCGTGTTATTGTGCTTTGATTCGGTAGGTACCACCTGCATCACATCCCAATGCTCGACAATTTTCCCATTCTCATCCAGGCGGAAGATGTCAATTGTGGCATATTGTTGGTCGCCAGGCCACTCCTGACGACAATGAACCACAACCATATCATTTTCTGCAACAACGCGTTCGAAGAAAATCTGCTTGCCGGGCCATTCCTTCCCCATTGTCTCAAAATACTGAATGAAGGGCTCCTTGCCGTCAGCCACGATGGGATTGTGCTGGATGTATTCTTCCCCGACAAACTGATTTACAGCCTGTCTTGGTTTGCAGTCGTTGAATGCCATAGAGTAAAAGGTCAGGACACTCTTTTTGTTTCTCTCAAGAAGTTCATTCATATCATTTATTCCTCTTTTTACATAAGATTTCATATTCAACAATTTCCAGATCCTTGAATAAAGTTAATTTTTATCGAACTGAGTCTAACTGGGTTGTAGAGTAAAACAAAGAATTCATGAAAGCATATAAGACTAAAACAGTCATGGTTTTAAGGGCGATTTATTTTAACCTTCAGGAAATTAAATGATTAAGAGGTGGAAGTATGCGCGAGATAAGAAGCGAAATAGAAATAAATGCGCCCCTGACTGAGGTTTGGGCTATTCTCATGGATTTTGGCAAATGGTCGGACTGGAACCCCACAGTCAATCAGATCAACGGTACTGCCACCCTGGGTTCTAAGTTAGGTATCACGATGGCTGGTCCCGAAGGCAAGGATGGTCAAAAATATTCTGCCGAAATCACCACCTTCGAAGCTCCCCGCTCATTTCGCTGGCGTGCTGTGATGATGGCTGGTTTTCTTATGACCAATAATAGAAGCTTTAAGCTGGAACCAGCTGGTGAAGGTACCAAGCTGGTGAACACCGAACACTTTTCAGGTCTCTTTGTCTCCCTTTTCTGGAGTAAACCGGAGAGTTTTGTGCCGGATTCGCTGAAATCAATGAACGAGGCTCTTAAAGCCAAAGCCGAACAGACTTAGTTCACTTCGATCAACTATTAAAACCGGGAATATCTGCCTTTTCATGATGGAGGGGAATCCCATTGTCGTAATCAATGCGTTGGGGTTCATCCTGCATGAGTCCCGGGAATTGCTTATAAAGACTTGTGGCAAAAAGATGATCCAAATGCTCATTACTCTCAGGGCTCCAGCCCATGACCCGTTCCCAGATCTCAGCTGATTCCATACAGAAATAGATAAACAGGTCATCACCCCCGTAATAACGCAATGAATTATAAACAGTCCGATACATCTCAAGGCGCAATGGTTTGGGATAGCGCATCTTGCCATCCATCCCCCGGATCAATTCAGCAAACATGATCTTGGATTTGGGGAATTTCTCAAGAACCTTTTCTTTCATCTCGGGAGGAAAACGCAGGGACCCAATGGATATCCAGGCCACATTTTTGGGATCAACCACTTCAAACAGTTGACGGATCAAATCAGGATAACTCTGCTTCCACTCCCCATGAAAGAGCAGGGGATCAAAATGAAACCCAATCTTATAGCCCTTTTCCTGAACGAATCGCATGGCTTCAAGACGTTCATTTAATGAAGCCGCCTTGTGTTCTTCAGCATCAATGATCACCTGGGGGTTGACTGACCAGGAAATCACAGTATGACCCTTATGATCCAATTCCAATAAGTTTTCAATGCGGTTGGATTTAGTTTTCAACTCAAGCAGTACATTGGGTAATTCTGCAAAGTATCCCACAATATCTTTGGAGTATTCTGAAGAGGAGTCAAAAGCCAGACTGTCCGATAATTCACCCGTTCCTATTCGGAAGAACCGCTTGGGCTGGGTGGCAATTTTGTCCTTCACTTCAGTCAACAGTTTTTCAGTATTGGCGTATACTGTAGTGACTGGGTTGTTTAGATAGAATTGAAGAATGCAATAGGTGCAATCAATGGGACAATTGCTGGTTTGATTGATAACATGATAGTTACAGCAACGGTAAGCCCGGTCGGTTCCAGGACACTGCTTGACAGTATGACCCTGTTTCTCGGTGAGCAGAATCTCTCGCTTCGCAGGGGTCGCTTCCTGTTTGAACATGGCTTCTTTGTCGGCTTCAGTAATATTCTGTTGAACAACTTTTGCCTGGGGATTGTTTTTTATATATCGCTGGACTAATTCCTGATCAGCAACTTTCTGATCAACAATAATCCGAGTAATTTTCGGTTCTTTCATAAGACCTTATATATGTTTGAAGATGTTTTTAAATGCAGGTGATTTCAGCTTTTCCAGAGATTGCTCCAGATCTTTTTCGTCCTTGGCATGGAAGGCAATCTGGACACCCTGTTGTTCAAAATAGGGATCCCATTTTATCTTCATGGAATCAGGAAGTTGAGCTGCTTCAAGGGTTTCGTTGAGATCTACACCAGCTTGATTCAGGGAGGGGAAGCGGGCCTGGTTGATTTTCTCTCGAATCTCAAGAACAGCCTGACGATTGTCTTCATATTGAGTATCCGCCATTTCCCAGAGACCCATCTCCTCGGCTTTGGTCTTGAAGTCGACGTCGTCGTTCTTGCTCATTTCCCAGACATTCTGGATAATCTCAGCCGTCATATTGATGCCAATTTTCAAGTTGGCTATAAAACGCTCGACCCATTCTAGATGTTTCTCCGCCCGTTGAAAGATCAGGGCGCGTTTAAGACTCAGACCTTTATCAATGATAAAGGTCTGTAGTGAAGGAGGCAATTTTAACAGAAACAGCACTTGATCGATGAGCTTCTCCCGCGGTGCTAACTCAAGGGCAGGGAAAATCTGCTCGGCCAGAATGGAACGTGGAACCCCTAGATCAATGGCTGCTCGGGTAAGCAATGCTTTGTCCATGAGATTCATAGGACTGTAATACTCGATGACCAGTTGGATCAATTCCAGAGTACTCTCCGTATCCTGTATGAGATAGACCGGGACGGTAGGTTTACCTGCTTCCTGATCTGCCTCAAAGCGATGGATATCTCCTACAATCTTTATGTAGGAGGGTGATTGATAAGCGAGAATAGGTCTGGATAGATTTCCACGACCTACTTTATCCCGCAGATAGGGTAGGGCAGCAAAGCTTGAATGTATAGTGGGACCGACAGTTGTCAGTTCTTTAACAGTTATTTTCATACAGGCAATATGTCTCGGATTAAATCAATTCAAACAATATTTAGACGCATTCTTTTCACAACGAATTCAACGAAATTTACGAACTATTTTTAAGCTTGATCAAAGTCGAGCTCGTAAGCTGTAACTATAAAATAACATTCGTGATCTTCGTCCTATTCGTTGTAAAGATCAAACCACCCACTAGTCGGATCGATTATTTCACAACAAATTCAACGAAATTTGCGAACTATTAATGAACTTAATTGAACTCGAACTCGAACTCGAACTCGCAAGCGCCTGTCATAATAAAACTATTCGTGTTCTTCGTCTAGTTCGTTGTAAAAAACAGACAACTTCATTTTTCATGAAAACTTAAAGCATCCAGATATTTCTTAATCGTCAGCTTTCTTTCTGGCTAAAGAGAGACCACCAAATCCACTGATGATAGCCATGTAAAATCCGAAATCATACCACCAACCCGTATTGTTGGGGTCATATACACGGGTGTGGTCATTAAAAAAGCCCACGATCAATGAAAGGGGAGCGACCCAGCCGTGCCAGACACCCTTGAAAAAACCAGAGGGGGATTGCCCCATATTGGATTCTGGATTGGGCATGCAGGATGTAAATGCTATAAGAACCAGCAGCGTGAGGATGGTGAAAAGGATTCGTTGGTAAGTTTTCATGATGATCTCCTTATCTATAAGGTCTCAAAAAGCCCTTTGGCTTTATTTTTACGAACATTGTCAAAATCAAAATATTGACCGTTCATGGCGATATATATCCCATGCTTCAAGGTCTGGACATAGGCCAGGGCAGCACCCATGTTGAAGAGTCCATCAGAACTGCCAAAGACAATGGGAATCATGGCGCCGGTGAGAATAATCGTTTTGTCCTTGATATGTTCAGCCAGATAGTGAGCCGTATCAACCATGGTATCTGTACCATGAGTTATGACAATACGGTCCGATTTACTCTTCTGACAGTGAGTCAGAATGATGCTACGATCTTCTTCCGTCATTTCCAGGCTATCTATCATCATAAGACTACGAATATTCACATCGAGTTGGGAGCGACCCTGCTCCAGCATTTGCTTGAGATGGGTATCTCTAAAGTATAATTCTCCATTCAGCTCGTTGTATTCTTTGTCAAAGGTGCCCCCGGTAATGAAGATCTGTATTTGCATCTCGTTTGTTCTCCTGAACTCTGGTTTCACTTCCACATTCTGTGGAAGGTAACATGGCCGGAAAGTACATGCGAGGGATGCATCGATTAACAAAAAAAGAGCAGGATTAAAGGATAAAATTGCTTAGAATAAGAATCGTTTCAACAAAGGAGTTTTCATGCTGGAAAAAACGGGCCGACGCTGGCCGCGGGTCATCCATATCGTCTTTATTGCCTCTCTTCTGAGTGGTCTGACATCCATCCTGACCATCAATGCAATTCCTGGTCTTGATACACGTCAACTCTTTATCGCTAATTATTCGATATACACGCTTTTTAATGTTGTGGTAACCTGGTCTTTTTATGGTGTTGTGGCGACAGGTCTGGTTTACTCTGTTTTTACCCATTGGGGTTTCACCAAACATTGGTGGATCATCGGTAAATGGACAGGAACTGTGGTTCTATTCGCCCTGGTCTGGATCTGGCTGGGACCTGCCATCAATGGGATGGTAGCACTCTCAGATATTGGAATGAAGGAAGCGTCTGTCCCCCACACCTATACTAAATTTCACAACACCTGGACACCGGTAATAGCGGTGGCATTGCTGATCATGTTCACCTTGATTGCTATTATCATTTTCAGACCATGGGGGCCAAGAGATCAAAAATACAAAATGCGTCGGGGAATAGTTTTGACTTTGACGGGCATAGGTGTGGTTCTGGGAGTGGGTTTGGGATTATTGGGTCATTTCGATCTTGAGTTCTACAGAAACATGGAGATCGGGAGTCCGGATTTATCTCAGGTTCCTGATGGTATTCACCGTGGATCAGTGAGTTACTCAGGGCTTGAATACGCTGTGGCTGTAAATGTTGTGGACGCCAGGATTGAGGGCCACGGTGTGATTCAGAATCGAGATAGTGATTATGCCCGTTTTGCTGAAGGAATAATTCCTCGAGTGATTGCAAAACAATCACCTGATGTGGATGGTATTATAGGAGCCACCACCACAAGTAAATGTTTGATGAAGGCAGTTGAGACTGCCCCGGAAGGAACAATGAAGTGAATGTAGATAAACGCGTTATCCGCAAATTTGAGAAGAAAACCTGGAGCGAAGTAAAATCCAAGAATTCCTGGCAGGTATTCCGCATTATGGCTGAATTTGTTGAAGGCTTTGATGCGCTCACACAAGTCGGTCCATCTGTTACGGTTTTTGGCTCGGCGCGTACCAAGCCTGATGATCCTTATTATGAGATTGCCTATGACCTTGGAAAACTTCTAGCCCATGAAGGACTCAGTGTGATCACAGGCGGCGGTCCCGGTGTCATGGAAGCCACGAATAAGGGCGCCAAGGAGGCTGGCGGTGCTTCAGCAGGTGTTGGTATAGAGTTGCCCTTTGAAGCCTCAAATAACGCCTATATTGACTCAGATAAGAACATCACCTTCCGCTACTTCTTTGTGCGGAAACTCATGTTTCTAAAATATTCCCAGGCTTTTGTCGCTTTTCCTGGAGGATTGGGTACTCTGGATGAATTGTTTGAATCATTGACCCTCTCCCAAACAGGTAAAACCCCTAAATTTCCCATCATTCTGGTGGGTAGGGACTATTGGTCAGGCCTGGTGGATTGGCTTCAGAATAGAGCGTTGGCCCAGGGGTATATCAATGCTGACGATCTCGAACTCTTCCGCGTTGTGGATTCAGCCGAAGAGGTCATGGATTCCATTACCGGTTTCTTTGCCAAGTTTCGCAAGGAGATGGTGCCGAATTTTTAGTTAGATGAGTTAATGGGTTTATGAGTTTATGGGTTTATGAGTTTATGAGTTTATGAGTTTATGGGTTTATGGGTTTATGGGTTTATGGGTTTATGGGTTTATGAGTTTATGGGTTTATGGGTTTATGGGTTTATGGGTTTATGGGTTTGGATGTAATACCCGGACACTGAGCTCGCCTGGCAGGCCGAAGCTTTGAAGCGTAGGCTGCTCGAAGTGCCCGGCTTTCATGCTCATACTATCCACCACATTGGATATTTCGATCGGTCTACGTTCAGCGAACTATGACCCGACAAGCAAGCTCAATGTTCAGTTCCAACCTGTTCGCTCTCTTTCTCGCAATGACAGTGAGGGCTAATCTTACACAGTTTTCGCGAGTCCGGTAGGACGTGGCGATCTCGGTTTATACGATATCCAAGGATTCGGAGATTGCTCACCTTCTGCAAGTAGCATCCTACGGCAGAAAGGCTTCGTCCCTCGACTCCGCTCGGGATGACACGAGCGAAGTGTCCTAGCAATGACTTAAAGAATATTGTTGTTTGGAAAAGCTATAAAAGACTTTGCGCCCTCTGCGTTCTCAGCGGTTAGTGCTTTTTTGAATCAGCTGAGCTTCTGCTTTAGTTTGGTGACGTAGCGTCGGCTCATGACGTAGGGTTCTTCGATACCCTTCATGTAAACACGGTATGAATTGTTAAACCACTCTTCAAGTCGATCCACAAACTCCATATTGACAATGGTCGTGCGATGAATGCGATTGAAAAAAGTATGGGGCAGGCGAGTTTCCCATTCTGCCATGGATTTATGTACCAGCACTTTCTTTTTATTGGTACACAAGACCTCAGAATAGTCCCCTGCTGATGTAATACAGATGATGGTCGAGATTTTCAGGAAGCCCAGGCTGGTATCCAGCTTGAGGAGCAGTCGGTCATGATATTCCAACTCTCTCAAATCATCTTCCGTTATATCCGGGATCAACTCAAGTCGTTCAATGGATTGCAGAAGACGGTCTTCACTGACTGGTTTCAGTAAATAGTCCAATGCATTGACTTCAAAAGCTCGCAGGGCAAACTCATCAAAAGCAGTGACAAAAATGACCCGCACATCAGAACTGATTTGTTCAAGGACATCAAAGCCATCCATGCCAGGCATCTGTATATCCAGAAAAACCAGATCTGGCTCCAATTCTTTGATCATATCAAGGGCATCCTGTCCATTTGCGGCTTCACCCAGAACTTCAATGTTTTTGTGATTTTTCAGGAGTAGACGCAAATCATTGCGCGCGAGACGTTCATCATCCACCACAATGGCACGATAAATCTTAGACATGATTTCCCTCAATGTCGCGTGAAATTGAAATTTTGATGACAACACAGCCATCTTCCTCTGTGGTCGTCAGGTTGTATTTGCCAGGGAATCTATTTTCAAGACGTTCCCTGACATTCTTCAGACCTGTGCCTGTACCCGGAGGACGACCTCTTCCGTCGGCATCATCAGATAACCAGGTCCCGCTATTTCTTACAAAGATGGATAACTGGCTATCCTTGACTTTCGCTTGAATTTTAATCTTGAGGGGCATACTGGAGGTTTTCATGCCGTACTTCACGGCATTTTCCACCAGGGGATGGACCAGGAAGCTGGGAATGGGATATTCCTCAGCAAGGGGATCGATCTCGAAACTGACCTGGAGATTTTCCTCGTAGCGTTTCTCTTCAATGGCAAAGTAGTGTTGGATGGCAGTGATTTCTTCACTGAAGGGCACATCCCCATTGTTTTTGCTTACAAGGGAATAACGCAGGAGCTCGGCGAGTTCCGTCACCATATCCCGGGCTTTCGACTGGTCTTCCAGAATAAGTGCTCGGATGGAATTGAGTGAATTAAAAAGAAAGTGTGGGTTGAGTTGATAGCGTAACATCTGTAGCTGGGCACTTTGAGCCAGGAGTTCAGCTTTCTCCGTGCGGGCAAGCTGTTCGTTCCATTGTCTCCAAAAATTGATCAGAAAGTAAAGTGCAGACCAGGTAAACAGGATAAATGAATTCCAGTATATCTGGCTGATATTGTTCCGCATGGTGATTTTATCCAGGGCCTTCTGGAATTTTTCAATTCCATAGATGGGATAGGATACCAAACGATCAAGATAAACCCAAATCACAGCGAAGATGATGGAGGTCAGGATGACAATAATCGAAACATTGAGGATAGATCTGTGCTGGTAATCGAGCTTCTGGTAGATTTTACGCATGAAGATGGTCACAACGAAGGCAACCATGTAGGTCACAGCAAATCCGATGGTACTGGCTACACCAATATCCTTATATGAATAGTAGATGAGATAGTAGATCACACCATAGAGGAACCATCCTGAAATTTGGAGTACCCAGAAGAGTGATAATTTACCAGAATCGGTTTGTGATGTCATATGGAAAGATAACTTTCGTGTGATGGATTGGAAATATTATGTAGAAAATGACCGTTCATATTCTTTGAGCCCAATTTAGTAGGGGAGCTCACCATATTGTTCTGAATTAGCCCAGCGGTTGATAAATACGGCAAACGGTTAGAAGAAAATTCCCCAGAGCTGCTTCAGATTAGCAATGATGGGAATGACATGGATATCTTGATTACTCCAAGGGTTAACGAGCCCAATCACAGCAATACTGACAGAGCAGACAATGAGAATTGGCAATATGGTTTTAACCCATGCCCTGTTTTCCAGTGACTCCAGATCGAATAGATAAAAGAAAACGAGAGGCAGAACAGGAATGAACCAGCGAATGCTATAGCTCCACCCCCCATAATTGGAACTGAATAAGAAATAATAGCTCATAAGAATAACAGAGCCTACCAGGATGACGAGGGTCTCTGACTGGAGAAATTTGCCCCGACGGATATTGCTGATGAGTAGAGGGGTGAGAATCAACAGCAGTGGATTGTACCAGACAAAACCCTTGTATCCAAATAAACTTATCAGGGAGTACTGAAGCGTGAATAGTGGCGAATTCATACCGACTCCGGAGAGGGTGTTGGACTCAGTCCATACTGAGCCCTCAAAAACAAAAAACTCCGGGTTGATCTGGAGAGGCAGTAGCGTTCCACCGATGGAATAGTTCACAGCGAGATGGATGGATAGTGGAATGACAGCTCCGGCAAAGAAAAGCAGCGTTGGAGATTTGATGCGCCAAGTGTGGAACACCAAAAGTCCAAAACCCAGCAGGAAAATTGTTGTGGGCATATCCATACTGGCTGCCAGTCCAAAAAACAAACCGGACCAGAGGAGGGAATAATTCGAGTTTTCACTCTTTCCCTTTAAATAATAATAGAGGGCAATCATAAGGCTGGATCCCGCCAGGCTGTGGTTGCTAAATGTGGCGGACCAGGAAAATGAGAGCGAAGCGAAGGCATAAACGAGGACAAGAAGTGTGTATCGCTCTTGCTGAACGGATGTAAATCTCAAAGCCTTACGGAAGGCCAGAATACTTGCAATCCAGAACACTTTAATAGTGAACAGAATGATGAAATAGTAGCTCAGGTTCCATCCATAATCCAGACGTAAACCAAGGCTATGAAGAGGAGCATAAATAATAGCTGCCAGCATGGAGGGTATGGCGGGTTTATCGGAGTAGAAGTGGTCATCAATGAAGACCTTGTCGCCACCGGTAACAAATACACTCTCATCGATAATAAAACTGTGCTGCTCCACCAGGGATTGGGTAAGAGCCATCCGACTCGCTTCGTTCCAGCCATTAATACGCGGATTGATAGTGATCAGACTGACCAGAATGAGGAGGAGTGTTAAGTGCCTTGAAAAAATGTATTCATCTCCATCAAAAGATAATTCTGCTAATGCCACTGTACTTCCCAACCTATAACTCCACACACGCAAAGCCTAGATTTTTCAGCTGAGCGAAGCTGACCATGAGAAATATAGTGCTTCCACAGCAAGCCCAAACCTGCTAGACTGGGTAGCATGAACCTGATTTTGCTAAATAATGATGATTTCATCACTGAGGACCGTGTTCGTCTGAGCGGACGGAGACTGGATCATATCATCACAGTCCACAGGGCCAAAGCCGACACTCAATTACGGGTTGGACTGCTCAATGGCAAAATGGGTCATGGATTGATCACGCATATCGATACCGATTTTGTTGAGTTAACCATTGAACTCTCACAGCCTCCCCCTGAAAAGCTACCAGTCACACTGCTTCTGGCGCTTCCCCGTCCAAAAATGGTAAAGCGAGTCTTGCAGAGCATCACATCTCTTGGTGTCAAGCAGATCTATCTGATCAATAGTCATCGAGTAGAAAAGAGCTTTTGGAACAGTCCGCTTCTCCAACCCGAACATTTACATGAACAGCTCCTGCTGGGTTTGGAGCAGGCTCGAGATACTATTCTACCGGAAGTTCACCTGCGGAAGCTCTTTAAACCTTTTGTTGAGGATGAATTACCAGCAGTATGCCAGGGAACCAGAGCATTGGTTGCTCATCCGGCCAGCGAACAATTCGCTCCTCTGCAGCCTAACCATCCAACCACTCTGGCCATCGGCCCGGAAGGAGGCTTCATTCCCTATGAAGTCGACAAGCTGGTAGCGTGTGGTTTTACTCCCTTCAGTCTCGGTGAAAGGATTCTGCGGGTCGAGACAGCCGTACCGGTACTGCTGTCAAAATTCTTGCCAGTTTGACTCACAGCTTCAGTCCCACCCAGGGATGGGATCAAAGGACTTCTAATATCATAAACAAACCACTTGAAGAAGTGATTGACCCTTTATAGATAAAATCATCTGGAAACCCATCTCTTTGTTAATATCAGCCACAAGAAACAAAGGGAAGGACAGATCGATGCAATCTGGACATGTCAAATTATTTAAAATTTTTACTGTCATTTTATTGGGATTCATCCTGTTTAATTGTAGTGGGTTACAAAGCAGTAAGGATTTCGTATTTGAGCAGATCCAACGCGGACCACTCCTCAGAAAAGCCACTCTGGCCTATCAGGACGGAAATTTTGCAGAAGCCGGGAAGTATTATGGGAAATTGCTTAACTCCAACCAGGATGATGCCATTGTGGCTTATAACTTGGCTTGTTGTTATGCCCTTCAAGGGAATGCCAAGAAGGCGTCAAAGTTTGTGACTCTGGCCTTTGCCAACGGTTTCAGAGACCTTGGACTATTCTTTGAGGATAAAGATTTTGATCCAGTGCGCGATGATCCTGAATTTCAGAAGGCGACTCAGGCGATTAAGGAAAGGTTTCAATCGATCGGGTCCATGGACTATGTGGAAGCTTCATCATTGCAACCCTATCGGATTCGCTTTCCCAAAGATTATGATGCCAGTAAAAGCTATCCCCTGTTGATTGGGATGCATGGAATGGGGGGCAATTCGGAAGGGTTTATCAGTCATTATGATAAGCTGGAGAATCCACAAGTGATTTATGTGACTCCTGAGGGTCAATATCCATTGTCCATGCATGTGGGACCTCAGTGGCACCGGCGCACATGGTCTGTTACCGAAGTAGGTAAACAAACCTGGAGGTCCGCTGATCAAATGGTCAGTGACTATATTCTAAAAACCATCAAAAAGGTGTCGGGGGAATACAAGATTTCTGATGTTTATCTCATGGGGTTTTCTCAAGGGGCAGTTTATGCCTATACTATTGGTCTTCAAAATCCAGATAAGATTAGCGGTGTGATTGGTTTCAGTGGATATCTCATGGATATTGAAGGAGATAAATCGATTCTCACCCAACAGAATATTGAAGATGGGAAGGATGTGCGAATTTTTATTGCCCATGGGATCGATGATGCAGCTATCAAAGTGGAGACAGCGCGAAAACTTAAAACCATGTTTGAAGCACAGGGCTTTGATCTGACCTATGCTGAATTTGAAGGACGTCATGGGGTCAAAGCAGATGTCTTCAATGATGCTGTGAAATGGATGCAACTATAAATTTTCGGGGTTCATTCTAGGTTGAATGAATAAGAGAAGCCACTTAAGGGTGGCTTCTTTGTTTTAGGAATGAGGCTGGATACTCAGCTTCAGGATTTTCTGGCAGTAGATATTCAAGCTTTCATCAGCCCCCAATGCTTTGATAACAAGTGCCTTGTGTAGTTCTGGATCGATGCGCAAGATGAACTTGCCGGAATATGTCTTACCTGCGGTGCCAGGGGGGAGTGCTAAAGAATCACGCTTATAGATTTTAATCCATTCATCAACAATAGTGCACAATTCTTGATAAACTTTGTTTTCATCCTCGCCATGACAACATTTTCCAATCCAACCCGGGACCGATCCTACATAACATTGGTCCTCTTCTGACCATTCCACGATTTTAAAATATTTATCGTGATCTTTCATGAGCGTGACACCTCGATTTTCTTTGCTACCAGCTTTTCCTGATACGGTTTTGCATCTGATCCATTGTCCCCAGAGAGTGTTAAAAGAACTCCCCTGGGGTGAACAAAGTTTCGATGACTCTCTTTGCCTCCCCTGTCAATAAACCCAGAGGCTTTTAATTCAGCGATGAGCTCTCTTATTTTTCTAGGCATTAGATATGATACTACATTGATACTATATAAACAACGATATGTTTTGTCTGAACTAATCTGATGGCAGCGAATGGGAAAAAAGCCAGGATTTATCAATGCAAATTCTATGAAGCATCACTGTTCCATTTCTGGCAGAGAAAATGCAGGCGTAATAGTTTCAATTCTTCGTAGCTTACTTCCTGCTCAAGTGCATCAAAAACTGGACGCAGTATGAATGCCCCATGCTTTTTAAAGGCAGAGCTGACAGCCTCCTGTTTTTCAGGAGGTAGTTGTGATAACTCGATAAAATCATCGCTTAAGCGTAGTGATTTCCCCTCACTACTATATTTATACATATGATCTAAAATCGTTTTGGTTTGAGATCCAAACTCCGCGGTTAGCTCTGTCACAGAAGAGCCGTCATTATATTTTTTACCGACAACCTGGTACCGAGGTTTACTGATCTGTTTTTTCTTTGATATTTTATCACGAGGCATTGACTTGGATTTTTCTGCTAATTGGTTCGTCTCACAATAACCAGTAATAGCTTCAATAAATGGAATACCATATTTTGCATATTTCACAGCGCCAACACCATGTAGCTGCATCATGACCTCTTCTGACTGGGGGAAATAAATGGCCATTTCTATCAATGTTTTGTCCGGAAATATGACATAAGGAGGCACATTGGAATCGTCTGCCATTTTTTTTCGCAACTGTCTCAACAATTCAAAAAGATTTGAATCATATTTTTGCTCTGCTTTGGGAAGGGCTCGGGCTACCTGATGCTCCTCAAGTTTAGCTGATGTACTTTCCTCTCCCTTTAAAACAGCCCAGGCTTTAGCCGTCAATTTGAGACTGCCGTGCTGTAGGTCCTGGGTTAACAACCCCTTCTGCACAAATTGGCGTGAAAGATAGAACCATTGTACTTTTGATAAATTCTTCCCAATGCCGTATGTAGATAGACTCTGATGAGCAAATTTTTTCACCTTTTTTGATTTTGAGCCTCGTAGAATATCAATTATATGACCGGCTCCAAACATTTCCCCGCTATGTTTTATGCAGGATAAAAATTGCTGGGCAGGAATGGTTACATCAACAGCAGTTTGGTGTTCCGTTAAACAATTGTCACACATGCCACATTTGGGCTCATTGTAGTCTTCTCCAAAGTAGTTCAATAAGGGAATCCGTCGACAAGCCTCGGTCTCAGCCAGACCAACCAGAGCGTTGAGTTGGGTGGAGGCAATAATTTGTTCGGTCTCGTGCTTTTGTTGGATGAAGAATTTAATTTTTCGAATATCACCATAGCTAAAAAGAAACAAGCAATCTGCCCGAAGACCATCTCTGCCTGCCCGACCGATTTGTTGATAGTAACTTTCAATATTGTTGGGCAGGTCGAAATGCAGAATAAAGCGGACATTCGGCTTATTGATTCCCATCCCAAAGGCAATAGTTGCTACCATGATTTGAGTGTCATCATTGATAAAGCTGAGTTGATTCTGTTGCCGTACATCAGTGGGGAGCCCAGCATGGTAAGGTTTTACTGAATATCCTTCTTCCTCAAGAAATTCAGCCATATCATCGACTTGTTTACGGGATAGACAGTAAATGATTCCTGATTGATCTGGGAATTTAGCCAGAAAATTGAGGGTTTGCTGGGCAGGCTGTGATTTTTGTTTTATTTCAAGAAAGAGGTTTTCCCGATTAAAACTGGCCACAAAGCTGGACGACTCCTCAAACTGAAGTGATTTTTGAATGTCCTGCTGGACCCGCTGTGTGGCAGTCGCCGTAAGTGCAAGGCATACAGACTCAGGGAAACGTTTTCTCAGCTGTGTAAGTTGTCGATATTCGGGGCGAAAGTCATGTCCCCATTCGCTGATGCAGTGAGCTTCATCTATGGTAAAACAGGACACTTTTTGGGCGGCTAATAAAGCCAGTGTTTTCTCCATTAATAAAGTTTCAGGTGCTAAGTAGAGCAAGCGCACTTTGTTTTGGCGGACGAGTTGAACATTCTCCTGATATTTTGCAGCAGATAAAGAACTGTTTAGCATGACGGCTTGGATGCCAAATGCCTCAAGCTGTTTTACCTGATCATCCATCAACGAAATCAGGGGAGAGACGACGATGGTCAATCCTTCAAACAGGAGAGCCGGAATCTGGTAGCAGAGAGATTTTCCTCCACCTGTGGGCATGATACACAGTGTGTCACGATTATTGAGTACGTTTTGAATCACCTCTTTTTGTAGAGGACGGAAATTATCATATCCAAAAATATCTTTAAGTATTGTTTGGGCTTGCTCAATCATAGTAAGTCACGACTCGGAGGAACGGTTTTTGTCCAAATGCAAAAATTTAATTTGTGATTCATGTTTATATCCAATTGTTGGAGGGTTAGGCAAGAATGTATTAAAGAAGCTGGGCGTTTCACAGGCTAAAAAGTATCGGTCGATACGGTTGGGGAAAATGAACGTCTTCTCGTTCTCATGAGGTGGCTTTTTTGTTTTTAGGGAATTCTGCACACTGAGCTTGCCTGTCTTGCCGTAGCCAGTTGGCGTAGGCAGGTCGAAGCGTTCTCGAAGCATGACAGTTTGTCTATAACCCTTCGAGAGCCTCCAGTCTACGTTGGTTAGCTTCGACTTGGCACGCAGGAAGACAAACCTTAAAAGTCATCGCGAGCGATTGAAAAGCGCGTGGCGATCTCGGTTCCTCTGCTGCCCAAGGATTTGGAGATTGTCCGCCTACGCTAAAGCTACGGCGGACAGGCCTTGTCCCTTGCGTTCCTCGCAATGACTATTAGGAAATATCTAATCCAACAACGACCGCATCACATACTGGAGGATACCACCATGACGATAGTATTCCAGCTCATTGGGTGTATCGATCCTGGTCAGTGCAAAAAATGAAAACTCACTTCCATCTGTTCGGGTGCATTTCACTTCCAGTTCCTTACCGGGTTTTAGTCCTTCAGCGATCCCGGCGATCGAGAAGGTTTCTTCACCGGTTAGTCCCAGACTGACCCTACCTTCTCCCTCTTTGAATTGCAATGGTAAGACACCCATGCCGATGAGGTTGCTGCGGTGGATACGTTCAAAACTTTCAGCAACAACGGCTTTGACACCGAGAAGATAGGTTCCTTTGGCAGCCCAGTCGCGACTGGAGCCTGTCCCATATTCTTTCCCGGCAATAACTACCAGAGAAGTGCCCTCAGCTTTGTAAGCCATGGCGCCATCATAAATTGTGGTGACCTCACCTTCAGGAAGCTTTTTGGTAAAGCCGCCCTCAGTTCCAGGGGCGAGGAGATTTCGGAGACGAATATTGGCAAAAGTCCCCCGCATCATGACTTCATGATTTCCACGACGACTACCATAAGAGTTAAAGTCCTTCTTCTCTGTACCATGGGCAATGAGGTATTTACCCGCTGGTGAATCGGCGCTGAAAGCACCTGCTGGTGAGATGTGATCTGTGGTGACGGAATCACCTAGAAGTGCCAGAGCGCGGGCATCAGTGATATCACAGAGTACACCATGTTCAGGTGTCATCCCCTCAAAGAAGGAAGGTTTGCGGATATAGGTTGAATCTGCCTCCCAATCGAAGGTGTTACCCTCAGGAATAGTCAGACCCTTCCAGGCAGCATCTCCACTGAAGACATCAGCATATTTACTGATAAACTGCTCGGGCTTAACAGCTTGAGCGACCGCTTCAGCAATTTCAGTTGAAGTAGGCCAGATGTCTTTCAGGAATACATCATTACCATCTTTATCCTGACCAAGTGGCTCAGTAGCCAGATCAATATTCATAGTACCAGCCAGAGCATAAGCTACTACCAGTGGGGGGGAGGCCAGATAATTGGCTTTTACATGGGGATTGACGCGTCCTTCAAAATTTCGGTTACCAGATAGTACTGATGTGACAACCAGGTCGCCAGCTTCCACTGCAGAAGCGATAGGTGCATCAAGGGGGCCACTATTTCCAATACAGGTCGTACATCCATACCCTACCAGGTTGAATTTGAGTTTATCCAGATAGGGAGTGAGACCACCTGATTCCAAATAATCGGTGACGACTTTGGATCCAGGTGCAAGGCTGGGTTTGACCCAGGGTTTAATATCCAGACCACGTTCCACCGCTTTTTTTGCTACAAGCCCAGCACCCACCATGACACTTGGGTTGGACGTATTGGTACAAGATGTAATGGCGGCTATAACTACATCTCCATCTTTTAATTGATAGTCACTTCCATCAACATCTGAGGCACCCTTGCTTGATCCTTTGAGGACTTCAAGATCTTTCACC
Organism: uncultured Lentisphaeria bacterium; assembly: GCA_964508765.1. GTDB lineage: Bacteria > Fidelibacterota > UBA8477 > UBA8477 > JABMPR01 > JABMPR01. Next base: position 46,200 of record CAZDVD010000008.1, read on the forward strand.
CATGTGGCTTTGGAATTTGCTAGTTCGATACGATCCTGAGGTCGTTTGGGTCCAGAGATGGAGGGCACGACGGTATCCATAACCAGTTCAAGATTGGCTGAGTAAACGGCATGATCTACACCGACTTCATAAAACATTCCCTGAGCTTTGGTATAGGCTTCTACGAGAGCGACCTGTTCAGCATCACGACCACTAAATTTCAGGTAATTGATTGTAGCTACGTTGACAGGGAAGTAACCCATGGTAGCGCCATATTCAGGAGCCATGTTGGCGATGGTAGCCTGGTCTTCCAGACTGAGGTTGGCAATACCTTCACCATAAAATTCCACAAATTTTCCAACCACACCGGCTTCACGAAGCATCTGCACTACAGTGAGTACCAGATCAGTGGCGGTGGTGCCTTCAGCCATTTTGCCAGTTAGTTTGAATCCCACAACCTGAGGGATAAGCATGGAAATAGGTTGTCCAAGCATGACAGCTTCAGCTTCAATACCACCCACACCCCAACCCAGGACACCCAGTCCGTTGATCATGGTGGTATGCGAGTCAGTACCTACCAGAGAGTCAGGATAAATTTGAACGCCATTTTCGGTTTCTTTTTTGAAGACGACCTGTGCTAAGTATTCCAAGTTGATCTGATGAATGATTCCCGTGTCTGGTGGAACTACTCGGAAGTTCTCGAAAGCCTCTTGTCCCCAGCGCAAAAATCCATACCGTTCACGGTTGCGTTCCATTTCGATGGTGGCATTGTCAGCAAAAGCCCCGAGACTTCCAAATTTGTCCACTTGTACGGAATGGTCGATGACCAGATCTGCAGGTTGGAGGGGGTTTATTTTTTCAGGATTGCCACCCAGATCAGCTATGGTATCCCGCATAACTGCCAGATCAACTACAGCTGGAACACCCGTAAAATCCTGTAAAAGGACTCGACTGGGTCTTAATTGGATTTCATGAGATGGTATTTGATTGGCGTCCCAGTTTAAAACAGCTTCCACATCAGAGGATGTTACTGTGATGTCATCTTCGAAGCGAAGCATGTTTTCCAATAGAACTTTGTGGGCGATGGGAAGCGTACTTAACTTTTGCTCTGCATTAAGCTTAGAGAGATCGAAGTACTCATATTCCTGACCATTGAGGATCAGGGTTGATCTGGTCTTAAAACTATCTAATGATTTTGAATTGCTAGCCATGGGGGCTCCTGAAATTTATTGGGTTGCTCTAAAGATGCTATGTAAGGGATTGGTATATCTTATCATGCTAAACACCTTACAAACTAAGATTTTGCTTGCCAAAATCAATCGTCATCAGAAGCGGACACTGTGAAAGCATTGGTTTTCACAATAATATTCATGCATACCTTTATTCTCCCTTATGAATGGTTTTAATTTACATGATTTAAGACCATATTTCAGCCTTCATGCTCGAAACAGGAAAACAGGACCGTTGAATTGACTATTTACATCGATGTGTTGTTCTGGATACGTCAGAAAAAATGGCTACTCATTGCCCTTGTGTATGGCATGTTTATGCATCACTTTGTGACACCCCCACCTGATTTAACCCCAGCAGCTTTTGATGCGCTTATCATCATCTCAATGGCACTGATCCTCATTATCACTGAACCGCTTCCTCTCCCAGCCATCGCCATGTTTATGCTGTTCATGCAGGTAGTTCTTAGGATAGATACAGCCAATAATGTGGCCTCATCCTTTATGAATGATGCTGTGTTTTTTATCATGGGTTCGCTCATGTTGGCTGTGGCTATTGTGAGTCAGGGGCTGGATAAACGATTGGCCCTGGGGATTATCACTCTGACAGGAAATAAAACCTGGCGGATTGTTGCCGGATTCACAGCAATCTCAGCTATTCTGGCTTCATTTATCGGCGAACATACTGTAGCTGCCATGATGATGCCTGTAGGGCTTACGCTTGTCAGATATGCCCATAAAGATCCCAGGAAGGTAGCCGGGCTCACCGCAGCCCTGCTCTTTTCCATTGCCTATGGAGCAACGATTGGATCCATTGGAACGCCCTCTGGTGGCGGACGCAATGTCATCATGATGAATTACTGGGCTGAGTTTGGAGCCGGATCTGTGACCTATCTGGAGTGGATCAAGTATGTTTACCCCATGGTATTGTTTCAAATACCCTTCACGGTTTTCATTCTACTCTGGACCTTTAAACCAGAGCAGAAGAATCTGGATAGCGCGGTACGTAAACTGGTGGTCGATGTGGCGCGAGCTGGCAAGATTAAAGGTCGTGAATGGCTAGCCATTATTCTTTTTATTCTGGTGTTTCTGGGATGGGTATTTCTCAGTGAAGATTTTGGGCTTGGGATCATCGCACTCCTCGGCGTTTTTCTGTATCTGTCATTTGGTTTGGTGGAATGGCAGGAGCTCAATCGGAAAACCAACTGGGGTGTTATTCTTCTATTTGGTTCAGCCATTTCAATTGGTATCCAGATGAATGAAACCGGTGCTGCCCAATGGATAGCCCAGGTGATTATTACTCATCTGGGAAAGGTCATCGATAACCCGGCAATTTTACAGGGAAGTGTTTCTGTCCTCCTCACTGGGGTCATGTCAAATATTCTAAGTAGCTCTGCAACCGTGGCTGTGGTTGGTCCGATTGTACTGGACCTGGGGGGTGATCAAATTCTCATTGGATATGCCACAGCAATTGCCTCTGCCTTTGGCTACTTCACGGCGGTAGCAGCACCAGCTTGTACCATTATCTATTCCAGTGGGTTGGTGAAATCCAAAGACTTTCTACGAGCAGGTTGGAAAATGGGTGTTTTATCCCTTGTTAGCTTGCTTGGTTTATCCTTAATATGGTGGCCGTTATTATGACAAAAAAGAAAACTCCATTCGATCCGAAATCCCTCAAGTTTCTCACTGCAGTGAGTAGTGCAGAATACTCTAAACCTACTTTGAAGATGGGCGCACTGATTGCCTCCGTTTTTGATGCCAGTCATGGTGTGGTCTATGTTGGCGGAAAAGCCAGTGAATTTCATGGTAGCTCGGTGAATTTGACTCGACAGAATCTGGATAATTGGAATATCATTCATCCTGGTCTGGAAGTCTTGGAGTGGGCTCTGGATGAGCTAAAAAAAATGTCTCCTGATAACAAAGATCTGGCCAAAATTCAGTTCAATTCGGATCATGTCTATGAAGAAGACGGGCGTGTCCGAGTCATGTTACCTGATGATAAGGGCTGCCGCATAGAGCTGGTTTTACGAGAAGGTGAGTTGGTTGATCAATTAAGGAAGGAAATACAGTTAGAAGGTTATGATCTAGCTATTATAGGAGGGAGTCAGAACAAACGCTATCTCGCACACTCCATCCTCCAATACTTGCCATCCTCTGTTTTCGTGCTCCAAAAATTTAATCCACGCAAGAAATATAAACTTCTACTCCTGGTTGATGATTCCAAGGCTACTGACAAATCTATAGAGTGGGGTGCCTTGATTGCCGAAAAATTGGGATGGCCTGTTCAAACACTTACTGTTTCCAAAACCAAACGTTTTGGAGCGGGATATCAAGGTGCTGCTGATAAGGCAAAAGCATACTTTGATGCCAAGGGTATTGAGATCGAACAATTTTTCCTCACCGGTGATCCCGTGAGAACTTTTGTTGAGTTTGCAGGAGATAATCACTTTGTGATCATGGGTGCCTCAACCCTTAATCCCGTAAAACAATTATTGTTTGGCAGTAAACCCATTCAGACTCTCAAAAAGACTGATGTTCCCATCCTGATCATCCGATAGCCGGACTGTTCTAATGCATATCTCCGCTGACATGCTGTTCTGGATCCAACAGAAACGTTGGCTTCTGATTGCCCTGGCTTTGGGGGCTATCCTCTACTTTTTTGTACCACATCCACAATCTCTTGGACAGGATGGATATCATATTCTCATCATCATAGTGATGACTCTTATTCTCATTCTGAAGGAACCCATCCCCCTGCCTGCCATTGCCCTCCAATTAGTTTTCTGGCAAGTGATTATCGGGGGGAGCACGGCCAATGAGGTAGGTAGTTATTTTATGAATGACGCTGTTTTCTTTATCATGGGTTCATTGATGTTGGCTGTAGCCATTGTGAGTCAGGGTCTGGACAAACGTTTGGCCCTGGGGATCATCCGTATCACTGGCAATAAAACCTGGCGCATCGTTGCTGGTTTTACTGCAATTTCGGCCATCCTTTCAAGTTTTGTCGGTCCCCATATGGTAACTGCCATGATGCTACCCGTCGCCTTAACTCTGATCAGATATACTCCCCCAAAGTCTTCTTCAAATACTGGACTCATTGCCGCTTTACTCTTTTCAATTGCGTACGGTGCTACTATTGGATCCATCGGAACACCATCTGGTGGTGGACGCAATGTGATCATGATGAATTACTGGGCTGAATTTGGTTCAGGCAGCTTGAGCTATATCGAATGGATGAAATTGGTTTATCCCATGGTACTGATCGAGATTCCCATCACCTCTTTTATCATCCTGAAAACCTTTCCACCAGAACTGAAAGTTCTGGATACTGCCGTTCGTCGACTTTCAGTGGAAGTTGCTCATGCTGGCAGGATGTCAGGGAAAGAAATCTTTTCTCTCGTTCTGTTTGCAGCAGTTCTGTATGGTTGGATTGTCTGGAGCGAGGATTTCGGACTTGGAAGTATAGCACTCATGGGAATTTTCCTCTATTTAACCTTCGGTCTGGTTTCGTGGAAGGACCTTAGCCGCGGTGTGAATTGGGGTGTTATTCTCCTCTTTGGGGCTACCATTTCTATAGGTGTCCAAATGAAAAATACTGGGGGTGCGGCATGGTTGGCAGAGGGCAGTGTCCATTTCCTTCAGAATATTATACCCAATATTGATGCCTTGAGAGCGGTCGTTTCAGTGGCTTTGAGTGGCGTTTTGTCCAATCTCCTCAGTAGCTCCGCTACCGTGGCAGTTGTGGGACCTGTTGTTCTGAATCTGGGAGGCGATCCCATTCTTTTGGGTCTCGCATCAGTCATCTCTTCAGCCTTCGGATATTTCACAGCTGTAGCGGCACCTGCTTGTACTATCATTTATTCCAGTGGTCTGGTTAAAGCGCCGGATTTTCTTAGGGCTGGCTGGAAAATGGCTATTATGTCAGTGGCCTCTCTGGCTTTGATTGGACTGGTATGGTGGCCACTTTTCCGCTAGGATGATCCCTCTCGACCAGGAATAATGGATCGAATTACCAGATAATACTGAAAATCCTTTTTATTTTTCAGTCCTGCTGCTTATTCTATTCCCATCAAAAATTTATAGAACAAAGGGGTTGATATGATCAAGAAAATTGCCATTACGCTTGTTTTCGCACTCATAGTTGGGGGTGCTTATTTAAATCATTATCTGAGGGTGGGGATTCCTGACCATGAAGGGGAGATTAGGGTACAGGGAATTAGCTCAGATGTCTCCATACTAAGGGATGCAGCAGGTATTCCCCATATCATGGCTGATACTGAGGAGGACGCTGCTTTTGCCCTGGGGTATGCCATGTCCCAGGACAGACTTTTCCAGATGGAATTTCTCCGTGCAGCAGGGAATGGGAGTCTCAGTGAAATTCTGGGTGAAAGCATGTTGAAATCTGACAAATTTTTGCGTCGCATCATGTTGAGACCCAGAAATTCTGAGGAAATCTTTGAGAGCTTACCTCCTAATGTCCAGATCATGCTGACCTCCTTCAGGGATGGAATCAATGCCTTTATCATAGCTGATCCAGATCTTCCCATTGAGTTTAGACTCCTCGGGCATACCCCCATGCTATGGAGTATTGCTGACATGTTGGCCATTGTAAAACTGCAGAGCTGGCAGCTCTCTTATAACTATGATATTGAATTAATCTATCGTGAGCTCAATGAAAAGCTTGGTGTGGAAAGAACTGCTGAGCTGTTTCCTTATTATTATCCAGAACATCTCAAGCTCCTGGATGCCTTTGGGTCAGCCCAGTCAGGAGACTCAGAATTGATCTCTCAGGCTACCCAACTCAGAGAACTTCTGGGTACCAATGGCGGGAGCAATAATTGGGTGGTTTCTGGTAAACGGTCGGTTTCAGGGAAACCCCTCTTGGCTTCTGACCCCCACCTGCATGGTTCCCGACTTCCTGGACCCTGGTATTTTGCTCATCTCAGTACCCCTGGTCTGGATGTATCCGGCAGCTTTTTTCCTGGATTACCCACCGCATTGATTGGACATAACCGCAACATTGCCTGGGGTATCACCAATATGGGTCCCGATGTGCAGGATCTTTTTATTGAAGAGGCAAATCCAGATGATCCGACTCAGTACATGTATCAGAATGAGTGGCTGGATTTTGAAATTATTCCTCAGGAGATTCGCATAAAAGATAGCGAACAGGAAGATGGATTCAGAATTGAGGAGTTTGAGGTTCGCAAAACCATCCACGGTCCTATTGTCAAAGAGGATGAGGAACTCCTGGCTTTGTCCTGGACAGGTCATCAATTCAATGGTGAGATGGAAGCCTTTTACCGCTTAAATCATGCTCAGGACTGGGGAGAATTTTCCTTAGCCCTCTCACATTTCGCCACAGCACCCCAGAATTTTGTTTATGCCGACATAGAAGGAAATATTGGCTATTATGGTGCTGGAAAAGTACCCATCAGGAAAAGTGGATCTGGTATTTTTCCCGTACCTGGCTGGTCAGGTAAGTATGATTGGGACGGCTACATTCCCTTTGAGGATATGCCCCACATTTACAATCCTGAAGATGGTATGATTGTCACCGCCAATGCTGAACCTTACAGTGCGGATTATCCCTATCCCATGCCGGGAGTGTATGCACCGGACTATCGGACACGTCGCATCAAGGATCTCATTGAATCCAAAGAAAAACTAAACCTGGATGATATGGCTGACTTTCAGTTTGATAGAAAATCATATCTGGCGCCTGTCTTCCTGAAACATCTCCTCCCAGTTATACCGGAAACTCATCAGGAAGTAAGTGATTTGCTGGAAGCCTGGGATCATGAACTGGATCCAAATGGGGTGGAGGGTTCCATTTATCATGAGACCATGGAAACGTTTCTGAGACTGATCTGGGTAGATGACATGGGTCTGGAGTTAGCCGAAAAATATCTGGATACCTGGTACATATCCCTCAACCGCTGGGTACAGATGCTGGAAGATAACAACCATGTGTGGTTTGATAAGATCGATACTGAGGTTGTGGAGACAAGAGATGATCTCCTTAAGGAGGCATTCACCACTGCGATGGGGAGCTTGGAACAGAAATTTGGCTCTGAAGACATCAAGACCTGGGAGTGGGGTATTATCCATAATATTGTCTTCCATCACCCCTTTGAGGCCAAGGGGGGGCTTATTGAGAAGTTCTTTAACTATGGTCCTTTTCCCTTTGGAGGTGATGGCGAGACGGTGAATCGAGGAGCCCATAATTTTGATGCGCCTTATATGGCTGAGATGACTGCATCAATGCGATTTCTGATTGATCTATCAGACGCAACGCAAAGCCGCATGGCCAATGCCTCAGGACAGGTAGGCATGCCTCTTCACAAGCACTATACAGATCTCGTCGACGTCTGGCTGGCAGGTGAGTATGTGGATATGCATTTTGACAAATCCGAATTTGGTGAGGTCGAGGAGTTGCGTCTTATACCCAGGGAATGATTGTTAACCTTGCGAAGGTTTTAAACCTTCGCAAGGTTCTGATAAAATGCTGAAATATTTTCCATCTCACTCATCTTCTCATGGGATTTGGGTCAATTCGCTCTACTTTTAATCATGGCTTCTATGAAAGGACATATACTCATTTCCATGCCCCACCTGACTGATCCCTATTTCAGTCGCTCCCTGGTATTTATTTGTGAGCATGATGAGAATGGGGCTATGGGTCTAATAATGAATAAATCTTTTGATGATCAGGTGGTCAAGGAGGTTTTTCCGACCCTGATTATCAATGATGAAGCCATCAATGAGGCCATATCACCCATGTACTTTGGCGGCCCCGTTTCCCTGGAACAGGGCTTTATCCTTCACAGTAGTGACTATGTCAATTCTGATACCTTGCATGTGACAGAGGAATTCTCGCTAACCAGTAATTCTGCTGTGATTGATGCCATCCAAGAGGGCAAAGGTCCCCATCACTTTAAGATGATGCTGGGTTATGCCGGTTGGGGAAAAGGTCAACTCGAGCGTGAAATAGAAAATGGGGACTGGTTGTTTCAGGAAGTCACTCTCGATTTCATTTTCACCGGCAACGATTCAGAGAAATGGATTTCTGCCACCCATAGCTTCGGTATCGAAATCGCACCCACTACAGGTGGTTTAGCTTAATTAATCAAAATTAATAATCGGAATACCAATTACAGTCATTCTCGCGAAGTCTGGTCATATTCTATTGAGTCTATATCTACTTCTCAGCAATTGGTTTGGAGCGGTCAGGATCAGAATGGCAGAACGCTTAGCTCCGGGATTTACATCGCTACCATGAAGCTTGGTCAAAGAGCTGGTGGTGCATTCCAAAAATTGACACTTATCAAGTAATATCAGTCCACACTGTTTAGCTTAAATACCACTACCGAGAGTCCGCCGGTAATAATTTAGCATTAACGTGTCAAACTGGATTATTTTACCAAACCAATTTTATTAGAAGGAAATTCCTCGTGAAGACCCTACCTGAACATGGCAAAGATCATACTGAAATTCTGGACGAGATGAAAGCCTTTGGGGGTGAGGATGTGAATTATCGCGATTCTCGCACCTGGAGTCTGGTGTATCATCTAGATGACAAGCATACCGAATTTTTGAAGCAGGCTTACGGTTTATACTTCTCTGAGAATGCGCTCAACCCCATGGCATTCAAAAGCCTGAAGCGATTTGAAACAGATATCATCAATATGACAGCTCAGATGTTGGGGGGTGATAAGAAATCTGTGGGAGTTGTGACTTCTGGAGGGACTGAAAGCTGTCTGCTACCCGTACTGACCTACAGGGATCGTGCCCGGGCAAAAAGGAAACTCCCTTTCAAGCCTGAAATGATTGCCCCTGAGAGTATCCATGTCGCCTGGAGCAAGGCAGCAAAATATTTTGGAGTTAAGATCAGATATGCCCCATTGAAAGCTGATTTCAGGGTTGATGTCAAGGCAGTCAGGAAAATGATCAACCGTCGAACTATTATGCTAGTTGGTTCAGCTCCATCTTATCCCCACGGTGTCATCGACCCCATCGAGGACTTAGGCGTAGTGGCTCAACAATATCATTTACCTCTACATGTGGATTCCTGTCTGGGAGGTTTCCTGTTGCCCTTTATTGAAATGAATGGGGGCGATCTACCACCTTTTGATTTTCGGATCCCGGGCGTGACTTCAATTTCTGCTGATGTTCATAAATATGGTTTTGCTGCCAAAGGAGCATCGACGGTCATATACCGAAATATGACTTACATGAAGCATCAATTTTTCATTCATGAGGACTGGCCGGGGGGTGTGTTTGCATCCCCAGCTCTACTGGGCACGAGACCTGGTGGATCTTTTGCTGCGGCCTGGGCTGCCATCCACGCCCTGGGTGAGGACGGCTATCGTGACAATGCTCAAAAGATCATGGAAATCACTCAGGAACTTCAGAAAGGGATCAACGACATCGATGGACTTAAAGTTCTTGGCCGACCAGATATGAGTGTTTTTGCTTATCATTCAACAGACAAGAAGGTCAATATTTTTGCTGTGGGTGATCAAATGGAAGCGAAGGGTTGGCAGATTGATCGTCTCCAACGTCCAGAAGGTCTCCATGTGATGGTTGTACCGGGACATGCTAGAATTATCAGTGAATACCTTTCAGATTTAAAAACGTCTGTTGAAGTAGTTCGCTCGAATCCAGATCTGGCAGCCAAAGGTAACGCCGCTATGTATGGCATGATTGCCAATCTGCCCTTTCGGGGTATGATTAAGAAGGAAATCATGAAGATGATGGAGGGCATGTACAGTTCAAAGGGGCAAACTCCCCTGGATGGTACAAATAATCCCTGGTTGGTTGAGAAGGTGGCTGGATTTATGCACAGGATTAAATCAAAGAAATCTGGAGACTGAGTAATCCCGTGTTCAGTTATGTCTTGGAGTAGCAATCCAGCTAATTTTATAAAGCGGATTTCCTTTGTCACTGTTGATTGTGAGATAAGTTGTCAGCAGTTCCGGGAAACTCAAAAATTTATCAATAGATTGGGGAATGAAATATGAATTACGATCACATTGGTCAGATGATTACCGTCAAAATTGCTGAGTATGGAGACAATACTGCTCTCAGATATAAGATAGGAGATGGCTGGGCATCCCTGAGCTACAAGGAATTTGGCGATAAGATAACAAATCTCGCCTGTGCCATGATTCAGTCTGGTGTAAAACAAGGCGATTCGGTTGGTATTTATTCAGCCAATCGTTATGAGTGGGCTGTGAGTGATTTTGCCTGTATCCTGGTTGGAGCCATCTCTGTCCCCATCTATGCCACCAATACTATGGATCAAGCTAAATACATCATCAGAGATGCAGGTATTGAGCTGATCTATGTGGGGAATCTGGAGCAATATACCAACCTTGCTGCCATCCATGCTGGTGGTCATCCACTCAAGGTAATAGCCTACAATCCCGCCATAGAGATTGACACCGCATTTGCCACCCATTTTCGGGATTTTCTCAATGTCCAAGATCAGGAAAACCTGCTCAAGGAAATGAATCTACGTTCAGGGAAAATTAAAACCGATGATGTTTCCACCATTATTTATACTTCTGGTACCACAGGCCACCCCAAAGGTGTCATGCTGTCACATGGAAATTTGTTTCACCAATTTGAATGTGTAGATGCCAATTTCAACGTTACCAATAAAGATGTTTCTCTTTGCTTTTTACCGTTGAGTCATGTTTATGAACGAATGTGGTCCTACTATGTCTATCTCAAAGGTGCTATTCAGACCTATCTTGAAGATCCCAAACAGGTCATTGAGACTATGCAGGAAGTCAAACCCACCGCCATGGTGTCAGTCCCCAGACTGTACGAAAAGATCTATGGTGCCGTGCTAAATTCTCAGGAAAGTGCCTCAAGTATCAAACGGTTTCTGTTTACTAAAGCCATTGAAACAGGTACGATTTACAATAATCTATTTTTTAGAAACCAGGAAATTCCCTCAGGGCTGGCGAGGAAATACAGAATTTTGGATAAACTGGTTCTTTCTAAAGTCAGGGCTGTAGTAGGTGGTGACAAGAATTTCTTCTCAGCTGGAGGAGCCCCTCTGGACAAGAGCATTGAAGAATTTTTCCTGGCCTGTGGTCTACTCATTTGCCAGGGCTATGGCTTGACTGAAACATCCCCCATGATCTCGTATAATACCCCTGAAAATTTCAAATTTGGCACCGTAGGTAAGCTGGTGCCCAATTGTGAAGTCAGGATTGCTGATAATGGCGAAATCCAGGCCAGAGGTCCCCAGATTATGAAAGGCTATTTCAACAATCCTGAAGCCACAGCAGAAAGCATTGTGGATGGCTGGTTCAAGACCGGAGATGTAGGTGAGTTCGATGAGGATGGTTTCTTAATAATCACTGACCGCATCAAAGATTTGATCATCACCTCTGGGGGTAAAAATATTGCTCCCCAGAATATCGAGAAGCTGATTGGTAAAGATTTTTTCATCGATCAGATTATTGCCATTGGGGACAAGCGTAACTTTGTGAGTGCCTTAATTGTCCCCGCTTTTGAAAGTCTTGAAGCCTGGGCGCATAAAAAGAAAATCCAGTTCCAGGACAACGAAGAATTGATTGCTCATCCCCATGTCATCGAGTTTTTCAGAGAACGTATTGACGAGCAGTCCAAGAAACTGGCGAACTATGAGACTGTCAAGAAATTCCGCTTGATGGCAAAGCCCTTCACCCAGGAAGGTGGGGAGATCACACCGACCCTGAAACTCAAGCGCAAGCAGATCAACGAAAAATTTAAAGCCCTTATCGAAACCATGTACCCCAAGCATTAAGGACTATTTGCTGCAAAAACCTGTAGTATTTACCTATAAATATTGCAATTTATGACAAAAGTTATCATGGTTCTAAAAAGTTGGATGAATAATCCAGAAAAGGAGTTTTGAAATGCTTACTTTTGATGTGAATTGGATAGCCATTGTTGTATTGGTAATCGCAAATATGGGATTGGGTGCAATTTGGTATGGTCCCCTGTTTGGAAAACCCTGGATGGCAGCCACAGGAATCAAAATGGAGGATATTGAAGGCAAGAATATGATGCCCCCCTACGCAGTAGCCATTTTGAATTCTCTGTTTATGGCCTTTATGATGGCCAATGTGATTGCCTGGACTGGGACTGCTAGTTTAGGAGGAGGATTATTTCTTGGCCTTCTGATGTGGTTGGGCTTTACAGGTTTTTCATTTGGTGTGAATCATGCCTTTGAAATGCGTTCGCTTTACCTGTGGGTCATCAATTCAGGCATGTATCTGGTTGGTCTTTTGATTATGGGAGCTGTGCTGGCTATTTGGTAGTTATCCCATTTTGATAGTTGGCACCGGGGTAAAACCCGGTGTTCCTAGAATCTTTTAACACCAAAAATAAGCTTCAATAAGCCTTTTAATTTCCAGGACCACGTTCCACCTACCATCATCATAAAACCTATCCACCGTCGATATACGAAACCTGATACAGGCGTCCAGTAGAACTGTTTATTGAGGGGAAGATAGTCATTTACGATGACCCGCGCTTCGGTCATCTCAAGCAGGCCCAGTTCACCATGGGTGCGACCCACACCGCTTTGCTTAAATCCCCCCCACGGTAAATTTGGAATTCCATGAGAAATCAGATGACTGTTTATGGTCACGACGCCTGCTTCCAATTGAGAGGCAATTTTGCGTCCGAGTCGATGATTTTTGGTCCAGACTGAAGCAGTCAAACCAAGATCTGAATCATTAGCCAGCTGGATTGCCTCCTCAATGTTTTTGAATGGCATGACGCCAAGAACAGGTCCAAAGGTTTCTTCCTTCATGACCCGCATTTGCTGATTTACATCGGTGAGAATGGTTGCCGGAAGCGCTTGCTTTGTTGTTTTGTCAATCTGGGATATTGCTTCAACTGTGGCGCCCTGGGCGATGGCTTCTTCCAGCATGTTGCGCACGGTATCCTGCTGTCTTGATGTGGTCATGGCACCAATGTGAGTATCCTTTTGATCAGGATGCCCCACCTTTAGTTTTTCCACCTTCTTCTTGAGGAGTTTCAAAAAGGGTTTATAAACTTCACGATGCACATAAATTCTTTCAACACCCGCACAACTCTGTCCGGAATTGGATAGACCCGCCCAGATCGCTCCGTTGACTGCCTTTTTAAGGTTGGCCTCAGCACAGACAATCATGGGATCATTTCCACCCAGCTCCAGGGATACAGGCGTGAGGGTTTCTGCTGCTTTTTTCATGAGAATTTTACCAACAGGAACGCTGCCGGTAAAAAATAATTTGTCAATTCCGGCTTCAAGGAAAGCATCTCCGGCAATCCGACCGGCGACATTGACCTGGACAAAGAGATCCTGGGGTAATTCACCCGCATCAACGATTTTTTGAATCACCTGCCCCACCATCTGTGTTTCTGAGGCAGCCTTGTACAGCAGACCATTACCGGACATGAGAGCCATGAGAATTTCATGTATGGGGATGGCCAGGGGATAATTCCAGGGAGAAATGATACCGATAACCCCCATAGGGACATGTTGGAGTCGATTACGTGTGAAAAGACTGAAAATATGTGAGCCCTTCACTCGACGCTCCCGTAGTACACGAGCGGAATGTTTGATATAGTAGTCAAAAGCCAAAACGGCTGAGGACACTTCGGTCATATAGGCATCAGCCAGGGTTTTGCCATTATCAGCGGAAATCATTTTGGCATATTCCTCACCGTGCTCAATCAGATGGCGCTGCATTTTACGGAGGTGCTTTCCACGCTCTGAAAAAGATAGCAATGCCCATTTAGCCTGTGCTTTGCGGATTCTGGATATGGCGTGTTGAATATCTTCCAATGTGTTTTGAGGTATCTGACCTATGGACTCACCAGTGGCTGGATTGAATGCTTCGGTATGTGAAAGTGCTGACATAAGGTCCCCTTTAATGGCTCAGAAAATCTATACAGAATGCTGCTGATTAGTAGTTATTTATTTTTTTTGGAAACCTTTCTGGGTGACCATTTTATAAATCCTGTTGGCAGCTCAGTTTTTAAGGCAGTAACGATGCTTAAATGGCTTATCTTGGGCACTGATAATTCGAACCATTCGCAACCTTTTAAACCCTTTAGTCCATTGAAATATTTGGATTGTAAAAATATGATCAGGATGAGATGATGAAGAAACTGACAACAAAAGATCTTTGTAGAACCACCGATAATGAAGCTCTAAAATTTAAATCCACAGCTGAACTTCACAGCCTGAACAAGGTGATAGGACAGGAACGTGCAGTTCGAGCCCTTCAGTTTGGTCTAGAGCTACTGGCACCTGGCTATAATGTGTTTGTCGGAGGGGTTCCGGGAACAGGTAAGAGCACCATTGTAAGAGGTCTTGTAGAAAAGTTTGCCGCCAACAAATCGGTTCCTCCAGATTGGTTGGTGGTCTTTAATTTTCGTGATGAGTACCATCCTAAAGTATTTCAATTGCCAGCTGGTCAGGGCAATAAATTCGCTAAACAGATGAAGCGTTTGATAAGCAGCTTGAGTGTGGACCTCCCCAAGGTTTTTACGGGAGAAATCTATGCAAAGCGCCAAAAAGAAATCACAGCCAAGTTTGATACGGGCCGAGAGGAAATAATTGCCGCTGTCAATGCGGAGGCTGCAGATCAGGGTATTCAGTTAAACATGACACAGGCTGGTTTTCAAACCATTCCACTCAAAGATGGCGAGCCTATGACTGAAGCTGATCTTTCTGCACTTTCTGAGCAGGAATTAGCAGCTATTAATGAAAAAATAAATCTGATTCAGGAGCATCTAAGAGAAGCCCTACGTGATATGGCTGAACTGGAAGAGGAACGCACCGATGTGGTTGAAAATCTCCAGGAAAAGATAGCTCTGGAATCAGTAGAACACCGTATCGGCAGACTGCTTGAAAGCTATGCTGGTTTCCCAGGTATTGTGAAATATCTGGAAGAGGTCAGGGATGATATTGCCGAGCATGTTCAAGAGTTTGTCGGCATGACTGAAGGGACTGAAGAGGAAGCTGAGTCGAGTCCTCAGCAGTCTCAAAAATCCTTGATGCAAAGATACAAAGTCAACCTCCTGGTGGATAACTGTCGCCAGAAAGGTGCGCCTGTTATTGTTGATGCCAATCCCTCCTATTACAACCTTTTTGGTAGAATAGGGAAGGAAGCAGTCATGGGTGGCTGGTACAGTGACTATACCATGATAACCTCTGGCGCCATGCTGCGAGCCAATGGTGGATTCCTCATTCTGGATATACAGAACGTTCTGCAGGGTGCCAATGTTTGGGAGTATTTGAAACGAACGCTGAAGAATAAATCTTTGCAAATTGAAGATGTAAATGAACAATATGGATTTAATGCCACGACCTCTCTGCAACCTGAACCCATCCCCCTGGATTTGAACGTCATTTTACTAGGTCGTTCAGATCATTTCCGCTACCTCCAGGAAGTAGATGATGCCTTTAATAAAACCTTTAAGGTGCGTGCAGATTTTGACTATGAAGTCACCCGCAATGCTCAAAATGAGCATCTCCTGTGTCAATTCATCGCGAAAGTTTGCCGTGAAAATAAATCACCTCATTTTACATCCCAGGCGGCGACTCAGATTATTATATACAGCTCGAGATTAGCTGGTGATAAAAGTAAGCTTTCCCTCCAGTTTGGAACACTAGTGGGCTTGATTACTGAATCAACTTACTGGGCGAAGAAACAGAAACATCGTCAGGTTCAGGCGGAAGATGTTAGTCAGGCTATCTCAGAAAAACGCTTCCGCGGGAGTCTCTACGAAGAGAAGGTCTGGGAGAATATTGAGAGCGAAACCCTGATGATCGATGTAACTGGAGAACGAGTCGGTCAAATCAATGGCCTGGCTGTTTACTCAATGGGTGACAATTCATTTGGTAAACCATCCCGAATAACAGCCACTACCTATATGGGTAAACCAGGGATTATTTCAGTAGAACGGGAGGCAAAACTTTCCGGAAAAACCTATGATAAGGGCAATCTGATTATTAATGGATTTCTTGGGCAAACTTTTGCTCAAAACTTTCCCCTCTCGGTGACGATTACATTGACCTTCGAGCAGTCGTATGGGGGGATTGATGGGGACAGTGCCAGCTCCACAGAAATCTATGTCATTCTCTCCGCCTTATCCAGAATTCCCATCAAACAGGGCATTGCCGTGACGGGCTCTGTCAACCAGTGGGGTGAGATTCAAGCCATTGGTGGTGTCAATGAAAAGATCGAAGGTTTCTTCCATCTCTGCAAACTTCGGGGCTTGACGGGAGATCAGGGGGTCATGATTCCCGCAGTAAATGTGGACCATCTCATGCTCATGCCAGACATACAGGTGGCAGTAAAAGCTGGAAAATTTAATATCTGGTCAGTCGATACCATCTCTGAGGGAATTGAGATACTCACTGGTGTCAAGGCGGGTGCTTTAAATAGGCATGGAAATTACCCTGCTCGTACCGTTTTTGGTGAGGCTCAGAATCAGCTTAAAAAGTATTTTACAAAAGATCAAACTCATACCAAGTAGGCAAAGAATTTTATAAAAAATACTACTGTAGCTCAATAGTTGCTCTGTCTAATACTTGTGAAAAATAAATAATGTCAGAACTCATTCAGCATTGTTTTAAGCCTAAGTGGACATTAGTTTTTGATGATGAATGAGCCGCGATATTCAGGCCTGGATCTGCATCAAATAGCAGCATCAAAACAGTCGATTATTCCCTCGGTTCATGTCCAGAAACAAGGATGCTTAGATAAAGAAAAATCAGTCGATTTTAATCCCATAAAAAGAAGTTTTGTTTAGCAGGAGTTCGTATTCATGACGAAAAAAGTAATTAGTATTAATGAGGCAACCATTCGTTTTGCAGGAGACTCAGGCGATGGTATGCAATTAACAGGTACGCGCTTTACTGAAGCAACGGCCATTGTTGGTAATGATCTTAAGACCATTCCCAATTATCCTTCAGAAATTAGGGCTCCTCTAGGAACACTCGCCGGTGTGAGTGCCTTTCAGCTGATGTTTGGATCCCAGAAGGTCTTCACTCCGGGTGATATGCCAGACACGTTAGTGGCTATGAATCCAGCAGCCCTGAAAGTGCATTTAAGGGATCTGAAAAAAGGTGGAACCATACTGGCCAACGCCAATGCTTTTACTGATAAGAACCTCAGAATGGCCAAATGGGAGGGCAATCCCCTCACAGATGGTTCGCTTGAGGGCTATACTGTCTACAGCATGGAAATGTCCAAGTTGGTAGGTAAGGCATTGGAAAATTCAGATTTGACATCCAAAGGTATCGAACGAACCAAGAACATGTTTGCACTGGGTGTGCTCTTCTGGATGTACAATCGTCCCATCGAGCCAACTGAAGCGTGGTTGAGAAAGAAATTCGCCAAAAGCCCTTCTGTTGCCGAAGCAAATATCACTGCGATGAAAACCGGTTTTAATTATGGTGAAACCACGGAGATATTTACCACTTCCTATGCTGTGGAAAAAGCCGATTTACCCAAGGGCAAATATCGGAATATCACGGGTAATGTTGCTGTGGCTTATGGTCTGGTTTCAGCCGCCAAGCAAGCTGGAAAGGAACTGTTTTTGGGTTCATACCCAATTACACCAGCCAGTGAAATCCTCCATACTTTGTCAGGTCTCAGGAACCATGGTGTGAAAACCTTCCAGGCTGAAGATGAAATTGCCGGTATTTCATCTGCTATTGGTGCTTCTTATGCAGGGGATTTAGCTGTTACCACGACTTCCGGTCCTGGAATGGCTTTGAAAACAGAAGCCATTGGACTGGCAATTATTACTGAGTTACCCTTGGTCATAGTGAATGTGCAGCGAGGTGGACCCAGTACGGGAATGCCTACTAAAATGGAACAATCAGATCTGCTTCAAGCTGTCCATGGACGTAATAGTGATGCACGGATTCCAGTCATTGCTGCCCAGGATCCAGCAGATTGTTTTGACTGCGCTTTTGAGGCAGCCAGAATTGCCATGAAATATATGACTCCGGTCATATTATTGTCAGACGGATATCTCGGTCAGGGTTCGGGACCATGGAAAATTCCTGATCCCAAGAAACTTCCCAAAATTGTAGTGAATCATCCAGACTCATCCGCTCGTGGTGAAGATGGATTCATGCCCTATGCACGTGATAAAAATGAAACGCGTCCCTGGGCCCTTCCTGGAACACCTGGCTTGGAGCATCGTATCGGTGGTCTTGAAAAGGAGAACATTACTGGACTGGTGAGTCAGGATCCTGAGAACCATCAGATTATGACAGATATTCGAGCTCGCAAAGTTGAGAACATTACTCAAGAAATTCCTGCATCTGAAGTGCATGGTGATGCCAAGGGTAAAGTCCTGGTTCTTGGATGGGGAAGCACCCATGGTACCATTCACGTTGCTGTGGATCGCGCCCGTACCAAAGGACAATCAGTCAGCCAGCTGCATTTACGCTGGGTCAGTCCTTTCCCCTCCGATTTAAAAGCTATTTGTGATAATTTTGATGAAATTCTCATTCCTGAAGTGAATTCAGGTCAATTGGCCCTGCTCCTCAAAGCTGAGCTGACCAGGCCGATTCACCAACTGAATAAAGTACGTGGTGAACCTTTCCGTGCGTATGAGATTGAAGAAAAAATTAACGAGATCCTCGGTTAATCTCCGGGTAATTGATAAAGAAGGTATAGAGAGATGAGTGAAACTAAAGTTGACATTCAAGACCTGAATCTAACACGGAAAGATTTTGTCCCCGGCAACGAGGTGAGATGGTGTCCGGGTTGTGGGGATTATTCCATTTTGGCCAATATGCAAAAAACACTGCCAGTCATGGGTGTGAAAAAGGAGAATTACGCCTTTATATCAGGAATTGGCTGTTCCAGCCGATTCCCATATTATATGGATACCTATGGCTTCCATTCGATTCATGGTCGCGCACCTGCTATTGCTTCTGGAGTCAAGCTGGCCAATCCTGAGCTGGCTGTCTGGGTGATTACTGGTGATGGAGATGGTTTTTCCATCGGTGGTAACCATATGATCCATGCTTTAAGGCGCAACATTGATATGAACATCATGTTGTTTAACAATCGTATCTATGGCCTGACCAAAGGTCAATACTCACCCACATCATTACTGGGTACAAAAACCAAATCTTCACCCTTTGGATCTATTGACCGGCCCTTTAATCCCAGCGCTGTCGCTCTGGGTGCCAATGCCACTTTTATTTCCCGAGCCCTGGATGTGGATGCCAAAGGCTTACAGGAAAGCATCAAGCGGGCACAACGTCACAAGGGTGCCGCCTTTATTGAAGTCTATCAAAATTGTATCATTTTTAATGATGGTGAATTTGCAGATGTTGAGAATAAAGCAACCCGTCCAGACAATGCTCTGTTTGTAGTTCATGGAGAACCCATGATCTTCGGTAAAGAGCAGGACAAGGGCATCATTATGAAAGACAATCATCCCAAGGTTGTTCACCTCGGTGAGGAATGGGACGAAAAAGATCTTCTCGTGCATGATGAAACCAATCAAATTATCACCAACCTGTTGCTTGAAATGACTTTCGATCCCAAAAACCCAACACCTTTTGGCGTTCTGAGAGCTGTTGATGCGCCCACCTATGATGCAATGATGAATGAGCAGATAGAGCAAGTTACAGAGATTAAAGGCGCAGGCACTCTGGAAGATCTGTTCTATAGCGGTGATGTTTGGGAGGTTAAGTAGATTTGGGGGTTGTACATGTTTCAATATGATGAAAAAGTGCTTAAAGATCAGCTCCTCGAGTTGATTCGTCTGGCTGCTACAGATCTTCCCAAAGATGTTGTGGAAAGTATTCAGGCAGCACAGCAGAATGAAGATGAGGGTTCAGCCGCCCGTAGTGTTTTTGGAATGATTCTGAAAAATATCGACCTGGCTCGTGAAGAATCCACTCCCATCTGTCAAGATACGGGAACCAATATTTATCTCGTTCATATTCCTGAAGGTGTAGGTATGCGTAAACTGACCGCTCTCATCCATGAAGCCACTGCTGAGGCCGTTGACAAGAGTTATCTCCGTCCAAATGCTGTGGATAGTATCACAGGTAAAAATTCAGGTAACAATATTGGTGAGGGACAACCCTTTATCCATTTTGAAGAATGGGACAACGACTATATCGAGTTCAAACTCATGCTCAAGGGTGGGGGATGTGAAAATGTCTCCACTCAATACAAGCTCCCTGATGTGGGTTTGGGTGCCGGTCGTGATCTGGATGGTGTTTATAAGGTCATTGTGGATGCGGTCAATGCTGCCCAGGGGTTGGGATGTGCTCCAGGTGTGCTCGGCATTGGTATTGGTGGTGATAGAACCAGTTCACACCTAACTGCCAAATCTCAGCTCTTCAGAAAAATGACGGATACCAATCCGAACCCAGATCTGGCTGAGATGGAAACAAAATTGTTAGCCGACCTTAATGAACTAGGTATCGGTCCCATGGGTTTTGGTGGGAATACAACTATTTTGGGCGTGAAAATGGGTACCCTGCACCGCTTACCAGCTTCTTTCTTCGTCTCCATTTCCTATATGTGTTGGGCTTACCGGAGACACAGCATGATTCTGAAAAATGGTGGGGAGGTGAGCTATGATTAAGTTGCAATTACCTGTCTCAGAGGCAGCTATTCGGGAATTGAAGATGGGCGATGAAGTGGCCATCTCAGGTTTGATGGTGACAGCTAGAGATGCTGCTCACAAGTATATCCACGAGAATTGGCCGGACTGGCTGAACCCCATTATGGAAAATAGTATGATCTACCATTGTGGTCCCGTGGTAAAGCAACATGAGGATGGCTCCTGGTCATTTGTGGCTGCTGGACCCACTACAAGTATTCGTGAGGAACCCTATGAAGCTGCTGTCATGGAGCACTATAAAGTGCGCGCTGTGATTGGCAAGGGTGGCATGGGTGAAACAACCCTGGCAGGCCTGGCAAAATCAGGTGGTGTTTATTTGCATGCTATCGGCGGTCTGGCTGCCTCATTGGCAAAAGCTGTTGTCAAGGTTCATGATGTCTACATGCTGGATGAACTCGGTGTACCAGAAGCTTTCTGGCATATTGAAGTCAAGGATTTCCCTGCCGTAGTTACTATGGATAGTCATGGCGGTTCATTGCATAAAGCCATCAAGGCCAAATCAGATGAGGTTGCTAAAAGGCTCATCTCGGGATAAAATAGTTTTACAGGTTTTAAAGAAAAAATGACCTGAATAGGTCATTTTTTTTGCTCAGGACTTGCGAATCATTTTTCGATGTGGTATGCCAGCTTCATAAAAGATGCCACCCGTTTCCACAAAACCCAGGCGGGCATAAAATGGCATGGCTGAGACTTGTGAATTTAGATAAGCGGGTTCAGAATCTTCAATTTGGTCCAGGACAAATTGAACGAGGGCTTCGCCAATACCATTACCTCTTGCAGATTTCAAGACTGCAAAACGCTCCAGCTTTTGCCCATGATCTGTTTTTCGCCAGCGAGCTGTGCCTACGGGGAGTCCATTGAGACTGGCCAGAATGTGTGTTGAACTCTCTTCGTAGTCGTCATATTCAATTTCCGGGGGAACCTGTTGCTCCACAACAAAAACCTCTTCACGTATCTGTCGCGACACTCTCGTATCCCTTTCAGATTGAATAAGGGAAACCTTAATCAGGTTTTCAGTGCTCAAAAACTCACGCCACTTTCCCCAATGCGATTGTCCAGAGGGTCATTTTGCTGTTGAAATTGTTTCCATTTAAGCTCTAGGCGGGGACTTAAATAAAGTGCTATTGCGATGACCGGAAGGGCTGCAATGATGTCCACAACATAATGATATCTTAAATATACCGTAGCCAAGGGCAATGAGATGGCCAGTGGGAACTGGATCCAGAAAAATTTACGATGATAGCGCCAGGCCATAATCATGGTTAATAGTACAATGGCGTTGTGCATGGACGGAAAGGCATCTCGGACACGATGGGGGGACAGGTCAACAATGGTGTAGGTTATCCATGATATGAAGGATGTATCTTTCCAAATATCAATATGATAGAGTTCAGGAATGACCAGATATGGTGATGATGCTGGAAAAATGACGTAGCTGATAAAGCCAATAAAATAGCTGATCATCATGGTGAGTATAACTACCCTGAAGCTCTCATTCTCTTTTTTTAGATAGAGGAGCGCCAGCAGGATCGGGGTCATGACATAATAATTCAGATAGGTAAAAGCAAACCAGTCGGTGAGTCGCGGATGGTAATATTGTTCGAACCAGACAGTGGGTTGTACCCCAAAGAGCTTCTCATCAAGGTCAACCAGTGTATGGTGGATATCATGAGGATGAATGATGAATATGGCATCCTGAAGATTGAAATAAATGACCAGAACAAAAAGAAATGGGGCAAAATCACGAATGATTTGAAAACCTCTATTCTCAGCCTGATATATAATGGAGCGAAAAAACCAAAATGTGAAGAAGCCTGAGGCCAGAATCCGCAAAAGATTTGCTCCAAAGTTGGGTGCCTCTGGCAGTTCGTTCATCAAGGTATAAACATTCGAGAAACTGGCAAACAACAGTGCGAATGTGACCAGCACCAAACCGATCAGCTCCTCTATGCGTAGTTGCCGGAACAGGACATTTTTAAATACGGCTTCTCTCTTCATCGCTGGCAAAATAAGGTGTGGAATGACAATTTGTAGATCAAAATATCCATTTCATGCAGATATTAATAAGTCCATATCAGGCAGGGTTTATTGATAAGTTGCTGTGTTCTTTATAGTGCGTGTTTAATTGTGCCAATCCATGCCTTGAAATGCCTGGCGGTGGGATTAAATTTTACCTTCAAATATTCGTAAATTTCTATAGATAAATTGAGAGGAGTTTTAATTGGACACAAAAGCACCAGAGGGGAAACTGGGAGTATTAATTCCTGGATTAGGAGCAGTATCAACCACATTTATTGCCGGAGTAGATGCCATCATTAACGGGCGTTCAGCTCCTATTGGAAGCGTCTCGCAGATGGGAACCATTCGTTTGGGGAAAAGGACTGAAAATCGCAGTCCAAAGATCAAAGAATTTGTCCCTCTTGCTGAATTACAGGATCTGGTTTTTGGCGCCTGGGATATTTTTGAAGATGATGGATATCAAGCCGCTTCAAGGGCAAAGGTGCTTGAACCCCAGGATCTTGAGAAAGCTCGACCTACCCTGGAATCAGTCAAACCCATGAAAGCGGTTTTTGATAAGGAATATGTAAGAAATCTGGATGGGGTTCATAAGAAAGCTGCTCCCAATAAAATGATTTTGGCTGAAATGCTCATGGATGATATCAAAGCATTTAGGAAAACTAACAATACCAATCGGGAAGTCATGATCTGGTGCGCCAGCACTGAGTCCTATATAGAACCTTCAGATATTCATAGCACTTTAGATAAATTTGAAGCTGCTCTTTTAAACAATGACCCACTCATCGCTCCGAGCATGATTTACGCCTACGCCGCCTTGAAGAGTGGTGTGCCATTTCTCATGGGGGCACCCAATCTGACAGTAGATGTCCCTGCCATTCAAGAATTGGCTATGGCAGAAGGTCTGCCCATTGCCGGGAAAGACTTTAAAACGGGTCAAACCCTGATAAAAACCATCCTGGCCCCAGGACTGAAATCCAGAATGTTGGGTGTTGAGGGTTGGTTCTCAACAAATATTTTGGGTAATAGAGATGGAGAGGTTCTTGACGATCCCGGCTCATTTAAATCCAAAGAGGTTTCCAAAAAGGGAGCTCTCGATTACATCCTCCAGCCAGATACCTATCCTGAGCTCTACAAAGATCTCTACCATAAAGTTCGTATCAATTATTATCCGCCGCGTGGAGATGCCAAAGAAGGTTGGGATAATATTGATATCTTTGGGTGGATGGGCTACAAAATGCAGATCAAGATTGACTTTCTTTGTCGTGACTCCATTCTGGCAGCACCCATCGTCTTGGATCTGGTATTGTTCACTGATCTGGCTCTCCGAAGTAAAATGAGGGGCATTCAAGAATGGCTATCCTTTTACTTTAAAGCTCCAATCGTTGGTCCTGGGCTTTATCCGGAACATGACATTTTCATTCAGCTTACAAAGTTGAAGAATACCCTGCGCTGGATGATGGGTGAAGAACTCATCACCCATGTGGGTCACGAATATTATGATAGCTACGAATAGAAACGTGAACAGAGATGCTTGATCGTCATAATCTTGTTGAGGGCTATTATAAGGTTGTAAAATCCATTGTTTCACATTCATCCCTAGTCAGGATGAATCCCAATTCTATCTCCTTTGCAGCCTCCATTATTGGTATAATTGCCGCCATCTTTTTTATGTTTGGCCATAGTGCCACTGCAGGAATTTTCCTGTTACTCAGCGGTACTCTGGACACACTGGATGGAACCGTAGCCCGACTTGGGGAACGAGCCAGTAAATTTGGTGCTACTCTGGATTCCAGCCTGGATCGCTATGTTGAAATGTTTGTGTTTATGGGAATCACCTTTCATTTCAAAGATAGCCCAATGTTTTTCTGGTCATTTCTGGCCATCATGGGATCTATGATGGTGAGTTATATCAGAGCCCGCGCCCAATCTCTTGGCATCCAGGAGCTAGTTGGTTTCATGCAGCGCTTCGAAAGGTTCGTTATTTTATCTTTCGGTGCCATTCTCAATCCCTGGGGTGTGGGGTTTTTCGGTTCTGAAATTGTCCTGGAAATCTCCATCATCATTCTGGCGGTGGGAACCAATTACACTGCTTACCAACGTCTGATGATTGTTAAAAAAGTTGAGGACGATTCAACTGATCCCTCATAAAGTTATTGCTATTTTCTCTGTACTAATAGCTCAATACACGTTGGGGAAAAAGGTGGCTTTCCCTCTTGGGCTGGTTATCGGTTTGTCTGTCTATGAGATCGGGATTGTGGTGGTCCTCTCAGAATTTGTACTCATGGCTGTCATCAATCACATTTTTGATCTTTCATTTGAAAAATTTAAATGGGCCATGTATTTGAGAGACCGTTCCGAACGGATTCAGGCCCATTTGAACAAGGGGAAATGGACGGCCAGGCTGATGAGAATTGGCTGGCTGGGACCATTAGCTATAACAGCCCTGCCCTTTAGTGGTGGTGTCTGGACAGGAACTTCGCTAGCGCGGGTCATGAATTTATCCAATAGACAGACCATGTGGGCTGTTGGAGCGGGAGCCGTTCTGGGTTGTCTTATTTTTGTCCTGGCATCTCTGGGAATTTTAAGCATAGTAGGAATTTCAGAAGTTGGAGTGTAGGAAGTTAAAGATGAGTACGATGATAGGAAATGAGGATAAATGAAAACCTGGATAAAACGGATACAAAGCCTACGCATAGAAGAAATCATTTTCCTGGTCTTCCTGGTTCCCTCCATACTGATTACTTTCCGGGCAAACTGGTATTTTTACACCACCATGGGTGAAGATTCAAAAAAAATCGAAGGGGGCATCGCCAGAATTATTGTTACCATTATTTTGATGATGATTTTTTATTGGTTTCTCTGGTACCGGCCAGATAAGCGGGCTTTCAAGTTTATTCGCGAAGTGGCGCCCTTTATTTTCGCCATTGCCATCTACACCAATCTCCATGATACGATTCATTTTGTCAATCCCAATGATGTCCATTTTCAACTGAATGCCATTGATGAGTGGATGTTTGGTGTCTCCCCAACGGTGTGGGCTGAACAGTTCTATAGTCCCTGGTTGACAGACTGGTTGTCATTCGCCTATATGAATTATTTCTGGATCACAGTAATTCTGGTACTTTACATGTATTACAAGGGTGAGAAGCGGGAATTTCGAACAGTAATGCTCACCATGATGTTGTGTTACTATGGCGGCTATATACTCTATATTTTGCTACCGGCTGCACCTCCGCGTCTAGCCCTAGCGGATCTGTATAGCATTAACATTTTTAAGGGGACTTCACTCATTTCGGATAGTGCCCGTGCAATGGTGAATATCAGTTCAGCATCTGCCAGAGGGGCTTTCCCTTCACTGCATTGTACCATCACCTTTCTTACCCTGGGAATGGCCTGGCGTTTTCACAAAGGCCTCTTCTGGATATTCATACCCATCGGTGTATCTCTGATTATAGCCACGGTCTATCTGCGACATCACTATATTGTGGATATCTATGCTGGTCTATTCCTTTGTGTAGCCGTCTGGTTTATCACACCATACATTGACAGCAAATGGCGAGCATATCAAGCCAAGAAAGGTATCATTACCCAATCACCACCTGTTTTAGCAGTCCGTGAAAAAGCCTGAGATTAAGCGGTTCAATACTTAGGTGTTTTTGTTAAGGCTCAGATTCCAGGCAGTGTAATATTTCATCATGCGTCAGTTCTCAATCAATATATTGTTACTCCTCACTCTGCTTGCTGGAATGGTCCTGGCCGCAGAACCTAAATGCAGCTATTGTAAAAAAGCCATCACAGGCAGCTATATCACCGTTGATGGCAAAGCCTACCACAAAGATTGTTACCGGGATCATGTTCAACCAAGATGCGAATATTGTGGGAAGATTATCGATGGAAAATACACCATTTTGGATGGGAAGCAGTATCACCCCGCTTGTTATACCAATCACATCCTGCCGAAATGTGCGATTTGTGGTGAACCTCTCCAGGGTAAATACTACACAGACTACTGGGGAAATTCGTTTCACGCTAGCCATTCCTCAGAATTGCCGGAATGCAGTACCTGTGGACGCCTGATTTGTGAAGAATTAACCAGGGGTGGGTTCGAGCTTAGTGATGGACGCTATATTTGCGGTATCTGCAATGAAACGGCAGTAACAGGTGACTTTCTCCTGGAATCCTCATTGTCTTATGTATGCCGACTACTGGAATCGAATGGGATAGATAATTTGCCTGATGAAATTCCCATTACGCTGGTGGATCAGCGACGATTGAAACAACTTGCTTCAGCCTATTCTGATGCCATGCATGGTTTCACAGATCACAATATTCAGACCTTGAATGATAAAGTCATATCAAAGGACAGCCACATCTATATCCTGTCCCATTTACCCCTGACCATGTTTAGAGCAATCCTGGCTCATGAGCTCATGCACGTCTATCTTTTTGAAAGGGATCTGGATTTGCGATCTGATATCCGTGAGGGCTTCTGTAATCTGGGTGCTGCCATGGTTTATCAAGACACACCCTCTGAGTATGCTAAATTTAGACTCCTGAATATGGAAAAAAGTCAGGATCCAGACTATGGGTATGGATATCGAAAAATGTCCAAGTTATTAGATCAACGAGGCTGGAGCTATCTCCTTGAAACCCTGGATACCATACGCTAATCCCCATTGTTCTCTCTGAAAAGTTTAGCGCCTCTAGCTAATTATTCTTATAATATTATTCCAGACTAGGGAGATTTGATACAGGATTAGCGAAGTATATAAACAAAAAAACCCGATCTTTCGATCGGGTTTTTTGTGATCCCTAGGAGAATTGAACTCCTGTTGCGAGAATGAAAATCTCGAGTCCTAACCACTAGACGAAGGGACCAGTTTTCAAAGCGCGAAAAAAAAATATTTACATTCGAAAAGAACGCAAATAAAAATTCATCGGCTATCATGGGGTGAACGGTCGGGATTGAACCGACGACCACGCGGACCACAACCGCGCGCTCTACCAACTGAGCTACGCCCACCATGCATACTTTAAAAAGCGGGTCAATATATACGGGTGGAAATGCTCCTCCAAACGCTTTTAGTGAGGTCTTTTATCCTAATTTTTTAGGAACCAGATTCCTCGTGAGTTGGCTGTAAACAGGGATTCCACCTGAATATTCAGGCCAGAGTTCGCCCTCGATCAAAGGTTGGCAATAGGTTCTAAATGCCTCAGTGACATGGAAACCATCTTCGCGAATATACTCAGCAGGAAGCACTTTCTCCTTGTTGGCGATGTTAACTATATCTGTATGGCCAACTGACCAGGAGTAAGGTGTATCGGAATCTCTGACAATAGTTACCATCTGACCATTAAGACCTTCAGCTGCCAGACGTACAGCTTCTTTTCCAACCGCAATGGCCTGCTCCACATCTGTTTTGGATGCGATGTGACGACCGGAGCGCTGAAAGTAATCTGGTAAGGCGTTGTGGACTTTAATCTGAAGTTTGCTCTTTATCAGGTTGGAAATGAAATCACCAGCTCCACCAAGCTGAGTGTGTCCAAACATATCCACAGTACCAGCATCGGCGACAAATTTACCCGCTTCATTCTGTAACCCTTCGGAAACAGCGATGACGCAATATCCAACTTTGGCCCGAATTCTTTCTACTTCTGCAAGGAAGGCTTCTTCTCTGAAGGCTATTTCGGGAAGAAGAATGATGTGCGGACCTTCATTTTCATTAAGACCGGCCATAGCTGTTGAGGCTGCTATCCAACCAGCATGGCGACCCATAGTTTCAGCTACAAAGGCTTTGGTACTGTCATGATGCATAGAAGCCACATCAAAGGAAGCTTCACGCAATGAAACTGCATTGTATTTTGCTACGGATCCAAATCCAGGGCTGTTGTCTGTCACCGGAAGATCATTATCTACTGTTTTGGGTACACCAATACAGGTGACATCATAACCCATGTCATGTGAAAGCTGGGAAATTTTGTGAGCTGTGTCCATTGAGTCATTGCCACCATTATAAAAGAAGTAGCGGACATCATGAGCCTTGAAGACTTCAATAATTTTTTCGAAATCAGCGCGATTTTTCTCAAGTGAGGGTAGCTTTTTACGGCAGGATCCAAAAGCTGCTGAGGGTGTGAAGGGAAGTCGATCTATATCAGTTGGGCTTTCCTGACTGATATCGACCAGATTCTCTTCCAGGACGCCATTGATTCCATAGAGTCCACCATAGATGTTGTCAATGATACCTGATTTCTGGGCTGCCTTAATTACACCATAGGCAGATCCGTTTATGACACTGGTGACACCGCCCGATTGGGCGTATACCGCATTCGCTTTAGCCATTTTTAATTTTCTCCATTTTTAAATCTAACCAAAAGGACTTAAGAAATTCTCTCACCGGATTTAAAATCCTTATCCAGCACATTAAGTTCTTTCAATTTATCTTCCAATTTATTGAGGCGGGAGTTGGCAATCATCGCAAAAGCGAGTCCAGCCAATCCAAATACAAATCCAATTGTTTCCATTATTCCTTACCAGTTTCGTGCTTTTCGGATGGCTTTGATAGCATAGGGTGCTGCCTCTTCAGCCAGGTCCAGTAGTTTGAGAGCGTATTGTTGAATTTCCCACTGTGCGCCAGGATGAATTCGTAATTCAACAAAGTGAATCAAATTATGGAGGTTTACCGTGGCATACATCTCAGTATACATGTTTTGGGGAAGCACCATGCGGGCTTGCTCTCGGGCAACTCCTTGCTTGATCAAATCTTCATAGAATTCAAAAGCTCCAGATGTATGTGCGCTTACCAGATCATGAATGTTTTTTCCGTCTTTGGTTTCTTCCATGAGATCATCTGTGCTAGCTTGTCGATTGGTCTCGGCCTGCTGCCTATATGCCTTGGGGACATAGAATTCAAGATTCATTGAAGTATAGCGGCGACTGATCTCATTATAGGACCAGGTGCGATGGCGATGCCATTGGCGGGTCACAAAAAGAGGGCACTTGATATGAAAAGTAAAGGCGACATGTTCAAAAGGGGAGGTGTGTCGTTCATCGGCGAGATATTGAATGAGGACTTTATCCTTCTCATCCAGCTCTTCACGGCGTTTACCGAAGGATACTCTGGCACCATTGACAATTTCTATATCGGAGCCCATGGTGTTGATGAGACGAACAAAACTGATCCCATCACTCAGCACATCAAATGCTTCGAATTGTTTTGAATCATTACTCATTTTATTTCCCTTCACGTGCATTGAATCTTCCAATAAATGCATCCACCAATTTTTTATTACCGCCTGTCATTCCCGGTTTGATGATGATGTCTGGCTGGTTGTATAATATTGCATTCCCCGTAATGGTTTTCATATCACCACCTAAGGCCAATATGAGCGCATGTCCAGCACAGACATCCCATTCGTTTTTGGGACGTAAAGTAACAAAAAAGTCCTGCTGACCAGCAGCAACGAGACCAAGCTTGTAGGCGACGCTCCCGATAGGGATTAATTTTTTAAACTCATCAACCCAGGGTTCCCAGAGACCTCGCCGAGTTTCAGAACGACTGTTTAAACATCCAACGCTTTTTAACTGAGTTTCCTGGCAAAGGGTAGCCTTTTCATCTTGGTACCAGACCACACCACTCTCGTCGGTTCTGATGAGTTCTTTGGTGACCGGATTGTAGAGCACGCCCAGTATGGGAGTTCCATTTTGAACCAGACCGATTGAGGTCACGAAATGAGGGACTCCCTCGATAAACTCCTTGGTTCCATCCAGGGGATCAACGATCCAGACAAACTCTTTGTCAAGACGCTCTGGTGAGTCAACAGTTTCCTCAGATAACCACCCGAATTCCGGGGTTGCATCCATAAGAAATTGTTTCAAAAAGGTATCTGCTTCGTGGTCGGCAGTGGTTACAGGGTTGTGGTAGCTTTTGTCCCGGATCTCATAATCATTTTTGTAATATTTGAGGAGAATATCGCCTGCTTTTAAGGCGGCGTCGACAGCCAGGGTATGTAGATTTATCATGGGCGTATCATAACATTTTGCACCCCTTCGTGCCAGTTCGTATTTCAAGAAATTAAATCGGTCTAAAACGGAAAAGGGAACAGCAGATGTGGGGGTTATTCCTCCTTTAATAGATCAGGAATCACAATATCTGTGCGCTCTAACAAACCGCGATGATATTCATATACTTTTGTGCTGATGCATGCTCATCCCATCCACGTGTTAAAATAACCAGAACAAAGGGAGGTGAGTCTGGTGGAAAAACCAGAGCAGTGTCATGGGCAATCCGTGTGATGGAACCCATTTTATGAGCGACCTCCACATCATCAGGTAATCCAGTGCGAATCATGGTGTTATAATACTGACGTTTGAGTATTTCCTGCATTTCCTGACGTGAAGATTCTGCAATCAGGTCTGATTTGTAGACCGCTTCCATCACCTTCATCATACCATAGGCTGAAGTCACATTATTTAAGCCCATGTGGTATGCTTTGAGATCTTCCACACCCCGCAAGACCAGGACACCATCTGCTCCGATTTCGCGCATGGTGGCTCCAATAGAATCAGCTCCAGTATACTCCATCAAAATGTTGGTAGCCAGGTTGCTGCTATGGGTGATCATTTTTTCCATCACCTCATAGAAAGTGAGACTTTGATTGAGTCAAGAATAGAGGATTTCATCCTTTTCGGATTCCATGGGCAGGCTGAATAGGGAGCCATCAACAATACTTCTGAATTGATTATTGACGGGAATTTTACTACTTAAATCGATAATACCCTTGTCTCTCATTTTAAAGAGCTGAAACATCACAGGCGTTTTCATGGTGCTGGCTGAATGGAAGAGTTCGTGGGCGTTGTAGGCCAGAATTTCACCTGTTTCCAGATTCATATAGGCAATTCCCACTTCATGTGGGACAGCAGGCTCTTCAGCTTTTTTTAACCCCGATCAGGAAATGAGACCAAGCACAACCATGAGATATAATGGAATACGCCAGAAATGATTCATTTAATACTTTCCTTTATTTTCCCGTGCTGTAGTCGTTGGCAAAAACATTCTCACCAAAATAATTCTCAACTTCTTTACGGATGATATCACCCTCGGGCGTATAGTGGATGGCCATTCTCAGGTGATAGTCTGGATAATATTCATATTCCACTGTCTCAATAAATCTTTTGTCCTCAATGATCTCATCTCGCTGTAAGCGATTGAAATCATCATAATAGAGTCTATTTGCACTTGCGGTCCCGGACATTGTGGATGCAAAGGTCTTCCAGATAAGTTGATTTTCGTCATTATACTGGTTTTCAATAGTATGCACGAGATCACCATTTTTGTCCAGAGCCGTTTCCGTGAGCACTTGTCCCTTGTCATTGTAGGTGTAACTGGAAATGAATACTGGTTTGCCATGAGGGTCCAATTGTGCTGATTTTAAAAGTTTGCCCGCCCGGTAGGCGTTGCGTTTTTCCCAATCTTTCTTACCACTGGAATTATAAGAGACAATCTGGATACTCTTGCCCTGGTTATTCAATTTAGAAACTACCCGAGAGGTGAGCTCTCCTTTGTGCTTTCCTACCTGAATACCATCACCTAAACCTACTGGTGCAAAAGTTGTACTGGTGATGCTCCGATTCTCGTGATCGTAGATGACTTCCCGATAAATGGATCCATCTTTTTTCCGATGGACTTCTTTGTCGATTTTCTGCTCAGTATCAAAGAACAATTCCCAGCTCAAAAGACCATCCATAGTGAAGCGGTGCTGGGATAGAAGGGTATCAAATAACCCATACTTAGACTCTACCCTGATATAATCTATATCTTCAAATGTTGAATGTCTTGACGTATCGCCACCAGGGTGGATGTGCCACGATTCAGTCAGATCAAATTCGTTGTTATAGAATAGGGTTTTATTGATGCCCCCCCCGTGATAAAACACCCAGGTACCATCAAATGAGTCGGGAGAAGAGAAGCTTTCTGAAAATGCTGGCAAACTAAAAGTATCATAGAAGCGACTTACTGCTGCCGTGAAGGTGTCAGGCAGGGCAGAGACCTCCTCTCGGATGGTTCGGCTCAGATCATCTCTAAACCAGGTATGCAGCCATCTCGGATTGCCCGTTTGATCAAAGGTCACCTCTTCCTCGATAAATCCATTGGTATCAAATTGTCTGACAGAGACCAATGGTGATCCTTGCCGACTTGAAAATATGCTATCCTGGATGGGGCGATTCATTTCACCCACGAGGCTGCGCTTAAAAATGGCACCACTCCTGGGTAATCTATATTCAATAATTTTTGAATCGGTGTTCTCTAATGCCATTTCTTCCACAAAAGGGCTACGATGGGTGAATTTAAAGATGTTTTCAGACTGACTGGGGGACGCCGGATGTTTCCAGGACCGCAAGGATTGCTGGAAAAGCTCTATATCACCGAGGTGGGTGAATAGAAAGCGCCCGTCCACACTGAAATTACTGCGCTCCATAACCCCTTTGGAATTATAGAAAAGGTCACTCGACCACGCAGGGTTTCCACCAGGATAAAGTTCAGATATCCGTGTGACCTCACCTGAGGGATTAAAATCGTATTTATAGGATGATTTGCCAGGTTCGTAGATTGTCTGGTGAACGAGATGTCCAAAAATCGTGTAGGTATTCTGTAGTTCCAATTCATCCGTTCCGCGCCGGTAAGATTCCGTATAGAGGAGGGAATCATTGCCATCGAAAATCATGCGCATGCGTCGGGAGCCATTGCGGTCAAACAGAAAGAATTCACGACTCAATAATTCATCCATGCCATCATACCATGAGCGCTGACTCAATTGTCCCTGTTGTTTATAGCTAAGGAAACGCAGCTGGAGTTGATGCTCAGGTTCGGAGAAGTAGTAGCCACCGATGAGTTCTTCTCCTGAGTAAACCAGCGAATCAAGTCGCAGGGGCTGACTATCTCTTCCCAGGTAGGTGATGGTTTTCAGGAGACCTGTTTCATCAAAGAGGCGTTCCAGAGCAGGACGGCCATTTTTGTAATAAACAATTTCGGTTCCGGTTTCACCCTTATACTCAATTTTATCGGTCCAATAGCTCCGCTCTTTGTTTAAAATTTTGCGAATAGGACGCAAATATTCCTTGAGGTGCATATCAGAAATGAAGCATGAATCGAGTCCCAATACCATGAGGAAAGAGAGCAGTATGAACGATATTGATCTTCTCTTGGACACGATCAACGATCTGACCTGTTTATCCATCTGTAGATAGTTAACAGCAGGACGATGATTCCTGCAAAAATATACAATCCACCCGGGAATACCAGATCAAGCATACTTAGTCTTTGACCATCATTTTAGGTTTTAACATACGGCTGACATTTTCCAGTTTACCATCCGTCTTCGCAGGATTGAGGTTCAATATTTTTGCGATAAGAGGGTAGATATTTACGTTTTCAACTGTGGGATGCACATAGCCATGCTTAAAGGCAGGACCAGAGGCATAAAAAATGGCATGCATGTCTTTATAACGTGGGTCATAGCCATGGGTTCCACCGATAAAGTCAGTGGGATATCTCCTGTCTCCCCAGCCAATACTCCAATTGATATCAGGGGTGGCAACAATATCCATCACTCTTGGATTCTTTCCATAATGCAAGGTGTCAGGGATACTGTCTCTTTTCCATACGTTCAGATGTTCAGCCCGGCTGAGATTTAGATAGACAGAATCTTCAAATCCTTCTTTAGTATCGAACATCCAAACTGGATTGCCTCCCAGAGAAGTGTCCAGCCAGGTTGACTGGATGTAATCATCAAAGTATATCCACTTATCACCTGAAATCCTCGACATACCATGGTCAGAAGTAACAATGATATTTATCTGGTTAGCATGAGGCAATTGCGAAACTTTTTTTCTAAAATCTCCGACGAGACTATCCAAATATTCGAGTTTGGACTTTACCTCTTTGCTTTCAGGACTGAATTCATGTCCAACGCCATCTGGTTCTGGATAATACCAGGTGATGAGGTGTGGACGTTCCTTTTTGGGCAGGGATAGCCAGGAAATGACAGTATCAACTCTCGCTTCGTAGGGGAATGTATGGTTATATTTTTTCCATCTGGAGGGGTGGGTGCCACAAACGTCCGCTTCACTGCCCACCCAGTAGAATGATGCCGTTCTCAAACCCTGCTTCTCTGCAGTAACCCAAATGGGTTCTCCACCATAAAAATCCCCATTCTCAACAGCTTCTCGGTCTTTAATTTTATAGTGAGCATCCATATCAGGGTCATAGAAAGTGTTTTGTACGATACCATGATTATCGGGATATAAACCCGTAGCGATACTATAGTGATTGGGAAAAGTTTTGCTGGGGAAAGAAGGCTGCAACGATTCAAGTTTTACTCCTTCACGGGCAATGGCTTCCAGATTTGGCATATCGGCCATTTGTGGATAGTCCCAGCGACACCCATCCAGGGAAAGCATAACGACATATTGTTCTTTTGGAATTTTTTTTACATAGGGATTGCTGGTACATGCATTAATGAACAAGGCAACCAGAAGTACAAGAACGATTATTTGGAATGTTTTCAGGCTTTTCATGCTTCCCCTTTACAGGATTTCTTGAGTCAATTTACGCTCGATTCATCCATTCAATATGTGAGCAACAATCTATTTGAAACAGGGAACCAATTCAATACTGCATATCTATAGGAAAGCGTTGCAGGAGTAAAATGGAGATCCGAACTTAGGGCTGTGGAAATTTTGGTGGGACCATTTTTGCCGTACGATAAGCACCATAAAAATCAGCCAACCAGAATAGGGTCATAAAACTGGCATTTATCCCGGTTAGAATTGGATTATCTGCCTTGATGTGACCATACGTATTATAGGCGAAACCAGCCACAAGGAGAAAACTGAAGAGACCGTCTACTGGATGTCCTGCATAAGCTCTGCCCAAACCAGGAATAATAGATAGTGAAGTGGCCAGGAGTGGGCTTTTCCCCGGTGCAGGTTCGCTTTTCCATTCAAGGGGGTCCACCAGCCGCCCATCATACTGGATTTTGGAATGGGGGTTTTGCAGATGATAATGCCGCGCAGCAGAATTGCAGCGGACAATCCGATCTGTCCCAATAACTGTTCCCCGAAGAACACCCTTCTCAAGTACAGCCTGTACCATGAAGTTTGAGCAGGACTTTTCAAACTGGCAGTTCAAAGCGGATTGTCCATAACTGAAATGTTGCCATGTTTGTATGGGCTTCAGCAGAGTCCTTTGCCCAAACGTAAGAGAGTCCTGATGATAAAGTGAGTCTAGGGGTGTTAAATCTTGAGCATTGACAATTTGCATCAAGAGTACGAAGGAAAATAAGGTGTTTCGCAATAGTATCTTTACGTTTGTCCTGTTTTCAGGACGAATACTCCTTAGCGATTGAGTGTTGTGTGCAAGCGTGTGAAAAAATCAATAAAAAATTGCTGGTCCTGGACCGGTCCGGATTCAATAATACTTGGTCCTTCGTAATGTTCTCCCTGGACGGTCAATCGAACCCGAGTCTGCTGGAGTGAAATCTCCTCCAGGTTAATCGTTATAGTATATGTATAAGAATCAGCATCTGAAGGACCTGGAGTACTGGGACCAAATATGGAGAAGCCCGAATCGTGGTGGTGGGAACGAGATCTGTGGGAACGCCTGGATTGTCTATCGTCGTCATCATCATCGTCGTCATCATCAAATGAATCAAATATCCAGGCCAGAAACAGGCCGACCACGGCAATCGTACCAGCGACCAGACAAAATGTCCCGAGTTCACTTTCAAAATCACTTTGCTCTGAAGTCTCTCGACTAATAGGTGCCAGCGATCGTTCAGATGTTCTCGTGGCAGTCAAAACTCCCAATCCCATGTCCACGTTACCTAAAGAATAGTGCATTTCCTGGAGCACCACGCTCACAGCTTTGGCAACTTCTTCTGGCCTACCATTAAAATCTCGGGTTTGAAGTATCCGTGCTTCTTCTGGAGAGATTTCAGCAGGTCGAAAACTGCACCCCGTCATAACCAGGGATAAATAAATAATAAGTAGCCAACTGGCTCCCCGTGAGAAGCGATTGATCGATGAAGTTTTCATAAGCTGTCTCCTTTTTATGTTCAGAAGGCAGGATTTGTTCCCCTGAGGGGGACCCATTTTTCTGTTTTGCACCCCTATCATAAATCTTAATTTGATATTAGCAAACAATAATTATAGTAAAATACTATAGTAAGGTGTTGTTATGAATGTAAGAAATGTTGCTTTTTTAAGTATTCTATTGGTATTCATGAGTTGTGCACCTGAGAAAAATAGGGTTGTTACCGAAGAGGAATCGCACATGCACGATTTTGATAAATTATGGAATTACAATCAATCCGCTGAAACTGAACAAAAATTCAGAGATGCCCTGGTTGGTGCAACCTCACAGGAACAAACTGAATACCAGCTCGAGTTGAGAACTCAACTTGCCCGGACACTGGGCCTGCAGCAAAAATTTGAAGATGCTCACCAAGTACTGGATCAAGTTGAGCAGGAGTTAACACCCGAATATTCCATCGCGAAAATTCGTTATCTGCTGGAACGGGGAAGAACCCTCAATTCATCAGGGAAGCAAGAAGAATCAATTCAGTTGTTTCTAGAAGCCTGGGAATTAGGACTGGAAGTAAAGGCTGATTTTTATGCCGTAGATGCTGCGCATATGCTGGGGATTGTAGCGCAACAAGATCAACAATTAATCTGGAATGAAAAGGCCATGGCTCTGGCAGAAAAAAGTCCAGATAAAAGAGCACAGGGCTGGTTGGGTTCTCTATACAATAATATTGGTTGGACCTATCATGATTTGCAGGATTATGAAAAGGCCATGGCCATTTTTCTGAAAGCTTTGGACTGGCGTGAAGCTCATGAGCAGGTTATTGAAACCCGAATTGCGAAGTGGTGTGTTGCCCGAACCCACCGCTCTCTGGGGAATATTGACAAAGCATTGATTATGCAGTTTGATCTTGAGAAAGAAATGCAAGTAGCTGGACAGGATGAAGATGGTTACGTCTTTGAAGAGATTGGTGAATGTCTCACTCTCCAGGGCAAACCTGAGGAAGCTGCACCATACTTTATGAAAGCCTGGACGATTCTTTCACAAGATATCTGGCTTAAACAGAATGAAGGGGACCGTCTGGATAGACTGAAAACCCTGGGAGAGAAAACATTCTAATCGTTCTGGGACTCAGCGCTTGATCCTACTTATTGATAATTATGACTCCTTTACCTATAATCTGTATCAACAGGTATCCGGTTTTGGGCAAGAGGTTCTGGTCGAGAAGAATGATGCCCTTACCCTGGAATCTATCGCCCGATTGAATCCCCAGCGGATCATCATCAGTCCAGGACCACGTACACCAAAGGATTCGGGTATCTGTATTCCTGCTATCAAGGCATTTTCTGAAAGTATCCCCATCCTGGGAATCTGTCTGGGGCATCAGTGCCTGGCCGTTGCCTATGGTCAGTCCGTCGTTTCCGCACATCGGCTTGTATATGGGAAAACAACGACCATCACCACGCGGGGTTCAAAGATTATGGCTGACCTGGATTCATCCTTTGAGGTAGCGCGGTATCACTCGTTGGTGATTGATGAAGTACCTCAGGGTTTTCAGGCAACTTCCCATGATGCATCAGGTGATATTATGTCTATTGAGCATGAGGATCTCCCACTTTTTGGACTACAGTTCCATCCCGAATCATTCCTCATGATGGATACGGGAAATCGTATTATAGAAAAATTTCTGGAGCTGTGATATGAACAAGGAGCAAATCTGGTCGCGGATATCAGCAAAAGATAGCATCCGATTCAGAACTGATGGTGATTGCTCATCCATGTGGCGTGATTTGCTGGCCTCTGATCCCTGTGCAAGTTTCGTGCTGGAGCAGATTGATGATTTGCCACTCCTATTGGAATTTTTGGAAAGACATCAGGATAAGCTGCGCAGCGGCTATTTCAGTTATGATCTGGGAATGGCTTTACAGGATGTGGCAAGTCGGCATGCAAGTCAGGTCCCGCTGGCAGTATTTCATGCCTACGATAATTGGGTAGAATACCATCAGGGTCAACCGACATATGTAGATTTTGAACAATCTGATGGTGATGAAGAGGATCAAATAGTGGACGTTTCTCCATCCATTGAATTCACCCCGGGTATTTCCGAATCAGTCTATGAGCAAACCATTTCTCGTATCCATGAGTACATACGAGCTGGAGATTTTTATCAGCTTAATTTCACACAACAGCTTAAAGGAAAAACGAAGGATCCAATTTCATATGCCGGTATGTTGCACAAGCATCCGGCAGCATATGCCATAGCCATGGAATATGGGGAAGTGAAGATCCATTCACTTTCACCTGAGTTATTTCTCCATCACAGAGATGGTATTTTGACCACAGAACCGATTAAGGGTACTCGTCCTCGGGGGAAAACCCAGCAAGAAGACGACGCGCGAAAACAGGAACTCATGAGTAGCGAAAAGGAGCAGGCCGAGCTTTTCATGATCACAGACCTCCTCAGGAATGATCTGGGCAAGGTGAGTGAGATCGGGAGTATTTCGCTGGAGGCTGTGAAGGATATTCGCCAACTTCCCAAAGTGTGGCATACCTACTCCAGAATTTCAGGACGTCTTAAACAGGATCTAAATCCCATTGATGCTCTGCTCTCCATGTTGCCTGGCGGATCCATTACTGGCTGTCCTAAAAAGCATGCGATGGAGATTATTGATGAATTGGAGGAGGGTTCCAGGGGCGTTTATACAGGGTGCCTGGGCTACTTCCATCCCCATGGAGATTTCAGCTTCAACATTGCCATTCGCACATTGCTTCAACAGGGATCTGAAATATCCCTGGGCTCAGGCGGGGGGATTACCATCGACTCCCAATGGGAAGCAGAATGGGAAGAGCTCCTGGTGAAAGCCTCAACTTTTATTTAGCCAGTCTCACATCCAATAAACCTTCAAAGATATGTCCCTTGAAACTCGCTTTCGGAGCAAGCGTCCATAGATTTCATCCGAAATTAACTTGAGGGATTATCATGTACAGATTCAAGGTTACACTCCTACTTGTCCTAATAATATCCATACCCTGTGAAGCCCAGATGTGACAGCAAAACGACTCTTTCATATATGATCTGAAAATAATCTTAGGTAAGATCCATTTCATTCACGGCGACCTTCACCCCAGAATTCATCTTGCGACGGATATAGGAGAAGACCTCCAGGAGAGGTAGATCCTTAGGACAGACATCGTCACAGGCCATCATGCCGATACAACCGAAGACACCAATCTCAGTGGAAACCAGCTCAAACCATTCCTGATCGCCACGTTTATCACGGGGATCGAACAGGAAACGACCGATGCGATTCAAACCGGCCGCTCCAAGAAAATCCGGGTTAACCTGAGCTGTAGCACATGCAGCTATACAGCAACCACATTCGATACAACGTTCTGAATCGTAAATTTTAATTGCTGTTTTATTGTCCATACGTTCTTCCAGAGCAGCTGGATCGAATTCCTTCTGCGTATGAATCCAGGATTCCAAACGTTTCGCCATATCATGAAACCAGACCCCGGTATCTACCGATAGATCACCGAGCAGTTTGAAGAAGGGCAGGGGATATAGTTCAATGGTTTCGCTAAGATCGGAGGTGAGTGTCCGGCAGGCGAGTGTCGGACGACCATTGATCATCATGGCACAGGAACCACAAATACCAGCCCGACATACGAAATCATACATGAGGTCTGGAGCTTGTTTTTCTCTGATCCGATGGAGCGCAGTAAATAGATTTAATCGAGGAGTCTCCTCAAGCTCGAAAGTATCAATATGCGGCTCATCATTTTCTTTGGTGGGGTTATATCTGAATATTTTAAATGTCAGTGTACGAGCCATTATTTTGCATCCTTATAGGGTGATTCCTCACGCCAGGCTTCTTTCGGGATCCGAGTTCCCATTGGTTCAAGCGTTGGGTGTTTACCAAATGCGGTTTGTTCTGCATCTACTTTGGCATTGTATTGCTCTAGGGTCAAATCCATATCGATCATTTGTCCACCCCCATAACCACGATCTCCAGGTGGTAGATCCAGTTGACCAACCGGTTCATAATTGAACTCTGGTTCGTCAGCACCTACTGCCCAGGTGGCCAGAGTGCGGTTCAACCAGTTTTTATCATCACGTGCAGGATAATCTTCCCTTGTGTGGGCACCGCGAGATTCGGTTCTTAACAAGGCTCCCTTGGCAATGATATAAGCCTGCTTGGCCATTCCTTCAATGCGAAGGGCCTGTGAAAGTTCAGGATTCATACCTGGAGCTGTTGTCTGTACTTTTACTTGATCAATGCGCTCCAGAATCTCCTTAAGACCATCAACAGCATTCTGTAATTTTTCACCTGTCCTAAAAATATGGACATCTTCTCTAAGGAAATGAGCAATTTCATCTCGAATTTTGTAGACATTTTCGCTCCCTGAATTATTCATCAGATGAGCTATTTTATCAGTTTGTTCTTTCCCAAATTTTTCTGCAAGTGATATGTTGGCATTTAATTCAGCTGTTTTAGCATAAGAGGCAATTTTCTCGCCAACGACCATCCCGGCGACTACAGTTTCCGCAAGGGAATTTCCACCGAGGCGATTAAAACCATGCATATCCCAATTCGAGACTTCCCCAAGGGCAAAGAGACCTTTTAAACCATAGGCATGTCCGTCTTTATTGACACGAATACCACCCATTGAGTAGTGTTGGGTCGGACGTACAGGAATCAATTCCTTTATAGGATCAACACCAATGAAATACATGCAAATATCGTAAACTTCACGCAACTTTGTATGCAGGTGCTCCGCACCGAGGTGTCGAAGATCAAGCCAAAGATGCTCACCATAAGAAGATTGAACACCCTTGCCTTTGAGCATATGCTCTTTCATGCGACGAGACACAACATCACGGGATGCAAGCTCCTGAGCTTCAGGCTCATAATCAGGCATAAATCGATATTCATCAACATCAAGGAGCAACCCGCCGTCTCCCCTACACCCTTCTGTTACGAGGATATCGGTGGGCACAATGCCCGTGGGATGAAATTGAACAGCTTCCATATTTCCAAGTGGAACCAGCCCAGTTTGCAGTGCTATCCACGATCCAGTGCCTTCGTTAATGATGGCATTGGTGGATTCACCATAAAGACGACCATAACCTCCTGTGGCAATCGCGGTGGACTTAGACATGTAGGCGATAATATCACCGGTTCTTAGACAACGTACAATGGCTCCCAGACAAACACCATCTTCATGGATGAGGCTCAGAGCCTCCATTCGATCATGAATGGTTATATCAAGCTGAACAGCCAGGTTGTCCATAGCGTATAGTACTGTATGACCCGTTCCATCAGCAGTATAGCAGGTTCGCCATTTGGCAGTACCACCAAAACTACGGGCAGTGATGAGACCTTCTTTGTCAAAATCTTCAACGATGGTGGTTTTCTTGCCTTTGATGTAGACGTCGCGGGGACCGCCCTCAACCCTGTTCCAGGGCACTCCAAAATGGGCCATCTCACGCATGGCGATAGGTGCGTTGTCAGCAAAAATACGGGCAACTTCCTGATCAGCACCCCAATCAGAACCTTTGACTGTATCCAACCAGTGAATGGTTGGGTTATCACCCTTTCCTTTTACAGAGTTGCCCAATGAGGCTTGCATGCCACCCTGGGCGGCTGCGGAGTGACTTCTCCTGGGAGGTACCAGGGAAAGCATGGTTACATCGAGTCCAGTTTGAGCGCCTGCAATAGCAGCTCGTTCACCAGCCAAACCAGCACCAATAACGAGCACGTCTGTGGTGATGACTTTCATGAGAGAATTCCTTCCAGAGGACCGGCCATGGCTATTACTGTGGCGGCGCCTAAAATCGTATAAAACCAGAATAGAAAATAAAAAAGGGCTTTGGCATAATTGCGCACAAAAAAGGTATCAGCATACCATTTTACAAGGAGACGATAAACACCAATAGCCATATGAGCAACCACGCTCACCATGAGGATGGCGTAGAGAATCCAGAGACCGCTTTCCACCCGGGAAGTCGCGACATCAACAGTAAGGCCAACGGTTTGTCCGGCAACGCCCATATCAGTGAAGATATTCCACATAACCAAAAATAAGTGAAAGGCACCTGTGGCCAAAATGATCATACCTGTTCGTACTTGAGTGATCCATAATGAAGTCTCAAAGTGGGAACGCAATTTTATTTCTGACTTAGGGTCCTGTTGCCAGCCATTGCGGGATGCTTCAAGTTTATTACCCAGTTCTAGCATTTTTTTTCGATCCCGTAGTTTCCCGGGAATCTTACGTCCGGCCCAGACGAAATGAATAAAAAAGACGATGGTCACGATGAAAACGAGGGGCTGTGCCATGGGAACCGTATGTTCCATGAAATAGGCCACATCTTCATATAGTTTAGCACTCACCAAAATACTACTCTCCAGAATGAGGTGCCCAAGGATAAAAAATGCCAAAAAAGCTCCTGTGAGACCACTAATGCGTTCATCGAGTAAGACTCTTTTAGCTCTTTTGAAAGCACCGCTCGTTTTACTATGGCGAGTTTCTGCTTTTGGGTATAGTTCAGTATCAATACCAGTCATGATACCAGCTCCGATCTATGGTTAAAGGCTAGAGTAAATTGCCGTTTTAATTGTTAGTTTAGCACGGGGTGAATATCATCTCCCCAAATCAAATTTCAAGTATGAAGTATGTCCATCAACCCAACATTTAACAAATTGATGTGAATGAGTCATGATTGCTCGAAGCAAATATTAAACCATTCCGATTAAATCAAGGGAACTTTTTAGTGATCCAATTAATTCACATGTGCATATTAACTTCCTTCAATCTATTTTGTAATCATCAATTAAAGGAATCCGCATGAAAGATCGTATGATTTCTCTGGATGTATTCCGAGGTTTGACCGTCGGATTGATGATACTGGTCAATAACCCTGGAAGCTGGTCGCATATATATGGACCACTACATCATGCCCGCTGGCATGGGTGGACACCCGCGGATCTGGTCTTTCCATTTTTTCTGTTTATTGTTGGTGTGGCTATGGCTCTCAGTTTTGGGAAACGTGTAGATGCTGGTGCTGATGTGGTTGCCCTGAAGAAAAAGGTCTGGACAAGAGGAGCCATCATTATTGGTCTGGGTCTCTTTTTAAATGGTTTCCCTTTTAACATTCCACTCAATGCCCAAATGGCTGCTGACTTTGAGTTTTTGGATATCTTCCGCCGCTTCTCAACCATTCGCTACTGGGGTGTATTACAGCGGATCGGCATGAGCTATTTGATTGGTGGATTGATCATCCTTTATTTCCCCAAAACCATGTCAAGAGTATTAGCAGTAGGTGCGCTGGTATTCATCTACGAATTCTTTATGCGAGTCCCTTTGGTGGATGGCTGGGGTGCCGGCAGTTTCGAGCTAGCTGATAATTTTATTCGTTATATGGATATGTTGCTGTT
This sequence comes from uncultured Lentisphaeria bacterium, assembly GCA_964508765.1. Classification (GTDB taxonomy): domain Bacteria; phylum Fidelibacterota; class UBA8477; order UBA8477; family JABMPR01; genus JABMPR01. The sequence continues at coordinate 90,621 of CAZDVD010000008.1, forward strand.
TGGTGAAGCTCATCTATATGGTGGTACCGGGGTCCCCTTTGATCCAGAAGGGTTTTTATCTACCCTACCCGCTGTTGCCACGCTCATGAGCGGGTTCTGGTTGGGTGAATACCTACGCAAGCCAATTGATCACCAGGAAAAGCTCAGTAACTTGAGTGTCATCGGAATCATGGTATTTGTTGCGGGTTCATTACTGGGTCTTGTTGAACCAATCAACAAGCAATTATGGACGGTTTCCTATGTGATTGTCATGGATGGTCTGGCCATTATGATGATTGTGGTTTCCTCTTACATCATTGACGTCAAGAAATGGAATGCCTGGATCAAGCCGGCCATCGTATTTGGCAGTAATGCTCTGGTGGTTTTTGTGGGGTCAGGTATTATTGGTCGTCTGATGTATATGATTAAAACGACCAATGCTGAAGGAGAGATCATTTCGATTAAGCATGCGATCTATTCAGGATTCTTTGTCCCCCTGGCCGGAGAGTTAAATGGTTCTCTACTCTATGCGTTGACGAACATTGCTTTCTGGCTGGCCATTCTCTGGTATTTGTACAGTAAAAAGATATTTGTAAAGATTTAGGTTTTTTGGTCGATACCCGAGAAGGGGAGTGTTCTGTTGCTAAATAATAAACCGGATTTTGCGCGTTGATGAAAAAGTTAATAAAACTCAAAGCAAACTCAATAGTCAGATTTCTAGGTGAGCGTAAGGAAGCGCGTCATTTTGATCAGGACCCGATTATCATCGGTGGGTGCGGTCGCTCGGGAACAACGCTGCTCCTTTCTATCCTGGCGGCTCATCCAGACATATTTGCTATTCCTCATGAATCAGTAGCCTTGGTAAATTGGGAGCCAGGCTCTCAAAATATAAAAAATGCAAAACATCAGATGCATCCTACCCGGATTGACCGACTCTATCGTCATCTTCTGGTCAAAAGTATCCCACCGGGGAATAGACGCTGGTGCGAAAAAACCCCCCGGAATATCCACCATGTGGAAAATATTTTACAGTATTGGGACAAGGCCTTTTTCATCAATATTATTCGTGATCCCAGGGATGTTTTGACATCCAAGCACCGCAATAAACCGGGTGAATATTGGGTATCTCTGAACAGGTGGGTCAAGGATGTAAGCAGAGGACTGGAATTTAAAGACCATCCCCGGGTATTCACGGTTCGCTATGAGGACCTTGTTCAGGATTTTGAGCCCACGATCCAGAAACTGTGTGCTTTTATAGAGATAGAATGTGGACCCGAAATTTTGAGCTGGCATACTCACACCACCGTACGCAAAAATCGAGCATGGGAAGGAAAGGTAGTCAAACTGCATACCAATTCTGTCCAGAAGTGGAAACTTCCTGAGCATGCCGTGAGATTGGCTCAGATCATGGGAGATAAACGTATCCTGGATTTAATGGAGCGTTTGAACTACACCTAAGCAACCCGTTCTGCCGCGCTTATAAATTTATGAATTGGGGAAGAAAGCTGGATACAACTCGCGTTGTTTTCTAATATTGAAACTCAAAATTGAGCATCCAGACCTCGTGATCTTCATAACTGACCATGGTGGCAAAACGGTCTGGAATGGCTATCAACCTGAGGCCCAATTGCCATTGTAGCTGGTCATCAAATCTATTCCGTGAGTACTCTGAACTGATATAATCAAACTGATTAATGATGCTGATGGCATCTCCCATATTTCTGGGGAAGGGGTACCAGATATTGGCCAGTGAGACACAGCGCTTGTCTAAATATACAGACAGATGATTGTTGAACTGCGGCAGACCAACCGTTCCGGTGACAAAAAATGAGGAGTTCTGGGCATAGGGGTCTTTGAGCTCATCTTCCAGGATACTCATAAATCTTTTGTGTCCATTCTCTGCCCGTAGACGTGCACGATTTGCTTGTGAGAAGGCTTCCACATAGTTTGTCCAACCAAATGCCAGGCTGACCTTATAAAGCTCACCTCGCTCAGGCAATAATTGAAGTTTAAGCGTGAGGTCTGTTTGGTCAATGACTGATTCCGTTGCCCACACATTGGTTTCCGCGCTGATCAACCAGAAGGATACACCGGTTTTGAGCTGCCGGAAATCTTCCGTGTTTGGATTCCACCGACCTGACGCATAAATCCAGGTTCTGGGAATGGACGCTGTGGGTACATCAATGAGCTGATAACGTGGTTTTATTTTCAGGAATGCTGCATAACGACTTTTTATAATATCCACGCGATTCTGCTCCTGACGGAGCTTGGCTTCGTCCATTTTTAGAATATGATCCAAAGAATCAATCACGGCTTGTTTCCGAGCCAGACCCAGACTATCCATGGTGATTTTGTGCCGCAGTGAATCTGCGCGGAGTGCTTCAGTGGCTTGATGGGTAAGTTCCTGTTTGCGGATATTTGTTTCCAGAGCTATTTGAATTTCCTGGGTGACCAGACCATGGTAGGCGGATTTTACATAGCTGATAAGACTATGAAAAGTCGAATCAGGAGATAGGTATCGATCAGTAATTTTTACGCTACGCAGGTTCATGTTGGTTGATACGAGGGACTCGTAGCTATAGTTCTCTTCCAGACGGTCTTTGTTCTCAGCTATTTGCTGAGTGGCAATACTTTGAACACTCACCTCAACATATTGGGCGAAGTGTAAACGAGCATTATTATCAGCTGCTTCTTGAGATTCCGTTGATTCGCCAATTCCGTAATACAGGGTGTCTGAGGTAAGCTCTCCAGAAGTGACCCAACTGGGAACACCATTTTGAGGCGTCAGAATGTCGTCAATGACAGAGGTGCCGATAATCTCATCCAGATCAAAGGGCCGACCATGCACAGACCTGTCAAATATTGTGGTGTCAGGTTTAGGATTGCCCCAGGCTGTGATGCAAGCGCCAATGAGGAGAATTATTGTAAAGCGTTTTGAGATAAAATGCCTCCACTGTATAGCATGTATTCTAGTATTTGCCAGTGTTTAAGACAAGGTTTGATTCATAGAGATGGGGGTTGTGGATCTCAATTTTGCGCTTGATCACTCCGCAAGAAAATACTCTCGCTGAGGCGCAGAGAACGCAGAGATTATTTTGTTGAGTCATATGCGGGTGGGCGACACCTCTCCAGTTCAAACTCATTCGGCCGAGAGGAGGGGTTAAAAGCGTTGAGGATTCATCCCATGCTTTTAAATCTCTCTAAAACTTTGCGTCTCTGCGCACTTTGCGAGAAAATTTTAAGCGAGTTGTGAATGAAGATTTTACGCTATTCTTCGTTGTGTCAGGGGGGTACTTATGTTATGATTGCATCGCTGTGCCGAATAAGCGGCCCAACTCCAAATAGAAAGGATGCCCGTTGTGTCAAAAGGGGTAACAAAACAGAGCGAAGATTTTTCAAAATGGTATACCGATGTGGTCAGACAAGCCAAGCTGGCGGATTATGGTCCTGTTAAAGGAACCATGGTCATCCGACCGTATGGATATGCGATATGGGAGAATTTTCAAGGCATCCTGAATCAAATGTTTAAGGACACGGGTCATGTAAACGCCTATTTCCCCATGTTCATTCCAGAGCATTTTCTCAAAAAAGAAGCTGAACATGTGGAAGGCTTTGCTCCTGAAGTTGCTGTGGTCACCCATGCTGGCGGCAAGAAGTTGGACGAAGCTTTGGTGGTTCGCCCTACATCGGAGACCATTATCTGGCACATGTATAAGAAGTGGATATCATCTTATCGGGATCTGCCACTTCTCATCAATCAATGGGCCAATGTGGTGCGCTGGGAAATGCGTACACGCTTGTTTCTACGAACCACAGAGTTCCTCTGGCAGGAAGGGCATACTGCGCACGCAACAGCAGATGAGGCTGAAGAAGAAACATTGAGAATGCTGGATGTCTATCGTCGTTTCGCCGAAGATTATATGGCTATGCCGGTTATCACGGGACAGAAAACGGAGTCTGAGAAATTTGCCGGTGCAATCAGCACCTATTCCATCGAAGCCATGATGCGTGATACCAAAGCCTTACAATCTGGAACCAGTCATTATCTGGGGCAGAATTTTGCCAGGGCATTTGAGGTGACTTTTCAGAATAAAGACAATAAAGAAGAGTTCGTTTATGCCACGAGCTGGGGCGTAAGTACCCGTCTTGTTGGTGGTCTGATTATGTGCCACGGTGATGATAAGGGCTTAATCCTGCCTCCCAAGGTAGCGCCTTATCAGGTTGTGATCATTCCCATTTTTCGAAAAGATAGCAAAGACCTTGTTATGGATAAGGTTGATGAGATAGTCGCTGATTTGAAGCGAGCGGAAATTCGTGTCCATGTGGATGATGATGAGAAGAGTTCACCTGGTTTCAAATTTAATGAATGGGAAATGTGTGGTGTGCCCATGCGGGTTGAAATCGGACCCAAGGATATCGAAAAGGGACATGCTGTGGTGGTTATCCGTCATTCCGGTGAGAAGCATTTTATCAAGTTACCAGAGTTGGTGAAATTTCTGGCTGATCAGCAGGATATTGTTCAGGCTGAATTGTTCCAACGTGCTCTGGATTTCCGTGAAGCCAATACACATACTGTTGACAATTGGGATGATTTCAAAGATACTCTGGAAAACAAGGGTGGCTTCATCAAAACCTACTGGAATGGATCTGCTGAGGTTGAAGAGAAGATCAAGAATGAAACCAAAGCAACCATCCGTTGCATTCCTTTTGATCAACCGGAAGCTCCTGGAAAATGTATTTACACTGGAGAAGAGAGTAGCCAGCAGGTGATATTCGCGAAGGCTTATTAATGTGTGACTGGAGGTTGAGCTTGTCTGGCAGGTCCCCGCCAAATGCGGCGGGTGGAGCGAAGACTGCTCGAAACCTCGGATATCACATCAATAGTTCTTGGACATTTCGATACTTCGACTTTGCTCAGCACAGGCTTACTCAATGTCCATTAAAAAAGCCCTCACCATTTGGTGAGGGCTTTTTTAATATTTCGTTTTGAAGAAGTTTATTGGTGCATCGAGCCCTCGAGCCCGAATAGATCAAATGGTGGTAAACTATAGAAATTGTTAAATAGAAATACGATTGCCACCATATAAACCGCAAAACCTAGCAGAATAAACATCTGGTTCTTGTTCGTTTTCTGAATCTCATGTCTATCCTTTACCTCACAAACCTCACCAGGACAGTATTGTGCCTTCTCTTTATAAATCAAGGGATAGACTTTACAGCCAAGACAAATACCAAAGACCGATTCAAAGAATAGAAAGAAAAGACAGGCAAAGCAGATCAAGCCGGTAATGGGGCTATATGAGTTTACCAGCACAACTAAAACAAACATGACCAAGGCCATAAAAATACCGATATACCAGGCAAATTTCTTTTGCTGGGCACCCACATATTCCGGAACTTGATTTCTGACAATCAACTTTCCCACAATCAGAGTGGGGGAGTATTTAGGGTTAATAAAAACGCGAATCAACATATCGGTGAGGAAAAAAGTAACCGAATATTTCAAGGGCGTGAAGTTCCCTGAACCGCCCGCTGCCTGGATTGAAAACAACATGACCAGAAAAAAAAGTCCGGCAGTTGCTCTGATTTCGCGTTCATTTAAAACAGGGATGCTGTAGCCTTCAACATTTTCACCAAATTTTATAAATTTACTCATATTCTTCCTTTAAAAGCGTTATTGTTTTTGATGTTTCCAGATTTGTGTCTCTCTGAGCTTGACGAAGAGTGACACCGCGAGTCATTTGTTCTCCGAATAATTTGCTGAAAGTTTTGACAATAAATCAGTATACCCTTCAATCAGAGCCAACTTCTTTTCTCTTCGCCAACCTTTGATTTGTTTTTCAAATGCAATTGCATCGTTAATCTCAGAAAACTCATTTGAATATACTAGTTCAAGAGGGCGCTTATTGTAAGTGTAGGCCCTGGGGTCGGCTCCAGTGTTATGCTGAAAAAGTCTTTCTTCTAAGTCGTTTGTCACACCAGTATAAAAACTATTATCGAAACACTTCAATATGTATACATAATATGTCTTCATCTGATGTTAAAAACAGGGAGATGTGTTTGTTTACCCTTCGTCAAGCTCAGGGTGACACTCGTTGTAAACTTTGGAGTCAATTGGCATTGATGTTTTACTCATGACGCAGCGACTCGATAGGGTCAAGTCCAGCGGCTTTGTAGGCGGGGTAGATGCCAAAGACAATCCCAATAAATGAGCAGACCCCTAAGCCAATAAAGACCCAATCGATTGGTACAACAGCAGCCACATTATTAAAAACCAGTGTCACCATGTTTCCAGCACCCACGCCCAATAAAACTCCAATAACTCCACCAATTAACGAGAGGAAGACTGCTTCCAGTAAAAATTGGAAAAGAATGTTGTTGCGTGTAGCTCCGATGGCTTTGCGGACACCTATTTCCTTGATACGCTCGCTGACTGAAACCAGCATAATATTCATGATACCAATGCCTGCCACCACAAGCGCAATCACGCTCACTGCACCAGCGAACATTTTGATGCCAGCGGTAAATGATCCAAATGTATCAATGAGGGCATCGTTTGAGGTGACCTCAAAATCATTCTCATCTTCAGGCCCCAGACCACGGACAATGCGCATTTGGTCAATGACTTCTTCCTTGGTCAGATCAAAGCTTTCACCATCAGGAGCTTTAATGGAAATTCCCAAAGAGGACCAGCGACTCCCGTAATATTGGAGGTAAGTCGTAATAGGGACGATGACAAAGTTGTCCTGGCTCTGGCCGAACATCTCTCCCTTGCGCTGTAGCGTTCCAATAATATCAAAACCTATTCCGTTGATACTTATTGTCTGATTGATGGGATCTTGAAAGGGAAACAGCTTTTGAATAACATCTGTGCCAAGAATGACGACCCGTCGATTGTATTCTACATCCTCAGGGATAAAGTTTCTACCATAGTCAAGCTTATGATTCATGGCCTCTAAACCAAACTCGTCCACTCCCTGGACACCCACATTGGGATTGGTTGACTCTTTTCTAAAGCGAATGGTTTTTCCACCTGTTCCATCTTGAGAACTCACAAATTCAGAACCTACCATGCGGTCTCGTAGCTCAAGTGCCATATCATAGGTGATGTTTGGACGGCGCCAATATTTACGTCGGCTGGCCCGATCGCCCATCTGAATCACCGGTGATTTCTGAACAAAAATCACATCAGATCCAAACACATTCAAACCTGTATTGATTGATGATTCAAGGGTGCGGATAGCGGTCATAACGGCAATGATGGCGAAGACACCAATCACAATACCAAGCAAGGTGAGGATGGAGCGAAGCAGGTTGTCATGGATGGCTTCAATGGCCATAAAGAAGGCATCATTGAGTGTCTTCAAGGAGGTTCTGATATACACTACTCGTACCTCAAAGCTTCGATGGGATCCAGTTTTGCACCTTTACGTGCAGGTGCCAGGCCAGCGAATAAACCTACGCCAGCACTCAGGGCAATGGCCATGAAGGCCACGCCAAATGACATGGTAGCTGGGAATAAAAATTTACTGATAGCCACACTTATGAGCGTGGAGATGATCAGCCCTACCAATCCACCAGAAGCTGTGATGACCATCGCTTCGATGAGAAATTGCCCCTGTATCTGGCTTCGGGTAGCGCCAAGCGCTTTCCGGACACCAATTTCTCTTGTACGCTCCTTCACAGAGACGAACATGATGTTGGCAATACCAATTCCACCCACCAGAAGGGAAAGTGCGGTAATAATCATGCCTGTGCCGCCAATGGCCAGCTTGATGCCCTGATAGGATTGACGGAATGCATTTTGCTGATTGATTGCAAAATCATCCTTTTCTCCAGGCTTAAGACCTCGCAACACCCGGACAACACCTCGTAGTTCTTCTTTGGCTTCTTCCACGAGGTGTTCCGGGACTTTAACCGTAATACTCCTGCGCCCCCAGGGACCGTGAAAAATTTTATTAAATGTGGCCAAGGGAATAAGTACCTGCGTATCGTTTGAAAATGATCCCATGAATTTGCCCATTTCAGATAGGACCCCAATGACTCTGAAACGTTTTGAGCCGGCAAAGATCATTTTGTCAATTGGATTTCCCAGGGGAAATAAAGTTTTGGCAACTTCCGAACCTAACAATACAACCTGAGCCCCTGTGCGATCCTCAGATTCTGTAAAGAATCGTCCGAATTCCACATCGACTGTTGATACCTCAGGATAGTTTGCGGTGACTCCATGGATGTAAATATTCTCAGCGGAAAGTTCTTTATAGCTGAGGTTGGCAGAACGCCCACGTTCAGCAGCCACGGCCATGGCATACTCTGAGCGTTCCTTTATCTCATCAACCATGTCAAGGTCAATGCGTGGACGATTTCTCAGGGTCCACCAATCATCACCACCGCCCATCCAGGGCCATTTCTCCACATAGAGGTTCCCTCGCCCCAGAAACTTCATGCTCTCTTCAAATAGACCATCCACACCGTTGATCAGCGTGGACATGAGGGATACAGCAATAATGCCAATCACGATGCCAGTTCCAGTGAGGATGGAGCGGGTTTTGTGTCCCCACAATTCAGCGAGGGCAATGCGTAAGTTTTCCCAGAAGAAACTTTTCATAGCAGAAGCTTTCTAAATCCTTTATCACTCTCAACGATAGATGCTTTGTCATCCCGAGCACTTCGACTTCGCTCGGGATGACAGACTAAAGAACCTTGAATGTACATCTGCATCTTCACGATTACTTTTTCCCGCGATCCGTTGCCTCATCGACAGCGATCTTACCATCGAGGAGTCTTACTACGCGTGATGCATGAGCCGCAATATGTTCCTCATGTGTAACCAGTATAATGGTATTTCCCTGCTTGTGAAGTTCATCAAAGAGGGCCATAATTTCTTCACCTGTTTTTGAGTCAAGGTTCCCCGTGGGCTCATCTGCGAGAATAATAGCGGGATTGTTCACCAGAGCGCGTGCTACGGCGACACGCTGTCGCTGACCACCAGACAATTCATTGGGTTTATGATCAACGCGATCACCGAGATTGACGCGAGTCAGGGCTTGAATGGCCATTTCTTTTCTGTCAGCGGCCTTAATTTCGCCATTGTAGATCAATGGTAATTCAACGTTTCGCAGGCTGGTCGATTTTGGTAGTAAATTAAAAGTTTGAAATACAAAACCGATTTTCTTGTTTCGAATATGCGCCAACTCATCGTCATTCATGGTGGCCACATCAATACCATCCATGAAAAACTCACCTGAGGTAGGTGTATCCAGGCAACCCAGAAGATTCATGAGGGTGGATTTACCAGATCCTGAGGGACCCATGATGGAAAGATATTCATTTTGCTCAATGGTGACTGATACACCATCAAGGGCGCGGACTTCAATATTGCCCATCTGATAAATTTTATATAGGTCTTTGACCTGGATTAGTGACATAAAAACCCTCGGGATTGTTGTCTTTGTGGACAATTTTTGCGTGTTGGGAATTCAGAAGACAGAAAATAGTAGACAGGAGTGGTCATCGGAATTTTATATTTGGTGATCATTTTATTCAATGGTGGAGAGCTCTAGTGTTGTCATCCCGAGCACTTCGGCTAAGCTCAGTATAAACTCCGTCGAGGGATAAGTTCTTACTGTTGCTTAAGTTTTTACATTCTGACAAGAGCCGGAGCATATCCCAATTTTCTGCCATTAGAGCCCTCTTCTTTTCTTTACTCCAACTTTTAATCTGCCTCTCAAGTTGAATGGCATCCTGTATATCCATAAAGTCAGTATTCCATAACAACCTTACTGGACGCCTAGAATGTGTGTAGCCAGGGAAGTGACCTTCCTGATGTTGGGCTAGGCGGAATTCCAGGTTACTGGTGGTACCTGTGTATAAGGAATAATCAGCGCATTCAAGGATGTATACTTGCCCTTGCTTCATGGGTTGATATCCCTCGACTCCGCTCGGGATGACAGGGCTATATGAATATCCATAACAAATTATTTCTTTTCCTCAATATTAAACTTTTTGCGCTTGGTGACTGTCACCTTATCACCATCATTTAAGCCACGACTGATTTCCTTGTAGGGACCAGTGACAATTTCATCATCCAGTTCCAGACCAGAGATGATTTCGAAATCACGCTCTCCGATAATCCCAGTAACTATTTCGCGTTGAATCACTTCCTTGCCCTTGCCTTTTTCGCTCTCAGCCAGGACAAACACGACTTCAACGGGTTCAAGATCTTCATCTTCCATATCCATGCTGCTGTCAGCACGAGAAAGTTCTTTATCCTGCTTTTCCTCGAGTTGTTTGGGCTTTCTCATGGTGATACTCTGGATGGGAACAAATAATACATCGTTCCGAACATCTGACCTGATATCCACAGCTGCGGACATGCCAGGGCGAATTTCTTGAGGTGGATTTAAAAGACGTATCTGTACTTTAAAGTTGGTTACCTGATCCAGGCTTCCTCCACCGGTATTTTGGGCGCTGTGTGCAATCTCAGTCACGATACCTTGAAACATGGTGTCCTGAAGCGCATCAATTTCAATTTCTGTCGTATCACCCAAAGAGACATCAACGACGTCATTCTCATTCACATCGACCAAAACTTCCATCTCGTTCAGGTCAGCAATAATCATGATGATGTCCCTGCTGAATGCAGACCCCAATGCCATTTCACCGACTTCCTTATTTACCAGGGTTATCGTGCCTGACATCGGTGCGAACATCATGGTCTTTTTGTAGTTATCCTGAGACTGAGCCAGTGCTGCTTCAGCTTGTTTTTTCCCTGACAGACTTTGCTGATATCGAACCAAGGCACCTTGATAAATAAGTCCACTGACCAACTTCTTCTGAAAAAGTCCCAATTGCTGATTCTTTTCAAGTTCAGCCAGGGATAGAGAGGCTTCTGATGAAGCTAAAACCTGTTCTGCACGATCAACATCAGCCTTATAACGGGTCGCATCGAGTTGTGCCAGGAATTGACCCCTCTTAACCCAATCACCTTCTTTAACAGCCATGCGAATCACACGACCGGCAACATCGGCACTTACATCAACTTCAACGACGGGTTGAATTCTGCCTGATGCAGCAACCTTATGAACAACCTGTCCACGTTTTACCTTGGCAGACTGGACTTCTTTGTTGTTCCCCTGTTCCTTCTTCACTGCGACAAATCCTATGATCCCGATGACAATGACAACCAGGACAATGATAATTATTTTCTTTTTGGACATGACAACCCCTTAACGTTTTCCCATGAGCTGGAGCAAGCCTGCCTCAGCGATCTTCAGATTGTGTTGGGTACGGATTAAATTTGATTTTGCATCTTCATAGCTTGCAGTAATTCTCAACACATCCAGAATGGACAGTGAGCCAATTTTATATTGTTCCTGTGCCAATAGTAAATCCTGCTCTGAAGCGGTGAGGATAAGTTGAGAAATGGTTACCGACTCATTGAGTGCATCCATTTGCTCCAAGGTCTGAGTCAGCTCTTTGCGGAGATTTCTTTCAGATAAATCGTAGTTCTCCACAGCCATTTTGGCGGAGATTTTCCCCTGTTCCACACCACGGCTTGTACGGGTTCCATTAAAGAGGTTCCAATTGAGAGAGATTCCTGCAGACTTCGAAGAGGTGCTCTCACCAAAAACATCACCTATGGCGCTGGCGCCGTTGTTTCCATATGAAGCGGACATTCCCACGGAAGGCATGTACCCTGATCTGGCTATTTTGAGATTGTATGCCATGATCTCTTTGTTCTGTTCCAATAATTTCAGGGAATGATTTGAGGCTAGAACCTCATCCATGATTTGATCGACTCCTGGAACAACCACATCCTGCCAAACTGGTTCTGCCAGTACAAGGGGATCATTTGCCTCGCGGCCTAGAATGATATTGAGGTTGCGAGACCTTGATTGCAAATCAACCTCGCCATTGATGATCTGCAGACGAGCACGTTCAATGTTCACCCTGGTTCTGAGCGTATCATTTTGCGAGGCAGCGCCTAACTTGAATCTTTCAAGTGTGAGTTGATGCTGATATTCACTTGTTGTGAGATTCTCACGATAAACATCCAGCAATTGCTGGGTTGAAAGGTAGTTGTAGTAGGCTGCTTTAACCTGATATACGGTATTAACCTCATAGCTCTCATACTGGATAGAGGCTGCATCCTGGGCAACTTTAGCGGATTTGAGCGTATTCCACCAGGCACCCCCATCCCAGATATTCTGAGAGAGCGTCAGTGAGGAGGAATAGCCATCATTCCAGCCAGTCCCGGCAAAGTCCGAACTTCTACCTGAAACTGAAAAATTAACAACGGGCAATACCATACCAATATTACTCTTGGCTTGAGAGACACTGCGGTCGGTTTCAAAGCGGTTAATTCTTAGAGATTGATTGTTTTCTAACCCAATGAGGATGCAATCATCCAGAGTGATGGGTGACGTTGATTGAGCAAGAGCCGGTATGCTGGCTAAGCAGAGTAGCAGTGACCCAAATATTTTTAAACGCATGGAAAGTCCTATCGTGAATATTGATTATTTAATTGTTGATTGAGTATGGATCTAACCCATTGCCACAGAGTTGGCTTTCATCAGTGCCGCCCCGATTGAGACGAGAATAAGCCATGGGAACCCCACTGCCATAATGCCAGTCGCTGTTGGTTTGTTATAGAGTTTCGCAAAACCAAAACCCATAACCACCATGCCCCAGATACGGAAGATATCGAGTTGGTTGAGAAAATGTTTTAGGAAAGTATCGATCTCATCAAAGATGAGGCCAGGACTGAGCACCAGGTTGGTCGATTCCTTCATGATAATCAAGGGTGTTTTGACCATGAGTTCCAGCGTTCCAACCCCGGGAATCATGTTCATAAAAAATCCGTTCCCGCTGATGAGGTAGGTCAGCATGACCATGGTAAACATCTGGAAGAACTTAACCTTGCCTCCCATACCGAAATTTCCAACCAGGAGTAAAATGGCAGCGAAGAAAGCTGTCATTACAAAAATCATGACGGGGATAAACACATAGCCCCACATATTACGAAAAGCAAAGGGGTGCTCTCGGGAGTCTTCCACTTTATCGAGACCTCCGAACATCTTTTCCAGGACTGCCGCTTTTCTTTCTTCAGAGATGTCCGCGTTATTTTCAATTGACCTGATAGCCTGGTTGAGTCGATATTCACCTTCATCCAGACTGATGTCCCTGTAAAAAAGTGGCAGGATGACAAGTCCAGCCGTGACAATCAGTAGTGGGTAGAGCCAATCTTTGTATGAAACCCCATCAGATAGTCCATCAAAGGCTTTGCTTGGAGTAAAAAATAAATTAACAATCCGTTGAATAAATGAGATGTTTTCCATGAGATTGAACCCTTTTGCAATTGTGGATCGGTATAGGTGTCATTTTATCCAGTTGAAGCGAGCCGATCCAACTCACTTCGAACTTCCTTTACATCGGCAATCAATATGCCATTTGATCAGGGCAGGGACATTACTTTCTATAACTATATCTAGCTTAAGAGCTAACTCACTTCAGTGAAAAATGATCCGTTTGATATTTCGATGTCTCAGCTTCAAGCACATCATACTTCATGGTAAAGATGTCATCATCATCTGCGTCCAGGAGTCTGATCACAAACCTCACAATATTACCTTCAGGTCGTGACCATTCTCTATCTCGTTTGATGTCGTTGTAGATAGCATTCACAAGTGATGGCACCCCTTCAATATGATCATCTTCATGACCTAGTTTTATACTAAGATCTTCTCTGGCTCGAGAAATCTTGGACAGGGCAGGTGACTTTGTGGTGTAGAACTCTTCCACCACGACCCGGTGATCCGAATCCTCAGGCTGAACAGTTGTGACTACTTTTCTGGCTTTATGACCATTTATATTTTTTTCGTAGCCCAAAATCTCTCTGACCATTTTCGTCTGATCATCTATATCATTTTGATCTGACCCCATATCAATCTGAGTCTCATCGTCTTCGCGGTTTGCCACTTTTTGTTGACGGATTTCTTCGAAAGAGATGGGCTCAAATGCTCCTGCATCCTCGTTGAGTTGCCACTGTACTTCCTCACATAAATTGGAGAGAATAACCTCAGTACTTTTGCCATCAGACTCACTGACAACTCTGATCAAGGCATTGTGCATTTTGATGGTGGTGTTTTCCTTAAGCCTGCAGCCTGAGAGATAGCTTGAAGTTGTGGTTGATATCTTTCCCACAATGGGAATTTCAAAAACCGTTTTCTCCTCAATATGATATTCTTTGTCACCGGCATATAGGGGCAGAGTGTATGTAAAAATGCCTAAAATAAGTGCGATGATTAATGCGGTTCTTGTTTTCATAGTAAGCTCTCTTTCTCCAAAGTTACAGGGTGTTATCCCGTCGGTATGTTTTTGCGATACATGTGCCATGTGCCATAGTAAAGCAAGGCGGATACCAAAATAGAAATGGCCGTATCAACATTGAAGATATAGACCCAGAAATTCCCATATATTGTCATGTCAGTATCGAGTCCCTTTTCCATGATTTCCCATTGGTCGATGAGGACCTGGTTAAAACCCCAGAAAAATTTCCCAATCGTTTTTAACAGAGCAGCACTCTGGAAAATGATGGCCCAACTGATGGACAGAAGTACCGGGGCTCCAATTCCAATCAGGAGGGGACGACCTTTTACATAGGTCCCGACCAGCATGAGGAACAAGGCCATAGGAGCCATGTGGATGGCAGCAAAGATCAGATAGCCAAACCAGTCCCAGATAAGTCTAAGGTAAGATATCTGACTCAGGATAAGGCTTGCCAGGGAAGTAAAGGGCTCTCCCATAATCCAGATGGCAATCCGGATGAATACCAGGTATTCCAGAGAGAGGAACAGGGTCAAGCCAATGACACCGATGAGTCCGGCAGCTATCTTTGACCCCAGGAGCATATGATCGTCTACGGGTAGGCTGCGATAAAAGAGGGTACTGTTATCTGCTCGCTCCTTGTAGATCGCATCTGAGAAGTAGAACATACTCAGGAAAAGGACAAAGGCAAAAATCCCCATCATACCAAATCGAAGACCGAAGGCAATGGGAACGGCAACTTTGCTGAGCATCTGTTCCACACTACGGGGGGTGTCTTTCCCATCGATGGTAATTTCAACATCGTTCCCGTTCATGCGGATATCCAGATCTACTTCCTCTTCGTCATTGAATTGGAAATCATCTAAAACGATATGACCTTCTTGATCCAATTTTTCATGGAAAAAGTCTGAACCACGCGATACAGAGAGCAGCATAAGCAGATTTAGAAAGGTAATCACCACGATGGTTCCAATGATGACGCGCTTCCATTCCAGCCATTCACGTTTTAACAGAATGATTAAAGGTTTCATGATTCACCTCCCATAAGAGCAACAAATATGTCAGCGACTGATGGGGTTTGGGTATCTCCAAGACCGACCAATGCTTTATTTTCCGTATTTTCAAGTAGAAACACTCTCCGTCCCAGGATACCATACTCACTCATGGGTTTGAGTTGTTCTCTAAGTTCTTCTGCCTGATCTGCAGGTATGGTTAATTGGGTAAAGCGCTCAGCCAGCTCTTCGATGCTGGCGTAGAGCAAGATCTTGCCCTTGTTGATGAAAATGACATCGGAGAGGATGTGTTCAACTTCTTCAATCTGGTGGGTAGAAATGAGAATGGATTTTTCTTCGTCGAAGTAATCTTCCAAGACGCTGGTGTAGAGTTGTTTTCTAAAAAGAATATCCAGACCGTGAGTGGGTTCATCCAGGATGAGCAATTTTGTATCGGCCGCCAGGGTGACAGCCAGATGCAATTGGGTTTTCATGCCCTTACTCAAGGTTTTGATCTTTTTATCCATGGGGATAGTGGTTGTTTTGAGAAAAGATTCAGCCTTCTCACGGTGAAAACCGGGGTGAATCCCTTCCAGAAAGGTGAGTAGCTCTTTGACCTTCATCCAGGAGGGGAGTACGGCAATGTCGTGGATAACGCCTGTTTTTCCCATGAGCTCGGCACGTTGAGTCCGTGGCTCGCAGTCCAGAACCTTGGCTTCACCCTGATAATCCAGTTCACCTGTGAGTGCTCTCAGGAGCGTGGTTTTTCCAGCACCATTGGGACCAACGAGTCCGACGATTTTTCCAGGTGGGATGCTCAGGTTGATTGCATCGAGGGCTTTGAGATCGC
>CAZDVD010000009.1:0-2540 GCA_964508765.1 uncultured Lentisphaeria bacterium
AAAAAGGGTACTACTACCCTTCTTACACTAATTCATAATAATCAGTTACTTTACTACAATATTAACAATCCTGTTTGGTACGACGATCTCTTTGACGATGATCTTGCCTTCAGTGTGTTGCTTAATTGCATTTTGCTGGTGGGCTAGCTTCAGAATTGAATCTTTATCTGCATCTACCTCTACCTCAATTTGAGCTCTCACTTTACCATTGACCTGGACGGCTAGCTTTACCATGTCTTTGACGAGCAGCTGTTCATCATATGCAGGCCACTCAGTATAGACCAATTCATCTTGATGCCCTAATAAGCCCCACATTTCTTCAGCTATATGTGGTGAAAAAGGGTTCAGTAGCCTGAGGAATACTTCTAAAGCCTGCCTTGGAACAATTTCTAATGAACGTAAATGATTGGAAAATACCATTAACTGTGATATTCCAGTGTTAAACGCAAGGCTGTCAAGATCTCCACCTACTTTTTTAATACTGGCATGCATAATAGTTAAGGTCTCACCACGTGGTTCAGCATCACTCAATTCAATGATATTCCCTTCATCATTGATAAAATGTCTCCATAAACGATTCAAAAAACGATATACACCTTCTATACCACTGGTATTCCAAGGTTTAGACCGTTCCAATGGACCCATAAACATCTCATACAATCGCATGGAATCAGCGCCATATTGAGAAACCACTTCATCTGGATTGATGACATTTCCACGAGATTTGGACATTTTCTCCCCATCCATTCCCAATATCATGCCCTGGTTAACCAGTTTCTGGAATGGTTCTTTGGTGGAAACATATCCCAAATCATATAAGACTTTGTGCCAAAACCGTGCGTACAACAAATGCAGAACCGCATGCTCAGCACCACCCACATACAGATCCACCGGCATCCAGTATTTCTCTTTCTCCAGATCCCAGGCCTCATCATCATTATGCGGATCGATGAACCTAAGATAGTACCAACATGATCCAGCCCATTGAGGCATGGTATTGGTTTCCCTCACATAAACCTTACCGGATGATGGGTCAACCACGTTTAACCACTCCTTGGCATTCGCCAGGGGGCTCTGCCCTGTTCCTGAAGGTTTAATGCGTTTAAGCACTGGAAGTGTGAGAGGTAAGTCACTGTCTGACAGAGGGATAACCTCACCCCCATCATGTAGAATTGGAATGGGTTCGCCCCAATATCTCTGTCGTGAAAACAGCCAATCTCTCAATTTATAATTAACAGTAACTTGACCCTTGCCTGTAGACTCTAACCATTCACCAGTTTTGACTATTGCTTCCGAGGGTTTGAGATTATTTATGGAAAATAATCCATCTACAGTTGCAGAATTAATCATAAATCCATCTTCAATCTGAGTAAAAGCTTCTGTACTGATATCTCCACCGGATACAACTTCCCTTATTGGGAGATCAAACGCCTTAGCAAACTCATAATCTCTCGTATCATGTGCGGGTACCGCCATAATGGCTCCTGTACCATAACTCATTAATACATAGTCACTAACCCAGATTGGAATTAATTCTTCGTTGACCGGATTAATTGCATAGGCACCTGTAAAGACACCGGATTTATCCTTAGCAAGTTCTGTTCTATCCAGGTCGCTTTTATATCCAGCCTTTACCGCATATGCTTCCACTTCAGCTTGCTGCTGAGGAATGGTAATTTCTTTGACAAAGGGATGTTCAGGTGCCATAACCATATATGTGGCACCAAATAAGGTATCAGGACGTGTGGTAAACACCTTCAGCGATAAATTATGCCCATTGAGAGGGAATTCGACCTCTGCCCCTTCACTCTTACCAATCCAGTTGCGCTGCATGTCCTTGATGGATTCTGACCAATCCAGATCATCAAGGTCAGACAGTAAACGTTCTGCATATTCGGTAATCTTCAACATCCACTGGCGCATGGGTTTTCTGACAACAGGATGGCCACCCCGTTCAGATTTTCCATCAATAACTTCCTCGTTGGCGAGGACTGTACCCAGTTCTGGACACCAATTAACAGCCACCTCGGCTTCATAGGCCAAGCCTTTTTTGAACAATTGTAGAAAAATCCACTGTGTCCACTTGTAGTAGGCTTCGTCTGTGGTGTTCACTTCACGATCCCAGTCATAAGAAAAGCCTAAGGATTGAATCTGACGCTTGAATGTGGCGATATTTTCAGCCGTTTTAATTGATGGTGGCGTACCTGTTTCAATAGCATACTGTTCTGCAGGTAATCCAAATGCATCCCAGCCCATGGGGTGAAGCACATTAAAACCGCGCATTCGCTTGTATCTGGCGAGAATGTCAGTTGCTGTGTATCCCTCGGGGTGCCCGACGTGCAGGCCGGCTCCAGATGGATAAGGGAACATGTCTAGAATGTAATATTTGGGCTTTTCTGTATGGTGATCAGGAGTTTTGAATGTCTTATTCTCATCCCAATGTTTTTGCCATTTAGCCTCAATCTTGTCAAATGGATACCGCTCTGCCATAAACTACCTCATTTAAATAAGAAGCGCGGAATCAAATCCGCGCTACAAAA
>CAZDVD010000009.1:2640-15082 GCA_964508765.1 uncultured Lentisphaeria bacterium
CCAATTGGAGTCGGGGTGAGAGGATTTGAACCTCCGACCTCTTCGTCCCGAACGAAGCGCGCTACCGGGCTGCGCCACACCCCGAATGTCCCTAAAAGCGCGATAGTATATCATTCTCCTTCGCTGTTAGCAAAAGGATAATTGAGGATTTCCCCAGGGCTGAGTCTATCCGAAGATTTTCACTCCAGTAGTAGTAATAATGGTAACAATAGTTGCACTCATGAGGAGTCCTATAAAGATGGCTACGAACGACTTTCGATAAGATAGTCCAAATAGGAATGCTGCTGCTGCGCCAGTCCAGGCTCCTGTCACAGGTAAAGGGATTCCAACAAACACGACCAAACCCAGGAATTCCCAGGTTTCTATCATCTTTCCTTTACGACGAGTCCTTGCGAATAACCAGGTAAAAAACTTTTCACCTAGTGGCCAGCGCATGAGAAACTTTGAAATCGGTCCCAGCAGCAGGAGAATTGGGATAGAAATCAGAAAATTTCCAGCCACAGCCCACACAAAGGCGTCATACCATTGCATATCACCAAAAGTGATACCCCATGGCAAGGCAACTCTAAGCTCCCCAATGGGTGTCATAGCCAATAAAAAGGTAATCCAGCGTGGATCCTGTATAAACTCTTGAAAGAAATGAAGAACAGATTCTACCACTTAAAACTCCTGAAAAAGGTTCTAATAAATCTTAATGTGTCCTTGAGAAGATTCATATGACTCTCCTCCGACCCATATATAACCGGGATGGGCTGCCAGACTAAATGGATTTTTAGTTTTGCTGCATTAAAGAAAACAGCAGATTCAAACTGGAATCCGTCTTCAATAGAATTCCATAAGCGGCTATCAGTCAATGGATAGCAGCGATACCCTACCTGACTATCCCTCACCCGCAATGAGGTCCGTAATGATAACATCAAACTGGTGATGTTATTTGAAAGTTTGCGATGAAAAGGCATATCTTCGACAATCAAATTACGCATACCAACCACCAATGACCCAGGGTACTCTTCAGCTCGAATGATGAAATTGAATATCTCTTTGGGATCATGCTGCCCATCTGCGTCCAAAGTAAGGGCATTGTCAAAACCTGCTTCTTTTGCCAGCTGAAGTCCGGTTTTTAAGGCAGCTCCCTTGCCCCTATTCCTGGGATGCTTCAGATACGCAGTGTCTTCAAAGTCACCCGATGCTGTCCCATCTGTTGATCCATCATCAATAATTATGATGGGGTAATCAACCAGATCTTTAATTCCATGAACCAGCCGAATAACAGAATCCCGGCCATTATAGACCGGGATTACGATGACTGGATTTAGTGTGGTCAAGCTGGCTCTCACTCGTGATTTAGTGAAGCCTCAGGTTTCGAAGATTTTTTCCTGGCTGATTTTGAATTAGTTACTTTAAAGTTGAGTATCTTATTCTTGACTGATACTGACACAGTTGAGTCTGATTTTACCTCACCCCTCAGGGTCATTTCAGCAATCTTATCCTCAATCATGTTTTGGATTATTCGGCGTAATGGTCGCGCTCCATACTCAGTTTCGATTTCCTGATCTACAATCAGTGCCTTGGCGCCCGGACTCAGCTTGATCTTAACATTCTTCTCATTGGCGTAATTGCTAACATCCTCGAGAATAAGATCAACAATTTTGATCAAGTCCTTGCGTATCAACGAGTTAAAGACAAATGAGTCTGTTAGTCGATTGATAAATTCAGGTTTGAAAGTTTCTTTCATCTCTTTGTTTATCTTGGAACGTTGATCATCCAGAATGGTCTTATGATCTTTACGATTAAAGCCAATACCAGGCTGGGTAAGATTCTTGACTCCAAGATTAGACGTCATAATCAGAATACAGTTTTTGAAATCAACAGTATGACCGAGACTATCCGTTAATTGTCCCTCATCCATGATCTGTAATAACATATTGTAAACTTCTGGATGGGCTTTTTCTATTTCATCAAAAAGCACCACACTATAAGGATTTCGACGCACAGCCTCTGTGAGTGTACCACCTTCTTCATAACCAACATATCCTGGAGGGGCACCTATCAAGCGACTTACGTTAAACCGTTCTGAATATTCTGACATATCCATCTTGATGAGTGCTTTCTCATTCTGATAAATATACTTGGCTAATACCTTAGCCAGCTCTGTTTTCCCAACTCCTGTGGGTCCGAGAAATAGGAATGAACCAATAGGTTTTTTGGGATCGCGAAAACCACTACGAGCACGACGCAGTGCTTTGGCCATAGCATCGATGACATGCTCCTGCCCTACTAGATGCTTGGTCATTTCAGATTCAAGCTTCAGCAGCCTCTCAGCTTCGCTTTCAGCCACATCCTGGATAGGAATACTGGTCATGAGCGAGACCACCGCTGCAATATCAACGATTTTTACCAGTGGCGGATCAATCTTCATCGCCGTATTCCACTCTTCATTGGCCTCTTCCAATTTCTTGGTGAGATTTCTTTCATCATCTCTCAATGATGCGGCCAACTCAAATTCCTGATTCCGAACGACGCCTTCCTTTCGAATGCGAAGATTGTCAAGATCTGTTTCCAAATGAACAATATTGTCAGGAATATCCACATTGGCTAAATGTACCCTGGCACCCGCTTCATCCATAACATCAATAGCTTTGTCCGGATGAAATTTATCCTGGATATAGCGACTTGAATAGGATACAGCCGATTCAAGGGCTTCATCACTATATTGCACATTATGGTGAGACTCATAGCGATCTTTCAATCCATGTAATATCTGTAGAGTTTCTTTCCTGGAAGGTGGCTCTACCATAACCTTCTGGAATCGACGCTCCAGAGCACCATCTTTTTCTACATATTTTCTGAATTCATCAAGGGTTGTGGCTCCAATGCACTGTAGGTCACCTCGTGCAAGCGCTGGCTTGAACATATTGCTGGCATCCATTGAACCACTGGCTGCTCCCGCACCCACAATGGTATGTAGTTCATCAATAAAGAGGATGATATCGTCATTCTTTTCCAGTTCAGTAGTCACCGCTTTCATTCTTTCTTCAAATTGACCACGGTACTTGGTTCCAGCTATCAGAGCAGCCAGGTCCAGTGATACCAATCGCTTACTCAAAAGGATACGCGGGACTTTCTTCCCGATAATACGTAAGGCGAGACCCTCAGCGATGGCAGTTTTACCCACGCCTGGCTCACCAATAAGTACAGGATTGTTCTTTTTCCTGCGGGAAAGGATCTGGGCGACTCTTTCAATTTCTTTGTCTCTACCAATAACAGGATCCAGCTTCCCAGCTCTGGCGTGGGCAGTCATATCACGACCAAAATGATCGAGAGCAGGCGTTTTGCTCTGTGGCTTACCTTTACCGGGTTCATTTTCACGACCACCGGCTTCAGGAGAAAACTCCATCTCATCACGGACGATTTCATAATCTATACTGAACTGAGCCAACATATCCGCAGCGATCCCCTCCTGCTCACGGAGGATGGCGAGGAGTAAATGCTCCACATCCACGACATCAGCGTTAAGATCTCTGGCCTCCTGGTAGGTATTCTTCAGGATTCTTTCAGCTCGCTTTGTAAAGGGGAGCGTTCCCAGAATCATCGTCCCACCTGATGTGCGAATTTGTTCTTCTATGTGATTTTTAATTTCAGCAGGATCAATATTGAGAGACTGAAGGATATCTATGACCTTATTGTCACCCTGCCTGAAGATTCCCAACAACAAATGCTCAGAACCTATATATGCGTGTCCCAGTCTGATGGCTTCCTCTTTAGAAAGCTGGATTACAGCCTGGAGTTTTTTATGGAAATTTGCTTTCAATTTATAACCTCAAAATTATTCATGTTTCAACAGGCGCCAATATAGGGCGTGAACACCTCGAGTGAAACAATGTGTGTATTAGAATTCGTTTATGTCAGGGAGATGACTCGATCACAGGCTGCGGAGAGTGATCTACTATGTGTAGCAATGAGAAAAGATTGAGCAAACTCCTTCCTCACAGATTGGATTAGATCAATGAGACGCTTGCCATTATCTGGATCAAGATTTCCCGTAGGTTCATCAGCCAGCACCAACTCAGGTCGATTCATGAGTGCCCTGGCTATGGCCACACGCTGCCTCTCACCGCCAGATAACTGTGAAGGCTTGTGATGACGTCTTTCATAAACGCCAACGGCTTCCAGGAGGCTTTTTGCTCGCTTGTTAGCCAGCTTTTTGTCAAGATCAACAATTTTTGCAGGGATCAGCACATTTTCCAGTGCGGTGAACTCCGGGAGCAAATAATGAAATTGGAATATGTATCCGAGATTTTCAGCTCGAAAAGTGCTCAAGGCTTCATCATTCATATTCATGGGCGATTTATCAGAAATGATCAAATCTCCTGAATCAGCTGTATCAAGCGTACCAATAATATTTAGGAGGGTCGTCTTTCCTATACCAGAGGGTCCGTTGATGGCTACTATTTCACCTCTTTCCATGCTGAGATTAACATTCTTAAGCACATCCAAGCGTTCACCAACTGCGGAATAGCTTTTATTAATATCAATGACTTGAAGGATGGTATTCATAACTCACTTCTCTATCTTTTGTAATTGATGGCATCCAGGGGTAACAATTTAGCAGCCTTTTTTGAAGGATATCGAATGGACAATTGGACGATGGCAAAAGCCACGATTCCGACCATGAGAACTTCATTCCAGATCAACTCAACGGGTAACACCGGTATGAGGTAGATTTCATCTGGCAGGGTAATCCAACCCCATTGTGACTGACTCAGCACCAGCAGAGTTCCCACAACAACTCCAAGGACAACTCCCAGAAATGCCACGATAAGCCCCTGCAGGTTAAATATCTTCTGAATATTCGATGATTGAGCACCCATGACACGCAGAATCCCGATATCACCTGTTTTCTCAAGCACCATCATCATCAAGGAGCTGACAATATTAAAAACAGCAATCAAGATGATCATATTCAAACCGATAAAGCTCCCCCACTTTTCCATACGCATGGCATCAAACAGGGTCTTGTGTTGATCATACCAGGTTTGAACCTCGATTTCTGGAAATGCTACGTTCAACCTTGATTTGACCTCACCTGCACCATTGAAGTCGTCCAATTGCAGATGAATAACCTCTTTACCTGCAGACTTAAACATCCTGCGACCTTCAGCGTAGTCAATAATTGCCAGGTTTCGATCAAAGTCAAAGATATCGGATTTAAAAACTCCCGTTACCACAAAATGTCTTTGCGGGATACGAAATAATCCTGGTCGTACATCAAGGGGGCTCTGTATAGCCACCGTATCCCCAACAGTAAGAAAGAATTTATCAGCAATTCCAGCACCAATAACTATACCTGGTAATTGGTAGTCATCTCCTTTGAGCCGACCTGATTTTTGCTTATCCATGGGTTGATCGGTCAGGAAGTATTCCCAATAATCCTGGTCGATGGCATGGATGTTCAGAACCACTTTATCATCCAGGACTTCCAGAACAGCTTTTCGTTCTGTGCTCTTATATATGGCCAGTGCCTCTGGAACTGTGGATTGGATATCTTCAATGTCAGCATCTGACGAAATGATCACATGTGGTATAAAGTTAGCGATACGACGTGTGACTTCGCCTTCGAATCCATTTAAAATGGCCATGGTGATGATGAGTGCAATAACCCCCAGGGCAATCCCAACTATGGATATGCCTCCCACCAAACTGATAAATCGGTTGCTCCTTTTGGCAAAAAAGTAGCGACGAGCCATATACCAGTTTAACTGACTCATTCATCCCTCAAGGTATCAGCAGGCTGCAATCGACTTGCTTGCATGGCTGGTACAAGTGATGAAAGTATGGCGAGAACAATAACACCAGCAGAAATTGTAATGACATCTTCCACCCCAATCAAAATGGAAACCTTATCCATGAAATAGACATCGCTGGGAAGTGAAATGATTCCAAAGGTCGTTTGAAGCCATGCTAGAATGATAGATAGGATTACACCGATCAATGTCCCCGAGAGTCCCATCATAAGACCTTCTAAAGCGAATATGCGGCGGATACGTTTTCGACTGGTACCAAGTGCCCGCAAGGTTCCTATCTCTGTCCTTTTCTCCATAATAATCAAGATGAGTGTGCTGGCAATATTCACAACAGCAACAATCATGATCAGACTGAATATGACAAAAATGGGAAGTTGCTGGGTTTTCATCCAGTTAAACAGAGTTTGATGTCTGTCTTTCCAGGATATTGACAAGTGAGAATATGGAAGTATCTGATCTATCTGGTTCATCACTTCATTGGTCAGTGTGATATCTGTAAGAAATACACCAAAATCATCGGTATTTGGACTTCCCGGGAAAAGCGCTTCCATGGTTTGAGGTGAGCAGTAAAGGTAACTTTTATCGTAATCTATCATCCCTGATTCATATATGGCATGCACTTGTGTAGCCGCGATGGCCGGCAGTCCCATCTCATCAGTGAAAGATCCCAAATCATAGGCTAATACCTGATCTGAGATATTTATCTCAAGCTGATCGGCTAGCGCTGCACCAATGATGAGACCTGTTTGACTACTTTCCCCACGGGTATAGTTGGCACTAACCGAATAGAGCTGACTGAGAGCTGTTTCCGGCATCGCTTCAAGCAAGGCGCCTTCTGTGATTCCATTGGCTTTCAGCATCACTTCTGCTTTATTAATCCTGAATATTTGTTTAACCCCTGGTATCTCGGAAATTTGAGAAATTTTCTCTTCATCCAGGTCGAAGCCTGATTCGAATAGCTTTTCAATGCGGATATGAGTATCAAAACCGATGATTTTATCTGTCACAACCGATTCGAATCCGCGCATAACGCCAAGAGCTAGCAGCAATGTGGCCACTCCAAGTGCCATCCCCACCATTGTGGTACGGGAGATAAACGCTATAAAGGGGACCCGGTGCTTACCGAAAAGATATCTTGTCGCGAGATAGCCTGTGTAGGACACTTGTCAGGTTTTGAACCTATCCTTTTGATTCAGGCCGCATTTGCGGGAAGAGGAGAACATCTCGAATCGATCTGTTACCGGTGAGCAACATGACGAGGCGATCAAGTCCAATACCAACACCTCCCGTTGGAGGCATGCCGTATTCCATGGCCTGCAAGAAATCTTCATCCAGAGATTGAGCCTCTTCATCTCCGGCAGCACGAAGGGCAGATTGGGCTTCAAGTCTTTCACGTTGATCAATAGGATCATTCAACTCAGTGAATGCATTGGCAAATTCATTGCCAGCAATAAATAGTTCAAATCGTTCCACAAAAGTTCCATCACTATCGCGCTTATGTTTTGCAAGCGGTGAGATGGCCTTAGGATAATCTGTCACAAATGTAGGATGAATCAGATGCGGTTGAACCAATTCATCAAATAAAGCATCCAAGAGTTGACCATAATTTGCATCAGAAGCAGCATCAATTTTATGTTCACGACAGACTTTGAGTAATTCTGCAGTATCAGCTTTTGACAAATCAACCTTGGCATGTTTCTGAACGAGTTCTGCCATGGTTGCACGGTCAAACGGTTTGGTCAGATCAATTTCATGGTCATTGAATTCAAAAATGCTCTGATCCAGATCAGTGACTAAATGCTTGAAGAGAGACTCGACCTGATCCATGAGATAGAAATAATCTACATAGGCTTCATACCATTCTATGGCTGTGAATTCAGGATTATGAGTACGATCCATCCCTTCGTTTCGAAAATTCCGTGAGAATTCGAAGACTTTCTCGAAACCACCGATAATTAATCGTTTTAAATAAAGTTCATCTGCGATGCGCAGAAAAAGATCAATATCCAGGGCATTGTGATGTGTTTTAAATGGACGCGCTGAAGCACCACCATACAGGGGCTGAAGAATGGGTGTCTCAACTTCTAGATAATCAGAATTATCAAAGAAAGCTCTAATGCTCTTATAGATTTTTGCCCGTTTGACAAAGGTTTCTTTCACATCGGGATTGACAATAAGATCAAGATAACGTTTGCGGTAGCGCTGTTCTTTATCCTCAAAGCCATCAAACAGTTGACCATCCTTCTCCTTCACATTAGGAAGCGGTCTAATATTTTTGCTGAGGAGTGTCAGTTCATGAACTTTCAGGGTTTTCTCACCAGTCCGAGTGGTCATGAGCTCACCGCTGCAACCCACGAAATCGCCAATATCCAGTTGCTTGAACATCATGTAAGTATCTACACCAATATCATCGCGACCGATGTACAGCTGGATTTTTCCGCTCCCATCCATGATGTTTGCAAAACTGGCTTTCCCCATGACCCGTCTTGACATAAGTCTCCCAGCAAGGCGAGTCCCCTTTTTTCCCTGAAGATGATCAAATGCTTCAAGAGCTTCAGTTATCTTGTGACTACGATCGTAATTATGTGGATATGGATTGATACCATCTGCAACCAGCGCTTTGATCTTTTCTTTACGCTGATCGATGATCTCATTTAAGGTACGTTCACTCATCAGGATTCTTTTCCCATTTGATTCAATAAATATGCTTTGATAAAACCGTCAATTTCACCGTTCATGACAGCCTGGATATTCCCTGTTTCATGCTTTGTCCGATGGTCTTTGACCATGGTGTAAGGATGGAACACATAGGATCTGATCTGGTTACCCCAACCAATCTCAGTTTTGGAAGAGGCCATTTGATCCATCTTGGCCTGCTCCTTTTCTTTCTCAACTTGATAGAGTCTGGCCTTGAGCATTTTCATGGCCGTTTCTTTATTCTTATGCTGAGAGCGTTCATTCTGACACTGGACCACAATACCTGTGGGTCCGTGTGTGAGCCTTACAGCTGAATCTGTTTTGTTAATATGCTGACCACCTGCCCCACTGGCGCGGTAGGTATCGACCCTGACTTCACTCATATCGATGGTAATTTCAATTTCTGTATCATAAAGCGGATATACGTAGACAGAAGCAAATGATGTATGTCGTCGGGAATTTGAATCAAAGGGGCTGATTCGCACCAAGCGATGAATTCCATTTTCCGCTTTCAAATAACCAAAAGCATAATCACCTTTAACTTCAATAGTTACATCTTTGAGACCAGCCTCCTCACCGGGGAGATAATCCAGGGCTTTCCAACTCCAACCTCGGTTGTCGAACATGCGCGTATACATACGATAAAGCATTTCAGCCCAGTCCTGAGATTCTGTTCCCCCCGCTCCTGGATGAATGGTGACGATACAATTGAGTGCATCATCTTCATTTGAGAGAAGTTGCCGTAACTCGTAGTCTTCCAGTGTCTTGCGGAATTTTCGAAGCGATCTTGATAAATCAGGAGTGAGACTTTCATCCTGATCCTCAAGAGCTAACTCCATGAGAATATCCAGATCCTCCTCATGATTGAGAACATTTTCCCAATCAGTGACCTGAGATTCTAAAAGATTGATTTTTTTAAGAGTTTCTTGTGCGGTTGCCTGATCGTTCCAGAAATCGTCTTTTATGGATAACTCTTTAAGCTCACCTAGTTCTGATTGGACCTCAGAAAGGTCAAAGATGCCCCCTCAGCGTATCAAGACGCTGCTTCAGTCCACCCATTTCATCTCTTATTTCATCAAACATTAGTTTGTTGTCGCTCTATCGTATAAATAATAACCGTTGATCAATGTCACCATGAGATTGATATAAGGTGTAGCCGTGCTTAGAATTCTCCATACTGTCCCTTTGACTATGATCGTATCATTTGGGTATATTATGGGAATGTATTTACTGTCCCCAGTTTCGAGAAATCTTTCAACATTGGCGATGACGACTCTTGGTTCACCCGGAGTATCATTAAAGCGAAGAATCCTGATGTTAGACAATTTTGCCATATTACTAGGACCTCCAACATAACTGAGAATCGAGATAAGATCGGCATCGCTAGGGACCAATTTAACACCGGGTGTTTTTACTTCGCCCCAGACTCGAATTGACATACTCAATTTTCCAGTCTCCGGATCAATTATGTAACGCGGATCTGCATTTGACTGGTCTTTGTTCTGCGCCCATGATATAGAAACCAGGAGTAGCAGGGTTAATATAATTATCAATCTTTTTTGCACACTTTGCCCCATATTTCTTTAACAACCATTAAAAATGGTAATTAATTCCAATTTTTTGCATGTTTGCCAACTCATGTTGGCTAAACGAGTAATCAATAATAAACTTTTTTAAGCCAATGCCAAGACCTAAGGAAGGTGTGTATCCATCGTACCCACCACGTATGAATATTTCATCTTTCACCTCGATCCCTATACCATATTGTCTTACTCCTTTATACCTCATTTGAGTAGCAGTCGAAAATGTAACCTGAGTGGCATACTTAGAGATGTTCTGGGTTACAGAGAATCCCTTGACCAGATCACGTTTAATGGCATCCTGGTGCTCTGTCGTCCAATAAACTGGCGTATTCAGGATATCGCTAAGAAACAACCCAATACCAAATTCTGTGTCGATTAAAGCTTTGCTCATTCCAGCAAGATTGAAGAAAAGTTGACCGCCAAGATCAATCCCAAATCCCAACCCTCGGTTATCATCTAAAACCTTGTCGATATATTTTGCTGATACTCCCAATGGCATGTGGCATGGTATTTTGAAGAACTTCCACCCCAGATTTATCTCAAATTCATAGTCTCTGGCAAGTGTGACAAAAGCACCATCTTCCCGATAGTCAATAAGGCTCGAGCTGGAATTTTCCAGCGTAAGCACCGAATCTCTTCGGTCACTGGGTGTTAATCCTGATAAGTTTGGTCTAGTATAAAGACCATCCACCGCACTATGAATAAGTGTAATGCCTAATGAGTAGGATTCGCCTAAGGCATACTTGCCTTCAAGCCCGATATTGTTAGAGAGTCCGGTAAATTGCTGATACACCATACTTACTTGCGAATTATGGCCATTAACTGCCAACCCCGCCGGATTATTCAAGGCATGCCCGGCCCCTACTCTTACTGCAACTGTGCTGTACCCCAAAGATTGAACCTGAGGGTATTGACTGGCCAGCAAAAAAGCATCAGCATATTCCCCTGCAAAAATCGATGACAAAGTGGTCACCACTATAAATACTATGCGTTTTATTACTCTCATCGGTTTTTTACCATTTTGCCAATGGGTCCAACTATCTCTTCATCATTCAACTGAGCTTTGATGCGGTAGAAATACACGCCATTTGCCACAAAATCATCAGAACGATCCCGACCATTCCAGGGAACCTCATGGTAGCCAATAGCACCAAGCCCAATACTTACTCGTGCGTTATACACATCTATGGTGTGAAGTTTATATCCAGAAAGTGTAAAAATATCAATTTCAACATCATCAAGTGGCTGAGTAAGCTCATAAATAATCAGTGTCTCACCCTCAAATGGATTTGGAAAATTACCATAATCATAAATTGCAGCATCACTTGCAACCACTCCGGTGATAGAGACCTCATCCGACCAATTTCCAAGTGCATCGCTCATCTTATATGTGATGGTGTGCTCACCGATATCCATGTTAAGTTCAACAATGGCACTCATAATTTGGCCAGATTCAGTGGTGTCACCGAGTTGTACAGCCGCAGTAGAACCATCCACGTGGACATTTACATGGCTAGCGTCCCATGAAAAACCGTTCTCATCCTCTGCCAATAGGTTGAGATGACTAGACTCAAGCAAATAATCACCATCAAAGAAGAGTTGTCCCTCTACCATCATTGATACTTCAGGACCGGTAAAATCCTGCTTTTGCCCCATGGCAATCAGACCAGAGCCATTCATATGGTAAGTGTTCGATTGATCTGTAACAAGATATTGCCAACTCGATAAATCCAGATCTTTACAGAAAAGTTGCCGACCTGATTGAATGCCAACGATGAGCTCCGAATTCGATGATTCAACTAGATAAATCGTTGAATCCTGATAGAGTGTAATTCCTGGAAGAGCCGAAAATGGTTCAGTATAGGGTTTAACTCGCACCCAGGAAGTATCAGCATGACCGACAAACAGCCCTCCACGTGCCCAGAGTTTAAGTGTGTCTGGATCCTGTTCATCAAAGGTCAGTCCTACCCCAGGCAAAATCTGGAAATATTCCGAGGACAGTGAAGCAGAATAAGCATTGTCAGCAGTATTTATGTCACTTGAAATCTGTAAAGTCGCACTCACCTCCACTGTTTCTGTCCCAAACAACACAGGAATGAAAAGTGAATTGTTCCCTTCAAAAAGACCTCGTGTTTGATCAACACTGTGATTTCCAGTTGGCAATGCTGCTTCGAAGTGCAAATCTGCTGTCGCATCGGCTAATCCAAACATTGAATAATCAAGATATACTCCACAAATATTATCCATATACCCAACTCGTATGTTATTGACACTCAGAGAGATATCATCAGGTAGATAAAGGGTGAAAGTGCTCGATGTTTGAATCTGCACTCCCTGTGAAAAGGCTGTAAAAGAGTA
>CAZDVD010000009.1:15182-28407 GCA_964508765.1 uncultured Lentisphaeria bacterium
TGAAAGTGCTCGATGTTTGAATCTGCACTCCCTGTGAAAAGGCTGTAAAAGAGTAATAAGTTGTAGAAGTCTCAGAATGTAATCGAGTTGTATCTGGGACTTTCCACCACTCACTATCCTGTATAAGCTCTATCCTGCCATGATTACCTCCCGACAAAACCAATATCATACTGTCCGCAATGACAGGTGGAGTAGAGTGAAATCTTACCCGAATAGGAATGATAGGCGATTGAGATAGTTGCTCCGCTGTAGGGGACTCATGCTCGAACCAATCAGCAGATATGGAGTACGGAACAAACCCCTGGACAGATGATTGATTCTCTCCCCTGTCAAGCGTATAAATGGTTCTTCCAATTCCGGTAGGAGCAGATGCTTCCTGAGATATGATAAAATTTGAATTCGATTCGGTGGGATATGATTGGGGCAAAGTCCACCAGGGATGATTCGTTGCATTCACAGGTAATAGATTCATTTCGCCAGCTTCAGTACCGATATAATTCAGGATAATTTGCTGTGTTGGATCATAAATAGATACATCTGATACCAATAATTGTTGGTTTTCTGGCCGAAGTAACCGCGTGGTGGGATCTCCAAGAAAATTATACTGGAACAACATGGATGGTTTTAAGTAGTCGTATTCACTAATGGCAAGAAAGTATTCCATGCGGGCAATATTGATGATCTCACCAACCGTTTTATCATCTTCCAGAAGTCTCCTCAGAAGTGGCTGTACCATTAAATCATCATTGATGATCCATCCTACACCTGATGCTCCAAACCACCCAATGGCACCTGTAGGTGATTCAGCTACAACGACTTCACCCAATCCTCTGGTTTGTGCAAAGGAAGCCGTAAAGCAGGTCATACTGGTTACAAAAGCCGGAGGAGTATCATGATTTAGATAATTAATATCATCCCTTACAAATAGGGATCTATCTGCCCATACTGCTCCGCCACCATGTCCAAAAAAATTGATGAGAAGTTTGCCGCGATTCCAGTGTTCTACCAGAGAATCCGTATCTCCCCAAAAGATCTGCCCTTCAGAATCGCGATCGATAAATATTCTGGTAGGCATATATGCTGGAGGTATTGTGTTCTTCAGGAGTAGTTGGCTCTGTGTTTTGAATACTGGATCAAACCCAGCTATGATGACGAGCTCATTTTGCCAGCTACCATAATTCGATCCAGATCCGTAGGCAATCAGCTTGGTTAGAGAGGTCTCTAAGTCCTCGCGATTGTTACACGGGATTCTGCCTATATACATATCTGGGATATAATCATCACCATTAATGAGACTGTACCAGTAATCAGCTTCAGCAGCTCCCCAGCCATAGGTCTGCATGTAAAAAGTGGGAATATTCTGAATCCGTGTATCTCGCTTGGCTTGCTGTGGATTCGAAATAGCATCTCCAAACATCACGACATATTCAGGATGAGATGCCCAATTGTTATTAGCATAGCGTAGAAATGATTTTATCGCCAGGGGTGAATGGATACCATAGTTAAACTCATCATATATATCTGCTGCTGAAACAGCAATAGGATTCCAACCCTCACTCTCCTTGAACTCCAGATAAGCTTCCAGTTCATCCATAAATGCTGGAATAGTGATCACGATCAAATCTGCATCTTCATTCCGCAATAGAGCTGTTGTATCAACAATTGTTTTTATAGGCTGTAGAAAGCCATCGAGACTGGCTGCCCAATAGTCAGGAGTTGCTTCGGTTGAATGATCCTGGAAAACCAGACTATATTGAGGTTCTATGGCATCCCAGTTTTCTCTAATCGTAAAACCCGTGATTTTAGATAATCCTTCTTTGTAAAGAACCAGCTCATGAGATTTAAAGCCCTGGATTTCATACTCCAGATTGGTTGAAGGGTTGATAAAGGATTTTCTAAATCTCAATTGGTTCTCATGGGCTTTTAGAAGATGCTCATAGCTCACTTCGATCCAATTCAATACGATTTTATCATAGTTTCCTGGTTCTGTACTCACTGGGGCAAAGATGGCCAAGGTGTTATCCCCATCGGCAGCGAGGATGTTATGTGAAAGATTCAGTGCTGAAGGTGATGAAAGCACATATTCCTCTTGCTGAACCCAACTGCCATCACCGATGGAATGATCATTCATAAAAGCATAGAGAGTGTGACTCTTGACTTCCCCAGCGGTTTCACTATAAGTGAGCCCATGAAGCCCCAGAGATACCTGAAGATTCTCACTTGACCCACGAAATGGATTGGGAAGGAAGTACTCGACCTCTTTGGTCACACCAGAATTGACGGATTTCCAGAAATAATGATCGCGTGTGATACTGGGCTTATCGGTATCAACTTGTCCAAGCCGCTCGAAGCTATTGTCTTCCTCGACATGAATTTTGTCCCAAAAGGTAGTTGGTCTGACAGGTGTCAAATCAACCAGTGCGCCTGATTCTTCTACAAATCGGAGCCCATTCACTCCCCCCCAATCCAACCAGTAAACATTAATGTCGGAGAAAGCATCATAATACTGAGAAGAACCATCGAAATATTTCTGTTTCCCAATGAAATCAAAAAAGTCCCCACTATCAAAGATGTCATCACCATGGTCGGTGACGTGGATGGCTTGCTCCTCGCCTCTTTCTCTCAAGGTCAGAGATCGACTTGAGATATCCCCCTCTGGAAAATCAGCCAACTGGGCCAGTGAATCATAAAATATGCGATAGATCCCATCCTTCAGAACATGCAACTTTATTTTTCCCTCACCCCACCCCATCTGATTATGGGTGAACACACGTTGGGATGAAGTGGTAATATTATTGAGATAAAGAGCTTCGTTCTCAATTGTGGCAGATGATGCCAGGTCTGAGCTAATACTCAAAGTGATATGATTTGGAATCACCCATTGACCATCCACATTATCAAAACGCGCACCCAAAACATTAACTGCCCAAAGTTGATGCCCACCTATATCATTGATGTGTTTGAAACGGATGAATTCCTGGCTAACTATTTGTTCGGGTCGGGCTTCTAAATCTAAACCCTTTGCTTGTTCAAATTGTGGGGAGGATGTGTTCATCACAGGGATTGATTGTGTGCCACCCATGTCTAGATCAACACGTGGTGGACCATTTATTGTATAGATCAATTTTGTTTTGACGGGAAATCTTAGCCCGTTGTCTAATATGGTGTGATTCCAACCTGGGTATTCGACACCCTGAGAATTAAAGGTGATAGAATTCAGGTTCGGAACATCGAGAGACCAGATTATTTCAGAGAGAGGATTCCCAGTTGTCTTAGATCCAGTATGCTGCACAGAGTCAGCCAAGAGAAAGGATCCTGTTAGAAGAATCCATAACAGAGCTCTTCTCATATTAGATGGTCAGATTATTTAGCACTTTGCGCAATTGAATCTCATCAAGACCCCGTTTCATAACACCATTATGCACATGTGAAAGCGTACCCGTCTCCTCAGAGACTACGAGGACATGAGCGTCTGTCTCTTCTGAAATTCCTAATGCGGCGAGATGTCGAGTCCCAAGCTTCATTCTGACCCCCTGAGGCTCTTCTGATAGCGGTAGAATACACTTGGCTGCATCAATGACTTCGTGGTTGATGATCACTGCGCCATCATGTAATGGCGAAGTAGGATTAAAAATAGAAACAAGCAAATCCGCAGAGACTCTGGCATTTATTGAAGCAGATTTTTCCTTTATATGCTTCAGGCCGACCTCGCCTTCCATGACAATCAGCATGCCCCATTTCCGTTCCTGACAAACCATAACTGCATCGGTGATCTCACTGACCATAGCAAGGTTCTTCACACGAAACAGATAGCGAACAACAGGAATCTGACCGAGATATATGAGGATTCGTCTTAGTTCAGGTTGAAAAAGGATAACTACTGCAATAAGCCAAACTGTTGACAAGTTGGACATGAGCCAGGACATCCCATGTAACTCTGACCAGCGGACGATAACAGACAGAAGAATCAGTATCAGAATGCCAGAGAGTAGTTGGGCTGCTCTGGTGCCCTTGAAAATTTTATACAATGAGTACAGAACAAAGGAAACGGAAAGGACATCTACAACATCATAAACCCGTACAGAGAGAAAGGCGATGGAGAATAACTCATATCTCCAGAAGTAAACCATAACGACTGTAACCAGAAGACCCAGAGAAAAGAGGAGTATATTTTTTTTGTTAGGCACTGTCCAATTTAATCCGAATGCTTTTGAATGGCAGTGAAGATATCAAGAACTTGTCGGGTTTCGCTCACATCGTGAACCCTGAATAATTTAACACCCTGCAGGTAAGCTGAGATCACCGCTGCCAGGGATCCACCCATCCTGGTATCAATGCTAGAGTGGTCGATCATGCCAATAAAGGATTTCCGAGATGCTCCCAGAAGCAAGGGCCTACCCAACTCCCCTAGTCTACCCATATTGCCCATCAAAGAAAGATTGTCTGACAATGATTTACCAAAACCAATGCCTGGATCCAGGACGATCTGATCAACATCAATTCCTGAATTATTTGCGGAATGGAGTCGTTCACTGAAAAAGACTTCCAGGTCATCCAAAACGTGACCATACACCGGAGCATCCTGCATGGTTTCTGGTTGGCCCTGCATATGCATGAGGATATACCCGGCACCACTATCCCTTACCAGGTCAAACATTCCTGCTTCATTTCGACCACCTGATATGTCATTGATAATATGGGCACCTGCATGCAGTGCTGCTTCAGCAACTGCTACTTTCTGGGTATCAATTGAAATCAAGGCTTCTGATTGGTCTGCAAGTGCTTCGACAATTGGAAGCACTCGAGACAGTTCAACTTCAGCGGAAACGGACTGAGATCCGGGGCGGGTGGATTCACCACCGATATCAATGATGGTTGCCCCCTGTTCCAGCATCTCCAGAGCCCTCTTGGTGGCTTTCGATGGATCACTAAATTTACCACCATCACTAAATGAATCAGGAGTCACATTTAGAATACCCACAATAAGTGGTGTATCTACATGTAACTCCTGACCCTTAATCAACCATTTCTGACCTATTCCAGATGAGATTCTGTCCTCAGTCATATGAAAATAGTTATTATTTACGCTTTTGGCTCTTCAAAAGCTGGTTCTTCAGAACTCTCACCTTCAGATTTCTGTTTTGGCTTAGCTGGCCGTCTTTTTACTGGAGCCTTTTTCTTCGGTGCAACAGGCTTTTTCACCGCTTCTTCATCCTTCTTCACCACTTTTTCAACCTTCTCAACAGCTTGAGGTACTTCAGGTTTGACTACAGGAGCCACAGTCTCAGCAGTAACTTTATTTTCAGTTTTGTCTACTTGAGCAGGCTTCTCGGTATTCTGTCGAGGATTGTCTGGCCGACGTCTAGGGTGGTTTGATCGACCCCTTGGGTGTTGTGAATTTTCGTTTTTCTTAGGAGATGTTGGATCCTCATACTTGATTCCTAATACTCGATCAAGCTGTCTCCCATCAATACTTTCCTTATCCAGTAACAGATTAGTGATTAGTTCCAATTTGTCCTGATTCTTGGAAACAATATCCTTGGCTTTTTTGTATGCAGTGTCAATGATCTTGCGAACCTCTGCATCAATCTTTTTGGCCATATCTTCACTGAAGTCCCGATGCATCCCCAGTTCACGACCAATAAAGATTTCTTCTTTCTTCTTGCCATAAGTCATAGGACCCATTTTTTCGCTCATACCCCACTCAGTGACCATTTTTCTGGCCAGAGAGGTTGCACGCTCAATATCATTGCCAGCGCCTGTGGTCATCTGATTAAGTACCACTTCTTCAGCAACGCGTCCGCCCATGAGAATGGCCAACATCCCTTCCATGTAATCTCTTGAAAAATTATAGCGATCGTCGGTTGGCAATTGGGCAGTGAGTCCTAGTGCACGACCGCGAGGAATAATGGTCACTTTATGAACTGGATCTGTACCTTCTGTCATCCGTGCTACCAATGCATGCCCGGCTTCATGAACAGCTGTGGTTCTTTTTTCCTTTTCATTGATGACCATGCTACGGCGTTCAGAGCCCATCATGACCTTATCCTTGGCGTGCTCAATGTCAACCATCTCAACGCGCTGTTTCCTGTGCTTAGATGCCAGGAGAGCAGCTTCATTCATAAGATTGGCAAGATCAGCACCAGACATTCCAGGTGTACCCTTAGCGATAACATCCAGACGAACATTTTTGGCTAATGGGATATTCTTGGAATGAACTTTGAGGATGGCTTCACGGCCACGAACATCAGGATTATCAACACTAATTTGTCTATCAAAACGGCCTGGACGCAGGAGGGCAGAATCAAGTACATCGGGTCGGTTGGTAGCTGCAAGGAGGATTATGTTGTCTGTGGTCTCAAAACCATCCATTTCAACCAGGAGCGCATTCAGAGTTTGTTCTCGCTCATCATGACCACCTCCCAATCCAGCTCCACGCTGGCGACCAACAGCATCCAATTCATCGATAAAAATAATACATGGTGAATTCTTTTTGCTCTGTTCAAATAAATCACGAACACGGCTGGCACCTACACCAACAAACATTTCAACGAAATCCGCACCACTCAAACTATAGAAGGGAACGTCCGCTTCCCCAGCTACAGCTCTAGCCAGCAGAGTTTTTCCTGTGCCAGGAGGTCCGACCAATAGTGCACCCTTGGGAATCTTACCACCAAGTTTTTGAAATCGTTCGGGGTGTTTCAAATATTGAACAATTTCTCTGAGTTCATCCTTGGCTTCTTCACAACCCGCGACATCCCTGAAAGTGGTTTGTGGCTTCTCCTGATCAATGATCTTAGCGCGGCTCTTACCAAAAGAAAAGATACCTTTCGTTCCGCCTCCTCCAGATTGCATTCTGCGCATGAGAAAGAACCAGAAAAAGATGATCAGGAACCAGGGTAATATCTGGAACAGATAATCGACCCAGTCCCGGGTCTCATCCTGGAATTCATAAACGATACCCATGGCGTCCCACTCTGCAGTGACATCACTATCAATAGTTGGAGACAATACGACCCAGAATTTCTCGTAATCTTTGCTTACACCATTGATTACAGTGGTTTCAGGGAGTTTCAAGCTGCCGTGGAATTGATTTTTCTTTAATATTGCTGTTTCAATTTTCCCGTCGAGAAGCAATTCACGATATTCAGTATAACCGAGTTTCTGTACATGTTCTGTATCAGTCTTTAATACCTGGGCAAAGAAAAACACCGACATAAGGATGACAACCCACAATAGAGTTGTTTTCAAACCTTTCTGCCAGTCTTGATTTCCTTCAGCAGGGCGGGTTATTTTAATATTGGTAGATTTTTTTACAGGTTTTGATTCGGGTCGAGGGATGTTTTTATGTCTTGAATCCCGATTATCCCTTTTATCTCTATTGTCTCTATTGTCTCTATTGTCTCTATTGTCTTTGTTATCCCTTTTGTCACGATTGTCGCGCTGATTGCGATTATCTGACTTATTGTAGGGTTTTCTTGGTGGTCTGCGACGTTGATTTGATTGTCTGCCACTGCGCTGAGGAGAATTATCCTGATTTCGAGGAGTTCTCTCCTGATTTTTATTTGATTGATTATCTGCGTTCATTTGTATCCTTTTACAAATTCATATTTACAGGAAATGCCCAGATTGCTGGTAAGTTCCTGAATTTTTGGTCTAGATCCAATCCATAACCTACGAGAAAGCGGTCGGCGACTTCAAAACCCACGTACTCAGCCTCAAATTCAAGTTTGAGACATTCCCGTTTAAAAAGTAATGAAGCGAATGCTACTGAGGTAGGTTGGTTCTGGATAATTCTGTGTTTCAAAAATCTGGCAGTCAGTCCGCTATCAATAATATCCTCTACGATGATCACATCACGGTCTGTGATGATACAGCTGATATCTTTTAGAAGTCTGACGGTTCCAGATGATTGGGTGCCCGAATGATATGAAGAGACTTTGATGAAATCAATCTCGCAATCAATTTCAAGTCTTTTGGCAAGATCGGCAAGAAAGAAAACAGAACCATTCAATACACCAATCAAGATCGGAACCTTACCGGCATAATCCTCGGATATCTGCGCGGCTAGTTCAGCCACTCTACTTTCGATGGCTTTCTGGGAAAAGATTTCCTCCAGAACCTGTCCGGTGTACTTTCCCATATTTTCCACTACCCGCGTTTTCATTCAAACGTTCCCTTTTGAAATTGAACCTTTATACAGTGCTTTTTCACGTTTTCATTTACTACCGTTTCAGAGACCATTGCTAAGTAGGCTGTCCGTATGCCAGGTATCCATAAGATTTCACCCTGATACTCTAAGACAGGGAAATTCTCTTTAAGAAATGGTGCGACACGGGCAGACTGCAAGACTTGATTGACCGATATTGATCTTCCTGAGGCATCAACCACTATTCTGTCACCAGATTCAACATGGCGAACCACGTAAGCTTCTGGATCATGAAGATTCCAGAAATAGGACGGATTTTGAATGTGATTTTCAAGCGTTGCGGAAATGCACTCAAAGGAAAAAAACGGAAACTTACTTCTGTCAGTGTTTGAGATCTCTCCTTGAGACCAAGTGTAATTTATTTTTTTATAGAGAGTTATCCCCTCTCTATCCCGACAAGCGGTTACTGAAATTGGAAGCTGAATTTCCTTTCCGATGGCTTCATCTCTAAACAACGATTTCAAGGCTTTAAAATGGTTGGATGAGATCCCCTGTGGCATCAAAGAAATTAATTGAAAAGCTCTGTCAAAAATCGCCTTTTGGATCGGCGAAAAATAGTCGGGGAGATTCCTCATTCCTAATGCTATTTTTGGAGCATAATACGTGCTAAACTCTTTTATATCAACATCTTCTATACTTGTTTCTATCAATCCATTTAAAGACTGCCCAGCTTGTATTATGGACTTAATGCTGGCTCTAAGGTCAAGATCATTATTCTCGGTCAATTCTGGAATTATATTTGCCCGGATGTTATTTCTTAAAAAGGATATATCTGAATTGGAGGCATCAGTACGATATTTAAGATGAAGATCAGTGGCATACGCCAATATTTCTTCCTGAGAAAAACTCAGCAAAGGTCGTATGAAACCCTTTTTGTTTTCACTAATTCCGGATAAACCCTGAATACCGCTCCCCTGGTATAATTTTATCAAGACAGTTTCAATCTGATCATCCAGATGTTGCCCTGTTGCAACAAAATCATATTCCAGTTCGTCCTTGAGACTTATAAACGTAGAGCGACGTCTCAGACTACCGACTTCTTCCACACTCAAACCAGTTTCAGAAGATAAATCTCCAATATTTTCAGATATCACATACACAGGATGGCCAAGCAACTGGGCCAGTTCCTCCACAAATATTCTATCGCCATCACTATCTGTACCCCTGAGTTGATGGTCAAAATGTACAATGCTGATCTGAATGTCAGGAAGTTTGCGTAGCAAATGCAGGAGAACGGTTGAATCGGCACCACCTGAACAGGCAACCAGGACTTTGAGGCCTGATCGATACCAACTGGCAGATGAACAATATTCGTGAAATGATGTGTTGTTTAGCATAATAAAAAAGCGGCCCTACTTAGTATATAGAGTCGCTTCGCAATGATTGACAATTTGTGAGATACTTATACCTCATCAAAGAACCAATCAGATAGAGATTGGATCTTTTGTTCATAAGAGTTGGGATACATAAACCATGTCGCTGCCGAGATCGAGCTAAGCAGTGAATTTCCATCTTGCGGTGTAAAACAGAACCCCACCAATTCCTTACCACCATCAATGAGCTGTAAGGTTGGTGCAGAAACAACAGTTTGATTTAAGATTCGTCCATAATGGCCATGATCTCTACCAAAAGAAAATACCTGAGAGGAGAGTTTCTTCTCAGTTATAGCCACCAATGGATTCTTTTCAAAGATGTCCATCACCTGAGGCATGGTCATGGGTTCTTTCATCTTCATGTTGAAGTGGACAATATGCATGTACTGTGTGTTCACCTTCATGGCAGATGAAAATATATTCAGGTCATAGCCTAACGTCTTAAACAGATTGGCTGCATCTTTCGCATGATGAGTCCCGTAGCGCTCTGAGCTGTGATGACCAACTTCAGGGGCAGGAATAAAATCATTGGCCTGACTTAAATCATTAGCACGACGAATCATTACAAAACGTCCGTCTAAGAGGTTCTCCGGATCACCATTGTGCATACCAATAGTTTTCACAAGAGAAGATAGATTGTGGGTATTACACGAAACCACCTGCAAAAAACGATCTTCCCCATGAATCAAGGCCTCATCATTGATTCCTCGAGCATACGGTTTACCAAATCCAGTTT
The DNA here is from genome assembly GCA_964508765.1 of uncultured Lentisphaeria bacterium. Lineage (GTDB taxonomy): Bacteria > Fidelibacterota > UBA8477 > UBA8477 > JABMPR01 > JABMPR01. Next base: position 25,501 of record CAZDVD010000009.1, read on the forward strand.
CACTTCCCTGGGCAATAAAGCCCAGTGTGTTATGATCATAATTGTGGTAATAGTTCACTTTATTTTTGTGACCCACACCCTTAGGTGTACAATCGATGACAACACAGGCGCGATCAATTGCTTCAATAGTGGAAAATGCCGGTGCCAAGCCCATATCATTAAAGCCTTCAAAAGCTTCTTGATCGGTAACCAGGCGTGCGCCTCTTTTTAATAAACGCAATACCTTGGCATGTTCACTCTTTAAGGGTGTACGTTTGTGAAAAGTAATTTCATCTATACCGAGACTGGCTTTGTAATCTGCCAGCAATCCAATTAATGGTTCTCCAATTGTGCCCGTACCAACAACGTGTACAATTTTCTTAGACATCTCGATTTTCCCCTACTTTTTTTGGTCGATAAGCTCTTTTAGGAGTGTCATTTCCTGATTTAAATGATCCACTTTTTTATTCATATACCAGATAAAGCCGAAAATTCCCAGCCAGATGAATCCATAGGCTAGAAATAAATATACAAAGGCATCCATTACAGAATCTCCATTTCTTTGAACTGCTTATTTAAGATATCCTCGAGGGCCAGCAATTGATAGCGTTTGCGAATCAAATACACATACAGAAGTGTAAAGGTTGCCAACGAAAACATAAACGTGAAAAACATGGGGGCTGCTAAACTGCCATCACTGCTGGCCATCACGGCTTGAGGATGTTGCGTCTCCCACCAGCGAATGGAATAGTAGACAATAGGCACATCAATAAAGCCAATAATCCCTACAACTGCAGAAAGATTCGCACGTTTGCTCCCATCAGGCAGGTAGCGGCGCAGCATAAGGAAAGCCACGTAGATGAGCCAGAGGATCAGGGATGAGGTTAAACGTACATCCCAGGTCCACCAGATCCCCCAGACAGGTTTTGCCCAGATAGGTCCGGTAATCAAAACAAGGGTAATGAATAGCACGCCTATTTCAGCTGAGGCAACTGAAATGAGCTCGTATTTTCGGTCACGGGTGGCCAGATAAGCAACGCTGCCACCAAATACCACAAAGAAGGCCAGGAATCCTAACCAGGCACTGGGAACATGAAAATAGAAAATCCTCTGAGCAATTTGTTCAGCAGGATTTGATGCCTTGATTTGAGGTACCCATTGAAATATCAAATAAATGCTTACTAAAAAAGCGAGTAGTATAACAATGAGTAATGTCTTGTCGATTTTGGATCTCATGAATTGCCTTTAATTAATTTGACTTGTTTTATTCATTCTAGTCTTCAAGAATGAAATCAAAGAGCATATAGGAAAGTGTAAAGAATATAACATCAAAAGCGCCCACCCTGAGAAGAAGTGGATAAAAAGCATCCGTCACTTCTCCACTCAAGACCATTCCCGTCAGTGTCACTGACCAGATAATAATGGGTGATACCAGGGGCCAAAGCAATAAGGACAAAAGAATCTGTTGGTTTCTCGTGTGAACAGCCACGGCAGACAAAATGGTTCCCAGACTAGTAAAACCGATGGTTCCAGCCAGTAAAACCGGAATGAGCATGAACATGCCAACCGAAAGTTGTAAATCATAAAAAATAATGAATATAGGAAAAATCAGTGCCTCAAACATGAGCATGATAATCGTGACACTCAAAAACTTGCCAACATATATCTGCCCACCATCCACAGGCATGAGTGCCATCGCACGGAGATTCCCATTTTCTTTTTCCAATGAAAAGGACTGGTTCAAACCAAACATCCCAGAGAAAACAAAAGCAACCCAGAGTAGACCTGGAGCAATCTCCAACATTACCAATCTGGATACTTCAAACGTAAAATTGAAAATGACGAAGATCAACAGAGAGAATATCCACATGGCTAGAATACTCTCCTTCGACCTGAACTCCATACGCAGGTCTTTTTTCAGAATGGAGATTGCTGCGCGCATCATGGGTTGCTCTCCTCAGTTTCTGAGCTGAAGAATGCTTCACGAATTTCGTCTGGATTGGTTTCAGAAATCAGACCATCCTTTACAATCTTATGTTTCGAAATGACCAGATATCGATCAGATAATTCTGCTGCCGTATGAAGATCATGTGTTGTCAGCAGGATGGTGCGCCCCAATTCCTTCTGTTTCTTTAACAAAGTAATTAGCATTCCAATAGCGTGCTGATCCAACCCTGTAAAAGGTTCATCCAGTAGCAATAGGGATGGTCCATGAAGCAGGGCCCTTGCAATTGTTAATCGTTGGGTCATTCCCCTACTATATGTAGCAACCAAATCGAATCGACGATGAGTCAGTTCAACATTATTCAACACTGTCTCAATGCGCTCCTGAGCATCTTGAACATTATAAATACGACTATAATATTCGAGATTTTCCAGAGCTGTTAAATTTCCATACAGGAACATTTCATGTGAGATTAGAGCTAACTTGGCTTTATTCACCCTATCATTGGGATCGGTTCCAAAAAGTTGGACTGAGCCTTCACTTGGTCTTGATACACCACTTATTATGTTCAATAAGGTGGTTTTCCCGGCTCCATTTCGCCCCAGGATACTAACAAACTCACCTGATTGGACAGAAAATGTCACACTTCTCAGAGCGATGATGCGTCCAAAATCTTTGGATACACCTATAATTTCCAGAGCGGGTACACTCAAATTATTTAATCCGATCCAATGTTTTATAGACTGAGACAAGGCGATAGAGAACCTTATCCTTTTCCTCATCATTGGCAGCTGATTTAGCCATTTTTGAATACTGCTTCAAAAGATCTGACTTCTGTGATTTTAACATTGTGATCGACTCAAGTTTCAAGTCTTCGTTTTGCCGCGTCAGTGAAACAAATAGAGAGATTAGGACAACCAAGATCAGGACACCAGCAATGGCCAGCTCGACACTTGCATCAATCCGATTTTCTATCACAATTC
>CAZDVD010000009.1:28507-43489 GCA_964508765.1 uncultured Lentisphaeria bacterium
ACACCAGCAATGGCCAGCTCGACACTTGCATCAATCCGATTTTCTATCACAATTCTACCCGTATTTTGCTGCTGCTGTTCTTGTTCCGCAGGTCCCGATTCAGGCATTCCAGCACCTGAAACATTGAACACTAGATTCGTCCCAGCCTTTACTCCTTCGATTGCATAAATGGCTAACCCATTCTCCTGATCTGTCCCCTCCCTGGAAAGTCCGGGAGCGGTCACCTGCAACCCAATCGGCATGACATAAACATGAAAGTGCTCAATATCATAGCTCACTAACTCACTATAATCTGTCCCATTGGGATCATAGGCCACATTGTATTCCATATCAATTTCGGATACTCCTGGTTTTATGGGATTTGGAATAACTTGCCCAAAATCAGTGTCAATGGGTGATGTTCTTACGGGCATACTTCCCGATTTAAAGGTCAGATTGTCCAGTTCAATAACATCTTTGGGAATGTGCACCTTGGCTATACCAGGTGTTGAATTGAAAGTAACAGGGGGTACAGAGATGTTTTCAAGGACAATTCGTTTTTGAATTTTAAGCTTGTCCTCAAAGCCATATATCACAAAGAAAGGAACAGAAGCTTTCAGGCCATGAACAGTCTCACTTGATTCGTACACAGTCAGTGAAGTTTCCCAGGCATTCACACCAGGAGTAGGCACAAACATAGCTGAATAGTTAACCCCTCCCAGCGTTGCTCGAACCAAATACTGATTCTGACCAGTTGATGCAACATCGCTAAAGGTCATTGATTTAATAACATCATTGGCGGAAGCTATTTCTGCCATTCCTGCTGTCAAATCCAATAGGGCTACACGATCCGCTTTACCGGGCTCGTTTGTGGTACCGTTAATAATATTCACACGCAAATCACCGGCAAAACTGACACTCACCAGGAGCTGAACTATAAGGAGGTGCTGTAGAAATCGAGCTTTCATGACATCTCCTTTCCACATTTCATGCAGAATTTAGCCTCAGGAAGATTTTCTGCCCCACACTCAGTGCAAAATGCCTTCGAACTACTTGTTTTGCCCTTTTTGGCTTTTTTCTTCTTTTTACCAAGATTGTCAATGTCATTCTGGATACGCTCCATGAATGCATTGGACTTTTGACTTTCCAATTTTTCAATAACACGTCCAGCTTCACTAAGAAACGATTGACGAATATGCTTGAAATCTTTCTCACTCAACCGTCCCATGGCAAAATCAAATTCAAGATCAGCAATGTTTCCGTATACTCGCTGCTTTTTATCTTCAAGTTCATCAGCTTCTATATAAAGAGAAACCCAAGTGCTATCCTTTTTAAACAGTGGAAAAATAATCCAGATCAGGAAAGCGATACCAGTAAGATATGCAAGTGCGCTCATTATTCTTCTCCCCTTTTGGACTCACGTAGATTGGGTAACATGGCAAATAGGGTTCCAACCGTTAATATAAAAGCACCAATCCAAACCATACTCACAAAAGGATTTCTATAAACCTGAACAATCACTTTTGTCCCATCATTACTCATACCAGACAGTACAGCATATATATCCTCACGCAGTGTTGAATATATATCTACTTCTGTTGAAGGCTGCTCTGAGGCAAAATAGTAGCGTTTTTCTGGTGTGATCCTTTCGATGAAGCGTTCACCCCTGTACATTTCCAGGACCAGAGTCTCTGATGAATAATTTACAGTTTCAGAAAAGACAATCTCTACAGCCTTAAATGTATAAGGTCCAAGCTCAAAAGAGTCTCCCTCACCCACTTCGGCTCGTGTTTCAGAGTTAAATACATTACCCGTAAATCCAACAAACATAACCACTATGGCTGCGTGGATCAGATAACCACCATATCGGCGTGTATTCTTTCGAGACAGCATATACATGGCTACAAAGAAATTCTCACCAGAGTTTTTTCTACGAATGTTAGCACCTTTTACAAATTCAACAACAATGGTCCACATCACAAAAAATGCTATAGCGAAAGAGCCTAAAGCCCATCCATCTTTTATGCCAGAAGCAAAAAGTACAGCTCCAAAAATGACACTCCCCAAGATTGGCCAGCCAAAGCTTCGCTTGAGAGTTTCAACCGATGTGTGACGCCATGCCAGAAGTGGACCAACTCCAGTTAAGAGTAGCAATGCCAGACCAATTGGGATCATGATATTATTGAACCAGGGAGGTCCTACAGTAATTTGATCCCCAGTAAATAATTCACTTATCACTGGGAACAGGGTTCCCCAGAGGACTGCAATTGTGGCGAGTATAAACAATAGATTGTTAAAGAGGAATCCACTTTCTCTGGAAACCAGCGATTCCATCTCTTCATCAGGTTTTAAATCTTTGCGACGATACAAAAGCAAGGTGACACTAAAAATAATGCCCATACTTAAAAAGATTGCGAATGCCGGTCCCAGACCAGAATTGGCAAAAGCATGTACAGAGCTCACGATACCACTTCGTGTGAGGAAGGTACCGAAAATTGAGAGTAAATAGGTAGCTATGACCAAAGCCATATTCCAAATCTTCAACATACCCTTGCGCTCTTGAATCATCACAGAGTGCAAATATGCAGTTGATGTCAACCATGGCAGCAGAGAGGCATTTTCCACGGGATCCCAGGCCCAATAACCACCCCAACCAAGTTCTACATAGGCCCATTTGCCACCGAGAACGATACCTACTGCCAAAAAACCCCAGGTAGTAAGTGCCCAGCGTCTGGTAGTGTGAATCCAATCTGCTCCCAATTTGCCTGTAATCAGAGCGGCAATGGCAAAAGCAAAAGGCACGACTGACCCAACATATCCAATAAATAGAACAGGTGGATGAATAACCATCGCAGGATGCTGAAGCAATGGATTCAATCCGTGACCATCACGGGCAATAAATTCTTGAAGTGTGTTCCCATATTCCTGATAGAGTGTTTGGAAAGGGTTTGAAATAAAAACACTTAGTATGGAGAAGAATACCATGGTGGTTGCCATAACAAACAACACATATGGCATAAGATCATTGTTCTTATGACGATGCTGGTAAGCAACGATAGCAATAAAGATGGTTACAATCCATGTCCAGAGCAATAATGAGCCATTGTGACCAGCCCATAATGCAACAATTTTGTAGAATAGCGGTAGTGTAAAATTGGTATTACTGGCAACGTATTCAATTGAAAAGTCGCTGGTGACCAGCAGATATTCCAATGCAAGTACCGCCAGCGTTGTCACTGCAAAAGCTGCATAAGCACCTCTTCTTGCAGCCTCTAATAGTCCCCTACGTTTCGTAACCCCGGCTGCCAATGCAGTCAGCGCAGTAAACACACTTACGGGGAATAGAAAAAATAAAAGGATGTTTCCTAAATCAGCCATTTAACTATGTCCTAACTATATCTTTTTATATCGCGGGAGATGAATAATCTGCTTCATACTTCGATGCACATTTTGCCTGTATCCGTTCAGCATTGAAAATGCCATCCTGCTGTAGTCGACCTGAAACAATAACTTCAGCGTCCATATCATTGTTGAATGTATCAGGAATTGGGTCTTTCCCGATATAATGAATGCTCAGTTCTGAATTTCCTTCGGTGATGACAAAATCGAGGTCCAGATTATTTCTGACAATACTGCCCTTCTTTAAATCACCATTCACCTTGAGAGTCAACGATTGAGCTCGAGAGTCTAACATCTGAACTTCACTCACACTTTTTGAGTAGGACATGGTGTCATCTTCCTTCATACCCTGTACCGCCAGCACAATAACTGCGGCCACGATAACCAAAGTTCCTATTACAAATTTAAGCTTGTTGCTATTCAATGGATATAACTCCTATTTATGATTTAAACATATTCATGAATCTATTAATTAGTGTTAAAGTTACAGGTTCGAGGTGTACTGGATAGACGTCGATATGCTCACCCCTAAGAATTTTACCAGGGTTGACCTTAAGCAGCATATCAGCATATTCAGAGTCGTATCTCTCTGATAGCCAGTCATATCCAGGTTTTGCATAAACCGCTCTGGATTCCAAATTATGGCTATCACTACCTACAAGATGGACTGCATCTCTATCAAATAAAAAGTTAGCCAGTTTTTCAGTATTTGGTCCCAATGTTCCCAGGAAAGATCCAATATCTAATTGTGTTGGACAGCCCATATTTATCAATTCTTCCAACCGTTGAGGATCTCTTTGCCAGGGCTTAATACGCTCGGGGTGAGCAATAATGGGGGTAATACCCTTACGGGTGATGTCGTAGATAATCCGTTCAAGATTGTTGGGTACAGAATGGAAGGCGAATTCAAGTAGTAGATATTTACCACCAATAAGGACATCGAGTTCATCGAGAATAATGGGCAGCATATCCTGATAACGTACTTCGGCAGCAACTGTGACCTCCACGGGGAGTTCATGCTTTTCAATAAGCTCCATGACAGTACGTTTTCCTGCTTCAATCTTTGCTTTCCACTCTCCAGTCCCCTTGATAATGTCAGCTTCATACAGGTGGGGAGTTAAAACAAGATGCTCCACGCCCTGCCTCACGGCCTCTTTTAGCATAGATAGTGCCACATCTTCATTTTTGGCACCATCATCTACTGCTGGAAGCATGTGATTATGAATATCTATCATTTCAGAGCCAAAGACGTGCTAAAATACGGGGGTTTCAGTGTAGGTTCCATAAACAACTTTCATGGCATCAACCATCTCGCCAAGCGTAGCCGAATGGCGTACAGCCTCGAGTAGTGGAGGCATAACATTCGCTCCAGATTCGCAAGCATGAGTTAATTCTGTCAGCGCTTTATCTGTAGCAGTCTGATTTCTAGATTCTCTGAGTGATTTGACCTTGGAGACTTGATTTTCCTCCACAGACTTATCAATTTTGAGAACAGGGATATCAATTGTCTCATTTTCACGAATAAATCCATTTACACCAACAATAACTCGCTTTTTCTCATCATATTTACGAGCAACATCATAGGCTGCCTTGCCTATCTCTCGTTGGAAATAACCCAACTCAATAGCTGGTATTACACCACCTAATTCGTCAATGGTGTCAAAATATTTTTCTGCCTCTGCTTCCAGCTGGTCTGTCATGGCTTCCACATAATAAGAGCCAGCCAGGGGATCGATAGTTGAGCTGACACCCGTTTCATAGGCGATAACCTGCTGTGTTCTGAGGGCAATCTCCACGCTCTTCTCAGTGGGCAATGCAAGCACCTCATCCATTGAGTTGGTATGAAGTGACTGTGTGCCACCTAAAACGCCTGCAAGAGCCTCATAGGCTGTCCTGACTATGTTATTTTCAGGTTGTGGTGCAGTAAGACTGTGGCCTGCCGTCTGGGTGTGAAAACGCAGCATCCAGGATCGCGGGTCCTTCGCTCCATATTTTTCTTTCATGCGCTTCGCATAAATGCGCCGTGCTGCACGAAACTTTCCAATCTCTTCAAAGAAATCAATATGAGAGTTAAAGAAAAAACTGAGACGTCTGGCAAATTTGTCAACATCCAGACCCCGTTCAATAGCTGCTTCCACATAAGCGAAACCATCTGCCAGTGTAAAGGCCAATTCTTGGGCAGCCGTAGAGCCTGCTTCACGAATATGGTATCCAGAAATAGAAATTGTGTTATAAGCTGGCATATGGTCGCTACACCATTCAATCATATCTGTGATGATGTGCATGGATGGTTCTGGTGGAAAAATAAATTCCTTTTGAGCAATGTATTCCTTCAGAATATCATTTTGCAGCGTCCCGTGTAGTTTACCAGGAGAAATACCCTGTCTTTCTCCTACAATCACATACATAGCAAGCAGAATAATTGCTGGACCATTGATGGTCATGGAAGTTGAAACCTGGTCAAGCGGAATTCCATCAAATAGGGTCATCATATCATCAATTGAATTGATAGAGACCCCACAATGCCCTACCTCACCTAATGAGAGTCCATGATCAGAATCATATCCCATTAAAGTTGGCATATCAAAAGCGACACTGAGACCCGTCTGCCCTTGCTCAAGTAAAAATTTGAATCTCTGGTTGGTATCCTCTGGAGTTCCAAAGCCTGCAAACTGTCTCATCGTCCATAGTCGACCACGATACATGTTGGGGTGAACACCCCGCGTGAAAGGATATTCACCAGGAAAACCAATTTTGTCCATGTATTGATCTAGATTGGTACTCTCTTCATCTGGAAGGTACAACAATTCATTTGACAGCCCTGATACCGTATCATAGTCATACTCACGCTCTTTGGACTCAGCAATTTTCTGTTTCCAGCGTTTCAGGCTATCCTGATAGGTATGTTCTGACATAATTGATCCCACTCCTGATTCTTATCGAGTCAATTCAAGAATTGATGAAGTTATCTCTTCTGAAGTCAGCTTTACCTCAGCTAATAATTGAGCCCGAGATCCGTGAGTGACAAATCGATCTGGCAGGGTGTGAGAATGAATTCTGGCGCAATTTTCCACTGGCTCTGCAAAAGCTTTTATAGTCTGCGAGAGACTCCCAGGATAATTATTTTCTTCCACAACAATGATATGCTTGTTCGATTTCATAAGATTCAAGAGCATTTTCTCATCGAAGGGCTTGACAAATTTTGCATCGATGTAACTGGCTTTAACACCCTCTGCCTTGAGAGATTGAACTGCCTTTTCCACAACAGGGTTCATAGAACCCACAGCAATAATGGCAATGTCCTTGCCCTCAGAAAGTGTTTCCCATTTGCCAATTTTCAAAGCCTTGCTCTTCACAGACTTGCGATTTTTAATTGCAGATGCTTTAGGATAACGTATGAAAAATGGTCCCTCTTCATGTTCAAGAGCTGTCTGCATCATATGGCGCAGTTCTTCGCCATTTCGTGGTGCAGCCACTATCACACCCGGAATACTGGCAAGGTATGCGAGATCGAGGACACCATGATGCGTTGGTCCATCCTCTCCCACCAGACCAGCACGATCAAGCATGAAAATAACAGGGAGCTTCTGTACGGAGATGTCATGCACCAGCATATCATAAGCACGTTGAAGAAAAGTGGAATATATGGCCACGAAAGGTTTGAGACCACTGGCAGCCAGTGCTGCTGCAAAAGTCACAGCATGACCCTCAGCAATACCCACATCGTAGAAACGATCGGGATATTCCTGGGCGAAGCCAGTTAACCCTGTACCCTCTCGCATGGCAGCCGTAACTGCGACAATTCTTTTATCCTTTTTTGCCAGAGCGGTCAGCTCATCCCCAAAAATATTAAGAAAAGGTAGAACTTCTTTCTTTGCACTAGCCTGACCAGGTTTTACTGCAGGACCAATACCATGAAATTTAATAGGATTTTCTTCTGCCTGCGCGAATCCCAATCCTTTTTTGGTCATGATATGCAGCATAATCGGTGTATTGATATCTTTGATGTTTTCCAAAGTAGAAATCAACAGGGGTAAATCATTGCCATCGATAGGTCCAAAATAGCGAATCCCCATTTCGTCGAAAATGATGCCAGGCACCAATAAATTCTTGAGACTTTCCTCAATCTTCTTCATACCGGTACGAACCGTATTCTTACCTACAGGCAATTTTCCGGTAACATTCCAAATCTCCTCCCTAACCCGATTGTACAACGGATTGGTCGTAATCTTTGAAAGGTATTTCGACATAGCACCTACGTTTGGAGAAATAGACATCTCGTTATCATTGAGAATAATCATCATCCGGGTACGCATTTGACCCAGATTATTTAAGCCCTCAAACGATAAACCTCCTGTTAAGGCACCATCGCCAATGATAGATATTACCTGATGATCTTCACCCTTCAAATCTCGGGCTATTGCAAAGCCAACACCGGCAGAAATGGATGTTGATGCATGACCGGCGCCATAAATATCGTGTTCACTCTCCATGGGTTTACAAAAACCGCTGATACCACCATATTGACGAATTGTCTTAAGTGCTTCCCGTCGACCTGTCAATATTTTATGGGCATAGGCTTGATGACCCACATCCCAGATAATTTTGTCTTTAGGTGAATTGAAAACTTTGTGCAAAGCAACTGAGAGTTCAACAACACCAAGAGTTGGGGCTAAATGACCCCCAGTCTTTGAAACGACTTCAATGGTGTAATCCCGTACATCTTGACAGAGTTGAAGCAACTCAGTTTCAGACAACTTCTTAACATCAACTGGGGAATCTATGGTTTTTAGTATTTTATATTTATCCGACATGGATAGTCTACCTCGATTTTAAAACAATTTCATCCACAAAATATTTATGGATGCCGGGATCTTCTGTAAGTTCAGGATGAAAGGATGCAACCAATACATTGTCCTGTCTCATAAGAACCGGGTCAGCACCAAATACTGCCAAAGACATGACGCTGGGTTTAATATCTCGAAATTTGGGAGCACGAATAAAAATGGCGTGAAAATCATGATCTAAAATCGAAGGGATGATCAGGGATGTTTTGAAAGACTCTATTTGACGACCGTAGGCGTTTCGTTCAGCCGTATAATCAATTTTGTTAAAACAGCGAACCCTTTCATCATCTATCTGCTGCCCCAGAAGAATCGCCCCGGCACAAGTCCCAAACACAGGCATCGTCTCCAAAACTTCATTCATGGGCTCCCACAGGCCTTCTTCTTCAAGAAGTAGTGTCATCGTAGTTGATTCGCCACCAGGAAGAATCAGTGCATCAATGAGCTTCAAATCTTCGGGTTCACGAACGGCCCGACTCTTTATACCGAGTTTGCCCATGCTAAAAGCATGTTTAGCAAAGCTGCCCTGTAACGCAACTACACCAATCGTTAAATCATCATATTCTGGCCGAACGGTCAAAATGGCTCCCTACCAACCTCTATCTTGCATTCTGTCTTCTGGATTAATTTCAATCATATCCAGCCCCTTCATCGCTTTCCCCAGGCCTTCAGAAATTTCAGCAAGCTTTTCTGGCTTATCATAAAAGGTTGCGGCCTGAACAATAGCCTTTGCCATGGCATCAGAATCCTCAGATTTGAATATTCCGGAACCTACAAAAATAGTTTCAGCACCAAGCTGCATCATCAGAGAAGCATCTGCTGGTGTCGCAATACCACCTGCTGAAAAATTTGGCACAGGAAGCTTTCCAGTTTCGGCGACTTGAGCAACCAGATGAAAAGGGGCGCCCATTTTCTTAGCCGCCGCCATAAGTTCATCGGTTCTTAAGGTACTCAGATTTGCGATTTCGGTATTGATGGTACGCATATGACGAACTGCTTCAACAATATTTCCAGTGCCAGGCTCACCTTTTGTTCGAATAAGTGCAGCGCCCTCACCAATTCTACGCAAGGCTTCTGCCAGATTCGTCGCACCACAGACAAATGGAGTTTTAAAATCATGTTTCCAGATATGATTTGCTTCATCAGCTGGAGTCAATACTTCACTCTCATCGATATAATCGACCTCCAAAGCCTCCAGAATCTGGGCTTCAGCAAAATGACCAATACGACATTTGGCCATCACCGGAATGGAGACTGCCTTCTGGATATCTTTAATCATTTTCGGATCAGAAGCACGGGCGATACCGCCATCCTTACGAATATCTGCTGGGATTCTTTCTAAGGCCATTACTGCCACAGCGCCAGCCTGTTCAGCAATCTTAGCCTGCTGTGGTGATGTTACATCCATGATAACTCCACCCTTGAGCATTTCTGCCAATCCTGTTTTTACCTCGAATAGCTCATTTGTCATTTTCTTTGTCTCCTAAAACTTATATTAACAATATTTACACACGTGATTTCACGTGTAAGTTATTCAAATGTTCAACGACTTCTTCAATAAGCTCATCAGGTGAAGAGGCACCAGCTGAGACTCCCACTGATTCAGCATCATCAAACCAATCTTCCATGATATCAGAGGCATTCTCAACCATGTATGACCGCTGATTTAAACCCAGTGAAACTTCATGTAATCTTTTTGTATTGGCACTGGTAAATGAGCCCACGATGATCATCACATCTGAAATGGGCGCGATCTCTTTGATTTGTCCTTGATTTCGACGGGTTGGAAAACAAACCGTATTCACAAATCGTAGATCATATATTTTCATGGAAAGAATACCGATGATTTCTTGGACATTCTCAATCATCTGTGTGGATTGAGAGACAACTCCGGCTTTTTTCATACGGGGGAAAGCTTCAGCTTCTGCAATCGATGAAATGACCATGGATTCAGGTACCTGGGCTTGAATAGCAATCACCTCATCATGACCATGATCACCGATGATGATCAATTTGCGGCCTTCCATGTGAAGTTTCTTAATCTCATCATGAATCTCATGCACCAAGGGACAGGTTGCATCAACAATAGTCAGGTCTTTTTTGCTCGCTTCTTCCCACAGTTCTGGAATCGTGCCGTGAGCCCTGAATAGCACCGGAGCATCCTTAACCTCGTCCAGGGATTCAACCACCTTCACATTTTCTTTGGCAAGATCATTCACAACACGTTCATTATGAACAATATCCCCCAGCATATAAACTTTGCCGTGTTCTCTGGCTACTTCACGGGCTTTTTCGATGGCATCTCTTACACCAAAGCAAAAGCCGGCATCCTTTGCGACTCTTATTTTTAGATGCTCAGGCATTCTCATCCCATGCTTTGATTACAGCAATAGATTTCTGGACAACGGATGCGGCAGCTTCCTCAAGAGTACCCTCAACATGGCAACCTGCAGCAAATGCGTGACCACCACCTCCAAAAGATTGGGCAACGGTATTAATGGGAATTTTTCCTTTGGATCTAAAACTCACATCAACCTTTTGACCAGACATCTGGGTGATAGATATACCAACTTCAACCCCTTTAATCGATCGAATAAAATCTGAGAGAGAATTCATATCGTCTGGAATTGCTCCCAGTGGACGAATATCCTCAAAATCGATAACAGACCATGCCAGCCTGCCCTCACAGCCGTACTTCAGCTCACTTATGAGTTTCTGAATGACCTGCAGTCTTCCAGGAGTATTCAAATCTTCGTAGAGATAGACATATAGCTCATAAGGCTTCACACCAGCAGCAACCAGATTGGCTGCCGCAAGCAAGGTCTCAGGATCGGTATTATTGAATCTGAAATTACCGGTGTCGCTCATCATGGCTGAATAGATTGGGACGACAATATCATCGCGAGTATTTGCCGTCTTATCCAAGGAATTCAATAGGTCATAGATGAGTACACCTGTGGAACTGGCGGTGGGAAAATCATATTGATGATCAAACTGGGATTTATCTCCGGGATGGTGATCAATGCTGACCTTGATGATGTCCATGGATTGGAGATCAACACCGAGATCCATTAAGCGATTATAATGCCCAATATCAAACGCGATAAACACATCAGAGTCTGCTACAAGTTTAGCGTGATTCGACGAATTATATACTTCTATCTCACCATTCTTCGCCAGAAAATCAAGATTAACCCTCAGCGGAGAAGGGTTCAAAATATGCACCGTCTTGCCAATGGAAACTAAATACCTCGCTAATCCCAGCTCAGAACCAACCCCATCAGCGTCAGGTTGTAAATGTGTAGAGAAAACAAAGTTATTATTCTCAACCAGCAAAGTCTTCAGGACTCTCCAGTCTCTCTGTTCCCCAATTAAATCAAGACTCATTTATGTAAAAATACCTCTAAGCAATACCTTCATTTCTGCATCCTCGAATTACGCTCGAACCCGAAACATTGAATATATTCGTTAAGCTATCAGAACCAAACGATTCAACATCTTAATCGATAAAAACAATCCCCTTGCATCCCTTATTGATAAGCGATTTTACTCAAACAGACCTGTACACAAATAAAAAGAGACAATTATTCTCTGAATTAAGATTTTTGAGTGGTACGGGGAGAAAATAATTCTTACTGCGAAGAAGCCATTATTGTAGACTTGTCTGGAATCTTAGTTTAGAGAGTGACGCTCTTTTCTGGGAGTTCTTCCCATCAGCTCTTCTACAGCCAGACGAGGATTCTTTTCCTCAAATAGAACTTGAAAGATTTGCTCTGAAATAGGCATCTCTACTCCTGTTTTAGCGATGAGTTGGTGAACAGACCTTGCTGTGTTGATACCTTCTGCAACCATCTTCATTTCATCAAGGATTTCTTTGAGCTTACGACCTTTCCCAAGTTCATATCCAACATGCCGATTGCGACTGTGTGTACTCAAACAGGTAACGATGAGGTCACCCATACCACTGAGTCCTGCAAAAGTCTGTTCCTTGGCACCAAGAAAGATACCCAAGCGAGTCATCTCAAAAAGCCCGCGTGTGAGCAGAGCAGCTAAAGTATTGTCTCCGTATCCCATACCAGCCAGGATTCCAGCAGCAATGGCAATAACGTTCTTGAGAGAGCCACCGTATTCAACGCCAAGAATATCTACATTTGTGTAAACTCTGAGCGAGTCAGACATGAACGCTTTCTGCACAGTGGTAGCGGACAACTCGTTGGAACAAGCTGCAACGATTGTTGAGGGCATTTCCTTGACTACTTCTTCTGCGTGTGTAGGTCCGTATAGGGTTGAAATATTACCTGATGGGTGATCCGGGAGTGCATGACCAATAACCTGGCTCATCGTTCTCAAGGAATCGTTCTCGATTCCTTTCGCCACATTAACAATTATCGATTCTTTACTAATTGCAGCGGATATATGCTCAAGTGTCTTTCCTACGGTATGTGATGGAATGGCCACCAGAATAATATCCTTTTCTCGAACACAGTTTTCCATATCCATGGTGAAGTTTAACTCTAGTGGTAGAATAACGCCTGGCAAATAATCAGGAAGTTCTCTTTGCTGCCGGGCCTGATTGAAATCTTTCTCAAGATAAAACCAAACATCCACTTCATGCCCATTTTTGAGCAAATGAATTGCCAAGGTCATTCCCCAGCTACCTGATCCTATTACTGCAATATTCATGGACGAAGTCCCAATCTAATGTAAAGAGCCCCTGACAAGAATCAGGAGCTCCTTAATATTAATACTATTGAATTTATTTCTATTCGTAAAGCGCGTTGATTTTTGCCTTATAGCGCTCTTCCACAATTCGCTTCTTGATTTTCAGCGTCGGGGTAAGTGTCCCATCTTCAACACTGAATTCCCTGGGAAGGAGAATAACCTTTTTCACAGCTTCATAACCACTGAAATTACCCATGATGGTTTCAACTTCACCCATGATCATATCATTCACCTTAGGATTTTCACAGAGAGCTTCAGGAGCCACATCCGTGATCTCATTTTCTGAAGCCCAAGCACTTAATTCTTCAAAATTGGGTACTAAAATAGCTGATATGAATTTTCTGCGATCACCATGCACCAGTGCTTGTTCAAAGAATTTGCTCATGATCAGTGCACCTTCGATAGGTGCGGGAGCAATATTTTTACCACCAGCAGTCACAATGATGTTCTTTTTACGATCCGTGATGCGAAGATAGCCATCTTCAATAATACCAATATCTCCAGTATGGAACCAACCTTCTTCATTAATGGCTTCGCGGGTTCCAGCCTCATCTTTGTAGTAGCCCTTCATGATGTGTGGTCCTCTAGAGAGAATCTCACCATCATCAGCAATTTTAATTTCTACACCATCAATGGCTGGACCCACTGTACCAAAACGGTAGTCGGTTTGTGGATTCACAGTAATAACTGGGGATGTCTCTGACAATCCATACCCTTCAAGGATCATGATACCAGCGGCATCAAAAAACTTCCCTATTTCGTTTGCTAATGGTGCACCACCACTGGCGAACAGTCTAAACTGAGTCCCCAGCAATGCTTGAACCTTGCCGAATACAAGCTTATCAGCGCGTTTTTTCTTCTTGGCTAGCTTGGGAGATATGGTACCAGAGTTACGAGCATCTACATATTCATAACCTGTTTTAACCGCCCAGGCGGCAATTTTACGCTTAATAAAGGATCCTGCTGCAAATTTTGCCTGCACTCCAGCGTACATTTTCTCATAGAGACGGGGAACTGATATGGCTACTGTCGGATTGACTTCTGAAAGGTTCGCGATAACCGTATCCATGGCCTCGGCATAGGTAATATTTGCACCCATATGCGTTCCTACATAGTCACCTAATCTTTCAAAACTGTGACTCAGTGGCAGGAAGGAAAGAAACTTATCTTTCTCTGTGATTCCCAGCCGTGCATTACAGGATAAAACATTACTGACCAGATTACTGTGCATCAGCATGGCACCCTTGGGATTTCCTGTGGTACCACTCGTATATATGACCGTAAGGATATCATCAGCTTTTACACTCATTGCCTGTTCCTCAAAATCATATACATCACTTCCTGCTGCATAGGCCCGACCCTTTTCGATGAGTTGATTGAAGGAGATAATATTCTCATCATCGTATGAAAGGGATTCATCAAAGTAGACAACCGTATTTAATTTAGGACAATCCGCTTTTATCTGGAGGACCTTTTCCATCTGGTGGGCATCCTCAGCGAATATCAATTTGGAATCTGAATGAGCAAGGATGTACTGGGCCTGACTGGCTATCAATGTGGGATAGACAGTAATGGAGGTTGCTCCTCGCGTGGCGATTGCATAATCAGAATATGCCCATCTGCGGCAGTTTGTGGACATAATAGCTATGTTATCCTTGGCATTGATACCAACAGAGGACAATCCATAAGAGGCATATTTGACCATCTCATAGATATCTTTTCCCTTGTCTCCTACCCATTCACCATCAACTTTTTCAGTGAACAATTCTTTATCAGGGTACTTCGAAGTAACCTTTAAAAACATTTCTGCAATCGTCTTGATTTCCACGACAGCTCCTCCTTCACATAGGATTTATTATTAATTTCGTCAATGATAAACATTTTCCATTAAAAGCACAGCATTTTATTGACACATACCTTAACAGAATGTATCATGGCGCGCTTTTAGAAACAGCCAGGGTGGCGGAATTGGTAGACGCAGTGGACTCAAAATCCACCGGTGGCAACACTGTGGGGGTTCGACTCCCCCCTCTGGTAC
>CAZDVD010000009.1:43589-106479 GCA_964508765.1 uncultured Lentisphaeria bacterium
GACTCAAAATCCACCGGTGGCAACACTGTGGGGGTTCGACTCCCCCCTCTGGTACTCGACTTCGCTCTTCAGGAGCGAAGGAGACCTCGTCCCTTCGATCAACTCAGGGCGGGCTGCGCTGAATAACATGAAGCGAAAACGTGTCCAAACTATCCCAATTAAAATTACCAGCCTCCCTGCAAAAGAGAGAACTTCGACAGTTACCCGTCTTTCCTAAATAGGATATGGATGCCTTCTCGCATTGGATTAGTTTATTGGATCAAGTGACTAACATGAAGGTTCCGCATGAAAAATAAGTTCATCCCATTTACCAAGCCCATTGAATTAAGTGACGCAGATATGCTTCGGCGATCTGCTGAGTATTATACATTCATGAAATCAAGACGAACCATTCGTGATTTCTCAGATAAGGAAGTACCGCAAGATATCATTAACAATTGTCTCCTGACTGCAAGTACCGCACCCAGCGGTGCCAATCAACAACCCTGGCATTTTGTCGTCGTTCGAGATGCTTCAATCAAATCAAAAATCCGTAAGGCGGCTGAAGAGGAAGAACAAAACTTCTATGCTGGCCGAGCTGGAAATACCTGGCTGGAAGCCCTAGAGCCCCTGGGAACGGATGCTTCCAAGCCCTTCCTTGAGATAGCACCTGTACTTATCGCCATTTTTGAGCAAAAATATTCTGTCAATAAACAAGGTGATAAGAAAAAAAACTATTACGCCAAAGAATCAGTGGGTATTGCAACAGGGATTCTCATCGCTGCGCTTCATCATGCTGGATTAGTCACCCTTACCCATACACCCAGTCCTATGAATTTCCTTACAAAAATACTCAAACGACCAGATGGTGAGCGTCCCTTCCTCCTTCTGGTTGTGGGCCATCCTGCCATGGGAGTTGAGGTTCCCGATATCAAAAAAAAGGATCTCAATAACATTTCAAGTCAATTTTAGATATTTCAATGATATCCAAAATCGTCTTTTTCGGGGATAGTATCACGGCTGCGAACCGAAATTCCCACAATGATCTCGGTAATGGATATGTATCCATATTAAAGGATATGTTTAACTCAGAGAAACAACTGGAAAATATTCAATTTATTAACTCTGGGGTCAATGGGCATATGGTTGGAGACTTGCTACGGCGCTATCAGGAAGATGTCCTTGACCATCATCCAGATGCTGTCATTATTATGATTGGAATTAATGACGCCTATAACGATTTCAGCACTGGCAATGATGGAAATAAAATTCAGATATACCACGCTGGCCTGGAAAAGCTCATTAACAATTTGCAAGCTGGACTACCACAAGCTCAGTTCTTCTTATTCACGCCCTACCTGATTACGGATTCAAGTTCCGATGAATTTTATTTGAAAATGAATGAATATTGTGGTGTGGTCAAAACCCTGGGTGGAAAATATGCCCTTCCTGTATTTGACGTTCAATCGGTTTTTAATACTGCTGTAAAGTTCAAACCTGCCTGTGAGTGGGCAGATGATCAAATACATCCCCATCGACAGGGGCATGCCCTCATTGCAAGAGCCTCTTTCACATTTCTAGGGAGATATATTGTTAAGAGTTAAGCGTCGATAATAACTTCTTGGCCTTTGACACTTTCATTGATTTCTCCATCCTGAAAGACAACATGTCCATTTACGATGGTAGTAACAGGCCAGCCCTGTGTGGTCCAACCATCATAGGGACTCCAGTTGACCTTTGTCCACAGTTTTCCATTCTCGATAGATCGTTTTTTGCCCATATCGACCAAAACGAGGTCAGCATCATAACCTTCTCTGATGTAGCCCTTGTTCTTGACCTTGTATAGTTCCACAGGTTTCTCACACATCCACTTCACTACATCTTCAATTTTACACAGACCTCGATTTGCCCGATCTAGCAACATGGGTAATGAAGTCTCTACTCCAGGCATACCGGAGGGCGCCTTCCCAAATGGGTTTGCTTTCTCTTCATGGGTATGCGGTGCATGATCAGTAGCGATACAATCGATCACCCCATTCACCAGTCCATCCCAGAGCGCTTCACCGTGAGATTTATCCCTGATAGGTGGGTTCATCTGAGCGTAGGCACCTAACTTCTGATAAACATGCGGTGCACTCAAAAGAAAATGCTGAGGACATACTTCTGCGGAGATGGGAGCTTTTGATTTCTGGATTTCAAGATACCTCACTTCATCAAGTGTGGTCAGATGCAGAATATGAAGACGACGTTGATACTTAATGGACAACTCAACTGCCAGCGTTGTGGCTTTTAAAGCCGCATCTGCAGGTCGCACAAACTGATGATGATTGAAGTCGGTAGAATTCTTATAAATCTCTTTAGCTGCGTTAATTATGTCATCATCTTCAGCATGAACGGCTATGAGACGGGAGCCATTTCCAAAGATATGATCTAAATCCTTCGTATCACTCACCAACAGATCACCCGTGGAAGAGCCCATAAATATTTTAATTCCAGGTACATTTTTAACATAATTCAGAACATCAAGATTGGTATTCGTTGCGCCAATAAAAAAATTATAGTTCACTACACACTTCTCTGCCGCGTTTTTTTTACGCTCAGTCATCCCTTCAACTGTAATGGTTGATGGCTTGGTGTTAGGCATATCAAAAAAACTGGTAACCCCTCCAGAAGCTGCGGCCATCGAACCCGTTCTCAAATCTTCTTTCCATGTCAGACCGGGGTCACGGAAATGAACCTGGGGATCAAGAGCACCAGGCAACAAATACAGGTGTGTTCCGTCAATTACTTGTTCTGCGGCTGACTCATTCACTTTGCCTAGTTGAGCAATTTTGCCACCACTAAGAAGTACATCTTGCTTAATGATTCTGGTTGAAGAGACACATCGGGCATTTTTAATGAGAATTGGTATTGGCATTTATTGCTCCATTTGATGATTTTGTTGGCCTTTAATATCGTTCCGCGACCCTGACTTGGAAACCGTTTATCAACTATTCTTCATCTTTCCAATCATGTCTGTACCATGCCCTCCCATCACTTTTATAAATCTGGCACCCCTCCAAATCCGTTCTATGTATTTCTGCTCCCAGCTCTTTGTATCTATCAATGGTTATTGGGGAAGGATGCCTGAATTTATTTTTCATCCCCAGACTTATCAGACAGACCCTGGGTTGTACAAGATCGATATACTCCTGACTTGAACTCGTTTTTGATCCATGATGCGGTGTCTTAATAATATCGCTCCTTAGTAGAAGCCCTAGAGCGAGCTGATTGTGTTCAACCAGCTCTTCTCCATCGCCTGTGAGCATGATATTTGACGCACCGTAGAATAGTTGCATCACAATGGATGTATTGTTCACATTTGATGGTTGGGATGAAGTATCGTAGGACTTTGGACCCGTTACCCTAAAATAAATTGGCTTCAGGGTGGAGTCAATATGCCCTGCAAACACTGCAGAGTGCGGGATGTGTTTGGCTATTATAGTCTCCTTCAACGCATTGTATCCATACGATTCATATTCAATATCTGGCATGAAGACTTTTCCAACAGGCACATTCTCTAGCAAATATTGGGCACCGCCAATATGGTCATTGTGTGGATGAGTCAAGACAAGGAGGTCTATCTTTGACCAATTTCGATGTCTGAGATAGGGAACAATGACATCCTTGCCCATATCCTTGCCACCAAATCTCAAACCAGTATCAATGAGAATTGTTTTTCCGTTGGGGGCATGAATGAGGATGGCATCTCCCTGCCCTACATCCAATACTACCAATTCGAGATGTTGAGGAGTCAGAATGGACTGCCAGGCATGTAGACTCAACCAAGTAATTAAAAGAACCAGCCACAATTTCAATATTACTCTATATTTCACAACAGATATAACGAAAATACCCACCAAAATGATGAGTAGTTCAAACGACTGAATTGGGCGGGTCGTTACGTAGGCCCAATCTATCTGGGCACATAGCCGAACAAACCAGAGCATGAAGTCTATGGCACCCTCAATGGTGGCTGCCCATAATGGAGCCAGGAAAGGAATGAGTGAGCCCAAAATAAGAAAGCTCATCCCCGTGGCTACGATCACGCCAATCAATGGTACCACAACCAGATTGGCCAGAAGACTTATAATGGGAATCTTGTTAAAATAAAAGATCGTGATGGCCAGTGTCCCCAGCTGGGCAGCCAGAGATACCAGAAAAAGATCTAGAATTGATAGTATCATTTTTCCAATTGGAGTGTTTCTATCAACAGGAAGCCTATTCACCCATTCCTTAAATATGGGAAAGAGTGTTACGATACTAAAAACGGCTAAAAACGAGAGTTGAAAGCCAAGGTTACTAAGCTGATTTGGAGAGATTAGTAATATGATGAAAGCTGCAGAAGCCAGGATATTGAAAATATCCGATTTTCGTTCAATGAGACCACCCACAATCATTAGAGAAGCCATGATGGAGGCGCGCATCACTGAAGGTGCTGCGCCAGTGAGGCCAACGTAAAATAGTAGCCCCAAAATTACACTACCCATCTGTATGTGATGAGGTAAACGAAATAAACCAAATATGGTTATGAGGATGAGTGAAACATAGCCAACGTGAAGCCCACTCACTGCCAGTACATGGATCACACCCGTATTGGCAAAATCATTTCGAGTTGTCTCTTCTATCTCACTCTTTTCACCGAGGATTAAGGCAGATAAAATCCCGGCTGACCTGGGAGTTAAATATTTGTGAAAGTGATTCGATATTTTTTCCTGCACATCAAACATGATGAGTGAGACTGAATTTACATCACTCGGATAAATGATCACATCTTCAGGCTGCTCCAAAAATGCTTCAAAATATATTCCTCTCTCCTTTAAATATTCACGATAGTCAAACTCATGGGGATTGCGTTTTCCTCTTGGTGAGTTAATGATCATTTGTCCTACCAGTGTATCACCTCGGTTTAAAACCTGCTCAATGTCTTTAGAATAAAGAAGCATCGATCCACCGGAAATATGCTGCTGATTGATCTGTGTGGGCCCAAGTAAGAACTTTGGTGTACCTTTACGGGTTTCACCCACATCAAGTACAACAGCACGGACTACATAAGCTGAATCAAGTTGAGTAATAAATTTTGACAAATGGCTGGATGGATTTAGTTCACCAATAGCTACCCTCAGACACCCTGAAATGATGAGTAAAAGAATCAATAGCCAGGATTCTCTTCGAAACAGTGTCGTGGTGATACCAATGGCTGCCAGGAATCCAAGCAATCCTAGCGGAATGCTAAAATTCGTTTGGATAATAATTCCAAGAATGAACAGAAGTGATACCACTATCATAGGACGAGGCATCACAAAGCTCATGATACTTCTATACATAATTCCTACTTGTTTGGGGTTGACCAAACATAGGAAGTGAATGTCAATTCACCAAATGGTATAATGGTCTAATTGATCAGGAAATCAGGAGGGTTTTTCGTCACTGACGAAGGTGTAACCTTGAAGCGCATGAGCAATCGATACTCCCTCAAATCCACGACGTTGGAGCAGGCTCCAGAGTCGCTTCTTATCTTTGTAAGTGGGGGTTTCTATATTCTTTAATTTTCTTGCGGCAAGCTCGAGGGCGAGTTGATTGAAATCATACTCTTCCTTGATTTCTTCGATTTCAGATTCAATAATCTGTTTGGCTATTCTTTTAGCACTGAGCTCGTGTCTTAGTCTTATGGGACCCCATCCCTGGATCTTCACACGATCCTTGATGAATAGCCGGGCAAATCTTTCATTATTGAGATAATTTCTATCCTTGAGCCGGGTAATCAGTTCATCTGATAGGTCATTATACTTCTTTTTATATAACCAATCCTTGACCTCCTGCTCACATCTCTCGCGAAATGCAATAAAATTGATTAAGCCAATATAGGCTATTTCAATGCGATCATCATTTTCAAGATCGTGCCTGAGTTCGCTAGTATACTCATCCCCAACTTTGATATCATATTTGACAATGAGGGAACCATCAACACCCAGCTCAAATTTTCCATCTACAAATAGATTGAATCTTTCCTGTAGTTTTTTCTGTTGGGTGATTTTGGTAATATTAGGCAAACTTAATGTACCTTTATGTATATACTAACCGCGGAAAACGCAAAGAGCGCAGAGACGTTCTATATCAATACCTCAAGTTAAAGATTATTAACAACTCTTTTAATTCCTAAATTCATATATCTCACATTAAAATTCAATATCAGAGCCAGCTTCTTCTTGCACAACTTTAAATATATGAGCGTTTGAGCCAAATGGATATTTGATATTTTATCTACCACTTTTAACTCAATTATAACTTTTTCTTCAACTAGCAAATCCAACCGAAAGCCCACGTTTAGGCTATGCCCTTTATACATGGTTTCGACCGGCACCTGTTTCTGCACCAATAAATTCAAGGAGTTCAATTTAAAGAAAAGTGCAGCTTCGTATGCAGATTCGAGTAATCCAGAATTTAATTCTTTATGAACTTCAATCGCAGCACCAATAATCTTCTCGGAAAGCTCATTCTCGGATAATTCAAACATAATAATTTATCTTTGTGATCTCAGCGATCTTTGCGGTTGAATGTTAAAAGGGCTCCCATTGTTAGATGGAAGCCCAATTGTTGAATGATTACATGAGATTATTTAGATTTTTCAACAGCAGGCTCCATCCCTAAAAACATGCGGACTTCACCTTCCAACTTTGCCATAAGATCTGGATTCTCGATGAAAAAGTTTTTTACATTCTCTTTTCCCTGGCCGAGTCGATCTTCACCGTAGCTGAACCATGAACCGCTTTTCTGTACCAAGTTAGCCTGCAGGGCCAGATCCAGAATATCTCCTTCGTAGGAGAAACCCTTACCAAACATAATATCCAGCTCTGTCTCACGAAAGGGTGGCGCCATCTTATTCTTCACCACTTTCACACGCACACGATTACCGATATTATCCTGGCCATCCTTCAGGGAACCTATTCGTCGAATATCCATTCGAACAGATGCGTAAAATTTTAGTGCTCTTCCACCAGTAGTTGTTTCGGGGCTCCCAAACATAACCCCAATCTTCTCACGGATCTGGTTGATAAAGATAACTGATGTATTTGATTTTGATACGGCGCCTGTCAATTTCCTGAGTGCTTGAGACATAAGCCGAGCATGGAGACCCATATGACTATCCCCCATTTCGCCTTCCAATTCAGCACGTGGAACCAAGGCCGCCACCGAGTCAATAACAATGACATCCAGTGCATTACTGCGAACCAAGGTTTCAGTAATTTCCAAGGCCTGTTCACCTGAATCCGGCTGCGAAATCAACAGATTTTTAACATCTACACCTAGTTGACCAGCATATTTCGGGTCGAGTGCATGCTCAGCATCTACGAAAGCTGCATAACCGCCATTTTTCTGGGCATTAGCGACAATATGAAGTGCTAATGTGGTTTTACCTGATGATTCTGGCCCGTAAATCTCAATAACACGACCCCGAGGTACTCCACCCACTCCCAGTGCCGCATCCAGTGAGAGTGCGCCTGTAGAGATGGCCTCCACCTGCATATTCATCTGCTCTTCACCCAATCGCATTACCGCGCCAGCTCCAAACTGTCTTTCAATCTGGGAAACAGCTAATTCTATAGCTTTATCTTTGTCTTTTGATTTTCCTTGAGCAGCACTCATCACTGACCTCCACTATTAAATTTAAAAGATTTCAATTCTTCATACTCTGCACCTGCTGGCGTCAATGTACTCTTCATCCACAACACAGTATCAACTTCAAAATTAAATTCACGCACTTCTGTAGTCAGAAATTTATGGATAAAAGAGCTTTTGCGTGAGATTGTTTTAACGCGAGCGAGCGTAATATGAGGTTGAAATTGACGTTTATCAAGTCTATAACCTAAGTGAGTCAATTCTTTATCCAGTTTTTGTTTGAAGGCGCTCAAGGTGAGGTCATACGGTGCAGATCCAACCCACAACACCCTTGGCTCATTGGCATGCGGATATATGCCAGTATCAGTCGTCCCCAGTGTAAATGGCGGGAACTCATTGACCACTGCTTCAATTCGCCTGGCATGCTCTTCAACATTTTCTGATTCAGTTTCACCCAAATAATTGAGCGTAATATGAATATTCTCTCGTTTCACCCAATTGATTTTGTCGTTCCTATCGATGATAGGAACGAGCATGTTTTTGAAGTAACCCTTCATTTCTTTAGGAATTGGCAAAGCCAGGAAAGTTCTTATCTCGCTCATTAATCAGCATCCTCAATAAAAAGTCTTAACAGGTTCAGCGCAGAAAAAGCACTCATTTCCTTGTTCAAGATACGATTCTTCCCGAATTGAAAACGTCTAATATTTTGATGGTGGTTGTCTGCCACTCCGATATATACAGTTCCAACTGGTTTCTCTTCTGTTCCACCCGTCGGTCCTGCGACTCCTGAGATAGCTATGGTATAATCAGCACCACTTTCAGTCAGGGTACCGCTAAGCATTTCTGAGACGGTTTCCTCACTTACAGCACCATGATCCACCAAGGTCTGCTCCTGAACACCCAGCAATGACATTTTGGTTTTGTTGGCATAGGTCACAAATCCAGTTTGGAAATAATCACTACTGCCACTGATATCGGTGATAAGGCTGGCGACCAACCCTCCTGTGCATGACTCAGCGGTAGCTACTGTGGCTTGTTTGCCTAACAAGAGTTCGCCAATAAGAACGGGCAGTGTTTCCTCATTCCGACCATAAATATTTTTGGGTTTCAAATTGCGAATCTTACCATAAAGCTCATCCATGAGTTTTTGGTTATGCTCTGGAGAATGAGTTGGAAATGAAACTCGGATGGTAACCATGCCCTGTCTGGGCAAATAAGCAATTTTCAGATCCTCATATTCATCCAGGACAGGTTTGGTCAATTCATACAGAGTAGATTCTGGAACACCAATGGAATGGATATCAATTTTTGCAATAGACTGCTGAGTTAATTTACCGAGAATGGGGATCATTTGATCCTGAGTGACACCCTGCATTTCTCTGGGCACACCTGCCATGACGAATAGATGTTTGCCCTCGTGAAGAATATGCATACCCTGAGCCGTTCCGAACGGATTGTCCAGAAGTATAGCATTTTCTGGATATTCAGCCTGAGAAGTATTTGACTCAGAAAATTTGAATCCTCGCCTGGCAAATCTATCTTTCAATGCATCCAACAAGTCAGGATAGAGTATCAAACCAACTTTGAAGTAATCACAAAGTACGGATTTGGTGATATCGTCGTGGGTTGGTCCAAGACCACCGGTGAGTGTAATCACATCAGCCTGGGCAAAAGCCCAGTCCAATGAATCTTTAATATCCTGGGCAATATCTCCGATGATCATTTTTTTAATGACTGGAATGCCAATGAGATCTAACTGCTTAGAAATATATGCGTTATTCGAATCCAGCGTTCTTCCAGATAGTAATTCATCACCAATAGAAATCGTGATGGCCTTCATACTCTTCATAGCAGTGCAGCAGCCCCTTGAATAATAGCAAGTGCTAAGAAACCAGCCAGTACATCATCCATCATAACGCCGATACCACCTGGTAAATTCTGAGACTTATCAATCAGCCAGGGTTTCCAGATATCAAACACTCTGAACAGGATGAATGCGGCCAGCCAAAAACCCCAATGTGCTGGAATGGCCAATAAAGCAATCCACTGTCCAACCAGTTCATCAATGACAATTTCACCGGGATCTTCGACACCGAGGGATGCTGAAACTTTATTGGATGCAAACACGCCGAGTAAGGTTATAACAGCAATCAAACCAAAAGTGATAAAAGGATTATCTGTAACCTGTGTACTCCAAAAATAAGCTATGGGGAGCGTCACCAGCGAACCGTAAGTACCTGGAGCACCTGGGATAAGACCTACATATCCAACTGATGTAAAACCCCTTAAGAGTTGAATCATTCGCTTTCCGTTAAGAGGGTTTTCAGGAAAGCCCGATTTATCCATAAATAATTAAAACCAGTATATGCGGTTACCAAACCAGTGAGTGTGAAAATAGTCTCAGTGACGAACCACTCTTCCAGCCAGGCTACGATTAAATCCAGAGCTTCAAAATGACCAAAAAGGATAAAAACCAAACCTACATACATAGAAACATATTGGAAAGTTGTTTTCAATTTGGCGATTTTGCTAGTATTCATACTGGCACCATTGGCCAACATGACCCAACGTAATGTGGTAACCAGACCATCTCTCAGAATAATGACCGCAGTAATCCAGATGGGCATCACGTCTAGAATATTTAGAGTGATGAAGGTGCTATTAACCAAAATTTTATCAGCGAGAGGATCCATAAATTTGCCAAATTCGCTGACCACCTTGAGTTTGCGGGCAAGTATCCCATCAAATAAATCTGAGAGTGATGCGATGAGAAACAAGACCAAAGCCAAAGCATGCAAAGCCAGACTATCAAAACCGATGAGCAACCAGACAATCAGAGGTGTGATTACTATTCGGAAGATTGTCAGAATATTAGGTATGTTATGTATCATGATAATTCGTGCCTGTCGTCCAGGGCTCTCCCTAAAGTTACGCCGTCAATATACTCAAGATCACCGCCACTGGGAATTCCTCTTGCAAGGCGGGTCACTTTAATATCTTTTCCCTGTAATAACCGAGCTAGATATAAAGAAGTTGTCTCCCCTTCTATACTGGGGTTCATGGCAATGACAACCTCCGTCACATTATCCAGCCTTTTGAGCAAGTTCCTGATATTCAACTGATCGGGTCCCACCCCCTCAAGGGGCGACAATACGCCACCGAGAATGTGATATTTCCCACTGAAACGGCTTGTTTCTTCAATGGCTACCACATCTTTAGAATCTTCTACCACACAAAGTATGGATTCATCCCTGCGTGTATCCAGACAAACTGGACATGGGTCAGATTCTGTGATCAGGTTACAAATGGAGCACTGTCTCAACTTTTCGCTACTCTGAATAATGACCTCACCAAGACGCTGAACATCTTCAGTGTTCCATTCAATCAGTTGAAAAGCCATTCTTTGTGCAGTCTTCTTGCCGATTCCGGGGAATCGTGAGAACTGTTCAGTGATGCGCTCCAGACTATCAGGAAGAATTTTCATCCAAGTCCGGGAATATTAAGTCCGCCCATGCCACCCATCATGCCACCGGTGACCTGTGACATTCTGGAGTTGGCTGCATCCTGGGCATTTGTCAGGGCTTGGTTGACTGCTGCCAGCACAAGATCTTCAACCATATCTACATCATCTTCAAGTACATCCGATTCGATTTTTATGGACAAAATCTGCATTTTGGCGTTGGCTTTAACACTGACCATACCACCACCGGCAGATCCTTCGACCTCTATGCCAGCCAATTCATTCTGGGCGACTTCCATTTCTTTTTGCATTTTTTGGGCTTGTTTCATAAGGTTGCCCATTCCGCCTTTTGGAATCATTGGAGTTTTCTCCTATAGGTGTTCAAATTCTATTCATCAATGATCTCACCATCAAATATATCCAGGAGATGTTGGGAGGTTGGATGAGCAAGAATTTCATCTTCTTTGCGTTGTTTTGGTTTACGACCATTTTCTTCTAAGAGCTGGATAGTCATTTTTGTTCCAAATACTTCTGAAGCAATTTTATGAATGTCATCAGTATTTTTACTCAAGGTTTGAATGTGATATTTTTGTTCTGGAGCAAAGGAAACCGTCAGACAGCCCTTTTCATAATTTGCTGGGGTTCCCTCACTCATAAAGGCGCTGGTAGAGCGGCTGATCTTTCCCAAACGATCAATAAATTTTTCCCAATGTGGAAGGAGAGCTTCAATTTTCAGCTCATCTGGAGATTCATCTTCAGAATGATTGCTCTCTGCAACAACCTTTTCTTCAGACTCAGTTACCGGTTCGTGAATCAGGTTCAGTTTCGGTTCTGGTAACACTTCTGTTTTGGTAACTTCTTCCAGGACTGGCTCAGGCTCAACCTCAGGATTTTTTTCAGGAACCACTTCAGGCTCAGCGACTGGTGCTGGAGTTGGTTGTGGTGTTGGCTTTTTTACGGCTGATTCCTTATTGTGAGGTGGAGGTGTCATTCTTGGCGGAGTACTTTTTGGAGGAGTAACTGCCGGGACGCTTTTTCCTGATAGAATGGCATCCAGATCCAATGCACGGGTGCTTCTAGCCAATTTGAGCAACATGAGCTCAACAGAAACAAGCTGGTTACTTACAAATCTTTGTTCACGTATGGTCTCAAGCACAATGTTTTGCATGCGCAGAAGATCACGTTCTTCAAGATATGCGGTCTGTTCTTCAAGGGCCTTGGCGTCCGTATCTGAGACATCTAGGTAATCCGTGATTCCAGCAACCTTGACGATCAAGAGGTTTCTGATATGCTCACTAAGACCGTGGAGAAATTCTGAAATACTGATCCCTCTGGAAAAGAGCATATTAGCCTGATTCACGAGGTCCCCAGCTGCCTGGCTGGCCACATTGTGCATCAATTCGAAATAAATTGTCGCATCCAGGACGCCCAGCACGCTTCTTACCAGCTCGATTGAAGCCTCATCTTCAGCGAATGCTGAGACCTGGTCAAGCAGGCTCAAAGAATCTCTCAAACTACCGGCTGCCTTACGCGCAATAAGTGCCAAACCCTCTTCTGAAATGGAAATACCCTCTTTATCACTGATCATTTTCAAACGAGCGACCATGGTTTCCGTGGAAATCATGCGGAAGTCATAACGTTGGCAACGTGAAAGTATGGTCAGTGGAACCTTTTGGGGTTCAGTTGTGGCAAATATGAACAAAACTTGTGGTGGCGGCTCTTCAAGTGTTTTCAGAAGCGCATTGAAGGCTTCTTTGGTAAGCATGTGGACTTCGTCAATGATATAGATACGATAATTGGAATTGGTTGGTGGGTATTTGACGACCTCACGCAATTCCCTGATGGCATCAATACCTCGTGTTGAAGCTCCATCCACTTCCTGAACATCCAAACTACGACCATTTGTAATCTCTATGCAATGGTTGCAGGTGTTGCAGGGATTTCCGTCCTGGGGATTTTCACAGTTGATAGCTTTGGCAAGAATCCGGGCAGAGGTTGTTTTACCCACCCCTCGTGGACCGGTAAAAATATAGCCATTGGCCAATCTTTGTCTAAGAAGTGCATTTCTCAGTGTCCTGGAAACATGGTCCTGACCGACAACATCCTCAAATGTCTGGGGACGGTACTTTAGCGAGGAAACTATGTATGTAGATTCTTGATCAGCCACAATGTTGTACTTTCCAGTTGGTTGATAAAATAGCTGATCTCAAAGATGCGCGTGCCACAGGGTATTCCAGCACACAATTACAATGCTTACCGCTGCTTCCTTCCGGATCTGACGGGGTTCGGCTCGCTTTCATTGCAGGACCTGATAGCACAACGCATCTTCAAGATCAGACGATATTGAATAAGTAATAAAAAAGCAGAATAATGTATCAATAATCAGGGGTGAAGGAAGTCTGATTTGATCTTATTCTTCCCTGGCTAAATCAGCGAAATCATGTTGATTCATAAACACTCAAGCGCATACAAATCTTTTGCTCGAATCTTAAACTGACCGCAAATCTTCCTTGATGAAAAACCTGTGCAGTACTTTGATCATCATTTCATGATCATCCACTCCAGCAGTTTCCCGGATAGAATGCATGGAAAGCATGGCATTGCCAACATCTACTACAGGGATGCCAAGTCCTGTGGCTGTGATGGGACCTATAGTAGACCCGCAGGGTAAATCCGTTTTATGTACATAGTGTTGGACAGGCACTTCAACATCTTTACACAGCTGTTCAAATATGGCTGAGGTAAACGCACTGGTGGCATAGCGGTGATTCGCATTCATCTTGATGACGGGTCCACGATTCATTTTGACTGCATGTTGTGGGTCATGAAACTCAGCATAATTTGGATGAATAGCATGGGCACCATCTGCAGAAACACAGGCACTGTTTGCTAGAGCACGTTGCGTTTCGTGTTTGAGGGCATCAGAACCCACCACCCGGGTGATTATATCACGGATGAAGGCGGAAGCGGCTCCATTTTCTGTAGAGCTTCCAATCTCCTCATTGTCGAACAAGGCAATCATAGCAGTCTGTGGAGCGGAGAATGAGTTTGAGGTGAGTGCCTGCAAGGAGGCGTGGCACATGGTTAAATTGTCAATTCTACCACTGACAACAAATTCATCGTTCAAACCGCTGGTGTTGGCAGTCTGAGTATCATAACATTCCAACTGCCAACTCGCGATGTGTTTACGTTCCACATTTAATGTGTCAGCAATAAGACCTTCAACCAAATTTTTGTCAACGGAGGATCCATCTGTACTTTCAAGGCACAGAATGGGTGGCATATGGGTTTGCTTGTTAAGCTTTAGACCTTTCTCATTCACTTCCCTATTCAAGTGGATGGCGAGTTGTGGAACTCTGAGCAATACCTTATCAGATTTGAATGGGACTACGGTAAGTTTGCCATCCTGCTTTAAAATAACCCGACCTGCCAATGACAGATCGCGATCAGTCCAACTTGCCAGAAGTGGACCACCATAGACCTCAACGCCCAACTGCACATACCCACTCTTCGAATATTGTGCATGGGGTTTTAAATGCAGTCCTGGAGAATCTGTATGAGCCCCAACCAACCGAACACCGTTCACATCCCCCCTACCCATCTGCCAGGCTGCCAGGGCAGATTGACTGCGAATTACATAATATTTAGAATTGTGCTTTAAGCCCCAGACATCTTTTTCATCCAATTTGATGAACCCCTTGGATTGGAGAGTCGCTTCAGCCGCTAATACCGCATGGTAAGCTGTTACACTTTGATTCAGAAAGCTTATAAGGTCTGTGATTAGTGGTCTTAACATACCAGTTCCTTTATCAGATTATGATTTTCAATTTTGATGATTTTTTAAAACCTTTTGCATTGTCATCAATGTTACTCAACCCCGACGGGGTGTCAATAATGTATCCAGAATTTTGAACGTTAAGTAAACCCTGAAAGGGTGCCATTATTCTATCCATTCAAACAAATATTTATCCTCGTGTTCAATCTCATATTTTCTTAGAAACTCCTGATATTCTTCCCGAAACGATGTTTTTGAGTGATGATTCTCCTGATTGAGAATATATTGATATACCCGATTAACCTGTGATTTGCCATAGGAAAAGGTGCCATAGCCAGGCTGCCAGGAAAATTTTCCTCTAGTGTAGTTTTGAATATTTATAAAATTGGTTGAATTATTTTTCACATCACGTACCAAATCTGAGATAGCCATGGAAGGTTTTAATCCCACAAAAATATGAACATGGTCTGAAACACCATTAACGATGAGCGTTTTGTGACCCTTAGCATTGATGATCCCAGCCATATATTTGAATACTTCAGTTCTCCATGATTTATCAAGCATATTTTTCCGTCCGGCGACAGCGAAAACAATTTGGATGTATAATTGTGAATAGGTTCCAGCCATAGGCTATATACTGTCATCCTTTCAGGATTTGTTTCTCGGAGAATTTCCAAGTTCTATTCAAATTGCATCCCTTCGGGATTAATCTGATATTTTTCTCTGCTATATGATGTAACTACAATGTCAATTTTCTGCCCCATAAAATAGAGATATCAAAATCTTCTTTTAAAATATTTGCCTGGCAATTGTTGTATAAGACCCTTCATCTCAAGTTGAAGCAAGGTTCCCAGGAGTGCGAAAGTAGTCTGTCCTGCCAGAATAGACAAATCATCAATGTGAACTCCTTCAGTATTTGAGAGATGCTCCAGGAGGGCTGTTTCCGCGGGATCAGCAGCTAGGAGAAGCTCCTGTTGACCCTGGGAGCTACCCATTTTGTATTTCCCGCCCAATTCTTCCAGGATGTCATCCACACTTTCAACCAGTTTGGCACCCTGCTTTATGAGTAGATTGGTTCCACGGCTCTGTCTGCTATTCACAGGACCAGGTACGGAAAAGACTTCCCGATTTTGATCCAAAGCAAAATAGGCTGAGATTAATGAGCCACTGCGTTCGGCAGCCTCAATGACGATAGTGCCCAAGCTGAGCCCAGAAATAATTCGGTTGCGACGCGGAAAATTCTGGGCATCGGGCTTGCTGCCCATTAGAAATTCAGAAATCAACAAACCATTCTTTGCAATTTTATCGTATAACGATCGATTTTCGGCAGGGTAAACTCTGTCCACCCCATTACCCAGAACAGCAATAGTACTTCCCTTCGCGTTCAGACAGGCTTCGTGGGCATATGAATCGATGCCTTTGGCAGCGCCTGAGACAATGGTCAGTCCACGCTGGGCAAGGTCCCTACTGAATTCCTTTGATACGTCCTTGCCATAAGCGGTAGGCGTTCTGGTACCAACCATCCCCAAACTATCCGTGGACAGGAGATCAATATTCCCCCTACAGAAAAGAGCAATAGGCGGATCATAGATTTGTTTGAGTTGTTCAGGGTAGGAATCATCCCAGAGCGTTACCATGTTTACCTGGAATTTTTCTATGAGCTTAGACTGTCCTGCTATCAGGTCCTCATCTGGATCGTTGAGAATAGATCTGGCGATTTTGTCCTTGATACCCGGAATGCGAGTGAGGTCTTTGTAACCAGCAGAAAAGATATTGTCTAGTGAATTGAATTTTGAGATAAGGTCTAGCGTTTTCCGAGGACCGACTCCAGGAATGCTGAGCATCCTGATAATATTAAATAGGCTTTTATTCACTAATACTTGTGGCCAGTGCCTTGATCAGATTCTCAAGCCCTTCTCCTGAAACAGAAGAAATGGGAAATAGTTCAATGGGTTCGAAAGGTGCCATCGTTGGTACACCAACGATGGAATCCATTTTAGTAACAGCCAACATTCTCTTCCTTTGAATCAACCCAGGACTGTATTTTTTCACTTCCTCGAATAGTAGTCGATATGATTCGGCTGGATCTTCATCATTTGCATCCACCAGAAACAACAAGACACTGCATCGTTCGACATGTTTGAGAAATTGAATTCCCAACCCCTTGCCTTCGTGTGCACCTTCGATGAGACCAGGAATATCTGCCATTACAAAACTCGAATAGGCTCCAGACTTCACAATGCCCAAATTGGGGGTCAGCGTTGTAAATGGATAATCTGCAATCTTGGGCTTGGCCCTGGATACTCTTGAAAGCAAGGTAGATTTACCCGCATTTGGAAAACCAACCAAACCTACATCCGCTAGAACCTTTAATTCAAGTTCCAGATTACGCTCAAGTCCCTCTCGACCATATTCGAACTCCCGTGGTGCCTGATGCGTAGGAGTGGCAAATTCTGCATTGCCCCTCCCACCGCGACCGCCTCGAGCTACCACAATGGATTCACCATCGATTTGTAAATCGGCGACCACTTCCCCATTGTGCAAATCTTTTACAATGGTACCGGCTGGAACCTTGACAACAATATCTTGCCCTTTTTTGCCATGACGGAGACTTCCTTCACCGTGTTTACCTCGCGTGGCTTTGTAAATGCGATGATAGCGAATATCCTGGAGGGTATGAAGTTGAGTATCCACCTTGAGGATGATACTACCACCTCTGCCACCATTTCCACCTGCAGGCCCCCCCTTAGGAACAAATTTCTCCCGGCGAAAGGCAATAATACCATCACCCCCTTTTCCAGGGATGACTTTAATTTTTACATAATCTACAAATCTCATTTGATGTCCTAGCGGTAGCGTTGCGCTAAACCGTCCATTCTACGCTTCAGATACGACAGAAAGGCTCGATCTTCAATTTCCATATCCTGTATAAGTACCTCGGCGACTTCTTCATAGTCCATCGCGCAAAGGATTGATACTTCACCATTTTTTTCCCAACCATCAGTCACATCAACATGATTCATAATTTGCTCAAGTGTGACGGGCAGCCCTGAAAGCAGCTGAAATTTATAATCATCTGTGTAGTTGATCTGCTTGTCTTCCCAATAGTCCCTCAGAATGATTTCGATTTCGCTCACCAGCAAGGTGTGTAATTCGGATTGAGCCTTCTGCACTGATTTGTCCATATCAAGGGATTGTTCTTCAGGCAAATGGATCACGATAAATATGGTATCTCTAACTGCCCGATGGGTATCCACCCATTTGGGTGCTTCTGTGGTTCCAGCGCTGGGCAGGTCGTAATTCACTGATTCAGAGGCACAGCCAATGATGAGCAACATTAGCAGGGGTAGTATGAATCTCTTGCTCTGGATTCTCATATCTGAACCTCCAATTGGTGTCTTACAATTTCTGCAATTTTTCCTGAGGATACCAATCCATGAATAGCCTCAATATGGGCACTCAAGGGACCATCTACCTCGAGATACGGTACGTCTTCACGAATCAAGGCGTAAATCGCTTTACTACAGGGTGCCAGGTGGTATTGTGGATTCAGATCCTTTGCCTGAGTTGCGCACATGAGTTCTATGGAAAATATTCTTGATGTATTTGCAATAACCTGTTTGAGCTGATGCCCTGCATTGGGAGCCATGCTCACATGATCTTCCTGGTTTGCCGAAGTAGGTATGGAATCCACCGATGAAGGATGGCTTAGTGATTTGTTCTCACTCGCTAATGCTGCAGCAGTGACATGCGCAATCATAAATCCGGAATTCAAGCCGGCCTCTTTCATGAGAAACATGGGCAAATTACTCTGACCGGTTTCCTGAAAAGCCGCAATACGACGTTCACTCATTCCAGCAACATCTGAAAGAGCAATGGCCAAATAATCCATAGTATGGGCAATGGGAGCAGCATGAAAATTTCCACCAGACACAATGATATTCTCATCGATTAAAGTGACTGGATTATCTGTGGTACTATTGGCTTCCTGGATCAATATTTTCTCAGCATGCACAATTAAATCATATAAAGAACCATGGACCTGCGGCATACAACGAAGACTATAGAAATCCTGGACTCGGTCACAGTCAAGGTGTGCATCTCGATACCCACTATGAGCCATGAGACGATATAACAATTCTCCAGCATATATTTGACCTGGCTGATTTCGAGCGATCTGGACTTCTTTTCGAAAGGCTGTATCAGTACCCAACATAACTTCAGTACTAAAAGCACCAGCAGCAGACAGAGTGAAAAATAAATCTTTGATTTTTGCCAGGGAATCTATGGCAAATGCAGTGCTTACTTGAGTCCCATTAATCAGGGAAAGCCCTTCTTTTTCCTTGAGCTCAACTGGTTCAATATTGTACTGCTTTAGTATCTCAGCGGCCGGGCGGGTTGATTCATCCTCCATGAGGAATTGCCCTTCACCAATGAGGGGCAATGCCAGATCAGCCAGGGGTGCCAAATCGCCACTGGCGCCCACACTGCCTCTTTCCCGAATGGCAGGCATAAGATTGTTGTTGTACATTAACATAAGTGATTGAATGATTTCGAGACGGATGCCTGAATAGCCTCGCAATAAGCTGTTGATCTTGAGCAGGAGGATTAATCTCACCAATTTATGAGATAAATATGCTCCTGTACCAGCGGCATGACTTCTAAGCAAGTTGACCTGGAGCTGTCGCAAATTATCACTGGAGATTCTTTTATTCGCTAGCTTACCAAACCCAGTATTTACACCATATACCGTTTTCCCTGTTTTCAGGATGTGTTCCACCACATCTCGTGATTTCCTGACAAGGACTTCCGATTCTGGACTCAGGGACAGTTGAGAAGGTGATTTCAGTTCCTCAATAATTACTTGAAGGGTCAGGGAGTTGCCATCTAGAATCATAATGATCTCACTTTAATTTGTATTGGCATCCGCGATTCCATGCGATCTATACCAAGCCCTGATAGAATCGACCAATTCACGTTCAGAATTGGCAGGGACATGTGGTATCGGTGTGGAATTTCGAAAGTAATCACCATATCGTTTGGTAAAAATACGCTCATCGAGTGAAAGGATAGCTCCAAAATCAGAGGTGCTCCGAATAAGTCGGCCCACCCCCTGCTTATATTTGATGGCTGCTTCTGGCACGCTATATCCCATAAAATCATTCTCTCCAGCTGCCTTAAGTGCATCACTATTGGCCCGGACAATTGGATCAGATGGTACTGAAAAGGGCAACTTTGCGATAACCAGCAACTGGAGGGCATCTCCCCGGATGTCTACACCCTGCCAGAAGCTATCGGTGGCCAGAAGGATACTGCCTGGGTGTTTCCTGAACTGATTGATCAAATCCATTCTGGACACACGACTTGACTGAACAAGTAGGCGTCTGCCAGAACCTTTGATGCGATCTTCCAGTTCTTCCTGCCAGTTCAAGAGCATGGTGTAGCTTGTAAATAAGATCATGGTACCCACGGGATGGGTTTTCCAGATTTTTTCAAGCAGAAAGAGCACCTCAATGGTATAGTTCTCAGCATTTTGAGGACCCATAAAGGTGGGTACAAATATTCTGGCCTGATCTTCATAGAAAAATGGTGAGGGATAAGTTTTCTCTTTAAGCCTGTCATGCCCCTTCAAACCCAAGCGTTGCTTCAGATAGCTAAAGCTGCCATCAATATTGAGAGTACCTGATGTAAATATGGCGCAGGCCAAACCTTCGTACACTCTATCCTGCATCTGTTTGCCAATCTCCAGGGGAACCTGTACAAACTTTACAGCAACCACTTCACTTTTTGGCATAATTTCAAACCAATAAATCAGATCTGGATTGTCAGCTGCAGCCTGCTTATCCATGACTTCAAGGGTTTGACCCATCATTTCACGCCAGGATAGGAATCTCGAAGAAATTTCAGATAATCCTGGCAAACTATCATCGTCTAGATCGTCCAGGGATTTTTCAACGTCCCGCACCAGGTTATTGAGGGAAGTCAAACTGGTAATCACGGAATACCAAATTCCGCGGACGGGAGCAAAGACGTCCTTGTCCTTGGTATAAAGCTCTTTATACGTGAAGGTCGCCCGTTCAATATCTCGTTGTCTGGTGGCTTTGAATTCTGTAAAGAAAGCCAGTAAGGTCTTATCAAACTCTTGAATATCCGTCTCGAGTTGATCCAATTGAGACATCACAGCAGTTTTTCGTTTTTCATCAACTGGAACCAATAGATGGCGCAATTCAATTGACATACCGCTTTTGTTGCGGCCCTTATAGAACAACTGATCCATCTGAATGCGCAAACTCCTGTATGAGAACTCTGCAGCAAAGAATTGATAGGCTGTTTTCTCTAGAAGATGAGCCTCATCCACTATCAATCGTTGATAACGAGGTAAAATGGCATGGTCGGCAGCTGCATCAGCTAGAAGCAAGGAGTGATTGACGACCACAATATCTGCCTTGGCAGATTCCTGACGCAATTTTCCGAGATAACAAAAATCATTGTGGGCACACACATTGGTAGTACAAAACCCTGGCTCACTGTTGAGCTTGGACCAAACCAGTGCATTTCCCATGGTATGAAAGCCATTGTGTTCATCAATATCACCAGTAGGGGTTTCATGAGCCCAAACCACCAGAGTCTGGAGCGCTTCCTTTTCACGTCGACTGAATCGCCAGCTCACATCCCGCATGGCGCGCTGCCACTTTGTCTTGCAGATATAGTTATTGCGGCCTTTCAGTAACAGGGCTCTCACTGGAAGTCCCAGTTTCTCCTGGATAAAGGGAATTTCTTTGTGGAATAGCTGATCTTGTAAATTCTTCGTGTTGCAGCTGATAAAAATGGGTTCGTCTTCTTTGAGCTCATGGCGGGTCAGAACTGCAGGAATCGTGTAAGCTAAACTCTTTCCCACCCCAGTACCTGCTTCTCCCATGAGAAATTCATCATTGCGCATGGCATTCTGAATGTCATAAGCGAGAGTAACCTGGGTTTCGCGTAGTTCATATCCTTCGAGGTGCTCAGATAGCAAACCTTCATCTGAAAATATTTTATCAAGATCGGGATAGCCACCTTCGGCAGTAGAATGACGAATATTGGGTTTCTGAGGTAATGGAATTCGCGGATACTCATCTAGTTCTTCCAATCCTCTACCTGCGACAGTCCACTCCAGCATCGCTTTATAGAGTTTTTCGTTGGGTAAGTCTGTACCATGCATGACATCGACGAGGACTTTTAAAACATCTGGCGAGATACGTTTCATCTCAGAAATGAGTATAAGCAGGATATCTGCCACTAAATCAGCATCATAATCAGCGCGATGGGCACCTTCTTTTGATAGACCATAGAATTCAGCGGCTGTCCCCAGCTTATGATTAATCATATCATAGCGCAGGGTCCGAACCAGACTCAGCGTATCAATACGTTGATTTTTGAGGGGAATCCCATCAATGGCTTCGCGTTTGACATTTAAGAAATTGTGGTCAAAATAGATGTTGTGTGCTACCAGTGGATGATCACCGAGGAAATCATATAAATCATCAACCACTTCTTCAAAGGTGGGAGCATCAGCAACCATTTCATTGGTAATACCAGTCAGTTTTGTGATAAATTTTGGAATTCTTACCGGTGGTTTAATAAACTGCTGATAGCGTTCTGCAGCCACACCATCGACCACCTTGACTGCACCAAACTCGATCACAAAGTCAACTTTTGGATCAAGTCCGGTGGTTTCAAGATCAAAGGAAACAAAGGTCCCCAGTCCAATTCCCTGTAAATATTCAGCGAAACTCATATGAGGTTACCCCGATTGGTGTGCAAAATTAATTTGGTCAATGTTTCCTGTACTTTCTATGCTGGATTCCTTAGAGGCCTGTAAAGGCACGGGTCACATCCAGCAGGATGGATGGCTTATTTCTGGCTACAGCAGAGAACACTTTGAGCAACGACAGCTGTTCCGAAGGTACTTTTACCAATCGATGAGCTATCTTATTCAATTGTTCATCAGTAATGTCAAAAATGGCATCTTGAATACGGTGCAAACCAGCGTGGGTCTTCCCTTCTGCTTTCTGCCATCTCGTTGAATAATCCTTTAAACCTCTGGGGGTCAGGTCTCCCTTTTGAAGTGCCTGTGCGGCAACCTCCCCCGCGATTCGACCTCCCACCATACCAGTAATGATGCCTCCACCAGTTACCGGGTTCACCATTCTGGCAGCATCTCCGGTCAACATCAATCCTGCCTTTGTAATTGTCTTTAAGGTTTGGCCGATGGGGATTCCGCCACAAACGCTGGTCATGACACTGGCTTTAGGAAAGTGTTCATTGAGAAATTTATGGGTATAATCATGAGCATTATGATTCTTAGCATCTTGTCCATTGATGGCTAAACCAATATTTGCCATACCATCACCCTTGGGGAAAATCCAGAGATAACCTCCTGGAGCCCAATTTGAGCCGACAAAGAAATCGATCATTTCCTGATCAATATCCACATTACCCACGGTTACCTGATATCCGGAATCCAGATCCCGCAACTTGGTAGCAGTTCGCAGGCCAGCCATCCGCCCAACTCTTGATTCAACACCATCGGCGGCAATAACGATCTTGGCAGTGAGCTGACGATGCTCACCCATATATTGATATTTCACGCCCTTAACAGCATCATCTTCCATGATGAGTCCATCCACATAGGACCGTGTCTGAATCTCCGCTCCCACCTTTGCTGCCCGGTTTGCCAGAGCATAATCAAACAATCTGCGATGGAGGATATAACCTGCATCCTGCATTCCAAATTCCACTCTGGTGTTGTCAGGTGAACGCATGCAAACCTTGGATATGGTCGCGGCAATCCACTGTGGATCCGGTTCCATGAAATGTTTCAAACCCCTTGCTCCCACGCCCTCACCACAGCGCACGGGATATCCAATATCCCTATCTTTCTCAAGAATCAGAGTTTTAGCACCAGCTTTGGCAGCGGCTTCAGCAGCTGTAGAGCCTGCAGGTCCACCACCAACGACAATAACATCAAAATCAGTCATGGCTAACCTCCTCTTTCTTTTCATCGGAAGAGAGCACATCGATGGGACACACATAGATACAGAGATCGCAGTCAATACAAGTGTCGTGAATAATTGATATATCAGCTTCGCGTAACTCAATGGCATCCACAGGGCAGATTGCCACGCAGGTACCACAAAAATCACAGCGATTATCTTTTACGAGGATCATAACAAATACCTTTTAACTATGCTTGATCATTTTGATGAATATTCCTTTCCACCAGAGCGGATCAATAAAGAATTAACCTGATAAAATAGGAATCAAAGGTGCATTCTAAATGATTAAATGCACTGTATTCTCCGAAGATGAGCGATTCAGTTCATTCACGCTCATCTGGATTATTTGAGCTGGGATATCTTAGACGATACCCAAACTGTTCAGCAATACCAGCGTGATGAGGACTGGAGCTACAAATCTTAAGAAAACGAACCAAACTCCCTCGAACCATGGATAGGCTTCGAACAGATCCTCGGCCCCCTCTTTCACGGCAGCCATCACAGAGGTTCTTGTCCACACCCATCCCACAAAAATGGCGATCATCAACCCGCCAAATGGCAACAATACATTTGAAGCAATGAAATCAACTATATCAAAAAATGTCTTCCCAAAGAGAGTAACATCTGACATCAGGTTGGTTGACAGTGCTGATGGAATGCCCAATAAATAGATCGACCCACCAAAAATTAATACAGCTCCTTTGCGGTTCCAGCCCTTCTCGTCAACAAAATAAGCCACGACGACCTCGAGCAATGAGATGGCGGAGGTGAGGGCTGCGATGGCAAGTAGCAGGAAAAAGAGGAATGAGAAAAATACACCGCCCGTCATCCCGGCAAAAACTGCTGGTAAGGTTTGAAAGATCAAACCCGGTCCAGCAGCTGGATCTAAACCTGAAGCAAATACGGATGTAAATATGGCAACTCCTGCCATAATAGCGATGAGGGTATCCAAAAATACAATCTGAGCAGACGCGGTAATAACACTGTCCCTTTTCGACATATAACTGCCATAGGTCATCATGGCACCCATACCCAGACTGAGGGTAAAAAATGCATGCCCAAGGGCGATGAGGATGGATTGACCATTAATTTTTGCCCAATCTGGTACGAGGAGAAAGGCCAAGCCCTTATCTGCGCCAGGAAGGGTCATTCCACGAATCATGAGAATAACCAGAATAGTCAGGAGAATTGGCATCATAATCTTGCTTGATTTTTCGATACCTCCCTGAACACCTCTCACTACAATAAACATGACCATTGCGAAGAAAATGGTATGGTAACCCACCGTCCAGGTTGCACTCCCAGAGAGGGCTCCAAATAACACACCAGCTTCCTCCGGGTTATGGAAATTAGTGAGTGAACCACGCAAGGTTTCAACGACATAGCCAATGGTCCATCCACCAATGACGCTGTAGAAAGACAGGATCATAAACCCTGCTAATACCCCCAGAAAACCAACTGATAACCATAATTTAGAAGGTGTTAGGGCTGCAAAGGCTCCAACAGGGTTGCGTTGCGTCGTCCGTCCTATAAGAACTTCAGCGATGAGTACAGGAAAACCAATGATGGCAATACAGATGAGATAGACAAAAATAAAGGCTGCTCCACCATTTTCTCCTGCGATATATGGAAATTTCCAGATATTACCCAGTCCCACTGCTGAACCAGCAGCAGCCAGGATAAAACCAAATTTAGATCCCCACGCTTCTCTACTTTGCGCCATCTATCGATCCTGCC
Source organism: uncultured Lentisphaeria bacterium (assembly GCA_964508765.1). Classification (GTDB taxonomy): domain Bacteria; phylum Fidelibacterota; class UBA8477; order UBA8477; family JABMPR01; genus JABMPR01. The sequence goes on from CAZDVD010000009.1 coordinate 69,238, forward strand.
TCTTTCGGTTTAAGCATGTTCTCTTCTGTTGCACTTTGTTTTTCTTCAATCTCGTACTTATCAAAATCCCAGAGTTGAGCATCCACATATGCATCAAGGATATTCAGCGTCCAGATCAATGACATCATCCAGACCTTATCATTTCTGGTTCTATGGAGGGATTCGCTGCTCACATCAGCCTGGTAATCATTCTGAGCAACGGTGTATCCGTAGCCGTAATATGCGAATACGCCTGCGAACAGAATGGCTTTCAGTGGATGACGGTTATAGAGCTGACCGCCGCCGGGTATCACTGAGAATAAAAGTGCTTTGCCTGGACTTTTCACATTGGATGAATCGACATCACTCTCATAAGGAGTTTGACCATTCAGAAGATTTAGCGCCAGCAAAAAGAAGATACAATATTTAAATATTTGACTCATTACTTCTATTTATGAGCAACCATCTCGATTTCAACATCGGTTCCCAGAGGTAAGCCTGCAACCTGAATAGCAGCTCTAGCCGGAGCATCATCGCCAGGAAAGAATTCACCGTAGATGCGATTCAATTCAGCGTATTCTCCCAGATCAGTCACATAAATGTTTGTTTTGACAACCTTCGAAAAGTCGCTACCCGCTTCTTCAAGAATCGCTTTTAGATTGTTCATCACCTGATATACACGGTCAGCAAAGGAAGTCTCAACCAGTTTTCCAGTGGCTGGATCCAGTGGGATTTGGCCAGCAGTATAGATCAATCCATTGATTTCGACAGCCTGGTTGTAAGGTCCAATAGCAGCTGGTGCAGCATCTGTGCGAATAATATTCTTCATGATAACATCCTATTATCTTATTGTTACTCAGTCAGTTACAAGATTATGATCAAGCGATCAGCTCATCCGGTTAGCTTGGGATATAAGTAAGCCTTTGCTTTAGTCATTGTCAACTTCTCCCTTCGCAGAAAAAGGAGAATATCATTTGAGCATATTAATCAAGTATACAGCGAAATCATCTCATCGAAGGACTGACGCTTGCGTAGCAATTGCGTTTCTCCAGTGGACCTCACCAATATCTCAGGTGAAAGGGGTCGCATATTATAGGTAGAACCCATGGAGCTGGCATAAGCGCCTGCAGAGCCAATGATCATAAGATCATCCTTCTCAAACTTTGGTATATCCCGATGTCTTGCCAATGCATCAGAGCTTTCACAGACTGGACCAACTACATCACCCATACGCAAGGGGCGATCTTGAATATGTGCATAGATCGCATGGTAGGCCCCATACATGGCAGGACGAATCAGATCTGTTGTAGCACCATCAATGATGACAAAATGATGGCCACCATTCTCTTTGTTGCCCAGGACACGTGCCAGCAGAATACCTGCATTGGCCACCAGCACCCTACCTGGCTGTATGTGAAGTTGATACCCACCCAATTTCTCAAGGGCTCTATCAGCAATGGATTCAAGAAAGGGTGTTGTCTCCAGAATATCTTCAAAGGGATTCTCGTAATTCACTCCAAAACCCCCACCCAGATCAAGATGTGAGATTTCAACGCCAACTGCCTTTAAGGACGTGGTGAAATGTTCGAGATAGTCAATGAGATCGTAAAATGGTTGGGGTTGAAGAATCTGTGAACCAATGTGACAATGGATTCCATCAAACTGAATATGGGGATAGGAATCTGCGTGGGTCAGGAAATGTCTGATCTTTTCAGGACTCATTCCAAATTTGTTCTCTTTTAATCCTGTGGAAATATGCGGATGCGTCTGAGGATCTATATCTGGATTCAAGCGGAGCAGGACAGCAGCTTTTTTCCCAGCTTTACTAGCGCGTTTCTCAAGTAGCTCCAATTCAAATCGACTTTCCACATTAAAATGGTCAATGTCCAAAGCGAGAGTCATATCCAACTCTTCGATGGTCTTGCCGACACCAGCAAAATTTATCTCAGAGCCTTCAAATCCACAGTGTCGTGCCATCTTGAATTCGCCTTCAGAAGCTATATCGACACCCAAACCATAATTTTTAATCAGATTAAGGATGGTGGGATTTGAATTGGCTTTCATGGCATAGGAAACCTTAAAGCCACGATCAATAAAGGTCTTCTTCAATACTTGAGCATTGCGCCGGAGTATCTGTTCTGAATAGATATAGGCAGGGGTTCCGTACTGCGCAGCTACGTCATGCAAATCAACTCCATCACAATGGAATCGTTTGTTAATATAGGTGAAAGCCATTCTACCAGTGAACGTTCAAATTGCGGTTGGCGTAAGTTTCATCAACCTTTCCAACTGGTGTAGTGTGTGGTGCAGAATGCACTAATTCTGGATTCGTTTCCACTTCTTCAGCGATTTGCTTCATCACCGAAATAAATCTATCCATGGTTTCCTTGTTCTCACTTTCAGTTGGTTCAATCATGAGGGCTTCTTTCACAATGAGCGGGAAATACATGGTGGGTGAATGAAATCCAAAATCGAGGAGTCGTTTGGCAATGTGGAGAGCATTCGTGCCCTGCTCCTTTTGAGCCTGGGCAGAGAGCACAAATTCATGCATACAGGTTCGATCGTAGGCCAGTTCAAAGACATCTTTGAGTTTATGCATCATGTAGTTGGCATTCGAGATAGCAATCTCAGAAACATTCCTAAGGCCATCTGGGCCCAGCATCCTGATATAGGTCCAGGCGCGCAATAGAATCCCAAAATTCCCGTAAAAGCCATGAACACGGCCAATGCTGTGTTCGTATCCATACTCCAGATGATATTTTTCGTTTTTCAACTCGACACGTGGTCTGGGTAGATAGGCAGCTAGTTTGTCCGTTACACCAATGGGACCAGCCCCTGGGCCACCACCACCGTGGGGTGTAGAAAATGTTTTATGGAGATTTAAATGAGTAATATCGAAACCCAGATCTGCGGGACGGGCGATGCCTAGCAAGGCATTCATATTGGCACCATCCATGTACATAATCCCGTCAACACCATGGATAAGTTCAGATATCTTACTGATATTTTCCTCAAAAAGACCCAGTGTATTGGGATTGGTGAGCATAAACCCGGCGACACGATCATTGATCTTGGATTCAAAATCTTCCAGATCTACCAGCCCCTTAGAATTACTTTTGACCTCAACCACTTTGTATCCAGCCATGGCTACAGAGGCAGGATTGGTACCATGGGCAGCATCAGGAATCAGGATCACATCCTTGTCATTACCCCTCAATTCATGATATTTCCGCATGAGCAACACACCTACAAGTTCACCTTGTGAACCAGCTGCAGGTTGGAGCGTAAAGGCGGTCATGCCCGTGATAGCACATAATTGCTGCTCCAATTCGTGATAAACACCCAGTAGCCCCTGACTTAATTCTTCAGGCTGATAAGGATGGACTTCTGCCAAAACAGACGCGGTCCAATCATTTATCTTGGGATTGTACTTCATAGTACAAGATCCTAAGGGATAGAGGTCTTTGTCCACATGATGATTTTTGGTTGAAATACCAATATAGTGTCGAACCAATTCCGGCTCTGAGATTTCAGGAAGCAGCGGTGCTTCTAACCTATGAAATTTTTCCGGAATCAGGTCACTTAAGGACTTTTCTGGCACATCCAATGCTGGAAGGGATGTGGCGATATGTCCCTGTGTGGATTTTTCAATGATTAATTGAGCTTTTTTCATCCCAAGCGTTCCCCTATCAAATCAAACACTCCTGCGATTACTGTGTTCAAGGCAGCGGCATCCTTACCGCCTGCTGTGGCCATTTGTGGTTTGCCACCACCACCACCACCTAGTTTCTGGCCGAGATCACGAACGATATCCCCAGCCTTTAATTTATATTGGGCAATCACATCATCTGAGACAACACAAACAACATAGGGTGATCCTTCTATGACGGTTCCCAGAACACCGAGACCACTTTTCATCTGTCGAATGAGTTCTGTTCCTAAGTCCTTAAGTGCCTCTGTATCAGGAACATCCACGACTTCACTCAAGACGTTTACACCTCCAATATGTTGAGAATTTCCGAGAATATTGGTAAGTACTGAGGCTGCCTGATCAAAGGACAATACTTTGACCTGTTTCTCCAAAGCTTTCTTCTCATCCAGTAGATGTTGTGTCTTCGTACTCAGCTCATCCACATCTGATGTGAGCAAATGCCGCAGATGATTAACGGCAGCTCTTTCCGTTCTGGCATTTTCTTCAGCAACGATTCCGGTGACTGCTTCAATTCTACGCACACCTGCTGCAATAGCAGCTTCTGATTCGATACGGAAGAATCCGATATCACCCGTTGCTTTCACATGAACACCACCACAAAGCTCATGACTGTACTCGCCAAACTTGACAGTGCGGACATCATCACCATATTTTTCGCCAAAGAAAGCCAAGGCCCCTTCAGTTTTGGCCTCATCAAAGCTCATTTCACGAATACTGGCTGAGGTGTTCTTCCTGATTTCAGCATTTACCAGACGTTCTGCCTCGTTGATTTCTTCTGAGGTCATTTTTTCAAAATGGTTAAAGTCAAAACGAAGATGCTGATCATCCACCAGGGAACCAGCCTGTTTGACATGGTTTCCAAGAATTTTTCTGAGGGCGGCATTCAAAAGATGAGTGGCTGAATGATTTCGAATAATATTGCCACGCCGTTGTTCATCAATGACGGCAATCACAGGATCTGTATTGAATTCACCAGAAATCAGCCTGGTCTCGTGAACAATGGATTCACCTTCTCGACGTGTATCCAGAACTTCCAGTTCCATATTTGCATTATATATGCGCCCTGTATCGCCTACTTGACCACCACTTTCTGCATAAAAAGGTGTCTGAGTGAGGATAACAAAACTTTCTTTATCAGACTTCATCACCTGAGCAATACTGGTATCCAGTTGTTGATGGGTATAGCCCAAAAATTCTGAATGATTACCAGCCTGGACGATTTCCCACTCACTACCCTGTGTGTGGGTTTGCTTGAGCTGGGTAGCCTGGCGGGCTTTTTCACGCTGAGAACTCATCAAAGCTTCGAAAGCTTCCAGATCCACACCAAATCCCTCTTCATCAGCCATGAGACGGGTCAAATCAACGGGAAAGCCAAAGGTATCATAAAGTTTGAAGATATTTTCACCTGAAAGTGAGGTCTGCCCTGCTGACTTGGCATCTTTAAGCATACCTGAAAAAATCTGCAATCCCCTTCCCAGGGTTTGACTGAAGGAATCTTCCTCAGATTTGATGACCTTCTGAATATAGGCGACCCGTTCATTGAGTTCAGGATAGGCTTCACCCATCACAGCTACTACTGTGGGGACGAGTCTATAGATAAAGGCTTCATTCATACCCAAATTACGTCCATAACGGGCTGCTCTTCGCAAGATACGACGTAAAACATACCCGCGACCATCATTGGATGGTAGAGCGCCGTCAGAGATGGAAAATGTTAACATGCGCACATGATCAGCAATCACACGATGAGCCATACCCTGTTCATCACTTTTATAGGCAACTCCAGAAAGATTTGTTATTTCCTCCAGAATGGGAATAAATAAGTCTGTATCATAGTTACTATCTTTACCCTGAAGGTAGGCAACAACCCTTTCAAGACCTGCTCCTGTATCAACATGTTTTTTTGGTAAATCACTTAAATCACCATTTTGATCACGGAAGTATTGAATAAATACCAGATTCCATAGCTCCATGAAACGGGGATTGTCCGTATTCACACCTAATTCAGGATGAGAACCGTGTATGGAGGGATCACCACCAATATCGACATGAATTTCTGAACAGGGACCACAGGGACCCGTTTCACCCATTTCCCAAAAGTTATCCTTGTTGCCAAAACGCAGGATGTGATCGCGGGGAATATCAGTGAGGGTTTCCCATAGCCCAAAAGCTTCATCATCATCTGTATAAACAGTGGCATACAGCTTGTCTTTGGGGATTTTCCAAACCTCGGTGAATAATTCCCAGGCCCATTGGATGGCTTCAGATTTGTAGTAATCTCCAAAACTCCAGTTTCCCAGCATTTCAAAAAAGGTATGGTGATAGGTGTCCAGACCTACTTCTTCAAGGTCATTATGCTTCCCGCTGACACGGATGCATTTTTGGGAATTTACTGCTCGGGTATAGTCAGCAGTTTCAGTCTCCAGAAAGATGCCTTTAAACTGATTCATTCCTGCATTGGTGAATAAGAGAGTGGGATCATCAAAAGGAACCACCCCTGCACTCCGTACAAATTTATGATTTTTGTCCTGAAAGAACTGAATATACTGGTTACGAATCTCTTGTGATGTCATTGTGCCTCAATGAGTTAGCGAAACTACTTAAATTATGGTTAAATCCTTAGCAAAGAACGCGCTATTATAGTTAGCAACATCCCAAAATGGAAGTATGGATATTAGAATAATAGGAAAGAAATAAAAATTGTTTATGTGTAATTGTTCATCACCCCGAGTACTTCGACTTCTCTCAGCACAGGCTCAGTCGAGGGGTATCCATCCAATATAAATGAGTTATACCATTTACAGTTCCAATTTAGCCATAAATGCATTCATGTAAAAGTCATCATGTGTTATGGATAAAAACCGTTTAACCGTGAGATCATTGTTAACGGCATCGTAAATCCATTCTTTCACCTTATCCAAAGAATCAAAGACCTTGTTTTTGAACTTGCTCTTAAGGAATCCCCATATCTTCTCTGCAGGATTTAACTCAGGACTATAGGGGGAAATATTGATCAGTATATTCTCAGGGATATTCATGTTTGCAGTAGCATGAAAGCCAGCATTGTCAATAATCACAATTTTGTACTCATCAGGTTTGTATTTTGAAAAGGCTGTGAGATATGTTTCAAATATCTTTAAACTAACACCCTCAAATGAATCACCATTCAAGGGTGAAAAACTGCTATACAGATAAGTATTCTTAAAAACCTGCTTAAACTTCACTATGGGCTTAACACCCCTGGCAGTTATGGCACTTCCTACATGGGTCATCAGACCGAAGCGACTTTCATCCTGGAAATAGCGGTTAATACTTTTATAAGCAGATGCTTGCGTGTCTTCAGCAATGGTTTTAAGCAGGCTGGGAAGTTTTTTTAAAGGCCTCTATGGCCTGCTCGTCTTTTTATCTTGGTGTTAAAATTATCAATGAGATAGCTTCGTAAGGTTGTGTATTTAATCGTCTGGCCATAGTTCTCTTCAACCCACTGAACTGCTGCAATATAGCTCATAAAGGGGTCTTCTGAGTTGTGAGCCTTCTCCTTGAGGGCGTCGTGGAGCTCAGCACTAACGTGACTATAACGTTTACCCCCATTACGGATCTCAAGTAATTCATCAATACCTTGCTCCAAATAGATATTTATCCAATTCATCAAACTTGCTCTGTGTATACCTAAATGGAATGCCAAATCCCGACGATATTTGAACTTGGATTCCTTGAGTAATAGTAGCGCTTGGATACGGGTTTTTAGTCGATGGTTTGAAACCTTCTTTTGAAGGCTCTTTAGCTCGTTTAAGCTCTCTTTGATATCGGTTGGTTCAAGTATGCGTTTCATCCTACAATATAATATATTATGCCGAATATGGAACTGTAAGTGGCATCACAGATCGCTTCCGGAGATAAATTTGAATATATTTGAAACTAGTTGATGGGTGCATATTATTGAATCAATGAAAACCTGAATAGCAACCTAGAAGGGCAATGTTTTTGTCATTTGAACAATTGACACTACCTGCACACGTAAGTGCTCTACTTTTCCCTTTACATCTAAAGAAATAATCAAAATGAATGCTGCTCTTGATAAGACCAAAAATACTGCATCAATTTCTGATGCGACCCTTCTCAATATCTTGATGAAGAGTCTTCCAGATACCATCTACTTCAAAGACACAGAAGGTCGATTTATACGAGTTAATGAGCAGCAGTCGAAAATTCTGGGAGTTGCCTCTCCAACTGAAGCCATCGGGAAAACAGATTACAACTTCTTTCCAGAATCCTTTGCCGAAGAGGCGCATCAGGATGAAGTGAATATCATGGCCTCTGATACACCCCTAAAAAGTAAACTGGAAAAATTGATCGGCCATGATGGGCAGGTCAAATGGCTGTCAGCAACCAAGGCACCCATACATGATGATTTAGGCAATACTATCGGAATCGTAGGCTTATCACGGGATGTCACCGAAAGACAGAAACTAGAAGAGCAAATCGTTGAATTGAATAACCTGAGGGAACTTTTACTGGATATCATTACACACGATCTAAGAAATCCTGCCGGTGTCATATTAAGTTTGTCCGGTCTGGCCATTCAGGAGTCGCCTCAAGACAAAAAGTTACAGGTGATCCATAGTACAAGTAAAAGCCTTCTTGATGTTTTAAATAGCACTACCATACTGAGTCAGGCAGCCTTTGGTGAAAAAATCCCCATGGAAAGTATGGATTTATTGAAACTGGTCACATCTATTGCCGAAGAGTTTGCTCTTGCTTTGACACAAGCTGAAATGGAATTAGAAATGGAAATTCCTGGGAGCATCGAGATTCAGGCTAACCCGTTGCTGGGTGAGGTCTTTAAAAATTTTATCAGCAATGCCATTAAGTATGCAAATGATGGGGGGAAAATAATTATTCAGGCAGAAAAACAGAACCATGAAATTCTCATTAAGGTGATTGATTGGGGGAATACCATACCTGAGATCGCACGCGAGGAAATATTTCAGCGACGCACCCAATTTGGGGGTGAAAAGAAACATGGTCGGGGTCGGGGTCTGGGTCTTGCCATCGTAAAAAGAATTGCAGCGGCACATCATGGAAATGTTTGGGTTGAGCCGAATCATCCCTCTGGTAACATTTTCTGTCTACGGATACCGGGTTAGACGGTGCTGAAGAACTATCCTTGACTGATATTTCACCAAGACTATTGTTTCCTAGCCAATTATAGAGGGGTTTTAAATTTAAACCCCTTTATAATTGGTGTATACAGCGATGATTTAAATTTTTGATATCGGATGTTTCAAGTATGCGTTTCATCCTACAATATAATATTATGCCGAGTATGGAACTGTAAATGATATTACTATCCCTCGACTCCGCTCGGGATGACACATTATGGGTACTTATGTCAATGAATGCCTTAATTATTTTTTTGCATGCTGGGGGCTACACCCCTGCAAGTTGCACTGGATGAAATAAAAAATGCTAACATAGGTTATTATTTCCAGGGATTACACGATTTCCTGAAACCCGACTACACCAATTGGCTCAATCAAAGACTGTGGAATGAAATGAAGGATGAATATCCTTCGACAGGCTCAGGAAGACAGCGTAAAATTCATTCATGAAATAAAAAAAAGCACAACCAATAGCAGTGCTTTCGAATAGTTCTTTTCAAGCGTGATTAGTCAATAAATCTAAACATCCGGCCTGGACGCAATTTGAATATACGTTTCAATAAATTCGGCTCTGTTTGCTCCCAACTCAGGTAGGTCAAAATGGCTTCTCCAATGATATTGGATTCTGGAACCAGTCCCCAGTAACGACTGTCATGGGAATTATCGCGGTTATCCCCCATCATAAAGTAATGATTCTGTTCACAAATGTAATGATCCGCATTCTCTCCATCGATCTTAAGCTGACCAAAGATACTGGGCCGAACCTCATGTCCCTCCAAAGAGATCACATTCACGGCATGATCAAGGTTCACCTTGTTGAACAAAAGTGTATCTCCAGCGGCCGGGATATGCAGTGGTCCGAAATAATCGCGATTCCCGATGCCCCTTGGGAAAATCATCCGTTCAGCATATTCATCATCATAAACGTTTAACTTTGAAGCACGGCCATGTTCCGGCAGATCAAACTGGACACCATCTATGAAAACATCTTTCTCAATGATCTCCATGGTTTGACCCGGTCCTGCAATACAGCGCTTGATATAGTTCAAGCTGGGATCATGGGGACCGATCTGGATGCCTGGCCATTTATCATTGGGATAGCGAAAGATGACCACATCCCCTGTTTTGGGCTCTTCAAATCCAGGCAAGCGATAATAGGGTACAGAAAAACCAAAGTTTGTCCAGGGTATACCGATCCAATCAGGAGTTCTGATGCCATAGATAAATTTATTGCCCAGGATGAAATCACCAATTTTGATGGTGGTTTCCATGGATCCAGTGGGAACATTATATGCTTCAATGACTGTAGCCCGCAGTATCAGCACCGAAACGATGATATGCATTAGCCCCCGAAAAACACCGCTATTCCTGGATCGTTTCGCTTGTTTTTCTTTTTCACTCAAAATTCGATCTCCTGATATTCGCTCCGTGCCATTTTAATGCGAGGACTCTCATTCAACGGTATGTATTTTAAAAAGTTCAGATTTTTCTAGTCAGGTTGTGAGCGTCTAATAAGCAACGCCATGAGATGCTGTTTTCAAATCAGGGGCCACAACAACCCCGTTTTCCCCGTAAATGCTTGGTTGGGTCGCCAGAACTGCGACACTGAGGCTGAGGCTTAAGAAGAAAACAGATATGAATTTCATTGAGATATTCCTTAAAGCGGTAAAAATGCTTCGGTGTAATGATTTACTTGTGGTTTGGGGTCTGAGAAATTTACAGTAACAATGTCAAATCGACATTCCGGTTCTTCAATTTCATGCTTCACTAGATATTGTTCTGCGACACGGGCAATTTGTTTCTGTTTTGCTGGTGTCACTCTTTCCAGTGCAATGGTGTCATCCGACTCACCCGCAAAACTCTTCACTTCAACAAAGATGACTTCATCGGATTTAGAGGCAATCAAATCTATCTCACCATCCCGACCAGCATGATAACTGTGTTCCAGCAGGTTATAGCCATTGCGGATTAAAAACATTCCCGCAATGATCTCCCCCATGCGTCCGTATGAGGATTCCTGATTGAAATACTGATAATATTTATTTGGACACGAATTCACTGGGCGAAAACTACGACGATGGATAGGGGTTCTGCCACGTTCTCGCAATGTTTCCATATGAGTTTTAGATCCGTAGCCCTTGTGGGACTTAAATCCATAGTCAGGGAACAGCTTATCGTAGGAAATCATCATGGCATCGCGTGTCGTCTTGGCGATAATACTGGCTGCACTGATTTCGGGTACCAGATCATCTCCACCAATGATGCATTCCTGAGCATATTGCAATCCAGGAATCTTATGGTTGCCATCCACCTGTACTTGAGTGAATTCACAATTCAGATTAGAGATGGCTTGACGCATGGCTTCAAAGGTGGCCTGGAGGATGTTGTTCCGATCGATGTCCTGTTCATGAACGATTCCGATGCCGATTGCCAGAGCTTTTGATCTGATCTCCACCGCAAGGATGTTGCGTCGTTTTTCACTGAGCTTTTTGGAATCTCTCAATCCTTCAGGAATATCCAGAGGATTCAGGACAACTGCAGATGCTACCACAGGACCAGCCAGAGGCCCCCGACCTGCTTCGTCTACACCTGCTATAACTTTCAAATTCAACTCGCTTCTGCTTCCATTTGCGCGCAATATAGGTGATTCAGACATGGAGGGAAGGGATTTGCGTAGGGGCGCAGCATGCTGCGCCTCTACGCGTTTAATCCATATAAAAAGCGCCAAGATAAATTGGCGCTTTTCAGGAGGTTTCTATGTAAAACTGTTAAGCAGTAACTGGTGCTATTCCCAGTACGTCCTGGAAAGCCTGGACAAACTGTTCTTTGGGAAGGGCACCGGCTGCCATCTGTGGTTTGTCGCCAAGGGGCACAAAGAGAAGTGATGGAATACTGCGGATACCGAAAACGCCAGCAAGTTCCTGCTCAGTTTCTGTATCAACTTTATACACTTTCACTTTTCCGTCATACTCATTTGAAAGCTCTTCCAATACGGGTCCTACTGCCTTACAAGGTCCACACCATTCAGCCCAGAAATCGATAATACAAGGGGTGTCACCCTTATATTTCCATTCCTCCTCATTCTCGTAATCAAAAACTTTATCAAGGAAATCTTGTTTTGTCAAATTTTCAGTCATTTTTTTCTCCAATTCATGGTCCCTGCACCAGGACCGTTGTATAAATATTTCATTGTCAAAATTCTTTTGCTCACAGGTCTTTGAGGCAAGGATGGGATGGTGGTTACAAAATGAATATCCGAATGGGCGATCAGGGGCGCAATGCATTGCGCCCGTACATAGCATATCACGGAATGGACCAATCTGAGACAAAGCTTCAGATTAACAGGTATTATGAATTATTGGAGAGGTAATCCTCATCAGATATGCAGGTGATCCCGGCTGACTTAAGATGCTGGGTGAAGATTCCATCGCCATTAATTAATGTTTTCGAAAAAGATCCATCGTAGACCTGTCTACAACCACAGGCAGGGCTGCGACTCTTGAGAATAGCTTGACTCACATGGGTAGATACGGCTTTTTCGGTACAAATCGATGCGCCTTTTTGAAAAGCGCCTGATACATCTTCCCCATTTTCTCTAAAAACACCAGAGTCCTTAATTTCTGCTGGTGGCCGTGGGATGGGCAAACCACCCTCTACCTCAGGACAAACCGGAATAAGGGTCTTATCCTTGAGAAGTTCCATAAGTTCCGAGTTGCCTTTACCCTGACCATCAAAACGACAGGCTTCACCGAGAAGACAGGCAGAAACGATAATGGGTTCATTCATGTTCTGATGCATAATCCTTAGTCTGGAAATTTATAAGTGTACAAAATGGATTCTGAATCACAAACGATATAAACAAGAGCGCTGGTTGTATCGTAAATAACTCCCTCAGCTTGTTTTACATCAAACCTGTATGTGGCCAGGATACCACCCTCCCAGCTCCACTCATACAATTGCTTCTCACCAGCACTGATAATGAGGAATTCATCATCACCTCTACCCTGACAAATTCCTGTTATATCTATGGAAAGATCAAAAGATTTGGAATTTTGAGTTACAAGATTTGAATCCACATAGATAACCGCTGCGGGATTTTTCTGTTTGATGATGTGGATATCCTGTGTTTCTGGTCGAAAACAAATACCCTCCAGCCCATTCTTTCTTTCAGGGACAGAATAGTTCAGGGCAGTTCGGGATAGCTCTTCGCCAGAATCAGACAAATGAATGAATTCACTTTGCAGTTCATCTACAACCCAGAGGCTTCCATCACGAGGATCAAAGCTGATTCCTTCCAGATCCTGGCCAACAAAACCAAGGGTCTGAACCAAATTCCCTTCTAAATCGAGTTTGTGGACTTTATTCTCTGGAGAATCACTTACGCAGTAGAGAAATTTATTTGAAGCATCCAATGATAGCCCGGATGGTTCTGATACGTCTATTCCTGAGCTTTTTATTAATTTCAGTGAAGGTGGCTGGTCATTAGAGCTAAACATCTCACATCCATTCAATAAAACAACCAGAATAGTAATCACATATTTCAATTAAATCCACCCATCAATTAGAGCTACCAGGAGTTGGAGTTGAAAAGAGAGTCCACGAGCTGCTTCCATCTGGTTCGCGTCCATATGAAATGCCTGTGCTCATAGCTCCAAACTGAATACTATCAATTACTGTTGTCATATCCGTATCGAGAAGGATTATTTGCTCACCATGGACGGACAGTTTTATATCAACATGGAGAACACCTTGTTCAGGCTCTTCATCGCACCATAGCAGGAGGAAACCATTGGGAGGAATCGTTGTTTGTGATGTGCTGGTGTCTGGAATCATCCATGGATTCACATCCAACGGATCATCTGTTATGTACATTCCAGCTATATCAATAATATCCTCAGTTCCATTGTAGAGTTCCACCCAATCGTCAAAGTCACCATATTCATCAAAATTGGTTAAATCATTGCTGGCCAGGAATTCATTTAATACCAATGTTCCCTCTTCAACCACATCAGGCGATAAGGTGTCCGTTGAGTTACATCCCAAAAAGCTCAAAACGGCTAAGATGAGCACAAGATTCATAAATATTGAACCATTCTTCATGTTGACTTCCGATCACTATTTCTCATGATACATAGCACCCATTAGTTTCCAATCTTCTCCATAGTTAAAAGCGTTTTGGCGATATCACCTGTATAAACTGTAATTCGCTTTAAAAGATCTAATAATTCCATATGAATGTCGTGGGTTTGAACCGATTCTTCCTGCGCTGCATAGATTCGTTCAAGGTGGTGAACGCGATATTTCGACTCAAGATCCAGATATTTTTCCTCTTTGCGCATGATATGCTTGGCTTTTTTAATATCCATCTCTTCGAATACATTTCTCAGGCGACTAATCTGCTTACAGACCTTTGTATGATAAATTTGGAGCTCCTCTTCACCCTGCTGTGAAAAATTGAGTTTTAAAGCTCGCTTTTTAGCGATCATAGGCATGACACTACGCTGAATTATATCGCCAATATTCTCCATGTAACTTACTATGGACATCATGGCAAACACTTCGGCCACCTGATCATCGGACAAATTCTTTTGCCCAATCTTCTGCAGATACTCTGAAATTTTTACCCGGAGATAATCCACCTTTTTCTCTCGCATTTCGATTCCCTCGATCAGAGATATGCTCGGGTGGATTTTGTCGGCTCCGAGATCATTCTTGAAAAAGGGTAGGATAACGGCTTCCAACATGCGTTCCAGGATCTTGGCCATCCTGGCGATTTCAGCTCGAGCCAAATTCAATGCCAGGGCAGGCGTATTAATGCTGTTATCATCTAGATGCCAGACCACCGGATTGAGAGCAATGAGCTCTTTTTTGTCTGGTAAAACTCTGGATACGAATCGAGCCACCAGATTGGTAAAAGGTAAAAATATGAAGGCAATGCCAACATTAAAAACGGTATGTGCATTGGCAATTTGACGTGATGTTGCAGCATGGGACATATCACTGTTTGGGGATATGGATCGAATGATGTCAGCGAAGGTGGGGATCCAGAAAACCAGCAAAAGTACACCCAATACTTTGAAGGTCACATGCGCAAGCGCTACACGCTTGGCTGGACGATCAGCACCAATACTGGCCAGACCGGCCGTCACACAGGTCCCAATATTGGCACCCATGAGGAGTGGGATACCTGCCTCAAGACTTATCAGACCTTGTTGCGAAAGGACGATGATGATCCCGGTGAAGGCACCACTGCTCTGGATAAGGGCAGTAAATAGTGCACCGATCATAATGCCTAGAAGGGGATTCTCCAGATTCTGTATTGTAGCAATAAAAGGTTGATATGTTTTCAAGGGAGCCATGGCATCCGACATAAGTTTCATACCAAAAAAGAGTATCCCAAAACCCAACAGTGATTCACCAAGATTTTTTTGTTGCTCGGACTTTCCCAATAAGGAAATCCCAAAACCAAGACTGACCATGAGCAAGGAATATTCTGTCAGATTGAAAGCGATTAACTGAGCCGTAACGGTGGAGCCTATGTCGGCTCCTAGAATAACACCCAGACTCTGGGTAAAGGTCATGAGTTGAGACTGGACAAAACTGACCAGCATTACCGTCGTAGCACTGCTTGATTGGACGATCATGGTTACGAAAGCACCCACAAACATGGCTACAATCCGATTTTTTGTCAGAGCCGAAAGTAATGAACGCAGACTCGTTCCAGCAGCCCGTTTCAAGCCCTTGCTCATCTTCTCCATACCATAGAGAAAAAGCGCCAGCCCGCCGAGGAGAGTCATCATGAGCATACCCCATGCGATAGGTCCGGTTCCACTATCAGATCCATACAGTGCCGTAGTCGAGACAAGAATTATTGTTACTGTGAGAAAAAGTTTCCTCATAAAATTGCGGTACATGATTAATCTTCCCAGGATGTGAAGGGGTGAAGTAGTAAATTCGAATTAAAATAGCGCCAATCATGGCTGACATCCTCCCCCACCCACGGTGGCTTGGAGAATTGCTCATTTTTATCTTCCAGCTCAATCTCGGCTACTACTAATCCTGTATTCTCTCCATGGAACTCATCTATTTCCCAAATATGACCTTCATAGAGAACTTTGAATCTGGTTTTCTCTATGATGGGTTTTTCGCAGAGGTGATCAAGTAGGTGGTACGCATCATCCAGTGGTATAGGATACTCGAATTCAGTGCGCTGTATTCCTTTTGAGAGCCCCTTGATTGTAAGAAAGGCCTCTTTACCAATGATTCTAACTCTGACAATACGATTTTTTTGAGTATTTAGATAGCCCTGGCGATACACCTGCCCAACTGCACCATGTTTATAAGCATCAGATGTGATCAGAAATTTACGTTCAATCTCAATTCCCATGGAGTGGTTCCTTTGTATAGCTGAACAGTCGTTTTAAAGCCTCAGGATAATTCTCATTTGGCACATTTTCGATGCCCATTAGTCTCCTGATTTCATTGATTTTTTGAGGATTCTCGTGTTCAAAGGCTATGGTATATGTTTTTCTTCTTTCTATCCATATTTGCGTGAATTCTCCCAGAACATCGTTAATCTCATATCTATTTCGAACTTTTTTTATAGACACGGTTGATATATTAGCCTCACGAGGCAGTGAAGAAATGAAATCAACTTCACTCAGAGGCCAATCATCATTTCTGTGAGAAAAACCCAATAGTTTAGAGAGTTCATTAAAGGCTACCTGATTTAGGGGCAATTCATATTTTGCTAATGGCACCCATTGTTCGAAACCCCTTTCATCAACTCCAAGCCTGTGTTTAACATCAAGCAATTGATATCTAATTTTTACATTGATGGCAAGATTTGGAATGAGAAAATAAATTTCCTCACTCTTCTTTTGCAGGAAGGGCTTGAAATTTTCAAACAATCCTTTAAACGCTAAGTAATTGTCATCAAATGCTCGCCATTCCCAGCGGGGTACTATTTGTGAGGTATTTTCGATTATTTTAGTCGCCATACATTTTCTGCTTACTTAGTTTTATCTCAAACTAATTTAAGCTTACCAGCGATCATCTTTAAAGAAGTCTTCCTGATCATAGACAGCTTTTAGCATATTCGTAGCAAGCTTGCGGACGTCGCCATTTACGGACACTTCCACTTTGCGTATATCTTTCTTTTTCAGTTTTTCAAGCACGATCTTGAGATCTTCAATTTCATACTTATCAAGTTCAAATTTGAATGTCCAGGCCATCTTTATGCTCCTCTTCTCAATATCTTAATTTTGCTATATTTGCCTCAGTGTCGAGACCTTATCCCCTGTTTCCAGGTTCATTTTCTTAAATTTTTCCATGTCCTGCAAAATGAATAGCCCCCTGGCACTTGCATATTTCTGATTGGTTTCGTCAATCAATTTTGCCCTGAGGCTGATTTTTTTGTCATTAATAGTTTTAATTTTTGCACAAAACAGTACATCTTTTCCCAGGGATAATGGCTTGAAGAACCGTGTTGTATATTGGGCTGTCATGGCAGGATAGCCGTTGACCCAG
The DNA here is from genome assembly GCA_964508765.1 of uncultured Lentisphaeria bacterium. Classification (GTDB taxonomy): domain Bacteria; phylum Fidelibacterota; class UBA8477; order UBA8477; family JABMPR01; genus JABMPR01. Next base: position 86,620 of record CAZDVD010000009.1, read on the forward strand.
CAGCAGGCTCCCATGAGTTCATCAAAAACTGCAGATATGGCTCCCCCATGGGCATGACCAGGAGGTCCCTGAGCCAGCCTACCAAAGTTAACGGTAGCAAATACTTCACCGGTCTGTTCATTAAAATGATATTTCAGATCTATGCGCTGGTCGTTTTGTTCTCCTGTAACAAAGGAGATAAACTGTTTCCCGAATTCTATGGGAATGGTGTTGGATAGCTGTTGATATGTGATCATCTACTACGGATACTCCTCACTCGTTGGCTTATAAGCTAATGAGAACTTCTCAGGATTGAAGATGAATGTTCAAACTGGCGTTGATTGTCATTCTGAAATTAGTGTGCTGTCATCCCGAGCACTTCGGCTTTGCTCAGCACAGGCTTTGTCGAGGGATTCCGAACCATAGTTCATTCAACATATCCCTCGACTCCGCTCTGGATGACAGTCTTGTGTATCTTTGTGAGAATTGTCATTGTATCCTTTGACCTGCTCTCGCTCCGGTGGAGCTACGTCCCTGCAAGCCGCTCGGGATGACGGACTATTGATCCTGGTTTATAAGAGAATAAAAAAAGCCACCACGCTGAGGTGATGGCCATTCTTACTTCTTACTTAAAGATGTGCCCGAGATCCGTCTACCCCTTCGACGAGCTCAGGGTACGACGAGACAGGCTGGAGTCGAAGTATTCCCGCTTCATGCTGGTTACTTATCCCTCACTCAGGTCTTCGCTCCGGTGGAGTTACGTCCCTGCAAGCCGCTCGGGATGACAATTAAATATGTTTATAGTTCGGTGGATTGGCACATCCTTCGACAGGCTCAGGAAGACACCCCATTGCCTCCATATAAAAAAGCCACCACGCTAAGATGATGGCAATTTCAATTCTTACTTCTTACTTAATGATGTGCCCGAGACTGGAGTCGAACCAGCACGCACAAAAGAGTGCACTAGGACCTGAACCTAGCGCGTCTACCAATTCCGCCACCCGGGCATCTCTGACTTTGCTAAATACTTTAGCTCCGTCACGACATGAAAAAGCGGGCTAATGTAATCCCCCTCCCAGCCTCTGTCAATCAGGAAAAAACAAGAATAATAGCCAGGTTTGACAGGAGCAGCAAACCAGCCATAATAAGAACCACTATGGATTGAGCCAAACTCAGTTTGAGGACGAGAATCTGCCAATTTTGTTGAGGTTCTCTGGAGAGTATTTTCAGACCCTTAATAAATAGTACTACAGTCCATCCATATGCAAATGGCGCCAGAAGTGGTGTGTTTCCCCATAGTCTCGAGCTGGAGTCTAGATGCCACCTGATGAGATCATACTGTGAGAGCAAAGCCTCAAAGAAAAAGGAGATCAACACGCCTGTCATAAAAATAAGGGGCAAATGATACCCGAAGGGTTTGGCCTTCAAATATTCACGCTCGAGAAAATTGTTACTCCAGACCAATCCGATGTAGGCAATATTGGTCCAAAAAAGCAGGTAAATCAGAGGCAACCCAAATAGTGTGATATGAAAGTCGCCATAGCTGTAAATCTTCATCATTTCACCCAGAGCAACCTCGCGGAGAAACCCTAGCATCATCCCAGAGATCCAGAAAACTTTCACAAATGATGAATTGTAAGCAGTTCTAGCGTGGACAACCAGAATGACTGTTACCAGGATGATGCTAATTTCAATCAACCAGATCATCATACATTTTTCTAACTTGTTTATTGAGAGAGACCAATCCCCAGATCAGGACCGGCAAATTAGCCCAGAGTAGATCATAACGTTTATTGACCAATTCACTGATTATGGCGATACCAAGCATTAGATCAATGGCACCGTAGGGTAAATATATGAGAAGTAGTTTATTCATGTAAAAAACATGCTATCGCAATATATGCTGTACCTGGCGAGGATTCGAAACGAAGTAAGCCGAACGCAGTGCAGGCAATCCTCGCCTGGGTAAAATCAAGGAACTAATATTGTACTGAATCAGTCGTTCCACTCCGCCTTAAAAATATGAGTCGCTCTGGGATTTTCAGCGTCGCGATTGGATGCGAACACCATGAATTTTCCATCGGGGCTGAACATGGGGAAACTGTCGAAGAATGTATTGTTGGTCAGACGCTTGAGGTCTGAACCATCAATACCAACCATGTACAATTCGAAATTATGGCCGAAAGCCTGTGCTTCCTCATTCCAGTCATCCATGTTTGATGAGAAAACCACATGTTTGCCATCAGGATGCCAGGATGGGGCCCAGTTGGTGGCGCCGTTATGTGTCAGACGAACTTGATTCTGTCCATCTGCATCCATGACATAAATGTCCAAGGGTACTGCCTCAACCAGGTCCATAGCCATATTTTCCTGCCAACGGAGCGTATCTTCGGCTGTTTCAGGATACCAGGCACGCCAGACAATTTTTTTGGCATCTGGGCTGAAATAGGGACCCCCATCATAACCAAGGTGGTTGGTGATTCTCTGGACATCGGATCCATCTATATTCATGGTGAACAATTCCAGATCATCATCAATTTCTGAAGTAAAAATGACTTTCCCAGTAAGAAATGATACGGTGGGTTCAGCATCATAGCCCACATTTTCACGAATTCGAACAAGATCAGACCCATCTGGATTGGCTGAATAGATATCATATGGAAAGAGCGGCCAGAGGTATTTATTACCCTGTGGTTTTGGTCTGGGTGGACAACTATCCACTACACCGAAAGTAGAAGCAAAGATAATTCTATCTTTTCCCATGCTGAAGTATGAACAGGTATTTGCGCCCAGCTCAGGGCTGACCATATGTTGTTCACTGCCGTCTGCATTCATGATATAAATTTTGTCACAGCCATTTCCATCACGTTTGCTCTGGAAGATAATTTGTTGCCCCTGGGGACCCCAATAGGCTTCCCCATTATCCCCTTCAAAAGTCAATTGCTCCACGTTAGAAAGGCCAAATGGTTTTTCTACTACTATGGTTTCCTGCTGAGTGCTACAGCTGATGATTGCCATGCTTAGCACCAATAATATGTAAAACTTAATTTTCAAGTTACTCTCCTGATTTTGTTTTGGTTGATTCTTTAAAAAGACTATTTCTCTTCCAATTCAACACGATATAAAAGAACAGCATTGTACATATGAATTGCAAATAGATCTTTTCCGATTTGCGATAATTTTGGTAATGTAGTTGTCCAGCTGCCAAATGAGCTACGGTGGGCAATCTGGCCGGTTTTACTGACACCTTCCAACTCAAATTTTCGGTAAGCCTGAATTCCTTCTTCATTAAAATATGGCTCGTAGCGAATATAGAGAAACAGACCCCAATCCAGCAGATAGGTCGCATCACTTATTGTGGACATATCTATTGGATGAAAACTAGATATCACTGTCCCATCGCTCAGGTTAACAACATTCAGGTCTTTTTCTGAGATGACAAAGGCTGATTTTCTTCCCAGTCCGTTTATCTCCCAGGTTTTCCAGGGAAAATGCCCCACGATTCTTTCTCTGTCAAATAGAGTAAGAGCGGACTCATAGCCATCAAAAATCTCGAGGAAATAGTTGTCTGTCCCAGGAATAGACTCAAGCCCCATCAGTCTACCGGGGATATTCACAGGGTCAGAGAGAAGTTTGTTGTGATTCCACAAATGCAGGTCAATGGTTGCAGATGAGTCGGTATCAGCACTTGCAATGCGGGATGAGGCTGCAATGAACTCATTCCTATTGACCAATTGATCGATAAGGAGCTTGATCTTGCCTTCATCCTGGCCCATGGGCAGCACATTCTTGATAAAGAGGAGTGTATCCTCGTTATTGCGCTCCATGATCCAGGGTTGATCCTCCTGCGTGAGAATGATACTGCCTTGATTTGTCAGGGTGTAGTTGAGGTCTCCCTCACCCAGATTCACGCCATGAATCAGCGTGTATTTAGGCGTCCCTTGAAAATCGTAGACTTGAAACGAGTAGAGCCGTTGTGGATTATATGCGTCTATTGACTCATTTTCTTGAATCAGCATGAAGTGGGAGCAATCCTCACAAATTTCAAAAATATCATCCTGGGTACGATGAATTTCGTAGACATTGTTTCCCAGACTGTCATAGTATGAAATCTTGTCCTCAGTGAGGGTATACATAATAGGAAAACCATTGGTATTTGACCGAAATATGACCTGTTCTAACGGAGTGTCAAAGGTCCACTGGGCATAGGGCTCTATGTGGAGGACATCAGCCTTCAGACTCCCGAGCAGAAACAGAATAAAAAAGAGATAATTAGATATTTTTAACAGTGTCATTTTAGAATCAGTATCTTTAGTGTAAACCTATTACGATTCCCCAGTTTTAGGCAAATAAAATTATTTATATGTGACGTCAGCCCAAGGGGAAACAAAAATGACACCAAATTACAATGCATTACTGACTGATCTCTAGCCATTCATAGTTAGTGCCGATGAAAAATCGGTCTCCATCTGATTGAAGTTGAAATAACTTGGGAAACCGAGGGTCTATTTGGATATCGACGTTCCTTTTGGTAAGAGGAAAATAAATCTGAGTGAAGTGGGTATTGCGTTTTGCGAAGAAATCGGCTGCCACCCGAATCACAGCTAAATCACCACTGTTGTTGACAGACAATCCTAAACAGACCTTGTTATTATGATCAAATCGAATCTGTTGAACCCGTTTGGTCCCAAGATTAAACAATTGAATAAGTTCGTGGCTACTCAACACTGCTAGATAAACGCCATTGGTTGATAATTTGAGTTCATACCCAAAATTCTCATTGGTCCATAGTACCTCACCCTTAGCAGATAACTCAATAATCATCGGCTGTATCTCTTTGCCTGTAGCATTATTGTCATATCCGCTGATGAAAAAGCGCTGATTCTGAAAAACCATATCTTGGAGATAAGTGAATGGTAAGTAGGACGTCATTTGTCCACGCCCATTCGAATCGATACTAATAAAGAGAGACTTTCCAGCAGGACCGCCATTAAAACCTGGACGTTCAAGCAGAATGTAACACCTCTCTCCCACCCATTCCATAAGCACATCACGTTCCATGCTCATATCTCCATCATCCTCGTACAGTTGGCCTTCGGCGATAAGGTTTCCTGCGTGATAAAAATAGATCAATGCTTTGACAGGATCTGCAAGTGCTAAGACACCCTTATCAGAAATTGCAGCGACGAGAGGTTTGAGATCTGAGTCTGTGCCCCTGTTTACAGTATAAAGAAGTTCATTGTGATCATCGAGGATGAAATAGTCTGAATAACGTTGTCCATTTTTGATTTCCCCTTGTTTGGGAGGTACTGAAATGAGGCGGTAATTTGCACTGTGAGATAAGGATATTCGGGCGGCTGGATCAAAAATGGTGAGGGGGAAAATATTTTGGTTATCTATCCCATAGTGATTCGTGGCAGATGTTACATACAGGGGCTGCCCCTGGTAGACAGTCCAGGATCGGGCCGCATCACTCAATTCAATAATCTGTTTTATTTCTGCAGCTTGTGACGCTCCTATAATCAGGTAAATTATCACCAATAGGGTCTTTACTAGGGAACGCATGGGACATCCTTACTTATCTTTGTAACACTAAGTGGAATATGTAGATTGTATTGAATATTCCAATCCTAAATTTGTGAAACTTTTTGCCGTATGCTGGTACTAATAATCTTTTATTCTACAATGTAAGGTCATAGACTACCGAGGTATTATTTTAATTTCAAGATATAGAAACGATAATACGCTACATTGTTTTCTGAACTAAAATTTAGGCCAAAATTCATTCATAGCGATGCCTTCAAACCACAATCAAAATAACCCGTATAATTTTCATAGTTTTAGCGTAACCAGTCTTCTAGTTCCGTAGATTCATTGGTCTTATTATCACGGTATTTCACGATTATCGGCGTAAACACAGATAATCCCTCCTTTTTTCCCCATGCTTTCACAATTGGACGGCTACCAGCAATAACTACAGCGTTTTCAGGAATTTCTAAGTGAGAGTTTAAACCTTTCCGATAGATTTTCTCATTAACCAAATCATATATTGGCGTACCACTTGTTAATGTGACTCCCGCTGCAATCACTGCTCCCTGTCGGACTATAGTCCCTTCATAAATGCCACAATTACCACCAATTAAAACATTATCTTCAATAATTACTGGTAAGGCACCAATAGGCTCTAACACTCCGCCAATTTGGGCAGCTGCACTTATATGTACGCCTTTGCCAATCTGAGCACAAGATCCAACCAAAGCATGTGAGTCAATCATTGTCCCCTCATCCACATATGCACCTACATTAATGTACATAGGTGGCATACATACTACACCTGGACTGACATAACAGCCATCACGAATAGAAGACCCTCCCGGAACCAGTCGGATATTATCTTCAATGGTTATTCTTTTTAAGGGATACGTGCTTTTATCAAAAAATCCGAAGCTATTGTTTATTGAATAATCTGCAAATGTGCCAATCCTGAATCCAATTAACACACCTTTCTTTACCCAGTCATTAACCTGCCATTGTCCATCTTTTTTGTGAGCAATACGTACTCGACCTTGATTAAGCTCTTCCTTAAATTTATTAAAAATCTCATAGAACTCTGCAGGATAGGGTTGTTTTGATGTGTCAGAATATATTTTTTCAATCTGTTCTTTTAAGGACATTGGCAACTCCGTTAATACTCTATTCTGTGCTTGAAAAGGGGTTTCCGAGCTTTTATCGCCTTGAGGAACTCGCTTATCAATTATTGAGAGTTAAATTAATTTCAGCATTCTCATTTCTGCCTCTAAAAGTTTTTTATTTGAGTCATGCATCTGAACCAATGGTAACCGGAATCTTTCCTCGACAAGCCCCATCAAAGCCAATCCTGTTTTTACTGGAACGGGGCTAGTTTCGATAAAATTTAAGTTCATTAGTCTATATAAATTACGATGAATCGCCAGGGCTTCTGCATACTCGGAGTTTAAGTAGTGTTTTACTAACTGTGACATTAATCCAGGGGTTAGATTTGACATAACTGAGATAACACCAACACCGCCCAGCGAAAGTATGGGAAGGGTCAATGCATCATCACCCGATAAAATTATAAAATCATCATCCACAAGGTTTGCAATATCGGCAACCTGTCCCAAATCACCGGAGGCTTCTTTTATACCTACAATATTATCAACTTCACTAAGGCGTTTAACTGTGGCGGGCTGAATATTGACTGATGTCCGACCAGGAACATTATAAACAATGATCGGCAAATCAGCTTCTTTGGCAATAGCTGAAAAATGGGCAATCAAACCATCCTGTGTTGGCTTGTTATAATAGGGTGTAACTGATAGGATTCCATCGACTCCCATTCTTTTGACTTCATGTGCCATCTCAATTACATGGTGGGTATCATTGCTTCCTGCGCCACCTAAAACAGGTACTCGACCTTCAGCCTCCTGGACAACTACTTCAATGACCCTTAAGTGTTCATCCATTTTCAGGGTTGGACTTTCACCGGTTGTCCCGCAGGGGACTAGAAAATCAATTCCATCTTCTATTTGACGAGAGACTAACTTTCTCAGTGCATGTTCGTCAACACTGCCATCTTTTTTAAAAGGCGTGACGAGGGCTGTCCCTGCACCTTTAAAGTTTTTTATCTTATCCATATCTGAACTCCTCAATAATAAATAGATTAATCGCTATAATAATTATCATAATACAAGCTGAACAGGTCCGTCGGAATAAATCTGCATTAGTGATTTATGTGATTTATGTGATTTAATCAAGCCAGAATGTCCTTAAACTCATAAATGCCTTGTTTATCCTTTATCCATTGGGCTGCAATTAATGCTCCCTGTGCAAATCCTTCCCGGTTTCGTGCAGTGTGTTTTAATTCAATCGTATCAAAAGCAGAATCAAAACCTATTAAATGTGTTCCAGGTATATATCCGACTCGAGTGCTAGCTACAGGTATATCCTTCTGCTCATAATATGGTTCCACTATATTTTTCAAAGTAATGGCAGTACCTGATGGCGCATCCATTTTCATTTTGTGATGGGCTTCTTCTATGAATGGGTCATATGCATTAAATGCAGAAAACAATTTTGCGGCTTGTTCTGTCACCTTAAAAAAGATATTGACACCCATTGAAAAATTTGAGGCATAAATCAAACCGATTCCATTTTCTTCAACGATGTTCTTTACTTGATCCATTTTGTCCGACCAACCAGTGGTGCCTATAACAAGATTTATCTTCAATTTTGCAGCTTTTTCTACATTTTCCACCACCGCAGTGGGGACTGAGAAGTCAATCAAAACAGATGTGTTTTCCAGCTGTTTTATAATTTTCGCATCATTTATATCCAGAAGATTATTTTCATCAAAATAGGCAGAAATATGAAAATTGTTTTTAGCTGCTAAGCTTTCAACCATTTTTCCCATTTTGCCATAGCCCAGTAGACCAATGTTTGTTTCTTTACTCATCGCTACCATCCTTAAAATAATATGCGTGCAATATGTTGAGAATCGGTGTCAAGTCTTTACTATCTATGAGGAACGTACAGCTATTTGAAACCATTTCTCTGAGGATGATATTATGCGCTACATAGGTTGATACTACACCTGAAATTTCATCTCTAATCTTACTTATATCACCTATTAACGAAATGGTGGCTTTTTCATGATTAATCTCTAATGAAGCAATCGTATTCAAATCTTTTTTCAAGATATCTGTAGCCTGGAAATCAGGAATGACCAGATCCAGGTGATTACTCGAACCTACGATGTGAAAAGGAACAATATCAAAAGTTTTCAAGGATGAAAATACTTTTGCTATAAAATCAATCTCTGCAATCACCCCTTTTGAGAAAATCTGTAGGTGAGTTAATTTTTCCTTGAAGGTAATCGATTTGACAGGAACAGACGGTAACTGATCATGGTCATCAATCGTAGTATAGCTGAGTGCTGGATTATTTATATTACATATTTTCAGCGGAATATTTTTTTCACGTGCTGGTTTAATAGTTTCCAAGTGTAGGACTTTTGCCCCGCATCGTGAAAGCTCCCCAGCTTCATCATAACTCATGTGAGTAATAGTTTGTGTTTTAGCTATCATGGTCGGATCACTGCTGAGAATACCGTTAACATCCTTCCAGGTTTGGATTTCATCAACCCCCAGTGCAGCACCAATCAAAACAGCCGAATAATCCGATCCTTCGAAACCCAGGGTTGTAGCTTCTCCAGAAGATGTTGCCCCAATATATCCTTGCGTTATAGGAATGACACTGTCCCTTATGAGTGGTTCAATATTATGTTGAATTTCAGAATAACATTTATCCCTTATGGGATTGGCATGTGTAAAACAGTTATCAGTAAGTATAAAATAACGAGCATCCAATAGTTTAGATCGAATCCCATTTCCTACTAACACATAGTTAAGAATTGATGATGACATTAATTCACCATAAGACAACACTTTATCCTGTAAAAAAGGTGAGATTTCCTGCCTTTTTACAATCATTCCCAAGTCAGTAATTATTTCTGAATTGTAAATATTTATCTTCTTTATAAGCTGGTTGTAACCACGATAAGACTTAAAAGAATTTATAATTTCAAGATGATAGTCTAAAACTTGATCCTTAAGCAGGAGCTGGGCTTCTTTCAATGACCCATTGGCAGCGTTTTGAGCAACAGTTAGCAGGTTTCTGGTCGTTTTCCCCATAGCTGATACCACGACTACAGGCTGCGAATGCAGGTGGTTTTTAATAATATTTACTGTATTCTGAATGAGACCAGCGCTGATAAGTGAACTACCACCGAATTTCATTACTATCATTCAGTTATTTTTCCATAAAATAATAATGTATTTGTAGTTCCTGATTTCATTATTTCCGCTACTTTGAATTTGAGACTATGTTAAAAATACAATGACAAATTACTGGGATAATGCCAAAATACAATGTGGTATTTTACCCATTCTTTATCAACCTCCAGTTGCCTTTTTCATGAGCTGTTTTGCAAGTTTATAATACAATTCTACCGCCTCATTCTGTTCCGATTTATTTATTTTTTCATGATCTGTGTGTGCGTCCAAAATTGATCCCGGACCAAAAAGTAAAGGCCTTCCCCAATTTGAAAGCTTAGGGATATCAGTAGTAAAGGAAACAGTTGTGGTCTCAAATCCTTCAGGTGTTTCCATAAAAACAGGTTCATTGCTGAGCCCAAAATCAATATTTACCCGCTCATTCACAATCTTCTCCATAATACGTTTTATCTCGGCCACATTTGTGACAACACGACACATTATTTGTGCTTCGGCCGTAGGAGGGATAATATTGCCTTGAATCCCACCGCTTATTACTCCAACATTGACAGTAGTTTCACCGAGGAGAGAATGATTGGGAAAAGCATAACTCCTGATATCATTCAAGACATCCAGTAACTTCCAGATCGCCGATTCACCTTGTTCTGGATAAGCGGAATGTGCGGATTTTCCTGTGGCTGAAAGTTTCACATGCAATGAGCCTTTCGACCCAGATGCTAGCATATTATCTGTTGGCTCACCATTGATAAGAAATTGACAACGGTTTATTAGTGTGTTGGCTGCGATGGCTCCGTCACTCGGACCTTCTTCTCCAACAACGAAAAGTAGACCAAAATCCGAAACGCCTTCACTTAACAACCTTTCAGCAGCCAGTATCTGGGCTGCCATTATCCCTTTTGTATCACAAGCCCCACGACCAAAGATAAATTTCTCCTCCTCACGATAATGAATATACGGAGCTACTGTATCTAGATGCGTGGATATTACAATCAAGGGTTCGCCTTTTCTGGCGTAAATATTTTGCCGACCTTGATTTACTTCTTGAAGATCAACCTGAAAACCTATTTTTTCCAGATATGATGCAACAAAACCGGTGATATTTTGCTCATTTCCAGTAATTGATTCGATCTCAATCAATTGCTTTGTAAGGGTGACAATATTCATCTAATTACCTTTTTACTAACATCGGTTACATGTAAACATTCCGGAATTATACTCCCGCTTCAAATAAAACTTATTGCCTGACATTTCAAATGTATATTCATCATAAAGTTTACATTCCTGATACACTTTGCTCTTTAAACTTGGGGTATTGATTGTAGTTTATTGGAATGCTTGCAGTCAAGGTTGTATTTGAAAGGAACGCTCGTGCCCAAATTGCTAAATATAGAAAACGAATGGTTAGCATTTTTAGTCTTCTTTACCATCATTATGATTTTTATCGCCCTGGCTGAAGTTGGGCGTAAGATTTTTAAACTTCCACCTGAATTATCCAGGAAATTTGTACACGTCATGGTGGGTATTCTGGTTTCATTCGCACCATTTTTCCTGAATTCTAGCTTACCAGTTATCCTGCTTGGAATCCTGTTTGCGATACTCAATTATATCGCCCTAAAAAGGGATAGCCTTAAGGGAATGCATACGACCGAACGAGTATCCTATGGGACGGTCTACTTTCCCATCGCCTTCTCACTGCTGGTGCTCATGTTCTGGGAACGGAATATTGTTATTTTTGTAGTGGCCATGCTCGTGCTAGCCTTTTCTGATACAGCAGCAACTGTGGTTGGAGAAAAGGTCAATTCGAAGAATAAGTTTATTCTATGGCATGATAAAAAAAGTTGGCCCGGGAGCATTGCTTTCTTTTGTATGACCCTCATCGTGGTGGTAGTCGCTTATCCCATATATTCCAGTTTGATGAACAATCCAGCCCTACCAATTCAACATCTTGCAACCTTGGCACTATTTACTGCGTTTGTTGCCACTGTTGGTGAAGCTGTTTCCAAGCGCGGGAGTGATGATCTCACACTGACCCTGGTCACAGCACTAGGAATGGATCTATACCTGACATCAATGCAAGCTGGAACACTGGCTAATTTGGGTGGCTGGTTTGCCGTCTCTATAATTTTTGGCTATGGAGCCTTCAAGACTAAATCACTGAGTGTTAGTGGCAGTTTTGGCGCTTTTCTTCTAGGTGTTTTCATGTTTGGTATGGGCAGTTGGCATACGATGTTGCCCCTTATCGGATTTTTTGTGCTCTCCAGTATTCTATCCAAAATTGCTGATAGACAATCCAAAAAGGATATTATCTCCTCAAAGGGTTCTCAAAGAGACATCGTTCAAGTCTATGCAAATGGCGGAATACCGTTAATTTTTACCATTGTATGGTATCTGAGTAAATACCCTATCGATTGGCTTTATTGGGCCTTTCTGGCCTCCCTGGCCAGCGCTACTGCAGATACATGGGAAACCGAGATTGGCAGTTTCAGTAAATCGCTGCCCTATAATATTCTTAACGGGAAAAGAGTCCCCAAAGGATACTCCGGTGGAATTACTCTATTAGGCACATCTGGTGGAATCATAGGTGCTGCCATTATTATCTTAATAGCCGCCCTTATGGGATTTATTGAATGGGACCCACAGCTCATCATCCTGATTATTGCTACTGGATTTTTGGGAAGTGTTGTAGATAGTATCCTGGGTGCCAGTATACAGGCTAAATTTCGGTGCGAAGTGTGCGGAAAGACCACGGAGCGAATCAGTCATTGCCATGAAGAAACTACCCATGTATCGGGTATTCTTTGGCTAGATAATGATTGGGTAAATGTGGCTGGAACACTGTCTGGAGGTCTTATCTTTATCCTACTATATTTTCTGGTTTGAAGCGTAGCCCCGCTTTTGCATTAATAGAAGGAACAATAATTGACACAATCAAAAAAATTGAGGAAGAGATGAATTCACATTTAATAATTAATGGAGGTAAGAGACTACAAGGTACCTTTACTCCTCAAGGCAATAAGAATGCAGCTTTGCCAATTCTTGCTTCAAGTCTCCTCTCTAGTGAAAAGTTTACACTACACAACTTGCCTGATATTCTTGACATTCGCTCAATGAGTACGATTGTCCAGCAGAGCGGAGCGCAGGTTGAACACACATCTTTTGGCACAGTTATCCAGCCTGGAACTCACTTAAAGTCGTCCAAAGACCATTCGAGTGCAGCGAAAATCCGCTCTATTTTGGTTGCCGGGAGTTTGCTTCCCCGAACAAAATCAGTCACCCTACCTAAACCAGGAGGAGACCGCATTGGTAGGCGAAGCATTGAAACTCATCTCCAGGCTTTGGCTGACCTCGGGGCTGATATTCGAATGGAGCGGTACGCCTATACTATCGAGATAAAGAATCGATTAAAGGGTACTGATCTTCTCCTAAAACAGGCCAGTGTCACGGCAACCGAGTTGTTGGTGATGGCATCTACATTGAGCGATGGTCAAACAAGCATCTACCCTGCCGCCAGTGAGCCTCATGTACAGGAACTATGTCATTCATTGAATGCCCGAGGTGCAAAAATTGATGGAATTGGCACAAATCGACTCTTGATTACTGGGGTGGATGAAATCAATGGAGGCGAGCATACACTTGGTCCGGACTACCAGGAAATTGGATCCATTATAAGTCTTGCGGCAACAACTGGCTCCGAACTACTTATTGATGATATGCCCTGGGAGTATTCCCAAATAATTTTAAGGGGTTTTGAGATGCTGAATCTGAAGTATGAACGCAAGAATGATAAATTGCTGATTCCCGCCAATCAAAACCTTACTATTCCACGCAATATGGAAGGTGGAATCCCGGTAATTACCGATGATATTTGGCCAGGAATTCCCTCTGACTTATTAAGTCTAATCTTGATTGCGGCCACAAATGCTGAAGGGGTTGTATTGTTCCATGAGAAAATGTATGAAAGCAGACTCTATTTTGTGGATAGTCTGATTGAAATGGGTGCTCAAATTGTTTTGTGTGATCCCCATCGTGCTGTTGTATCAGGACCATCACAACTCCATGGTATCCCACTTTCATCACCTGATATCCGAGCAGGAATGGCACTTCTAATTGCAGCTCTGGCAGCTCAAGGTGAGTCCCGCTTGAATAATATCCAGCAGATCGATCGAGGATATTCCCAAATCTATAAACGACTCAAAGCTCTTGGTGCTGATCTGGAAGTCATAAAAGTGTGATGAATCAACCTACATTCATCGTAGAAAACATATCTTTAGCTCCGCTGAGTGGTTATAAGACCGGTGGTACTGCCAGATATTTCCTTGAAACGAATAATATTGAAGTCCTTCAACAAGCACTGGAGTGGTCTAAAAACATTGATGTAGATGTTTTTTTTCTCGGTAGTGGAACTAACATATTATTTCCGGATGGACAACTCGATCGCCTGGTGATTCGGTGGTCTCAAAAAGGAATTGAGATCAATGATGCAAACCAACTTGTAATTGGAGCTGGAGAAGACCTTCAGGACGCGGTCAATTTTGCCTTAAGCCATGGAATTATAAATTTTGCCTGGGCAGCCGGACTACCCGGCACCATTGGTGCCGCCGTAAGAGGTAATGTTGGTGCCTTTGGTCAGGATATGAGCAATCTGTTTCTAAAAGCTAGTTATCTAAGTGTTGATGAACCGAGGCAAATTCGGAGCTTTAACAAGAAGGCCATGAATTTTGCTTATCGATCAAGCACTGTAAAAGAACAGGGAGTTCTCGTTCTGCAAAGTTGGTTGAAACTTGTAAGTGGTTCAGAGGCTGAAATGAAAATTGAAAACGAGCAGGCTTCACAACATTTAGCATTCAGGAATAATCGTCACCCCCTGATGTTTCCGAATTGTGGCTCAGTTTTTAAAAATATAGATAACCCTGATATTGTTAAGCAATTGCTTGAAAAATGGCCTGAATGGAAACCAATGGTATTGCAACGCTGGCATGGGAAAATACCAGCAGCAGCAATTATTGAAGCAGCCAACTTAAAAAATCTACATTTTGGCAATGCCGAATTATCAAACCAACATTCAAATTTTATTATCAATTGTGGAAAAGCTACTTCAGATGATATCGTTCGTTTGATAAAAACTATTCAACAAAAGGTTGCGAGCAAATTTGGAATTACTCTTGAACCAGAAATACAGATATTAATAGAAGAAGATTAGACTGATTTATAATCATAAATTTATAGAGAAGAATTGTATCTAGCTTTTAGTCATTGAATCAATATTCAAGACTTATCCTAGTGTGCTTCCAGCCAGTTCTCCCCAATACCTATATCCACCGTTAGGGGAATATCCAGCTCCACAGCATGTTCCATGGTCTCTCTCACCAGGGCTGAAAGGACTTCTACTTCATCGTCAGGAACTTCAAACACCAATTCATCATGAACCTGAAGAATCATCTTACTTTTCAGACCTTCAGCTTTAATCCGTTTGTGTACATGGATCATGGCCAATTTGATAATGTCTGCTGCCGTGCCCTGGATGGGCATATTGGTGGCAATTCGCTCTGCCCCTTCCCTGCTCATTCGATTTGAAGCATCAATATCGGGGACGGGCCGTTTACGTCCAAAAAGGGTTTGAACGTATTTGTTCTCACGGGCGAATTCGATGGTTTCATCCAGATAATTTCTAATTCCTGGATACGTATTGAAATAATCACTGATTAATTCAGCAGCTTCTCCCCGGGAGATTTCCAGCTCATTGGACATGCGAAAAGGACCCGCGCCATACATAATTCCAAAGTTGACCACCTTGGCCCTGCGCCGCTGATCATCGGATACACCGAACAGGTCAGTCCCAAAAACATGGGCTGCAGTAGCAGTGTGAATATCTTCACCATTCTTGAAAGCTTCAATGAGACGTTCATCTTTTGAATACTGAGCCATCAGCCTTAACTCAATCTGGGAATAATCAGCAGCCAGAATTTTCCAACCCTGAGATTGAGGTCGAAACGCCTTTCGGATATCGCGACCCATTTCAGTTCTCACAGGAATATTCTGGAAATTGGGATTGGTGGAACTTAAACGTCCTGTGGCAGCAATGGTCTGATTAAAGCTGGAATGAATACGCCCTGTTTTTTCATGAATGAGCAAGGGTAAGGTATCTGTGTAGGTCGATTTGAGCTTGGCCACCTGCCGATAATCCAGCATGTAGCGCGGAATGGCATGTTCTTTGGCCAAGATCTGTAGCACATTTACATCCGTGGAATAACCCGTCTTGGTCTTACGAATGGGCTTAATGCCCTTCTTCTCAAATAGGATCTCGGCTACCTGACGCGGTGAAGCCACATTAAATTCTTCGCCAGCCTCTTCAAAGATGGCTTTCTCAAGACGTGCCAGCTCCAACCCCAGACTTTCGGACATATCATTCAGAATTTTGGCATCTACGAAGGTGCCTTCCCGCTCCATATCCATGAGCACGGGTATGAGGGGTAGGTCAATGTCATCCAGAACTAGATTGAGCTGATCCTTCGCAATCTTTTCAGCAAGGATCTCATAGAGCTGAAAAGCTATATCCGCATCTTCTGCAGCATATTCGCTGATAACATCCAGCGTCACCAGATCCATGGTGATTTGATCTTTCCCTTTACCTATCAATGCTTCTATATGAATGGGATCAATGCCCAGATACTGGACACTGAGATCATTCATGCCATACCCACGACCACCTGGATTCACCAGATATCCTGCGATTTGTGAATCAAACCCAACCCCTGAGACATCAATGCCATAGCTTTTCAGCACAGACAAATCAAACTTAAGATTATGACCGGTCTTCTTGATGGTCTCTGATTCCCAAAAGGGCTTGAGTTCTCTGAGCACGATATCAATATCCTCTGAAGTAAAACATCCATCAGGTGGATTGGGATATTTCACGGCAATATAGACCGCGCTATTGGCTTCCCATGAAAAGGATAATCCTACAATCTCCGTGGTTAGCACGTCTAGACTGGTGGTTTCAAGATCGAAGGCTACCATTTCTTTTGTTTTAAGGGTTTCTACCAATTCAATGAGTTCCGGGATGTGTTTCACCACGGTATAATTGTGATTTCTCTCTTCTCTCACCGGTGCATCCCCAGTTGCATACAAGGCCCGTACGTCATCAAGGGGTTTCATGAGATTGAATAATTCAAATTCCTGAAAAACACTGCGAGCAGCATCAATATCCATGGATTCGATGCGAATTTCTTCCCAGGTAGGCATATCGTCCATATCCGTTTTAATGGTGACCAATTCCCGGGACAGCATTGCCTTTTCCCTGTTCTCTTCCAACTTAAGCTTCAATTTTGGATTTTTAACATCGTCGAGCTTCTCATAGAGCTCAAGCATGCTTCCATGCTCCTGGATCAGTTTTACAGCCGTTTTGGGACCTACGCCAGGTACACCGGGAACATTATCTGAGGCATCACCCATGAGCCCCAGCAAATCAATGATCTTTTCAGGGGGAACCCCCCACTTCTCTTCCACAAATTCTGATGTCCAAACTTGGTTGTCCTTGGGATTCACAACTTGAACATTGTCATTGACCAGTTGGGCAAAATCCTTATCACCGGAGAGTACTTTTACTTCAAAGCCCTGTTCGGCACCGAGTTTTGAGAGGGTACCGATAATATCATCAGCCTCAAACCCTTCCCGCTTCACATAGGGAATATTCAATTTAGTCACCACATCGTCGATGACAGGTAATTGTGCAGCAAGTTCATCCGGCATTTTTTCGCGAGTGGCTTTGTATTCAGGGTATTGTTTGTGGCGAAATGTCTTTTCTTTGGTATCCATGACCACAGCCAAATACTCTGGGTTTTCACGGATCATAAGTCTTAGCATGGCATTCATGAAACCAAAGATAGCGCTGACTAATTGTCCCTTGGAGTTGATCAGTGGATTTCGAATAAATGCAAAATGGGATCTATAGACGAGGGCTGAACCATCAATCAAATATATTACTTTAGATTTTTTATCGGTCATATCGGTTCCTGCTTATTGGTTGAAAGTTGCTGAGATATAAGCATTTCATCGTGCTTATGCCAGTATGATTTCCCAGGATGTGACGTAATGGATGTACTTAGTTAATGTCAACAACAGGGATGAAATTGTCGCTGGGTCCGCAGGCATACAATTCATAAGCACCAGCATCGAATATTTTGAGTTTGACAATACTTCCCAGGTCATAATTACCTGAGACAAATACCTGCTGGTCTATCTCAGGAGCATCCCAAATGGTGCGCCCCAACATTTGCTGGTCATTGTCAGGATCGGGACTATCAATGATGATATCCAACTCCTGACCAATCAGAGCCTGATTATTATTGTATGCAATGCTATGCTGCAGATCCATGACTGCATCCATTCTCTGAATTTTCACATCCATGGGGACATCATCCTCCAGATCCGCGCTGCTGGTATCCTCTTCCTCAGAATAGGTAAACACACCAACCCGGTCAAACTGAATCTCTTCCAGGAAGTTTAATAGCGTATCAAAATCTTCCTCGGTTTCACCAGGGAACCCAACGATGACAGAGGTTCTCAATTTTAGTTGAGGAATCTCCTGACGAAGTTCCAGGAGCAATCTTCGTAACCCGTCTGCATCCAAACCCCGCTTCATTGATGTAAGCATATTTGTCGAGGCATGCTGTACGGGAATATCCAGGTAAGGCAGTAACCGCTTCGCGTTTTTGAAGATGGGGATAAGCTTCCTGGAAAAATGGGAAGGGTGAGCATAGTGCAAACGAATCCATTCCAGGCCTTCAACTTCATCCAGCTCGGCCAGTAGTTCATGGAGGTAACGCTTGGGTTTCAAATCCCAACCGTAGGTGGTGGTATCCTGACCAATCACCATCATTTCCTTGACACCCCGAGCCACCAGAGAATGGGCTTCACTTACCAAAGAGTCGATCTCACGACTACGCTGTTTACCCCTCATGAGTGGTATGGCGCAGAAACTACACACATTATCACAACCTTCACTGATCTTAAGGTAGGCATAGTGTCTTGGAGTTAGAAGTTTTCGACGATGATCAGGATCATCTGCCAGATGGGGTTTGGAAGCGATATAGTCAAAAATATTCCGAAAATCTTCAG
The DNA here is from genome assembly GCA_964508765.1 of uncultured Lentisphaeria bacterium. GTDB lineage: Bacteria > Fidelibacterota > UBA8477 > UBA8477 > JABMPR01 > JABMPR01. The sequence continues at coordinate 105,528 of CAZDVD010000009.1, forward strand.
TGACGAAAAACTGGTCAACTTCAGGTATTTCCTGGGTGAGCTCTTTCTTGTAACGTGCTGATAGGCAGCCTGCTACGAGCAACTCTTTAAGCTGACCATCGGTTTTTAATTGGGCAGCTTCGAGAATGACTTCAATTGATTCCAGCTTAGCATCACCTATAAAGCCACAGGTATTGATAATGATGGTACTGGCGTCAGTAGGTTCATCCACGAGTTCAATTCCAGCAGACTCTAATCCCCCGGCAATAATCTCACTGTCAACGGTATTCTTGACACACCCGAGACTGATAATGTGGACTTTCTTATTTATGTTTTCCATAATATTTTTTTTCTCTCGCGGAGATCGCAAAGACGCGGAGACTTTATTTGGGTTTCTCCTCCAAACCATTGACGATGCGGACAAAACCTTGCTTTAATAACTTCTCATTAAAGTTGATGAGAAGACCTAGCTTGATTTCTGTTAGCTTTAGATATGTTAAAACCTGTTTCTTATGAATGTCAACAAGTCGCTCGACTGACTTCAATTCAATGAGAACTTTATCATTTACAATTATGTCAGCTCTGAATCCTCTGTCAAATATTTTTCCATCATATTTGACGGGAATATCGGTTTGAACCGAGGTGGATAAACCTGCTTTTTCTAGTTCATAAACTAAAATTCGTTCGTACACGGATTCAAACAAGCCTGGTCCCAGAGTTTGATGTATTTTAATGCTTAGATCCAAAATGATCTTTGATATTTCATTTTCATGCATGATTAGTAGGTCTTTCCTGAGCATTACTATCGAAAATTAAATATAAATAAGCTCTGCGTCTCTGCGCTCTCCGCGAGAACGCTCATGTTTATCCTGTTAGGAAGCTACCTCGAATAGTGCCTGAACATAACTGGCTGCATCGAAATCCTGGATATCTTCCTTCTGCTCACCTATTCCAATATATTTCACAGGGATAT
>CAZDVD010000010.1:0-86251 GCA_964508765.1 uncultured Lentisphaeria bacterium
CCATCAATATTAATAGTCTGGCATTTATGCCTATGCTCGGGTTAGGAATCGCCATATCCATGATGGTGGGTCAAAACATTGGAGCAGGAGAAGCAGACAAGGCTCAGTATGCCGCTAACTCAGGTGTTCAACTGGGCATGATCTATATGATTTTCTGTACTTTTCTGTACGTTGGCATTCCACAGGTCTTTGTCGCCCCCTTTGCTGCTTCGGATGAAACTTTTCAGATGGCCATCATATTGCTGCGCTTTGTGGCAGTCTATGCTGTCTTCGATACATTGAGCATTTTGTATTCCTCGGCTATCAAAGGTGCAGGAGATACCCACTTTGTCATGCGGGTAACCACGGCATTGTCCATTTTTGTATTGATCATCCCAACCTATATCGCAGTAGAATATTTCGACGCTAATCTATATCTACCATGGACCTTCTGTGCCCTTTTCATAGTGGCCATGGGACTCACATTTCTAGGTAGGTTTTTTGGTGGAAAATGGAAACAAATGAGTGTCATTGAGACTTCAGGCTTTCTTCCCTCTCAGCATCCTGCCAACCCCATTGCACCTGAGATCTAATATCCATATTTGATTAACCCGGTGGGTAGCCATACTCACTGGTCTCAACTCAGCATGAAAAGATCTAAGCAGGGCTACAACTCCTAAACCACTGTGTTTACAGATCAAATGGTCATGATTTCAAAACAATATTTCGTAATACTTTGATATTTAACAAACATTATGCTTGACTTTCAATCCCCATCAGACATCTTTGTACGGTAATCGAACAAAGTATTTTGCAGTACTGACATTTGAAAATTTTGCACATTTTTCTGGCAATGGTTGATCTTACTTATTGAAGTTCCTGCCCTAGGGCAACGATCCACTTCTCTACAACCATCCAGACCGTAAATAAATGTTTTAAACTTATGAGGAGGTTTCAATGAAAACTAAACTTCGCAGGCTTTCAGAGCTCACGCTTAGTTTTTTACCACTTTTCCTAACACTGGTGATCTGCCTGCCTACTGCAAGTTATGCAGCAGATCATGTCCCAACTGTTGCCGTCGTTTCTGATGTTGACGGACAAAGAATTCAGGTTGATGGGGAAGATTTCATGATCAACGGTATGAATTGGGATTATTTCCCAATCGGTACCAATTACTCCTATTCCCTTTGGAATCAACCAGATTATATCATTGAAGCCGCCCTGGATCGTGAGATGTCCCTCCTGAAAGGTATGGGCGTAAACACCATACGTATGTACACAGGTGTTCAGCCAAAATGGGTGAAGTACATTTACGAAGAATATGGTATTTATACCATTCTCAATCATTCTTTTGGCCGATACGGATTTACCGTAAATGGTGTATGGATTCCCAATGTCGATTATTCTTCTCCAGATTTTCAAAAAGCGCTTATGGCTGAAGTCATGGGCGTCGTTAATGAATATCAAGATGTTCCTGGAGTCCTCATGTGGTTATTGGGTAATGAGAATAATTATGGTCTTTTCTGGGAGGGTGCAGAAACAGAGGATATTCCTGATGGCGAAACCGTCCAAACGGTTAGAGCCCACCATATGTACTCCCTATTTAACGATGCAATAAATGAAATCCACAAAGTGGATAGTAAGCGTCCCGTTGCCATTTGTAATGGAGATCTCTTATTTATAGACATCATCGCTGAAGAGATTGAGAATCTGGATATCCTGGGCAGCAATGTCTATCGTGGTATTTCTTTCACAGATTTTTTCCAGGTTGTCAAAGAAAAGCTAAATGTTCCAGTCTACTTCACAGAGTTCGGTGCAGATGCCTTCAATGCCAAGAAAATGCGTGAAGACCAGGAAAATCAAACCAAATACCTTCTGGGCAACTGGCAGGAAATCTATGAACAGGCCTCAGGTAAAGGCTTGGCTGGGAATTCCATTGGTGGAATGACCTTCCAGTTTAGTGATGGCTGGTGGAAATATGGCCAGACCAGTAATTTGGATGTCCATGACATCAACGCCTCATGGGCCAATGGTGGCTACCCTGCAGATCTGGCAGAGGGTCAAAATAATATGAACGAAGAATGGTTTGGGATCTGTGCTAAAGGACCCACGGATATTGAGGGCCTCTATCAGCTGTATCCTCGCGCTGCTTACTACGCGCTCAAGGAAGCTCATTCCCTTGATGTCTATGCCCCCGGTGTTGATCTGGAAGATGTCAAGAATCATTTTAAGAGCATTTCTCCCATGACAGCTATCCTCCAGGCTCGTGGAGACAAAGCCGCCCTGGCATCAGAAGCTGGTAGTTTGGGACGTATTAAAGGCTTGAGAATTGAAATGGAGACCTACAATACAGGCGGCAAGCATACCACAACACCTGAAGACCCCATCCAGGGACGCACTGCCTTACCCATTTCTGAGGGTTTTGATCATATGCAGTCCTATTACCTTTCTGTGGAAGCAACCCCCTCACCAAATGTAACTGGGTCGGTGACATTCAACGTGTTAGGACATGTTGCCCAAACCCTTATTGACGAAATTTACTACGAAAAACGCGGGCGCCCCCAAGCGGTACTCACTGAAGATGGATCGGTTACCATGGATGGTCTGGATCGTCTGCGTATTTACAATGCCTCAATGACCTGGGATGATGACTTCTTCCGTCTCGAAGGGTTTTTCCGTACCGGTCACTACCACTGGGGTTATGAAGGTGATTTCTTTGGTCTCTATCCTGAAGCCAACTATGGTCCCAACATGGACACCTATGATGGCAGTGCACCACTGGGCTTTGAAATTGAAGGAAAGAAAATACTAAGCGGTTTAAAATTGGCCTTTGGTCCTGAACTCTGGTGGGGTGCCAATCCAGCCTACTTGCTTAAATATACCAAATCTGTGGGCCCCTTCGTTTTGACAGGTATGTATCAAGAGGATTTAGACAGACAAGCGCCTGCCATTTCTTCTTTTGCAGTACCGCTCCCTCCCACCAAGAAAGGAACCTTTCACCTGGAAACAACTCGTGGTGGTCTGGGTGTTGAACTTGGCGGTATCTGGTCGGGAGCCACAAAGATTGATGAGATCTTTCAGATTGTTGAAGAGACAGATGGAATTTATGAAGTTTTTCAGGATACAGTCAGAGCTGCTGATGCCTGGGGTGGAAAATTTAAGCTCACCTATTCCCGAGGACGTCTGAACTGGTATATACAGGGCGCCTCAATGGGCATCGTAGCCGATGGGGGTGCAACAATGACGCAGACCTTCGCAGGCTGGCGCTTGAAGGACAGCGGCAGTGGCAACCAGAATAATATCATCACTGGTTTGACAATTCAGTCTGGCGACCTTCAGATCGCCCCTAACTTTTTATGGCAGAAACCACTCCTTGGTCCTATCCCCAGCAGTGTGCCGCAACCGGGTCGACCTAGAAATGTCATCTCTGACCCCTTTGCTGTCAGAGGTAACCGGGAAACCACTGCTTTCGAGATGTTACTTACTTTTGATCCAACGCCGGAAACCTGGTTCTATGAATGGAACAACGATCTGGCTGAAGATGCCCGCTTTGCTGCCAATATAGACTATGTGTATCGGAAGCAGCCCACCACCCAGGATGCCGCCATAGGTATCCTCGCTGATGGGCGAACCACCTTTGCATTTCCAGGAGCGCCCCCTGCGCAGGATCTCTGGGAAATAAATGGTAGAGTTGTCTCCAAGCTGACTTCCAATTTCGGTATGATTCTAAATTTCTATCAGGGCATTGCTGAAGCCAACGGTAGCGATACGCTATTGGTCGAACGCTTTGGTGGTGACCTCAGAGTTGTCAGGGGTTCATCGAAAATCATGGCCATGGCCAAAGTCAATGACTGGGGTCCTTATGATTATCATCGTGACTACAACCTGACCTATCCCCTGCAACTTGTGCTTGATATCTCAACTGTTGTTGGGAAAGCGGGCTGGTGGGATTTACCTCAGACTCGTCTTGGTGTAAGCTATACATATAGGACGCTGGATTCACATTCACCACGATACTGCCCGGAGCAGATTCTCAATGATCTCAATGAGCTGGAGTGCAATCCCAATGCAGTGGATGCTGAAGAAGGCAATGAGTGGCAAATCATGACGTACATGCACCTGAACATAGGACTATAGATCATGAATTTTCGAAAGAGTACAAAAAGATCTACACAGTCAGCTTTCAATGGAGCAGGAGAAATAAATATGTCTTTAAAAAATAGAAGCTACACCTCTAGCATCCTCATGTTGATGGTCTTAGCAGGACTGCTATCCTGCGACCGGGAGTTGACCGTTTTAGAACCGGCCCCCTTCCCAACAGATGCAGAAGTTTTTATCGATGGTTTTGGTCCCAGTGTGCAACCGCATTCTTTTCTGGGGACAAAGCTGGATGCCCTACAACTGGATGATGAAGAAACCTACGAGGGCAGCCAATCCATCATCATAACTATTCCAGGTCCTGGAGATCCATCTGGATCAACCTGGTCTGGTGGAGCTCTGGTGGCTGGCCTTGCCCGCGATCTAAGCGATTACAATGCTTTAACCTTTTGGGCCAAAGCCAATAAAGCGCTTACACTAAATACGGTAGGATTGGGAAACGACAATGCAGCTCCAAATCCTTATGTGGCTGAAATTGCCAATGTCCCCCTGACCACAACCTGGACGCAATACATCATCCCCATTCCCCTTTCCGAGAAACTGGTTCAAGAACAAGGCATGTTCTACTATTCAGAGGGTCAGGAAGATGGTGAAGGAGCTTCAATCTGGTTGGATGAAATTCAGTTTGAATACCTTGGGACCATCGCACACCCCAGTTTTAGTTTTGCTTCCACAAGCCTGGATGTTTATCAAAATGCCATCATATCCATCCCCGCTGTCACCGTTTCCTATGATGTGGATGGGTCCAACGTGGATGTAAGTGCTTCATCAGAATACCTCACCTTCACTTCATCCGACACGAGCATAGTCTCAGTCGATACAGACGGCACTCTGACTGCAATGAACCTTGGGAATGCAACCATTTACGCCACCCTGGGCGATCCTTCCGTTTCTGATTCTCTGGTTATCACGGTTGGAGAAGCACCGCCTACCCCCGATACTGCCGCACCAACTCCAATCGTTGCTGCAGACAGCGTGGTCTCCATCTACAGCAATGTCTATACAAGTGTGACGACGCCTGATTTCTATACCTATTGGGAATTCTCAACAGCAGAGGTCCAGGAAGTCAGTATTGAAGGCAATGAAACCATGCAATTCCTGAGCCTCAATTTTGCCGGAATTGATTTCTCAGCCAGTCAATTGGTCAATGCTTCAGGTATGACCCATTTCCATATGGACGTCTGGACGCCAGATCCAAGTGCCGCTCCAGCCGCCTTTAAGGTCCTCCTGGTTGATTTTGGAGCTGATGGTGTCTTTGCTGGCACTGACAACTCATCTCACGAACTATCTATCACCGCCTCTTCAGATCCTGCCTTGGTCACAGATGAGTGGATGACACTAGACATCCCCCTCTCGGCTTTCGCAGGATTAACATCCCAGGGCAATATTGCCCAGTTGGTCATATCTGGTGATCCAAACACCGTTTATCTGGACAATATCTATTTCTATGATAGTGGTGAAATTATTGATCCTCCTCCAGTAGGAAGTGGTCCTGCAACTGCAGCTCCAAGTCCCACGGTAGATGCTGCAGATGTGATTTCCCTCTTCAGCAACGCTTATACAAATGTTACTGTAGACAACTGGGCAACAGGCTGGCAATGGTCAACAGCTGTTCTGGAAGATGTGCAAATATCTGGCGATGATGTGAAATTGTACACACTTCTGAACTTCAATGGCATTGAGTTTACAACCCAGACCATAGATGCTTCTACAATGACGCATTTTCATATGGATATCTGGACACCAGATCCTACAGGTGCCCCAGTTACCTTTAATGTAAAGCTCATCGATTTCGGTGCCAATAATGCCTATGATGGTGGGGATGATTCTAATCATGAATTGATCTTTACATCAAACAGTTCTCCTGCTATTGCTACAGGAGCATGGGTCAGCGTGGATGTGGCTATGACCGCTTTTTCCGGATTGTCATCGCGTTCAAACCTAGCTCAAATGGTCATTTCAGCCAGTGACGGTCTGGATACTGTGTATATGGATAACGTCTATTTTTATAAATGATAGAATCTAAAAACACAAGCGGACTCATTTCCAGTCCTGGATATAGCCACTCTGACTCTCTCGGTCGGCGCGTTGCCGACCGTTGGGAGTCCAAACCCCTGGCAGATTCGGTATTACACCTTATCTGGCACAAGCATCAGATATCTCGCGCTGAAATTGCTCGTGAGCTAGGGCTTTCTCGCTCCACAGTAACAGAAGTAGTGCGAGAGCTGCTCACTTCTGGTTTTGTCAAAGAAGTGGGTAGTGGTGTTTCCAGTGGAGGTCGTAAACCCATTGTTCTGGAATTTCAAAATGAAGCCAGAATTATTTTGGGTGTAGATATTGGTGCAACTCACGTCTCAGCACTGGTCATGGATCTCAACGGCCAAATCTTGGCTTATGAGAAAAAGAATTATTCAGTGCGAACCAATCCAAAAGGAACGCGGAACCTGATTTTTGAGCTCTGTGATACCCTACTTGATGAATTCAAGAATGGTTCTAAACGTCTTTTGAGTATCGGAGTAGCCCTCCCCAGTCCTGTGGATCCTAATCATCCCGAATGGTTATCTGAAGTCGTTATTCCGGCATGGCGTGGTCGTAGTGAAATTGACCTCCTCCACCGCCATTACAATGTACCTGTTTATGTTGACAATGACGCCAACCTTGGTGCGCTTGCAGAACATCGCTGGGGTGCCGGTCGCGGTGTGGATGACTTGACCTATGTAAAATTAGGATATGGTGTTGGCTCGGGGTTTATCCTCAATGGCGAAATCTATCGGGGAGGTACTGGAATTGCAGGTGAAATGGGACACATTCCCATCAAAACAGATGGCGAGCAATGCGTATGCGGACTCAAAGGCTGTTTGGTAACCCTCGTCGGAGGTAAAGCCATGGAGACCCGGGTCGCTGAATTGCTCTCTACATACCCGGACAGTCAACTTGCTGGACAGGAAGCGACGCTTCAAAATATAGAACTGGCTGCCGGTGAGAAGGATGCCCTGGCCATGCAACTTTTTAAAGAAACAGCAGAATACATGAGCATTGCCATCACAGGGTGGATCAATATGATGAATCCACAACGCGTGATTCTTGGTGGCGCTCGCAAGGAGCTCCAGAACCAAATATTGAATCCCATCCAGGTAAAGATTAGAGAATGCTCTATTGTCGGATCTGTCGCCAGTACAGAAATAAGAACCGGTTCCCTTGGTGAAAAAGCGGAAAGTATGGGTGCGGCGACACTTGCCCTGGAAGAAGTCTTCTCAGAACCCGGTTTTTATTTGCGAAAAGCTTCAAAGTAAGGAATTATTTCATGCCAATTAAAACGAAAATGATCCTGCTATCCCTTACGGTTTTGTCTGTGATCCTATTTGCTCAGTGCAGTAATAATTCTGAGCCAGAAGAGAAAACCTGGCAGATCATATGGCAGGATGAATTTGAGGGTCCTCAGGGACAATCACCTGACTCTACACGCTGGACTTATGATACCTGGGGCAACGATTCTGGTTGGGGCAACAATCAACTTGAATTCAACAGCAATCGACCAGAAAATGTATCTCTGGACGGTGCAGGTCATCTCGCCATCGTCGCCCGGGAAGCGTCTTATGAAGGGTTGAATTATACATCTGCCCGGATCAAGACCCAGAGCCTATTCGAAACAACCTTTGGGCGTTTTGAAGCCCGTATTAAGCTGCCCTGGGGACAGGGACTTTGGCCAGCGTTCTGGATGCTTGGCAACGACATCGACTCCGTTTCTTGGCCACAATGCGGTGAAATCGATATCATGGAGTACCGAGGCCAGGAACCCAGCCAGATAGAAGGTACACTCCATGGACCTGGATATTCTGGAGGTCAAGGAATCGGAAGCACCTATACGCTTACAAATGCACGGTTCGACACTGAGTTTCATACATTTGCCATAGAATGGAATCTTGATAGTATTAATTGGTATGTTGATGATGAACATTTTCAGACTCTTAGCCCCAATGATGTAACTGGAGATTGGGTCTATGATCACCCCTTCTTCATCCTTTTAAATCTGGCTGTGGGTGGCAACTGGGTTGGCCCACCTAACGAAAACACAATTTTCCCACAAACGATGCTGGTAGACTACGTCAGGGTTTACCAGGAGGTCGAGTAGACCTTGAAACAAATTTCTTACAGAAAATCTCTGCTTCAACTAGTGAAAAAGGAGCCACGCACATGAGTGCAAAAGCGCATTACCAAACTCCAAAAGAAGATCGAATATCTCTCAAACAAAAAACGGCCTACGCTATAGGTATGCTGGTCAACAACCTTCAAGCAGCAGCCATGCCAGCCATGGTTGTCATTCTAAATCTTGGATTGGGAATGGATGTCCTTTGGGTTGGTTTGATTGGAGCGATCCCCCGTATCTTTGATGCCCTCTCTGACCCCCTGGTGGGATACATCTCAGATAATACCCGAACGCGCTGGGGTCGGCGACGTCCCTTTATTTTTGTAGGTGCCATTTCAGCTGGAATCATCTTCGCTTTTATGTGGCAATTACCCTCAGGGTATATCGACTTGCTCAAGAAAGCGCCTATAGTGGAACATCAGGGTATCCATGCAGAACAGAGCCCCCTTGTTCTCAATAATTCTGGCGGCGTTGAACTGGCCTATGATGCAAGCACTCAGCCCACTGCTCAATTTGATTTCTATGGTCCAAAAATGCTGGCCATCGATGCGGACGCAGGCATCTCAACCAATCTGGATGGATTTCCACAAATGGAACTCAATATTGCCAAACCTGAAGGGTCTGACCTGAGATTGGTTATCTATGAATCCACGAGTTCAAACTCAGAAAATCCCTCAGATGGTGAAACGTTTGCCATCAATCTCAGCGATAAACAACTAAAAGAAGAAGGCGGAAACCTTTATAAATTTGATTTGGCTGAATTAATAAACATTCAAACAGATGATGCTGTAAATGGCAACGGTACACTGGATGTTCAGGGAATCGATAAAATCTCTGTTGAATTCGCCGGATTGACAGGCGCAGGTATTCTCACAGTTCAGTCTATTAAATTCAAGAAGAGTGATAGTTTTTACGTATACTGGTTTTGGTTATTCCTGTCCATGTCCATCCTGTTCTTCCTGGCCTACACCGTGTATGCCACGCCATTTGTAGCTTTTGGTTACGAAATGACCGCTGATTATCATGAACGAACCCGTCTACATGCCTTTGCCAATACTGTTGGCCAACTCGCCTGGTTAGGCGTCCCCTGGTTCTACGCCATCATGTCAAGTACCCTGTTTAGAGATACCGTACATGGTGCCCGTTCACTGGCGCTGGTTGTGGGTGGTGTGGTCGCCGTATTTGGTATCCTACCAGCGATTTTCCTCAAGGAAAGACCCGTCGTGGCACCTGTTGTCAATGCTAGCAAAGGCTTGATGGCCAATATGAAAGAGTTCTTCGCCGGTATCAAAACAACCCTGAGTTGCTCACCCTTCGTTAAGATCTGTGGAACCACCTTCCTGGTATTCAATGGATTTCAATTGGGTATGTCCTTTTCCATCTATGTCATGATTTACTATCTCTTTGGCGGAAATGATGGGGATGCCGGCAAGCTCATGGGCTGGTACGGCATGCTCACTTCTATTTTCACTCTCGCAGTTATCCCACTGACAGGATACATCGCCACCAAGATCGGCAAGCGGCAGACTTTTATGATCACGATCTCCCTCTCATTATTTGGTTATGCACTCAAGTGGTTTGGGTACAACCCCGACTTTCCTTACATGCTTCTCATCGCGACCCCCTTTGTTGCCTTTGGGACGGGCTCTCTGTTCACGCTCATGGGATCAATGATTTCTGATGTGTGTGATTACGATGAATTAGAGACCCATCAACGCCGAGAAGGTGTCTTTGGTGCTATTTACTGGTGGATGGTGAAGGTTGGAATGGCCCTGGCTGGTATACTGACTGGAGTACTCCTTAAAGTTTCTGGTTTCGATGTTGCTCTTGGAGCAGCGCAAGCCGACAGTACCCTTTTCTGGATCCGTATCTTCGATGTGGGTGTGCCACTGGTCACGTCAGCAATTGCCCTGTTTATCATGATGAGTTATGAAATAACAGAAACCAAAGCTCACGAGATCAGGCTCGAGCTGGAAAATAGACGCGGCAAAGTTGCTAATGCGGAAGAGTCTGAAAGTGAATAACAGAGCCTCTCATGTCATTCAATTCATCGCGCTTTCGAGTATTGTGTTATCCAGTTGTGCGCTGAACCCAGATCCACAACCCCAGGAACCTTCACAAAACAGACTAACCAGTTCAGAGATTGTGCTGACGTCTTCACGAGGAGACCGTCAGACCCAACAAGAGAATGTGGACTTTGCTGCTGGACAGGCCACAGGCGTGGTTCTACAAGTCTTCCCGGATCAGGTTAAACAGACTATCGACGGAATTGGTTCGTCCTTCACCGAATCCTCAGCCTATGTTCTTGCTCATTTAGACTCAGCCAAGCGCAAGGACGTCATGCAGGCCATTTATGGACAGGATGGCGCTAATTTCGCGTTTTCCCGGACCCATATCGGTGCCTGTGACTTCAGTGTTTATGGCAAATACTCATATGCCGATGTGCCAGGTGATACTGAACTCAGTTCATTTTCCATCGCAGAGGATTCTAATGGATTCGATCCTGCCAAGCATCCTGGGATCAAAGATGAGGGCTATGATCTTCTCCCCATGATCCAGGAAGCATTAAGTATCAAAGCCAGTCAAAAGGATTCTGAGATGCGGATTATTGCGTCAGCATGGACTGCCCCCTCCTGGATGAAGGATATCGAGGACTGGTACCAACCTACGACACCGGAAAACAACTGGCAGGGTTCTGGAGGAACATTGAAACCTGAGTATGTTGGCACCTATGCCAACTATCTGCTTCGTTATCTCGAAGCCTATCAGGCTGCTGGTGTTCCAATTTGGGGATTGACACCTGTCAATGAACCCCACGGTAACAATGGTCAGTGGGAAAGCATGAACTTTTCACCTGAAACCCAAAGCGAATTTGTCCAGAAGCATCTTGGACCAGAACTTCGCAACAGTGCCTTCAAGGATACCAAAGTCCTCATCTTTGATCAAAACCGGGATGGCATGGAACATTGGTCCGATGTCCTCTTCCCTGCTGACAAAGAGAACAAATTTGTCTATGGGATTGCCGTCCACTGGTATGAGAGCACCTTCAAAGTTTACGAGGATGTCTTTGAGAAAGTCCATGCCAAATACCCTGACTATACCATCGTACACACAGAAGGTTGTATTGATGATCTTGGCAAGCCAGCCCCAGATGGTTGTACAGACCCAGAAGGTCGTACCGAAAAGAACTGGTTCCAGAATGATGAATTCTGGTGGACCCAAAGTGCTTCAGATTGGGGCTATGCTGTCAATTGGGCCGGTGTGAATTCAGATGATCATCCACTCTATAACCCAGTCCATCGCTATGCCAGAAATATTATTGTCAGCCTTGACCATTGGGCTACCGGTTGGGTGGATTGGAACATTGTCCTGGATCAACAAGGTGGACCTAACCACGTTGGCAATTTTTGTGGTGCACCTATCATGATCGATACTGCAACACAGGACGTCTATTATACGCCTATTTTTTCCGTCCTCTCCCAGTTTAGCCGCAGTATCCGGCCTGGTGACCGAGCAGTTCAAACCAACAAAATGCTCGGTTCGCTAAACCCTGATGATATCCATCATTGTGCCACGCTTAATGAGGAAGGCATGCTGAGCATTCAAGTATTGAATACCTCTGCAGATCCAGTCCAATATCAGCTGCAAATCGGTGGTCAATTTGCTGTCATCGATATACCAGAAAATTCAGTCCAAACAGTAAGAGTGCAACTTTGATCCAGTGTTCCATTTCAGGGGAAGTGGATCACAATTATTTTTCGAAAATAATGAAAGGTTTATAACTTGAATTCTACACCCAAATCACAGTTCCATCTAAATAAAGATGGTGAGTTTGTTATAGACAACTACAACGCCACAAAGCCATTTTCCAGCTTTTTCCCCGGCATTGCTGGCAAGATGGGCATACCTATGTGGGTATTCTATGTAAATAGAGGCCAATGTATTTGCAGCATGGGAATCCAGGATAAAGAACACCCCATTATGGAGTTTCTCCCGGCAAATTGGGCCTATCAATTAGTATCCAGCCAAGGATTCAGGACGTTTATTAAATTCCCTGAAGGCTCAGGAATCAACTTCTACGAGCCCTTCCAGAATCATTATCGCGATAGAAATATTGTTCGGACCCAGAGCATGCGCATCTCCCCTTCCCACCTGATTCTGGTGGAAGAAAATGAGACGCTTGGGCTCAGATTCACTGTAGAGTATTATTCTGTTCCTGAAGACAGCTATGCTGGTTTGATTCGCAAACTTCACATCACAAATCTCAACAACATTGATATTTCCTTTGAAGGACTCGATGGATTACCCCTCATCATTCCTTATGGAATTAGCAATGCAGGTTTAAAAAATATGCGGCGTCTCATGGAAGCCTTTGTTGAAGTGAAGAACTTAGAGGAAAAAGCACCCCTTTTTAAAGCGAAAGTGAAGCCGACTGATAGTCCGAATGTGGAGATCCTTGAGCAGGGTAATTTCTATCTAGGTTTTGAAGATGGAGTAAGTGGAGCAAATCTTTTAAATCCTATTGTAGATCCCGAGCTCATCTTCGGGACACAAAATGATTATAGCTTTCCGGAGAAGTTCCTGGATCAGTCAATTCATGATATTCTGGATCATCGGGCCACTGAGAATCGCCTTCCATCAGCCATGAGTTTATTCAATAAACAATTGGGGGCAGGTAAGACCTATACGGTAACCTCCATCATCGGTCACGCTGATTCCCGCGAGGAATTGAATAGCCTCATACCATCCATCACAAAATTAGATTATATCAACTCCAAAGCCCAATCCAGCATCAATATTATTGATGACCTCACACAGAAAAACCTGGTTATCAGTAACAATCCCACTCTGGATATGTATATCAGGCAAAATTTCCTGGATAACGTACTTCGCGGCGGATTTCCGCATACCCTGGAGGGTGAAAATTCAAAATCAGTTTTACACCTCTACTCCAGAAAACATGGTGATCTAGAGCGCGACTATAATGATTATCGCCTCACACCTTCATTCTATTCCCAGGGCAATGGAAATTTCAGAGATATTAATCAAAATCGACGCTCAGATCTTTTCTTTAACCCCGATGTTAAATCCGGTAATCTCGAACACTTCGTAAATCTGATTCAACTGGATGGCTTTAATCCTCTCGTCATCAAGGAGATTAAATATACCCTTGAAGACGAAGCCTGTGGAAAAGATGCGTTAGAAAACCATCTTCCCAAATCTACCGCCGGGCAAGTTTTGGCATTTCTGGAAAATGAAGTTACTCCTGGAGATTTATTGTCCTATCTCGGCACATTAGGAGTAGAATTTTCAGGGAATGCAGATGGACTGCTGGGCGATCTACTGGCTTGCTGCAAAAAGATCCATGACACTGATTTTGCTGAGGGTTATTGGTCAGATCACTGGACTTATAACATGGATTTGCTTGAGAATTACCTGAGCATTTATCCTGAAAACCTCAAATATATCCTTTGGGATTACCAAAAGTTTACGTTTCATGATACCGCCTACAGGGTCCTCCCCCGAGATGACAAGTATGTTATCTGGGATGATAAAAAGATGCAATTGAATGCGCTTGAATTTGTAAAAGAGAAAGCATCTCTCATTGCCACTCGGGAACACGACCATGATTTGGTTCGCACCCGATACGGCAAAGGTGAAGTAGTTGAAACCTCACTATTCATCAAGTTGATTTCAACAATCACAAACAAAATTGCCTCCCTTGATCCCTCTGGAATCGGTGTTGAGATGGAGTCAGACAAACCAAACTGGTATGATGCGCTCAATGGAATACCCGGGCTAATGGGTTCCAGTCTTAGCGAAGCACTTGAGATTAAAAGACATGCCGTTTTTATGCTGGATTTCCTACAAAAATCAGATTCCCTCGATTATGAGCTCGCTGTATTTGAAGAGCTGAATTCCTTCATGGAAACAGTATATGCCCTATTGACCAGTGGTGTGGATCCCTTTGCTTATTGGGATGCTGCAACTTCGGCGAAAGAATCCTATCGTGAAAAGACAGTATTTGGTATCAGTGGAGAAACCAGACAGGTAAAACTTACCTGGATCACGGAATTTCTCGCCGCTGGTGTAGCCAAAATTGATGATGGTGTAGCCAGAGCCTGGAATAGTGACGAGACGATTCCCCATACCTACTTCACACACAGACCCACAGAATTCGAACTGATTGACCTCGTAGCTGAAGATGGCCGTAAAACCGTAAAAACCAATTCTAAGGGATTATCTTGTTTCCGAGTGAAAGCTTTTGAATGTGTAACGCTTCCTCTCTTCCTTGAAGGACCCGTTCACTTCCTACGTTGCCTGCCGAAACATAATATCGCTGACAAGGTGACACAGCATATACGCAAAAGTGGTCTCTATGATCAGAAGCTCGAGATGTATAAAATCAATGAATCCTTGACGGATCAGCCTATGGAAATTGGCCGTGCTCGTACCTTTTCACCAGGGTGGTTTGAGAACGAATCAATCTGGTTGCATATGGAATACAAGTATATGCTCGAGATGCTTCGGAATGGTCTTTATGAGACTTTCTATGAAGATTTTCGTAAGGTCTTTATCCCCTATCTCAACCCTGAAGTTTATGGCAGAAGCATCCTGGAAAACTCATCCTTTCTGGTAAGTAGTGCCAATCCTAATCCTGGTCTACATGGCGGTGGCTTTGTGGCACGCTTGAGTGGTGCTACAGCAGAATTCATCCACATTCTCATAGAAATGACAGTGGGATCCAGCCCCTTCTTTGTGACCGATGAGGGTGAGTTAAATTTTGGAGTCAAACCTGTCCTTCCAGGTTGGCTATTCACCGATAAAGAACAAAGCATAAATCTAACCAACCAGGGTAGGACCCAATCGCTGGCTATCCCTGCGAACAGTTTCAGCTTTATGTTTCTCGGTGATATCTTGATTAGTCTCATCAACCCAAATAGAAAGAATACGTATGGGTCTGATCGCGTTTCTCCTGCGGAATGGACGCTCTATGATGACGCTGGCAATGTTCAACATATTAGCGGTTCCAGTCTTGATAGTGATACGGCCTTAAAAATTCGATCTAAGAAGATAAGACGTATCGAAATTGCACTTACATAATTCAATAAATACAAACCTTCTTATGGGGAGTTCGTCATGAGCAAATATGAGCATCAAATCTCAGAATTAATGTCCAAAATGAACCTGGATCAGATGGTTGGACAACTCGTTCAACCTGAACGTCAATTTGTGACACCTGAGCAGGTCAAAAAATATCATATCGGTTCAGTTCTTAGTGGAGGTGGTTCCGTTCCAGGAGACAATAAGCCTGAGGATTGGATTGCCATGAACGATGAATATTGGGCAGCCTCCATGGAAGCAGACGATGAACATCTCGCTATTCCCATTGTGTATGGAGTAGATGCCATTCACGGTAACTCAAATGTGACGGGAGCAGTGGTATTCCCCCATAATATTGGTCTTGGTGCAGCTAAAGATCCTGATTTACTGGAGCGTATCGCGAAAGCAACAGCCCGGGAAATTGCAGTCACTGGTGTGGAGTGGACATTTGCACCAACCCTGGCCGTGGCAAGAAATAGCCATTGGGGTCGTACCTATGAAAGCTACAGCGAAGACCCAGCAATCGTCTCTGAATATGCACCTCGTTTTGTTACCGGACTTCAGGGAGATCTCGGTGAAGAAAGCGTTATCGCCTGTGTAAAACACTTTGTTGGAGATGGTGCTACAGTTCATGGAATCGACCAGGGTGATGCTCAGATAGATGAAGAGGAATTGCGACGTCTGCATATCCCTCCCTATCAGGCAGCCATTGGTGCAGGTGTACTTACTGTCATGGCATCCTTAAATAGCTGGAATGGGCTTAAGTGTCATGAACACCGCTACCTCCTCACAGACCTTCTGAAAGATGAATTAGGTTTTAAAGGTTTTATCGTCTCGGATTGGGATGGTATTGATTGTCTGGCAGAAGATTTTGGCAAAGCAGTAGAACTTGGATTGAATTCTGGTATGGACATGTTCATGGTCACTGAAAAGTGGGAAGAATTTATCCAGCATACCAAAGCGCTTGTTCTTGGCGGCAGAGTTCCCAGGAAACGTCTGGAGGATGCCGTCAGAAGGATACTCCGAGTTAAATTCGAATTTGGTCTATTTGACAAACCAAGACCAGCAGATCGCAAGCTCTCAAAACAGACTGAAATTTTTGGTTCCAAAGAACATCGTGAAGTAGCCCGTGAGGCCGTACGCAAATCTCTGGTTATGTTGAAGAATGATGATGCACTCCTTCCTCTTGGAAAAGATGCCCGGATTCTGGTAGCAGGTAAAAATGCCAATAATCGCGGCCATCAATGTGGTGGATTTACGGTTAACTGGCAGGGAGCTACCTCAAATGAAGAGATTCCTGGCGGACAATCCATCTGGGAAGGTATTCAGGCAGTGGCTCCAGGAGCTGTTTTGAGTGAAGACCTTGCTGGCAATGAAGCCAATCCAGATGACTACGATGTGGCCATGGTGGTCATTGGAGAAACACCGTATGCTGAGATGATGGGTGATATTCGAGTCCCAGGTTTGTTGCAGGAATATTCGACCTTCCCCAATAGTACACCCATTCCCATTGACGATACTGAAGTGGCAGAAGTCTATGCTAGCAATCTATATCTACACGAAATGCATCCTGAGGATATTGCAACTATCGAAAATATTACCTCGCGCGGCATTCCCGTCGTGACAGTGATGGTATGCGGTCGTCCTCTGGTTGTTGAAAAGGAGTTAGAGGCCTCCTCAGCCTTTGTGGTGGCCTGGTTGCCTGGATCTGAAGGACAGGGTGTCGCTGATGTTCTATTTGGAGATTTTGACATCCAGGGGAAACTGAGCTTTTCCTGGCCAAAATATGACAATGAAAATTGGAACGTGGGTGATGAAGGTTATGACCCGCGCTTCCCCTATGGCTTTGGACTCGGATACGATAAGTAATCGAAGAGGATTGAGACTCATGAAATCTAGATCAATCATACTGCTGCTATCTCTCTTTGCCCTGCTCGTGGCTTGTCATCATATCTCGGTAGTTCCAGAGCCGATTGCTGAAACAGCTACACTTACTACCATTCAACCAGCTGCTGATTCGGCTGTATACTTAAAAGAGGTCCCTTTTGTTAAGCGCTCTTTCTCACCCTATATCGGTGAAAAATGGATTGGCAATGCCATTTCATATGGGTGTTATCGTGAAGGACAAGCTCCAGGTGTGCAAGGAGCCAGCGAAGCCGAGATACTGGAAGATCTCAATATCCTCAAAGAACACTGGAATCTCATTCGTATCTATGGCTCTGACGATGATGCAGAACGTATCCTCAAGGTCATTCATGAGAACAAACTGCCTTTCAAAATGATGCTTGGTATCTGGCTCGAGAATGAAACCAAACATCCCGAACGTAAAGTTCTCAACGAAGAACAAGTGAAGAAAGCCATTGAACTGGCCAATCGTCATAGGGATATCGTTGCAGCAGTTAATGTAGGTAATGAATCTCAGGTATTCTGGTCATGGCACCGCATGGAAGTCGCTTCACTGATCAAATACATCCGTACGGTAAGAGCAAATATTGTACAACCTGTGACAACAGCAGACGACTACAATTTCTGGAACAAGCCGGAGAGTCAAGAGGTTGCAGATAAGCTTGATTTTATTGCCCTGCATGCCTACCCCCTGTGGAATGGCCTTCAACTTGAAAATGCCATGCATTGGGCCGACAGTGTGTATCAGGATATTCAAATCAAACATCCTGAAATGACCGTTGTCCTGAGCGAGATCGGCTGGGCTACCATTTATAATCCAGAAAAAACAGGGCCAGGTGAACAAGGCGCCCTGATCAAGGCTGAAGTCAGCCTGCAAGCTCAGGAGAAATTTTTGATTGAGCTGAACGCATGGATCAATGAAAATCAGGTCTCAACCTTCATGTTTGAGGCCTTCGACGAACCCTGGAAGGGTGGTGGGGATCAATCCGGTCCCGACGAAGTCGAAAAACACTGGGGTGTCTATAATAGTGATCGAACTCCCAAAGAATCACTCGTTAATTATCAAATCGAGGTAAATAAAAACCCTGAATAACTAGTAGAAGTGATTGATTAATAATCACTCAGGAAGGAGTTGAAAAAACAGGTTTTTTCTAGGTGAACTGTATCATAAATCAACTGAAATGGAGAAAATATGAAGTTTAAAGTGACAATCTTAATTGTATTAAGCTGTTTATTATCAATGGGAAGTATGGCATTTGCACAGAACGCGCCTATTGACTTTGAAACAGCCGGAAACGGTGCGAGTTGGACCTGGGCAACCTTTGAAAACGATTCCAATCCACCGCTGGGGATCGTTGCAAATCCCGACGCCTCAGGAGCAAACACCTCTGCTACTGTGGCCTCATTCACTGCTTTAACCACGGGACAAGCCTGGGCTGGTGTTGAATCGCTGCATGGTGCAGATATTGGACCATTTAGTTTTGATGCCACCAACAGCACTGTCAAAATCATGGTTTATAAACCTGTGATCAGTGATGTGGGTATCAAATTCGCTGAATCCAGCGGTGAAGCCCAACTTGAGACAAAAGTTGCCAATACGCTGATTAACGAATGGGAAGAGCTGACTTTTGACCTTTCTGGTAGCATCGGTGCGGGTATCACTGGAATTGTTGATCAGATAATCGTATTCCCTGATTTTCAAACCAGGACTTCTGACAATATTTGTTACTTTGATAATATCACCTTTTCTGAAGGTGGCGGTGGCGGACTAGGCGGTTCACCAGAAGTGGCTGCTCCAACACCAAATGATGATGCAGCAGGCGTAATTTCAGTCTTCAGCGATGCCTATACGAATATTAACGGGGTCAACCTGAATCCGGGTTGGGGACAGGCGACTGTGGTTACTGAGGTAGCTATTGCAGGCAATAATACCCTGCTTTATACCGGTTTGAATTACCAGGGTACAGAATTTACAGCCCAAAATGTTTCAGGGATGACCTACCTGCATTTGGATTATTGGACTGATAATTCCACGGCCCTGAACTTTTTTGTAATCAGCCAGACACCAACTGTGGATAGTGACTATCATGCATTTTCCATTACTTCCGGGGAATGGGTGAGTCTTGATATCCCCTTGACAACCTATCCAAATGTAGATCTCACTGATGTTTTCCAGTTTAAAGTTGAAGGAAATGGAAGCGTATATTGGGATAATATCTACTTCCATTCAAATCCTGTTGGGATTGACAGCAAAAATGAGACACTTCCCTATGGATTTACACTTGAACAAAATTTCCCGAATCCCTTCAATCCCTCTACAACCATCCGTTTCAGCCTTGAGCATTCAGCACATGTCACGTTGAAAGTATTTAATGTTGCTGGACAGGAAGTTGCCTTCCTGCTTGATGGATCTTCAAATTCGGGGAATCATGCAATTCAGTTTAATGCGAATAATCTCGCAGCTGGGACCTATTTTTATGCACTGACAGTTGGACAGCAGAATAGTGTGAAAAAGATGGTACTTATCAAATAATATTGTATTATAGCCAACCAGTATTTTTTCTTTTTACTGGTTGGCTTATATTATCGCCCACCTTTAAATCAAAGGGAGGTAATTGAAGAATCATCGGACACAATTTTTGAAAATATTTTAGTAAAATCAATCAACTAAATTGGAGGATGTATGTGGCGTAAATTGATACTAATGTTTACAGTTTTGTCTTTGACTGTAGGTTTTGGACAAAACCTGGTGGTCAACGGCGATTTTGAGGCCTGGACAGCTAATGCTCCAGACTCATGGACAACTATTGAATCAGGAATTACTCTCAATGCGGAGGATACCCCTGCATTTGTTCATGGTGGAACCTATTCCATGGCAACCGAGGTCACCACAGGTGATCAGGGTGTAACAGATTTCCGGCAATCGGTCGATGTTGTCGCTGATGAAACCTATGATATTTCTGTATGGGTTTATCATGCAGATAATGAAGTACAGGCAAGACTCTATGTTGGTGACTATAAAAATTATTCAGACAACACCATCGTGGGTGCCTGGCAGGAAATGACCTATAGTTACACTGCCACAACTACAGGAAGCATCGAAGTTGGTCTTCGCTTTTATGACCAGGCTAGTTTTGATGTTTCTTCAACTGTTTATATTGATGATTATACCATGGTTGTTGGCGTTCCCCCAGTACCAACAGCCTATACAATTACTGAGATTCAAACTCCTGATACAGGTGGGGACCTTTCACAGTATAATGGTGAATTTGTTGAAACCAGTGGTGTCGTAACAGCTATGGGTAGCTATTTCTATTTTATCCAGGATGGAACTGCTGATTATTCTGGTATTTACATTTATGAAGATTCAGATGCCCTGACACTTGGTGATGATGTCACCGTCGTTGGTACCGTTGCTGAATATAATGGACTTACACGAATAGAATCAGTTACAGATGTAACGATAAACTCATCCGCTAATACATTACCTGCTGCCAGAGTTTTAACAACTGGAATGGTTGCTGCTGAAATTAATGAAGGCATGTTAATAGCCACAGAAGGAACCTGTACTGCAGTTTCTGATGATCCAGGTAGTGATCGCTGGTTATTTCAGCTCGATGATGGGTCAGGCGCTGCCTATTCAGATGATGCGATTTTTACAGTTGCTCCCATTGTTGATAATTCTTATACACTTACGGGACCCCTTACCTACTATTATAGCAATTATCAGATTTTGGCTCGTGATGCTGCTGATGTTGTTGGCGACTTCGCAGTACCAACAGCTTATACCATTACAGAGATCCAAACTCCTGATGCAGGCGGTGATGCTTCCCAGCATGTTGAAGAATTAATTGAAACCAGTGGTGTTGTAACGGGCCTGGGTGGTTATTACTTTTTTATCCAGGATGGAACCGCTGATTATTCTGGTATTTACATTTATGAAGATTCAGATGCCCTGGCTCTTGGTGATAACGTAACTATAGTTGGGACAGTTGAAGAGTATTATGGCCTGACTCGCATTGAGTCTGTATCGGAGCAAACTATCAATTCATCAGGTAATGCTTTACCAGATGCTAGAGTTTTGACTACGGGAATGGTTGCTGCTGAAATTAATGAAGGCTTGCTGGCTACAACGTCAGGAACCTGTACCGCATTTTCAACTAACCCTGGTGGTGACTATTGGTTATTTCAACTTGACGATGGTTCAGGCGTTGCCTATGGTGATGATGGAATCTTTGCTCCCACATTTACTGTTGATAATGACTACCAAGTCACTGGACCAGTAACTTACTCACGTGATCACTATCAAATTTTAGTACGTGATGCTGATGATGTGATCGAAACAATTCCCGGACCTTATGTTCCTGTTGATTTTGAAGTAGGAGGCTATGGTGCTGACTGGGCCTGGACAGTAGGTGAAAATGGTACAGATCCAGCTCTGGAGATTATTGCTAATCCAGTAAGTGGTGGTATGAATACCTCTGCGACTGTGGCAAAATTTACAGCATTACTAACTGGACAACCCTGGGCTCTATTCCATTCAGATGGTATTGGTCTATTTACTTTTGACGCCACCAACTCCACTGTAAAAATAATGGTCTATAAGCCGGTTATCAGTGATGTAGGTATGAAATTCGAGGGCGCAGGTGCCGTTTTAGAGCTTAAGGTTCCCAATACGCTCACCAACGAGTGGGAGGAATTAACCTTCGATTTTTCAAGTCTCATAGGGAGTGCCTATAGTAAAATCGTAATTATTCCTGATTTTGATTTTACTCCAAGAACTCAGGACAACATTGTCTATTTGGATAATATTGCCTTCTCGGAACAAGTTATTATTGTAGAACCGGGACCCTATGCTCCTGTTGATTTTGAAGCAGACGGTAATGGTGCAGACTGGGCCTGGACAGTAGGTGAAAATGGTACAGATCCAGCGCTGGAGATTATTGCTAATCCAGTAAGTGGTGGTATGAATACCTCTGCGACTGTGGCAAAATTTACAGCATTACTAACTGGACAACCCTGGGCTCTATTCCATTCAGATGGTATTGGTCTATTTACTTTTGACGCCACCAACTCCACTGTAAAAATAATGGTCTATAAGCCGGTTATCAGTGATGTAGGTATGAAATTCGAGGGCGCAGGTGCCGTTTTAGAGCTTAAGGTTCCCAATACGCTCACCAACGAGTGGGAGGAATTAACCTTCGATTTTTCAAGTCTCATAGGGAGTGCCTATAGTAAAATCGTAATTATTCCTGATTTTGATTTTACTCCAAGAACTCAGGACAACATTGTTTATTTGGACAATATTGCTTTCTCTGAAGAAATTGTTGTTGAACCAGATCCAGGTTTATTCTTTTCTGAATATACAGAGGGAAGTGCTGGCAATAACAAATATGTAGAAATCTATAATCCTACCGAGGCTGATATAGATCTCTCATCCTATTCTGTTCAGGGATCGAACAATGGATCCGTATGGGGAGCTAGTGGAAATAGAGATGTAAGCCTTACCGGAACCCTGGCTGCAGGCGACGTATATGTTATAGCAGCAGATGAGGCCAACGCCGATATATTAGCTCTAGCCGATTTGGCACTGGCCTATGAAAGTCCAGTACATCACAATGGCAATGATGGTATCGCTTTGCTCAAAGATGGCTTGATTGTCGACGCCATTGGAGTTGATAATGTTGATCCTGGAGTTGCTTGGGATGTAGCCGGTGTTGTTGAAGCAACCAAAGATCACACCTTGATTCGAAAAGATGATGTGATGTTTGGAAACATCGGTGACTGGGCCATGTCCGCAGGAACTGATGCGGCGAATTCACAGTGGATTGTTGCTGATCCAGCAACAAATGATTTTACACCACCTACACTGGGATGGCATATTATCCCACCAGTAATTCCTGGCCCCCATGTTCCTGTTGATTTTGAAGTCGATGGTCATGGTGCTGACTGGGCCTGGACAGTAGGTGAAAATGGTACAGATCCAGCGCTGGAGATTATTGCTAATCCAGTAAGTGGTGGTATGAATACCTCTGCGACTGTGGCAAAATTTACAGCATTACTAACTGGACAACCCTGGGCTCTATTCCATTCAGATGGTATTGGTCTATTTACTTTTGACGCCACCAACTCCACTGTAAAAATAATGGTCTATAAGCCGGTTATCAGTGATGTAGGTATGAAATTCGAGGGCGCAGGTGCCGTTTTAGAGCTTAAGGTTCCCAATACGCTCACCAACGAGTGGGAGGAATTAACCTTCGATTTTTCAAGTCTCATAGGGAGTGCCTATAGTAAAATCGTAATTATTCCTGATTTTGATTTTACTCCAAGAACTCAGGACAACATTGTCTATTTGGATAATATTAGTTTTAATTCAACAACTACTGGTATTGAGGACAATCAAATCCCCGATAATTTTGCACTCAAGCAAAACTATCCAAATCCATTCAATCCTTCCACAACCATACGTTACAGTTTGATTGAATCAGGACAGGTTGTCTTGAAGCTTTATAATATCACCGGCCAGGAAGTAGCAACTCTAGTTGATGCTATGTCCAGTGCTGGTGAGTATTCATATTACTTCAATGCTAGCGATCTTGCTGCAGGAACATATCTATACTCCTTAACAGCAGGTAATCAGACTATTGTGAAAAAGATGGTACTTATCAAATAAGGTTCTATCTGCAATATTCAGATTGAATATAAAAAGCCCCCCAGAATTCTGGGGGGCTTTTTTGTACTAACCTAAGGAGTCTTACAGTTGATTGCCTACTCATCTTAGATAAATATCGCCTATTTGATAAACTATAACCGAGTGACAATCCAAATCAATACTTTTCCAATATATTGGGAGCCCGCCTACTCATATCACTGATATAGTAGTATAATCCCCGGTCTTCTCTCAAAAAGGGCGTCTCATTATTCATCCACTATTTTGCAGTCTCATAAACCGGGATTATTGAGACCCAGTAATTTGATTAAATGAGATAATCCATCGAAGCCAGATTATCTAAAGGTGGCACTGCCACAATCAATGATCCCTTACACCAGATTCGGGGTCTAAATAATGAAGGTTCTCAAACTGATGGACCTACTAAAACCAGGAATTCACCATCCTGAATAACCAGATTTATATCGTGTGATACTTGATTGTCACCAAAAGATTAGTCTATAACCTTTGAGAGTTACATTTGCCATAATTTTACCAATTAATACATATTGGCGAATAGTTAAATTTCGAATCCAAGCCTACTCTTTAACACTTCCTAACATAATCCCCTCGATATAGAATCGCTGCAAAGCCAAAAAGACAATGATAACTGGCATAACTGTAATCACAGCCCCTGCCATCATCAGTTCTGTGTCTTGTGCATGCTCACCTGAAAGATTTGCCATAGCTACCGGAAGTGTATACATATTCTCACGCGTCATGATGATGAGCGGCCACATAAAATCATTCCAGGTTCCCATGAAAGTAAAGAGTCCCAGCGTAACCAAAATTGGCTTAGCCAGTGGAAGAACAATTCGCCAGTATATTTGAAAATCGCTGGCACCATCCAAACGAGCAGCTTCAATCAAGGAGTCTGGGAGTGATGTGATATACTGTCGGATAAGAAAAATGCCAAAAATACTGGCCATACCGGGGATGATAACACCAAGATAACTGTTTATTAAACCAAGTTGATTCATCATAAGAAATAGTGGTAACATGGTAACCTGGGCCGGGATGATCATCGCTGCCAGCAGGACCTTGAATAATCCTTCTTTGCCGGGGAAATAGAACTTTGCAAAGGCAAAACCAGCCATGGAATTCACCAGGAGAGAAAGCGCTGTGATGCTAAAGGAAAGAATCAGGCTGTTAAGAAAATAGCGTACAATATTCATCGAAACAAACAAGCGCAGATAGTGTTCCAGGCTAAAGGATTCTGGAATCAGGCGTGGTGGAAATTGATTGGCTCCTCCCTGTTGCATGAAAGAAGCTGATACCATCCAGACAAAGGGAACCAGAGTGATAAGGGCAATGAATATAGCCAGTGCGTGTATCAGTATTTTGTTTGTCTTCATGGATTACACCGCACTGTAACGTTTCTGGAATCGCAATTGAACCAGGGTTGCTAAGAATAGGATCAAAAATAAGACAAATGCCAGGGCAGCTGAATACCCCATTCGCCACCAACGGAACCCTTCCTGGTACATGAGCAGAACAATACTCAGGGTAGCGTTCATAGGACCACCTTGTGTCATCACATAGGGTTCAGCAAAGAGCTGGAAGTATCCAATGATAGTTATTATAGATACAAAGATCGTTGTGGGCATCAGCATGGGCAGCGTGATGTGCAGAAATTCCTGCCATTTGCCTGCGCCATCTATGCGGGCAGACTCATACAGTTCCGGTGGTATATTCTGTAAACCGGCAATAAAGATGATCATATTGTAGCCAAAATTCTTCCATACTGCCATGATGATGAGTGCCAGCATCGCCCATTTCGGATTACCCAACCAATCCACAGTACCAAGACCGATGAGACTCAAAAAATAATTCACCAACCCAAATGAGGGATGATAGATATAGCGCCATACTACGGCTACAGCTACGAGCGTGGTGACCACAGGTAGAAAGTATGCCAGACGGAATAACGACATAAAGCGGATAAGCTTGGAATTGAGCAATAAAGCCGTTCCAAGAGAAACCAACAGAGATAAAGGGACACCGAGGAACACAAAATAGAGTGTGTTACGCATCGCTTTCCAGAAAAGTGGATCACTCAATAAGTTTTTATAATTATCAAATCCAATAAATCTTGCGTTCGAAGTGTTTGCCAGTGAGTAGATGTCAAAATCTGTAAAGCTCATGAGGAATGACACCAACACAGGGAGAAAGAAGAACACAGCAATAAGCAGAAGCGCCGGCGCAAGAAACATGGCAGGACTCATCCACACCTTTAAAAATTGCTTCCACTTCATTTGCTTACTTTTCTTCTCCATCGGCTTGGTCTAATCCCTCGATTTCAGCCATCGACGCTTCTCAAGAATTTTGTTTACATCCTGGTCCAGTAACACCATGGCCTGTTCTGAAGTCCACTGTCCAAAAACGACATATTCTAGATACTGTTGCAGTTTCATGGCTATCTGCTCCCACTCTGGCACCTGGGGTGTGTTTTTAACTGATTTGAGTTGCTGGAAAAAAGCAGCAGTGGGCTTCTTGTCCGAAAGTCCCAGAGAAGTCCAACTTTCCATACGTGACGGCAGGTCCCCGGTTTGGTGATAGAATTCCGATTGCGCTGAAGTGCGCGATAAGTATTCGATCCAGGACCAGGCCAGTTGTTTGTGCTCAGATGAGCGAAAGACAACCAGGGATGAGCCACCAGCCAGTGAGAGACCAGGATAATCCTCATGCCGGAGAGCTGGCAGTGGTGCCGTGTCCCAGGCATTCTGCATGCTTTGAGGTAGTCGACGCGTCATCTCTCCGATATTCCAGGGACCACTGATATACACGGCAAAGGTATTTTCCTGAAAACCCTGGTAGATATTATTCACTTCTGTCATGCCTTTGGGTGCCAGATTGTTTTGAAAGAATTGTAGATAGACGTCTAAACCCTTTAAAAATTTCTCATCTGAAAACGCACCAAAACAAGCTTCCTCCTTCAAAATGGAAGATCCCTGTTGCATACCAAGAACGGTAGGTATCACCCACTCATTCAGGGGTAGAATTATCCCATATTTCGAGTGTCCGCCATCAATCAATTGTCTGGAAATCTCAACGAGTTGATCCCAGGTTTCAGGTGGGGTATCCCAGCCAATCTGCTGAAGCAGATCACTCCGATAAAAAAGAACGCGGGTATCCACATACCATGGAATGCCGTAGAGGTTTCCATCGATCAGGTTGGTTTCCCAGATGCCAGGGAAATAGGATTCGGGTGAGATCGTACTTGATGAATCAACTGAATGATCCAATTCCTCAATGGCATTCAGCGCCACAAATTCTGGAATCCATGTATTACCCAACTGACAGATATCGGGCATTGAATTTCCTGCATAGGCAGTGAGCAGTTTTTCATGGGCCGCTGTCCAGGGAATGTTTTGGACCACCACATGAACACCAGGATTTTCTGTTTCAAAACCATTTACAAATTCACGTACGCTATTCCCTTCAGCACCAAAAGCCCAGAAGTCCAGAGTGATAATTTCACCATCGCCACTTTTACTACAAGAGGTACTCACCAGCATGAGAATGAAGCTGAACAGCAACTTGAACACAAGTTTATTGAAGTTTTTTATCCTTAGGATGCTCATCTTCTTATCGTATCAGTAGCAGCTTCCCTGTTTGGTGCTCATCTCCATCGACCAGATGGAACAGGTACATGCCACTGGCTACTTCCCTCCCTTGATGATTGATGGCGTCCCAATACAAGGTACCTGTTCCTACCCCCTGCTCTTGCTTGATTTTATAAATTTCATGACCCAGCACATCGTAGATGATCAGATTCACCAGACCAGATTGGGGAACCTGGAAGCTGATACCAACGCGACTATTGAAAGGATTTGGATAGCTACCAAGCAATTGGAATTGATAACCCTCCAACAACGCCTCATCATCAGGATGGATGGAAACCGTCGTGTCCGGGATAAATCCCATGTCTTCCAGAGCGGGTAAGATCTCTGGATTTCCCATAAATTGATTCCAGATCAAGCCTGTGCGGTAATTTTCCATCATCACGATGATAGGCCCTTGATCAATGGCCAGATAGGAAGTTGAGTACCAGTCCTGGGTTTCATTGAATGCATCATAAAAGCCAAAGGGACCAAAGATTCTATCCCCGTGTTCTGTGTAAAAATGTTGGAGTGCAGCCATAGATTCTGTGGGAGTATAGGGAAAGCTGGAAAGGGCTGCTGTAGGAGTAATGGTTCCGTTGTCTCGATTTGAAGCTGGTTCATGAGCGAGGTAACCGAAAGGATCATCACTGGCAGTAAGTCCCCAGCAATCTTCACCATAGCCCACATACCCACCGGGATTATCAATACACCAGGCCCGGTTGATAAGCGTCTGGTTCCGGTTATTGAAGAAATAATTGGTGTGACTATCTTGCCTTCCCCTCGGATCAAACCCGAGATAAGAATAATGGGTGAAAAACAAAGGACCACCATACGGCCAACCAACATCAAGGGTATAACCATAATAGCTTTCTCCATTATCATAAGCACTTGAGGAACAAAAACCATCTTCCCAGAGATTAGCGGGAATGCCATGGGTCGGGGATGCAATAGCCAGCATATAGACTATTCCCGTTTCGTTTGGTCCCTGAAGAGCAAAATTCATAGTCCATTCATGATTTGGAGACCAATGCCAGTAAAGAAAGTTGCTGGTTGGAGTCCGACGATACCAATCCCACTCAACGCTCTCCCATAAGCTGGTAGCCAATGTCACCAATGCTTGTTCAACTGGATCATCGCCATTGAAATAATTTCGTGCAGTGAGAATGCCCTGAACCAGAAAGGCAGTTTCCACAAGATCACCACCATTATCAAACTCACTAAAGGGAATAACCTCTCCCGTCGTTCCGTTGAGCCAGTGTGACCAAGCGCCATGAAATCGATCTGCACCTTCTAGAAACTGGAACATTGCCAGCAAGCGGGCTGCTGCTTCAGCCCGAGTGACGAAACCTCTTTCAGCACCGACAACAATTGCCATGATGCCAAATCCGGTACCCCCTGATGTGACGATATCACTGTTTCCTGGCGTACGTTCCAGAGCCATCTTTGAGACGGGATGGGCGTAATCCCAGAAATAGCGAAAAGTAGATCTTTGTATCATATCCAGGAAGGCATCTTCACCTAGTTCCTGGGTACTTACCTGAATCGGCTCTGTGAACTCGGATTCATTATAGCTGTTGTCAACAGCGGAAATCTTGTAATAACCTGATAGTCCAGACTCACCTAAAAAATGATTGAAGAAGGGGATATCCATATCCGTATAACCCACCAAGAAATAGCTTCCACCCCAATTGCTGCGATAGATTCTATAACCGGCTACATCCTCATCCTCCACTGGCGTCCAGCTCAAATCTATATGCATGTCGTAACCCACAGCGGTAAGGTTCGCAGGTATACCTGGTGAGATTGTGTCGTTATTCCCAAATGAGGTCATGCGGATCTCATCCAGAAAAAGAGTATGTTCAAGGTTATCGCTGGAGTTTTGCCCATAGAAGATGGTCTTAATGGATGACATATTAGTGTTGCCGG
This sequence comes from uncultured Lentisphaeria bacterium, assembly GCA_964508765.1. Taxonomy (GTDB): domain Bacteria; phylum Fidelibacterota; class UBA8477; order UBA8477; family JABMPR01; genus JABMPR01. The sequence goes on from CAZDVD010000010.1 coordinate 29,534, forward strand.
CGACAGTATAGAAGGTATCTAGGGGCATGGAATATTGCTGCCATTGACCCACGGCAACAGATTCAAGAAAACCTCCCATATTCAGTTCACCGGTCTTCTGGCCGCCAGTGTCCTCCAGGTATAGGAGTGGTAGATCATCCACAGGAATAGCTTCATCGGTATACATCCAAAATGTGAGTAAATCCTGTGTGGTGAGATCATGCCCTGGCCAACCTACTTCCGCTACTGCAGCACCCCAATTACCAGTTGATTGACTGGTCCAATGCAAGCGCAGGCTGTTATTTCCCATGAAAACTATTCCTTCATCCACAGGAAATTTCTCACCAATACGCTCCAGCAGACTAGGTGAATTTACAAAACACCAGCTTGGATCATAAGATGTGGACGTGGGACTATCATCAAAGAAAACGAAGTCCTCCGCTTGAGCAATATTTATTGTGAGAGCCAGGAGCAATAAGCTGCTAATTATAATTGATTTCATGATCATCCCTTCCCAAAGAAAGATTCAAAGTGATATTTATTACCGCCTGATTTGAGTTTTTTCAACAGACGGCGGAAAAAATTGTTCTTGAGCTATGAGCTTCAAAACGCTGTCCATATCCCCGATTTGAGTGAAAGTCTCCGACAGGGATCCAGCATTCAGATAATTATTGATAGAGAGCAGGATCATAGCCTGATCAAGCGCCAGATATTGTGGCGCCACGACTCCACTTTCTGGATTAAGTGAGTCAAAAAATCCATATTTTCCACGAATTGGAAATTGTTGCTCCATTTTATAAAGATTATCTATCACCCATCGCGGAGCATAAGCTAATGCCAGGATGCTGGCATGTGGAGTAATAACATCACTCCGGCTACCTTCTTTCCGGCTGCCTATTTCTGAAACTCCGAATGGTTCATAACCCCCTCCAGGTATGGCACAGGGGCTCACCCCCCAAACAGGGTACCTTAAATGATTCAGGGCATAATCACGATGAATGACCACTATTCGGGCATTATTCTCACCCATTCCTGTTGACGCATACTTTTGTTCATCAACAAAAAGACTAGGCATTAAATATTCAAACATACTGCCGTTCCAGGCTGGTAAAACCGGCAAAGTATCACCATATAAATAGTACCCACTCGTGAAGGACATAGAATTATTATATTGTTGAGAGAAATATATGGGTGAGCCCCATTGGTCGATAGTATCTGGTAAAACTCTGTAAAGATCATTCCAATGGCTTTCTGGTACCTGACCCCAGGCCATGCTAAGATAGCTTATTATCCTGCTCTCACTGCAGAGCATACCATAATGGTAGGGAGAGTAGGCCTGTTGCTCCAGGTCAAAACCCAGGTAAAATTGCCCGAGATCAGGATCAAAAAGCCAGGAGAAATCCACTCCGGTTTGGATCTCAGCGCATATTGCATTCAACTCAGGATATTTCACAGCGATGACTGCCACACTGGCATATAACCAGGCAGCATCCACACTGGAAATATATTGGCGAGTAACCTCCATGGCAGGGATGCTGTACCAATTGAGGTGAAATCCATGATAGCGTTCCATCTTTTGCAAAGAGCTCAGAGTCCGCTCCAAATGCTTCAGTGCTTCATCATGGGAAATGAGCTTCAGATCTTCAGCAGCAGACACACAGACCAAATACAAACCAATATTTGTAGACGAGGTATAATCTGACGATTCAAATCCATTGGTATGGACATTATCAGGCATCAAACCGGTACTACTATCCACAAAGGTTCTGAAAAAATTCCAGGTGTTCGCTGCCAGTTTTCTCAGGTAGAGGCTGTCTTCAAGAGATATTTGCTGAATATCTGCCTGAATCAGGGAGATATTATTTAGTGGAGCCGTATACAGTACTGGTACTGGTGCTGGAGCGGCACAGCTTGTTAACCATCCCAGGATCAGTATAGAGAGGAACTTTGCTATGATAAGTTTTTTCTTCATATGAACAGATCTGGCAGTTTCACTTTTGAATGAATCCTTGTCGTCCTATCACATCGTCACTTGCACCAAGCAGGTTTCACCCAACTGAGGTGGAATCACATTGCCCTCAATGGATTTGCCGTCCACCTTGAATTCACTGACACCCGTGCTTCTATTGCTGGGATTAGCTACGTGAATGGTATAGATAGTGCCTCTGAATTTTCTGGTCATGGTGTATTGCTTCCACTCTGCCGGGATAGCTGGATCAATTACCAGACCTTTCCTACTGGGACGGATACCTAGGATACGTTCTGAAATCATCTTGTATAACCAAGTTGCAGATCCAGTATACCAGGTCCAGCCCCCTCTCCCATAATAAGCTGAATCAGGACCGTCAATATTTCCCGGCGTCACAAAGGGTTCACCAAGATATCGTTCTGGATTCATCCCATTGTGAATGGGTGAAATACCCTGATAAACTTTGAATGCCAATTCAGGTTTCCCCTGAAGGGCAAATGCCCAAATCGCCCAGGTAGCAGCATGGGTGTATACGCCGCCATTCTCACGGGTTCCTGCAGCATAACGTGAGAGATATCCAATGTGGGAATCCGGTTTGGTATAGGCTGGTGCTAAAAGCAGAGGACCAAAATCTTTTAAGAGATATCTCTCAACTGCCTCAAGGGATTTTTTCCCTTGCTCAGCACTTGCACTGCCACTGATAACCGACCATGTCTGGGCATTAAGATAGATTTGTCCTTCTTCACACTCGTGGCCACCAATAATCTCCCCATTATCTTTGGTAGCCCGGAAAAACCAATCGCCATCCCAGGCTTGATCTTGAATGACCTGTTGTAAAGCTTGTGCTTTGCCCTTGAATAGCATGGTACTGTCATCATCATTGAGCTCAGCACTAATGTCAATGAATTCGTTAAGGATGTAATACAGAAAGTGAGCTAACCATATAGACTCACCTTGCTCCTCCAAACCAACAGCACTCATACCGTCGTTCCAATCCCCTGCTCCAATGAAAGGCAGTCCACGTGGACTGGTGCGTTGCATGGAACGCATGATAGATTTCAGGCAATGCTCGTAGATTGAATCACTCTTTTCATAATCGTAATAAGCAACCTGCTCATGAAGAAATGCAATATTATCGGTCTCTTGCAAATAGGAGATCACCAGGAAAGGTAGCCACAAATAATTGTCGGCAATACCCGAATGTAGGCCTTGTTCTGTAATGGGATGCCACCAGTGTAAAACCGAGCCATCCATATATTGATGAGCGGCATGGAGCTTGATCTGCTTCTCAGTTTTGGTCACATCAATGGGTAAAAAGACCTGGCTATCCTGCAACTGGTCACGAAAACCATAAGCACCACTTTGTTGATAATAGGCACTGCGACCATAGATACGGGCTGAAATAGCCTGATATTTTAGCCAACCGTTGGCCAGGATGTTAATAGATGCATCTGGCGTTTCCATTTGATGTGCATCTAACATGTCTGACCAGTAGGTTTTCACCTCATTCAGAGCGGCTGCTCTTTGTGTCTGAGTTTGGAATTTGCTGATGGCCGTTTCGCAGATCTGAGGCGTATCATACATACCTACGAGATAGGCCAGTTTTTGTTTGCCTCCTGGAGCCAGTTCAATGGGTATTTTCAAGCTGGCAATGGCATCATGCCAGAGTCCCTGTTTGCCCGGAGAAGTATTTTTCGCAACTGCTGCCGGAATATCAATACTCCCATACTGACCGAGAAATGATTCCTTATCACATTCAAATCCTGTGGCTTTTTCTGTGCAGGAAAGAAAAGCAGTAAAGGGATGTTCGATATTCCAGTGACCCCGGGTGCCTAAGGCTATATCCCAAAGACGCTTATTGGCCCATATGGTACTGGCAGGTGCATCATATCTGGTCTCAATGAAATTTTTATGAAATTCCCTGTGGTGATCGTTGCTGGAACCCAAGGCCCACTCAAAATAGTTAAACAGGGTCAATGATCGAGATTGTGTGCCCAGATTTTCAATTTCCACATCCCAGACTTCCAATTGTTCATTCATAGGAATAAACAAAGTCAGAGTGATTCGTATATCACCCAGTCGGGAATGAAAGATTGTATATCCAAATCCATGTCGACATTGATACTCATCCAGTTCCGTCCGCACTGGCAACCAGGTGGGGCTCCAAACCTCGCCACTCTCATTATCCCGAACATAGAGGTACTTACCCCAATCATCTTTTACCATATCCTGATGCCAGCGAGTAATCCTGTTAAATTCGGAATGATCCAACCAGCTGAATCCTCCACCACTTTGTGAAATCGTCAAGCCATAGCGGCCATTGGATAAAACATTAATCCAGGGTTTGGGCGTTCTGGGGGTCTTGATGATATATTCAGTCCCCTCTTGATTGAAATAGCCATAGTCTGTTTCAAATTGAGGCTCAGTTTTTACAAAGTTAGCCATGTAAGCAGAATTTCCTTTCAGGAGTGGATGACTTGAAGATCAAAATTTGAGCGAAATATCAAAACGTTGGACAAAATCCAGACGACTAAAGTCCTCATAGTTGTACTGGAATTCAAGATTAAAACCACCGATGTTGAGATCAAGTGATCCACCCAGTGTGAGACCTTTCTCAGAATCTTCCTGAAACAGGTTTTGATAGCCCATTTGTAGAGCAATCATGGGCATGGGACGCCACTCTACACCCAGATTTATATGTTCATAATTGTCATTGGGGTGTACGGCGTCGGTTTCAATGGTTACTTCTCCAAATTTCATTGGGGGTAAATCATAGGCTAATCCGAAGCGAAAGGTCAGAGGGATATCCCAGGCATTGGTGTAAAGGCTGGCAGGGATATGAGAATTATCTCCCGAAGCTTCAGAGTTCTGATCATACTGAATGAGTAAATCCTTACCGCCGTATTGTAATTTTTGTCCAAAATTGGATATCGTAGCACCAATTCGCAATCGACGATTCTCAAAATAGTACAGGCTCCCAAAATCCATTGCGATCCCCGAGGCAACTGAATTCCAGATGCGTTGATGGATGAACTTTGTATTAAACCCGATACTGAAAAAATCCGTAAGTGCTCTGGCATAGGACAAAGTCATGGCCAGATCATTGGCTGAGAAATACTCTCCCGTACCCTCAGGTTTTTCCACAGTTCTTACCAGCATATCTTTGGTGGAAAGACTGACCAGACCTAATCCCAGGGATTGCGAACCACCTATGGGAATAACAACTCCGTAATAGCTCAAATCCATATCAGCGATCCACTGGCATTGCTCAAGTTGAATGCTGGGGCCATCAAAAAAGGCACTGGCTGCAGGATTCCAATATAGGGCGCTGGCATCATTCACCGACGCTGCCACAGCACCACCCATGGCGACACTACGGCCACCCAGACCAATTTTCAGGAATTGAGCAGTAGTTGTTCCGGTTTTACTGATGACATCTGAAGCCCTGGATGGATTCCATAATCCCAATAATAGAAAAATACCAATGAATATAATATCTGCGCGAATGGGTCTGATATGCATATGCTCTGCTCTGATAGATTTCCTCATCATTGACTACTTAATCACTGCGAATTTGCCAATAAAATTACCAGACTGCTGGCTATCGAGATAGAAAACGTATACTCCTGGCGCCAGATCCAAACCGTCCTTGGTTTGTAGATTCCAAGCCAAGGCCCCATCATCCATTCCTGAAGGATGATGCAAGGTGATGATATGATCTCCACTTACATTAAAGATGGTGATCTCAGCTTGTTGTGGTAAATGAATAAAATTAACCTTCCTTTCACCACGTCCAGAAGCACTGGAGCGCTGACTTTCCCATGCGGCAGCAGCCACATATGGGTTAGGTACAACGGCCACTTCACTCACCTGATTTATGGCAAGTTCCTGATCGACTTCAGCAGCAAAAGAGGTAAAAGCGAATTCATCACCGCTTCTGAAGGGTAAATGTATAGCAATGTTGGCTATATCACCATCCTCTGGAGGTATTAATTCTCCTTCAGGTGACACAAAATATACGCGCCAGGTGTCTCGCCAGATACCTCTGACTTTCAACTGCAATCTTAGATAATCCCCAACGGAGAGTAAACTGTCGGGGCTATCTGAAGGCTCCCAGAGGTAGGTCCGCACCTTTTTTCCACTGGTTTTATCAATGACACGGAAATTGGAAAGATATTTAAAGCTGTTTTTTAACATCGAGCTGTCTGAGACCCCATATTGGACCTCATAAGTGGCTGGGAATCCGTCAATTCTCCCTGAGAAATTATCCCAGTAGGAATCCCGCTCAGCGTACATCAACACATTGGAAACACCCTGGACCCAACCTGTATTTTCTGGATCTGGTGCCACCGTGTCATTTCTGACAGAGACACGCATCCCTGCGAACAGTGGGTTGGTATCTTCATTGTTTAAAGCTTCCGATTCATCGAATATCAGTATTGTATCGGCAGGATTAGATTCGACTTTTATGAGACTGTATCTGATGGTGTCCTGATGACTTGTATCATCAAAACTGATCCGAAATTCTCCATCCGTAACCAATGCAGGGTCGATAATACTGATACTAATATCTCCTGTCCCAAACCCCTGGATGCGCTGCAGCCCTCCTGCAATTTCAGGCTCCACATATCCTGCAATCGGTGCATTTGGTGTCACATAGACCGTATTCTTGTCAACGGTAACCTCGCCAGCCCGATTCTTGACTATAACCTTGGTGCATTCTGAGGGTAAAATATTCTTCTCTTCCCACCCGCGATCATACGAAACAACGGCATAATAATAATCCATACCATTTTGAACATCTGTATCGACCCAGGAGTGTCGTAATCCTGTATCGTTCCCCAGGAAATACTCAATTCCATGCACATCAACATTAAAAAATCCCTGGACCCCATCTTCTTTGTCAAACTGCGCGACGGGTTCGTGGAAAGTTGCTTCACCATACCCATTAGTAATGATATAAGCATCATTGAAAGAAGCGTCTGTGGCTTTGTATATCCGATAACCTTCGAAATCATAACCTCCGGTTTCTGGATGTGTAAAGGCAGGGTCATCTAAGGAGCTTTCAGCAAAATCATCCCAGTATAGGGTCACCTCTCCATCTCCTGCTACTGCTGAGACTGTGGGCTTTTCAGGAGGACGAGCAAAATTATAATTGGCATTGTAGATATTTTGGACCACTTCCTTGTTGCGTTTCAGGTCATCCAAACTTTCGCCAAAAACCAGGGCCATTGAAAAGCGCTCTGTATGATTTGGTGGCATGATAAACGGACCAGATCCGAATAGGAACGCGATATTTCCCGGAAGGGATACATTGCTGAAATGATAGTTAGACACGCGGTCCCAGATGACCTCATCCTGACTGTACTCCACTCCCTGGCCAAGATAAAATGCATCAAAAGCCGTGAGACCAATTTGGTCAGATTCATCCTTATCGGTGATATCATAGTTGGGTTCACCAGTGGTCGGTATACCATCACCCTCACCTGTGTCCCCTGTACCTGCCAGACCATCTGCACCTGTATCATGGAGTTCGGAATCCCAGTCACCGTCATTATCGATACCATCATCACGGGCTTCATCAATAAGCGGATCGTCCAGACCGGCACCTGTAAAGAAATTTTTATACTTCAAACCCATATGCACAGATTCATTTTCATCAATGAGACCATCAAGATCATCATCAACCCCATTAAAGGGGATGTCATTATAGCTCAAACCACGCTGATATACTCTGACGCTATCATACTGATCCACAACGAGACTGTCACCTGAGAAGCGGTAGAAACTCCCTGATCCACCTTCACTGAAACTGGTAAGTATGCGTCCCAGATCATTCTCATAATCCATATTTTGATAATCGATTAAGACCACTTCATCTGCCAGGTTTCTTGCCTGGAAATCCGTTGAACCAAGTTCTGGTGAAGGTCCAGACGAGGCGTCCTCATCATTATCGATACCATCAAATGGGTTTCCTGGACTTTCCAAAAAGGCATATCCCGCGTAACCGGTTTGCCAGTTGCCTTCACCTAGATCATTGGAATCCCAGGTATAGGCCAAATCTAGTGATAGGTCGTAGAAGGCCTGGTCATCATTGCTGTCATTTTGACCGCCCACGCCTGCGTCTGCATACATACCAAACACCGTTTTGGGATAAGTGGTAGTGGATACATTGGTGACATCATAATGCCAGAAAATAATATCTTCAGCCAGCACATTGGACCATTGGAAACCGCGTACTGCTACGCGCATTCCCAGCCCTCCCCGTTGTAGTTCCAGTGAATCAGAGTTGAACAGACCCCAAAAATCCTGCCCATAATCCTGATAGTCATCCATGACGAAATAACTCTCCTGGTCAGCATTGGTCTTCCGGCCAAAATAGCCGTTCCATGAACCACTCCAGTCGGCAGCCTGATCGGGCCAATAAAGGGGCCAGGTATTGGGATCATCACTGAGAGCGATATGGTCCTGATCAGGATTGGCAAAACCGGCCAGCGGTTGCCATCCGAACTCAATCCCTGTAGAGCCTTCTTCGTAATGTTCTCTATACCCACCTTCGACTATGTGGGTGATTCGTCCATCGTCCAGTTGGACCTCAGCAGCAACCAATGGGTAAATTCCATCCATATATGAGTGATTGGAGCCCTTGGGCCACACACCAGATGGTTGTTTGCCCCACCAGGCTACTTCACCAAAATTCCAGAACAAAGTCTCCACCAAATTCCCATTATGAAGACCCTGTTTGCGATTAATACGATCCCCGTGCAGCTCATCAATATTATTTTGGGCAACAAGTGCCTGGGTAAAACTCAGGAGAAGGCTTACTGTAAAAATGAAAGCTTTGTTTTGATTTCTCATTCGGTCATTCTCACATTACGAATTTCATACCCACAAGCACTTCACGAGGAGCCTGGAAATAGTCTGGACGTGTCAGGAAGTCCTCCAACGAGTGAATGGGTTGTTCAGGCACATAGGTAGGGATGAGACTGTAGGATGGACTGCCAGTATCTTTATTGACATCCCTGGCATTTTTTCTATCCATTACATTCTTAATTAAAAAATAAACAGCCAGACGAGAATCTCCCATCGGGATTCCATACTCTCCCGTGAGATCAACATTTAAAGTGACAGGCTTTCTTTCAGAATTTTGAAAGGATGTGCGCTCCCCTTGAAATTCCGGGGTATATGGTAATCCAGAACCAAACTGACTGATGGCGCTCAAGTGCCAGTTTTTTTGACTCATGGTCATGGAAAAATTAATTGTGTGTGACTGATCCCAATCAAGGGGAACCACCTGGATTTCACTGCTACGCGGTGGATCACTTTGACGATCATAGAAGACACTGCGAGGGTCTGAAGCATTTCCTTCGGCAATCTGATATGTATACTCGATTGAGCCAGAAAAGATGCTGTATTGTTTCAATGATAAGGACAGGGCGACACCTCGGACATTGCCATAGTCTTGATTTTCATAGCGTGCATAGCTATCACCAAGGATATACAACTCATAAATTTGAGTACCGACTAAATTCCTCATATCCTTGTAAAATCCGGTAACGTCCAGAACCAGATTTTGGGCCACCATTTGCTGCAAACCGAACTGATAGATCACTGTTTTTTTAGGCTTCAAGGAAGCATTGCCGACAATACTTTTTAAATCTCCACCCCTGACTTCAAATTCTGAATTATGATAGAGAAATTCGTAAGCAGGTATCTGAAAAAAATGCCCGTACGAGATGTGAATGGCACCTTTGTCACTGATAGGAAAGGATAATCCAAGTCGCGGAGAGAATTTTGAGGAGTTTGGAGAATCTTTAAATGCGTTCTCCCCAGTGCCTGAGTAGCTGCCATCTGGATCCCTGAGATCCATCGGCTCCTGCCCATCTGGTTGGAAATAATCCCAACGCAGGCCTGCCACCAGCACAATATGTTCTGCCTCAATTTTATCCTCCAGCCAAACACCAACTTCTAATGGACTGTGAGTGTACTCGTTATTGCTCCAATGCTCCTCAGGAAATATTTCCGGGAGCCAGGCAGTGCTACGATCCAGCTTAATGCCATAATCATGCTGCCAGAGTTCGCTTTTACGAGCTTCCATTCCAGTTTTAATTTCATGGTGCCGATTGGGTTGAGTGATGAGATTGAATTTGAAAGTATTTACCGTGCTTCTACGATAAAAATGATTCATTACCATGCCACCCGTGTAGAATCCATAGCCCAATCGTCTGGATAATAAAGTGCTCACATAGCGGTCATCCAGATAATCCTCGAAGACGTAATTACTTCTCTCAGAATTGAAACGAGCGATATTTATGGTATAAAAAAGTTTTGAACTTGGGAAATGGTTCATTGATAAACTTGTCTGGTAACTGTCCTTGAATTGTTTGAGCCTACCTTGAGGATTATACTTGTACAAATGGTCATAATCAGCCCATGACTGCTTGGTGTAATCAGTGGACACGTCGACCCGGAATTTGGGACCGAAATGTTTTGATAATTTGCCATGTGTGGTGAAGGTGTTATTATAATTCATGGCTACGGTTTTACCGCTGCCTGATTGAGAAACACTCCAATTTTCAGGATCCGGATCATCAATATTTGAGGAGTCAGAAGGCAAAAATTCTTCAACCCCATATAGGTGACCATCCTTGGATTGATTTTTCACACCAAGAACAAAGCCGGCATCTTCACCGAGAATTTTCAAGGGTCCCGTGAGAGTTAATTCCCCACTCATGTTCTGTAGAGGATCAACATTGTCAATATTCAGAAAGGGAGTTGTATGACTGGAAATAAAATCACCACCAAAAATATTTGCCGATAAGCCAAATTTTGAAGCGCCACTCTTGGTGACGATGTTTACAACGCCGCTCATGGCCTGTCCATACTCAGCGCTAAAAGTGCCGCTAATTACCTTAATTTCCTGAATACCGCTATTTTCAATATTGACTGCCATTTCACCGTTGTAAGGGTCGGTGACACTTATGCCATCAAGCATATAACTCACTTCTCCACCCCTACCACCACGGAAGTGACCATCTACGACGCCAGCCTGCAGACCCACGAGGTCGCTCATTTCCTGAACAGGCAATTTTTCTATTTCATCAGCACCGATCACAGCCATGGTACTTGTGCGGTCGCGTTGAATATCAGGTCTTGTGGCGATAACCTCAATTTGGGCATCCACCTCAATCACTTGAGGGGTCATCTTAAAATCATGAATGGAATTGAAGTCGGTAAGAACCTGAATATTATCCTGGCGGATCTGCTGATAGCCAATCATTTGAACATTGAGACTATAAACACCGGGGGGAACGTTTAGAATCATATAATAGCCTTCTAAATCTGTAGCAGCCCCGTAATTAGTATCTGTGAAAAAGACGTTTGCACCTGGAAATGCTTGACCAGTTTGGGCTTCGGTTACCCTCCCACTGATCTTACCTGTCGTACCAGAAATGACCATGACGGGCAGCAATTGAAGCAACAGGACCATCAATAAAACTGATCTCCGTATTATCCTTCTCGAATTATTTATGTCCATGGTCTTTCCTGATATCTGCTTATGGATAATTTCAAGGTGGCAATGTTGACTTACCACCACCTTGAAATTCTGCTAACAATGTCTATCAAAACCCATCCAGGTCCACTTGTAGTCTGTATACCTGGGTACTACATGAAGATTATTTAAGCATCAACATTTTTCTGGTGGCAACCTGGCCACCCACTGTCGCTTTGTAAAAGTACATTCCTGTACTGACCAGCTCTTGGTTACTTCCCATACTATTCCACGAGAAGCTATGTGAGCCTGCTGATAGAAAGCCATCATGTAAAGTAACAACATGCTGACCCAGGACATTGAATATCTCTAAGGTTGCGTTTCCTGCCTGGGGTACAGCAAGATCGATAACTGTCCCAGCGTTAAACGGATTAGGATAATTCTGAGCAAGACTAAAGTTCACGGGACCTGATGCAAAGTCGTCTGCAGAAACAGGGTCGCTACTTAAGACAACCCCGCGATACATGAAGTATTTCTCAAAATTGGGATCAGCCCATTGGGTTCCCCACCATTCTGGAGCATAGTCAGCGATGGCGGCATCATATTCATCAGCGCTGGAATAATCCAAATCCCAGATGACGGCACTCAAACGGACCGTATCACCCACCTCATATCCATAATCAGCAGTATTTATTACCAATTCAAGCGAATAACCTGCATCAGCACCGTTTGTCCCTGTATGAGTAACTGTACCGGCAGGCTCGAAGCTGACGCCCTCGGCAGAACCAGTAGGAACCTGGTCGTTGGTTTCAAAAGAGATTCCTTCTCCCTCAACACCGGAAAAGTACATCGCTTTTATCTCTTTACGAGCAGCAGGGGCATAGTCACCCTTGTCGGTCATCCACAGGAATAAACCATCCGCTTCCCAACCTGGAGACCATTTGCCTACTGAAGCATCATCAGATTCCACTGCGATATAGAGTAACTCACCCTTATGGACAAACTTAATAGAGGTCTCGCTGGCATCGGTATAATCATTGGTCGAATCACTCCATTGTGAATAGTAGCCACCTGTGGAACCATTGGCACTGTGTCCCACCAATACTGTTTCAGCACCAGTCCAGAAAGCTTCCGTCACTTGACCATCCATGACGATGTTATCCTCAGTGGCTAGAGCAATGCGTGTAGGTGGATCTGACAAGCGCAGTATACGCATGTCTGGACCCCATTCGCTACCCCACCAGGCTTTGAAAAAACTGCCTACTTCCCATCCTTCACCAGCTACACCAGTATATCCATCTGGATCAAATATATTTATGAGTACCTGGACATCACTATAAGCATCTGTATAGCCAAGATCGGCAAGATGAATGACCATTTCTGCTGTATATCCTGAATCTACACTTGTCGTATCATTTACAATGGTACCTGATTTTTTGTAGCCTACTCCTTCTGCTGAAGTTGGATAAAGCCCTGGAAGCTCTAAATGGATATCGGGATCTTCACCCTCCAGATTAAAGTAGAGTTTATACTCTACATCTGTTCCGCTGGCATCCTTCACCTTCATGAACAGACCATCACCTTCCCAGCTGCTGTTGAAACGACAGACAGATTTGTCATCTGAATCCAGACTGATGTATAGATCCAATCCATTATGTACCATTTTGACAATTGTACTGGTTGTATCTATGTAAGGTGCCTGGACTTCAACTCCACCTGTAACAGCAAAGTCTACGTCGCCCGTGCCCATACCAGCATTAAACACCAATCTGTCATAGCGGCGAGCCCATGCATTTTCATCAAGCACAGCATCCACTACAGGGGCGGTTTCAACTGATACGATCTTAAGAAATGACGGGTCTACATGACTACCCGCCACCACTGCTACTGGATAACTCAAAGTGGTGAACACCACTAAAAGAGCCAATATCCCGTGTAATTTTTTCATTACGTCCTCCTTTTTCTCGTTATTAAAACCTTGCACTGAAATCAAATCCCGTTGATTCCCATGGATCAAGGATTCCTTTAAAATACACTACTTTTCTGATTCCTGCTGACTACCACAGGATCTACGAATGACCTGTTTTAACGGAATTATAATTTTTTCTGTGGCTCGCTCAGTAGGATCCATCTTCATATTTTTCAGAAGAGATTCCCCTGCAAGATGGCCTAGACGTTCCAAGGGTACATGAACAGTGGTAAGTGCTGGATCCAGATAGGCTGCCAGCGAGATATCATCGAATCCAACGATGGCCAAATCTGAAGGCACAGAGAGTTTCAACACTCTGGCAGCTTCAATAGCACCAATAGCCATGGCATCGTTGGCAGCAAAAATAGCTGTGGGGGCCAGGTTGCGTTGCATGAGTGACAGCGTAGCCTGATATCCTGAGGCTTCTGTAAAGTTACCCATGACTTCCAGATTCACATCTTGGTCAAGCTGATATTCATTTCTAGCATCGATATAGCCTCGATAACGTTCTCGGGCATCATAATTGTGTTCACCACCGTGAATGAAAGCAATCCGTTTGTGACCAAGCTGGGATAAGTGATGCACCATCTCCTTGGCTGAATTATAGTTGTCTAATAAAATGGTGGTCGAATGGGTTACGTCCATCTCACAGGCCATAAAGACCACGGGTATCTCATTATTCAATTGTGCCATAAGGCTGCGGTAATCCTGGGCTGAAGGCATCATAATAATGAGTCCGTCAATTCGACCGCTTTTTACAAAACCGTTGATCGTCTTGATCTCTTCTTCCTCATCGTGAGCACTTGAAATAAGAATCTGGTGATCATTTTTTGAGAGATAGCGGTTTATCCCCTGAATAATCTCTGAAAAATAGAGTGCACTGGCATCGGGGAAAATCAAGCCCACGGTTTTTGTCTTTTTCCGCTGTAATCCCAAAGCACTGACATTGGGAACAAAGTTGAGTTCTTTAATGATAGCGCTGACTCGTTCACGGGTAGCAGATCTAACCTTATCAGAGTTATTTAAAACCCTGGATACGGTTGCAGTCGACACTTTTGCTTTTGCTGCAACATCATTAATAGTTGTCATTGATTTACCATAAGTAGAATGTATTGTCTCCGTAATTGATAAATGTAAACGGTTACATTTTAAATATATCCATATGTATACCTTTGTCAAGTCATATATATTGATTTTAAATACACGATGTATAGTGTTGTTTTTTTTATCTTTATTGATGTTTAATATTATTTTATCTGTCTAATAGTTATACCATATATTCCTTTACTGTTGGCAGGATATTTCTATTATCCACTATGCATATTCATATAAACGATTATAATATTCATCGAAACGTACAGATTATCATTGATATTATTATACTTATTCATTTTTTGATAGAATGTAATGGTTTACATAGTATTATATTTTCCTTTGAAAGACGGGGTCAGTGTTGACATTCCATTGTCGCATTATTCTGATCTGGATCTTGGTCTTATGCATATCTTCCTGTTCAAGGTCGATGGTGGTGATGGTGCTACATCGATCTGGTTTGATAATTGGTATTTCTACTCAACAACCACGGGTGTAGAGGAAAATCTAGTACCGGAACATTTTGCTCTCCAGCAGAATTTTCCAAATCCATTCAATCCTTCTACAACAATCCGTTATAGTTTGATTGAAACAAGACATGTCGTCTTGAAGTTATATAGTATCAATGGTCAGGAAGTAGCAACTCTGGTTGATGCTATGGCCAGTTCTGGTGAATATAGCTATCACTTCGATGCCAGCCATCTTGCTGCAGGAACGTATATATATTCCTTAACAGCAGGTAGTAGGACTGAAGTTCAAAAGATGGTACTGATTAAATAAGTATCCCTCTCTGATATTCAGATTGAATATAAAAAGCCTCTCAGATTTCTGAGGGGCTTTTTTTGGGGATCATACATTTGCGCATATATACGGTGCAAGTCTGATGATTTCAATCATTGGCTGCGTTTTAATGAGAGTCATTGGATAATGTCAGGTTAATATTTCCGCCTAATTCAATTAGAATCATAAGAAATGTTAACCAATTCCATATTGATACCAATAATGAAATTGGATTTGTATGTGAGGACTTGACTGTGCGTTGGACTTCGCATATTTTAAATGGTTCGAAACATTCTAAATTGTTCCATAAAAGGGAAAACCCTATCAACTCTACAGTACTCATGCAACCGGGTACTTCATCCTCAGTAATAGACAATATGTTTAAGCCCTCTCTACTATGCGTGTTGATAGTAATCCAAACTCTGCTCTTCCACACCACTCTGTCTGCTCAGACAGAAGAATTGCATTTCAGGCATTACACGACTGTTGATGGTTTATCTCAAAGCTCGGTTCTCTGTTTTGAGCAAGATTCGCGAGGGTTTTTATGGTTTGGGACCTACTACGGTTTAAACCGGTTCGATGGCTATGAGTTTAAAATATTTCAAGCAGATCCGACAGATTCATCGAGTATCAGCCATAGCCTGGTTGGAGCAATCCACGAAGATCACAAGGGTACCCTGTGGGTGGGAACAGATGATGGATTGGACATATATAATTCAAATTTTGAGATTTTTACCCATCTAAGGCATGATCCACAGGATAATACTAGTCTTAGTCACAATGTGGTCAGAGCCATATTCGAGGATAGCCAGAATAGACTGTGGGTAGGATCCAGAGGGGGTGGATTAAATCTCTATGATCCCGAAATCGGTGGATTCAAACATTATTTTTATGACCCTGACGATGCCAGTAGCATCAGTCACAATACCATATCAGATATCATCGAAGATCCACGGGGCTGTCTGTGGATAGCAACTGATGGCGGGCTAAATCGCTACGATTTTGAGAGCAAGCAATTCACCCGCTTTACACACGACCCTTCGAACTCAGCATCGGTGAGTCTTAATAATGTTTATAGACTTTTCCTTGAGGATAGTGGTGCTCTGTGGGTGGGCACCTGGCTGGGTGGACTTAATCGTTTTGATCCCGAAACTGGAATTTTTCACCACTATGATTTGAGTAATGGAAATGGAAAAGATGCGGGTGCTAATATCATCCGGGCCATTGAAAAAGACAGCAATGGTGATTTATGGGTAGGAACCTGGGGGGCAGGCATATATAGATACATACCTGAGCAAGACAAGTTCATCTCTTTTAGAAAAGACGTATCTGACCCGGCAAGTATTAGCAGCGATCAGATAACCGCAATATTTCATGACAAATCTGGTGGACTCTGGGTAGGAACCGACTTTGGTGGCTTAAATAAACGCAAATTGGATTCTGAAAAATTTAAGCACTACCATACCACACCTGCCTCCTTGAAAAATGCAAATAATGAAAATGTGCGTGCCCTTCTGGTAAGCGGTGAAAACGACATCTGGATTGGGAGTGCTGATGGCTTGCATCATATTCATGGTAAGGCCGGTACCTATTCAGCCTATTATTCTGATGATTCTGACCCGTACAGTATCAGTAATAATTCCATTCGATCACTTTTCCTTGACAGCAAGGGGAATATCTGGGCAGGTACTGAGAGCGGATTAAATCGCTACAACTCCGCTACTGATAATTTTACATGTTACTTTTTCAGTCCAAGAATTACTGGTGAAGAGCCAGTGGATATGTGCTGGACAATTAATGAAGACCATGAAGGCATGATTTGGATTGGGACCTTCGGTGGTGGATTAATTCGCCTGGATCCCTCAACTGATGAATTTTCAATTTATGTAAACGATAAAAATGATCCGGCCAGTCTTCAGAATAATTCAATCTGGTGTATCATTGAAGATCATGAGAATAAGCTCTGGATTGGCACCGACAATGGCCTGGAACAGCTGGAAACAAATCGCCATATTTTCCCCTCACTCCCCACGGAAACAGATCTGCAGAAGAGTCTTCATAATTCAAAAGTCCTGTCACTGTTCCAGGATATGAATAACAATATTTGGATTGGAACCAGTTCAGGACTCTATTTCTTTGATTTTGAATCAGAGTTATTGTCTCGTTTTACCACTGAAGATGGACTCTCAAGTAACAATATACAGGCGATTACCCCTGGCAATCCGGGAAGCCTCTGGTTATCAACAAGCAGTGGGGTTTCAGAGTTTAACACCCTTTCAAAATCCTTTAAAAACTATTCTGTGGAAGATGGACTACAGGGAATTGAATTTCATGTTAATGCAAACGCTGTCGGACCGGATGGAAAAATTTATCTGGGAGGCATAAATGGTTACAACGTATTCCACCCTAACAGCATCAGCGCTAGTCAGTATCAACCAAACATTTATCTCACAGACTTCCAGGTATTTAATTCCTCAGTTCCCATTGGCGCAAAGTTAAGTGACCGGGTAATTCTGAATCAGTCGCTCATCAATACTGAACATATTGATCTCACCTACAATGAGAATGTTTTTTCACTTTCTTATGCGGCTCTGGATTTTTATGCCAGCGAGAAATTGAATTATGCCTATAGAATGGAAGGTTTTGAAAGTGAATGGAATAATGTGGGTGATAGACGATTTGCAACCTACACCAATCTCGACCCGGGTGATTACACCTTTATTGTGAAAGCAACCAATAGTGATGGAGTTTGGAGTGATAAGCATTTAAATATTGGTATTTCCATCGCCCCCCCATTTTGGGAAACCTGGTGGTTTTTAACCCTGGTAACCCTCACGATTATTGGCTTGATTTACAGCCTGATTCAGTATCGATTGAGACTTCTGCATATCCGTACCCGGGTACTCCAGGCAGAAGTTGAAAAACAAACTGTGGATCTGGTATCCATGAACCAGGAACTACAACAGACCGATATGATGAAAGAGCTTTTATTGGATATCATAACTCATGACTTAAAAAACCCCATTGGTGTGGTGAATAGTTTGTCCGATTATATGTTAGCAGAGGATCCCGACAATCATGAACTCCAGGTAATCCGATCCAGTAGCAGGAGTGTTCTACAAGTAATGGCCAATGCCACTACCCTGGCTCGGGTCTCCATGAATGAGGAGATAAATAAGGAAGAATTAGATCTTTGTGAAATTCTCAGCGACACTGTTGATAATTTCATGCCCCTTTTGAAAGAAAACAATATTGAGGTAGAAAATCGGATTCAGCAAAAAACGGTCATTCTGGCAAATCCAATCATAGAAGAAGTCTTTAAGAATTTCATCAGCAATGCGATTAAATACGCTGCTGAGGGTAAACACTTGATCATCGATCAGTCAAAAGGAGATAATAGTCTCGAAGTGAGTGTCATTGATTTTGGGACCACCATCCCTGAAAACAAGCGTAAAGCAATATTTCTTCGGAGTGTCCAACTTGAAGAAGGGAAAAAACGAGGTCATGGACTGGGTCTGGCCATTGTGAAACGCATAGCGGAAGCTCATAAAGCTCAAATCGGTGTTAAGCCTAATATACCAACAGGGAATATATTTTTCATTAAAATCCCGTGCGCCTCGTGATCTGTAGGTCTGACTATACGGATTTGGTGTCAGGCTAAGGCTCCAGCTCCCTCCTCCCTTCCGGTGCTGGCAGAAAACCTTCCGAGTGAACCGCCGACACCCGGCTTATGAAGTCTATAAGTAACTGTTATATATACATTAATAACATATAGATAGTATACATTTGGGAATTACGTATACGCTGATCCGTATACGGGTACACCTTTCTTTGTCAAAAAAGAGTGAGGATATTCAGGATTCCTTTTCATGAGGGATAATGCCTATACGCTTAAGTCATAATACGAGATTTGAATGATAATTCTTGACCCCCTGCTTGTAAGATAGAACTTCTCTAATTTCATCTATTTGATATTATTGTATTTAGGTAGCTAAGTGAAAAATGGGAGCCTGCCCAATTGGGGCCTGCCAGACTGACTATCCTGTTGATGCCTAGTATAGCAAAAAGCCCCCAGTCAAAACCAGGGGCTTCCACTTCAGTTTTTACCTAACCTAGTTCTATTTAAGCAGCAGCATTTTATTGACCTGTGAGAAGCCTTCTGCCTCGAATCGGTAGAGGTATAAACCACTGGCCATTGACTTGCCTCTGAGATCATTTCCGCTCCAAGTGAAAGTGTACCAACCCGGAACAACACTCTCCTGAATCCGGCTGAACACTTCCTGTCCCCGGATGTTATAGATGATCATCTTCACTTCCGTCACTTTAGGCACGGCATACTCAATGGTTGTCGTTGCATTGAAGGGGTTTGGATAGTTCTGACAAAGACGAAAATCCCTGGGTAATGAACTTTGGTTTCTCACATTGGTGGCCTGCATGACCAGCGGAATGATCTTGGGGATCGCATGATTGTAAATATCATCCAGCGCGTCAACTTGAACAATATACTCGCCATCAGTTTGAAAAAATCCATCATTGGTGTAGCTCCCGGAGTAATTGAAACTGCCTATGTGGTTCATCTGGACGATGGGCAACTCATATACCGGCGGCATACCTGAATAGTTGGCCGGGAAAATCCGGAACCACACGCAATCCATTACACCGTTGCATCTGACGATCACCGAGACCTGTCCGCCGGACAGGTAAACCTCATCGGGGTACTCCCTGATCTCCGGCAGGAGTGCTCCGTGCATGAGCTCGCCACCGAGAAAAACGTTCTGCGCGATGGCCTCATCCGTCGCTTCATTGGGAATGCCATTGCCGTCAGCATCCAGCAGAGGTTCCTGTCCATTCAGATACATCTGGGCTCTTTGATATGCAAAAAAGAAGGCATCCCAGACGTTGTTCCCGTACCAAATCTCTTCCCAAAAATTGGTGGAAAAACACTCGCCGTTGAGATAGTCCGCGAACTGATCCGCTCGACAGGCAGCTATAACGATCCGGTTGTCACCGGCAAGGACCGGCACGAAACTACCTGAAAAACAGGCCTCCAGAACCACCACCAAGGGCGAAAGCTGATCCAGGTTGATCTGATCGAGCCAGAGGGCGAGCGAGTCGGAACTGAGATGGTCTTCGGCATTTCCATTGATGTCGAACTCGCCCACATGACCATGACCGGAAAGGGAGATCACATTCGGATATGCAGGATTCGGATCATCGACTAGCCCCATGAGAGCGCTCCTGACACTCTGTGGAGTCAACTCGTCCGAATCGATGATCCCATCATCCAGACCGTCCCCGTTCAGGTCCTGCCAACCTACCGGATTCATATAGAACAATCTCGTACCCGTGTAGTATCGTCCGAAGGCAAGTTTGCTGAACGCGTCGGTGGCGGAAGGACTGGTATTATTGATGAAATAATTCCAGTTCGCCGGATCAGTCCCACCACCCGCGACAACCAAGGAGGTCACATAACTGACGCCCTGTGGCACGCACATACCGGACAAGCCTACAAAGGCCGAGCGGTCGTTACTGCTGATGGAAATGGTTCCGGTGTGGATATCAAATGTATGCGGGGTGAAGGTGATGTTGATTTCAATGGATGAAGTTGGGTTGATCAGTGAATCAGCCGGGTCCCAATCCGTCTGATACGATGGATGATTCACACTGATGTCATAGAGCAGGAGATTCTCGCTACCGGTATTATGGATGATCAGCGACATCGTTGTGCTGCTGTCCAGAAAGGTATCGTTGAAATAGAGGTATTGAGAGGAAACACTGATGTCCGGTGCGAGACCGGTATTGAAATAGAAGGCGCCAATATCAGCAATGGTCCCATCCGGGTCTAATGGACTGCTGGGATCTCCGGCATTTATACAGGGCGAAGCCTCCTGCAAATGAAAATCATCATTGAAAGCATCAACGAAAAACGGATCCTCGAAGATATTGAGAAAGGCATCACAGGAATCCCCGTTGATGTTGGTCATAATTTTCTGACCCAGATACTGTGGAATCATCATGCTGTAGTTTTGCGTGTTGTCAAAAAAGTCACAACCGGTGACCGAACCACCCACAACGGCAAATCCAATACCGATATTATTTGAGCTGACAACTGTATTGAGCAGGACGGAATTGGTTGGGACGCCCATGTTGCCAAACAGGATACCGGTCGGATTGTCCGTAACGACGCAATTGCTTATTCTGCATGTAAACTCCGGACTGCTTGATAGCACATAGATACCGAATGCGGCGCCAGCGCCATCATCATTATTTTTCACAACGCAATTTTTGATATCAATATCACCGAAGGCTTCTATATGAATCCCGTAAAGCTGATTATTTCTGATATTACAATCTTTGATTGTGGCACTTCCGAATATTTTGATACCACTTCCGTTACCTGCAATCCAGCAATTCAGAATCTGCAGGATCTCTTTTGAAATCAGATAATTGTCTGAATAAATACCGTCTCCGATATTACCCGTTATTGTGCAGTGATCAATGATGCACCTCATTGAAAGGTCAACAGAATGAAGATCCGCATTAATCCCGTGGAGACTACTCCCCGCGAGATGACAATACTCAAAAAGAATATCTCCCAAATTATTATTTGGACCAAGGAATATTCCTCGCCAAGTGGCTACCCTCGGGCTGGGAATGAAAAGAATACTATCGGACTGAGTTCCTGTGGCAGTCAGTCCGCCATAGATTGTAAATGAATAATCTCCGTCAAAATAGAAGCGTGTGCCAGGCTCGATTGTCAATATGTTTCCGGCTTCAACAAAGATATCTCCTTCTACAAGATAGGTTGTGTCGCTGAGGGTACCGCTTAGAGAGCCCGAAATTGGAATCCCTACCCGCAGGATTAGGTTTTGATCCTCCAGATTTCTTGGGCTAAAACAATTGACACCGGTTACCTGGGCAGGGAAGTATCCTGTATGCGAATAGGAGATGTTATAAATCCCCGGCGTGATCAAGATCTGATAAACGCCTTGAACATTCGTAAACACCGAATCGGTCACAGCCGACGGTGATGCGGCATTGAAAACAACGACGCTTCCAGAGTTGTCGATGTTATCGGATAAGCGGCATACCCCCTGTACCCAGACCGCAGTAAACCCCTTCAATGCAAAGACAAACAATGCTGCCAATAAAAAACATGTTTTTTTCATGATGACACAACCATTCCTCTCGATCGGGTTATTTGATGAGCACGCATTTTTTCACTCGCATAAAACCGTCGGCCTGTATCTTGTAAAAATACACACCGCGACTCACATTCCGTGCATCACAGGTTACCGAGTAAGATTCAGGTCCCTGATTCTGGTTCACAAGTTGATCCATTTCCTGGACGGCCAGGTTATAGATGATCAGGGAGACGTGTGCGGATATCGGAATCGTATACTCAATGCTTGTAATCGGATTGAAAGGATTGGGATAATTCTGCAGAAAATGTTCATTGCGTGGTATAGAATGCAGGACTGACGGTTTTGGATTTAAGGCAAAAAGATTACTGAAGGATAAGATTACCAACAAAGCTATATAGCGCATGATGTTCCCCTCCATCTAAGATTTCAATCAACCTTGAGAATCAGAAGGAATAAATACAACTTGTGGAATAATGTGGTATGTCTTGAATGTAATGCATCATTTGTCTATTAGCAAATGATCATGGCTTTGACGGGTATACCTGAGATTCACATAGCAATCCAAGAAGGGCTTGGTGGTGGTCATATATGAGTAGGATTTTTGCCCCAGCTGACCACTCACGCTAGTCTAAATGCTTTCCCAACACCCTATAAGCCTATGCATGCTGCTGAGCATTATCAGGACCTGGGTTCAGTGATAGGATATTGAGACAGGCGGTATCCCGAAACATGCGGATGAAAAGTCATCCAGTATTATCCGATATACCCTAATTACATAATCTCTAAATCATAAAACCAAAATAGCCCATTACTATACCAACAATGATCATAAATAATCCTAATAATCGAGAACTTTTTAAAACGTTTTTGTAGTATGAAAGTGATTTGGGTATTATCACAACTATTATTCCCCCAATTAGCATTAACCAACTGATTATAGTTATTAACACACTCCAATTTTTCACCCACAGGTTATGATATTCAATTAAAATTATACCTGCAATTATTCCCATAGAACCAGATACAAAAGTTAAAGCAGGTGATTTTTTAAAATCATTAACAATATCATTAAAATCAATAGTTCCCATTAATACAGCTATACCAGAGGAAAGGTAGATAACAGAAATAATTCGTGCTATTAATATTGATAATTCCATATATATACTCCCTTTAATCTTAGGGCAAAGAGCCCAATGAATAGGTGGAGCCTACTTCAGATACACCATTTTAATCGTCTTGCTGTAATCTCCTGCATCTAATCGACAGAAATACACACCTGTACTCACATGGTTACCTGAATGATCTAACCCGTTCCACTGCACCTGGTAATTGCCAGGAGATTTCACTTTATCTTGAAGTGTCATGACCTCCTGCCCCCGAATATCGAAGACTGATAGTCTAACCTGAGTTAGTTCTGGTAGTGTATAGCTGATGGTCGTGGTCGGGTTGAAAGGGTTGGGATAGGCGTCTTTTAATGTAAAAGTCTCAGGTATTGCCAGGTAGTCCTCTTTATTTACAGTGATTTTAACAATGTTGTGTCTTTCCACTACTCCAGAATAACTAACGTCTGATAAACGATACTCATAAGTCATTCCTGGAATAACAGCCTGGTCGATAAAACTGTAATCTGTTCTATGGGTTACGCTACCCTGGCCACACAAATCCGGATGGGTGATATAACTGGCAAGCTCACTCCACTTCTCTATCTCTCCACTGCTCCTGCGCTCCAGTGTGAAGCCCAGGTTCTCTATTTCACTCTCGGTTACCCACCGTAAAGTTACACCAGCACTTTTTTGCTCGGCGGTAAAACAGATTAGTTCCACTGGCAGGGACAAATCGGCGGTGGACGCATAAATATAAGCAGCGCCCGCGTTGCTGCCGCCGGTATCTTCACAACACGCTGCCACAATGGCGTAATCGCTGGATATGGATACTCCAACGCCGAAATAATCATCAGCCTGCGCGTCGGAAGCGGTTATTTTAGATTTTTCCGTCCATGTAACACCATTCCGTAAATAGGAATAAGCCGCACCCGCGTTGCTACCAGCGGTATCTTCACCATATGCCCCAACAATGGCATAATCGCCGGATATAGATACGGACATTCCAAAAAGATCACTCTCCTGCGCGTCGGAAGCAGTTATTTTCGCCTGCTGCGTCCAATCAGTCCCGCTTCTATAAAAAATATAAGCCGCGCCTGGGTAGCTTCCGTCGATTTCTTTATAATACGCTCCTACAATAGCGTAATCACCGGATATGGATACTGAACATCCGAAATAATCATTAAAATGCGCGTCTGAAGCAGTTATTTTTGCCTGCTGCGTCCAATTTGTCCCACTTCTATAAAAGATATAAGCCGCGCCCGATTCACCGGCAGGAGCAGCGGAGTCTTCTTCATCCGCTCCAATAATAGCATAATCGCCGGATATGGATACGGAAAGTCCGAAATAATCTTCCTCCTCTGCGTCAGATGCTGTTAATTTTGCCTGCTGCGTCCAATCAGTCCCGCTTCTATAAAAGATATAAGCCGCGCCCGCATCGTAAGTGTCGCCGGGGTCTTCCCAGTACGCCCCCACAATGGCGTAATCGCCGGATATGGATACGGAAAGTCCGAAATAATCTTCCTCCTCTGCGTCAGAAGCAGTTATTTTTGCCTGCTGCGTCCAACTCGTCCCGCTTCTAATAAAAATATAAGCAGCACCTGCGTCGCTACCGCCCGCGTCTTCATCAGACGCCCCTACAATGGCGTAATCGCCAGATATTGCACAACTTACAAAATTATCACCTGCCTGTGCATCGGATGCGGTTATTTTTGCCTGCTGCGTCCAACTTGATCCGCTTCTATAAAAAATATAAGCTGCTCCTGCGTCGCTGCCGCCCGCGTCTTCACCTGATGCTCCAACAATGACATAATCGCCGGATATGGCGGAGCCTCCGAAACAATCATCAGCCTGCGCGTCGGAAGCAGTTATTTTTACCTCGACTCCCCAGAGATAACTAACGCTTAAAAATACCGCTGTTAGTGTTAATAAAATATTTCTCATGATTCTCCCCTCATCTAAGATTTCAATCAGCCCTGAGAATCAGAAGGAATAAAACAACTTGTGGAATAATGTAGTATGTTTTGAATATAGTGCATCACTTGCGCATTAGCAAATACCCCGGTTATTCTTCAATTTAAGGATTCAGAAATGTATCGACTAGCACACAGGGAACAAATCCTATCACATATGGAACATTTCAGGTGTTTTTTGAGTGTTCAGAGAAATTTGGCTGTGGAGAACCGTGTGCTGGCTAAGCTAGACAAGCGACATGATAACTTGATTTATGTCGAGTGTAAATGGGACCTCTTGCCGAGGATTGACTACTGCTCATTCGGTGAATCAAGAAGAGCTTCTGGATGGTCGTATATGAGTAGGTTTTTTGCCCTAGCTGACCACACACGCTCGTCTAAATGCTTTCCCAGCCAGTTTATGTGCCTAAGTATGTTGATGAGCATTACCAGAACTATAGGTAAGCAATTTATAGTATAGTGAAACAGTCGGTATCCCCGATTATGCATAGAAAAGGGGCCAGCCGAAGCCAGCCTCTTGAGGTATATTGAAGTAGTGGGGGGACTACCTTCTATTAGGAAATATTTCCGGTTAGTTAGATTCAAGTTATTGTTGATGGTTCTCATTTTCTCTTTTTAGATCCTGTCGGGTTGGATTTTAACTCAGGATGGTACTGATATACAAGCTCTCTATATTGGATAATTGTGCTTTTAGATTTGCCTGAGACTCGAACCATCTCCATCAGATTGAAGCCTTTTTCCATCATCATTTTTGCATTTCTGTATGCTCGCAGGTAATGGCCCACGGATTCAATAGTATGATTTGTCAAACGCGCTATATCTGGATCTGGTATTCCCTGTTCATACAGGTTCACTATTGGTGCTTTGTGGGTTGGCCGACTGCCTTGATCTAAGATGATACCCTTTGTGGGCAGGATGTCCTCATGAGTCTCATGATACATTTTCAGATAACGACCAATAACATGTAAGCTCCGATTCATTAATACTGACAACTCAGCACCGGTAAGTAAGCCACCCTGTTTGAAAGCACTCTTAACCAGCCTGGCCATCACTTCCATGTCCCGCTGGGCTTGCTTCTTGTGATTATTACCCTTTTTCTCTACGTGATAGTGACTACGCATCCGGTACTCAACATCTTTCTGAATAACTAAAGGCAGGATAACAGTTTTAATCTTTTCGTCTTCTACTTTTTTACCATAGCTGGGCTTCTTCTCAGTGGCTGCTGTAGTCTGCCAGACTATACTGCCACACCCAACTGTGCTGGTCTCAGGGTAAAACTCCTTATGCAACTCAACGATGTCATCAGCCATCATCTGGATCACCTTGTGGCTGCCTACCAGTTTGTAATTGTTCTCGATATGGTGGATAATATTGTTACGGAAGCTACGCTTGGGAATTGAAGCATAGCGATCATTGTTTTTAGGTTTCATAGCGGTACCCCAGTCTTTTTTTTAGATGGATACATCACCTGTAACTGGTCTATCAGCTCAATGTAAACCGGAGGCCAATGATCACCTTGCTTGTACTTTTCGAACAGCACCAGATACTCTTTTGTCAGCCGCTCACTGCAGTTCAATAACCGGCTGATCTCAATTACTCGGGTTATTCCTTTGTTCAGGATGATCAGCATACGCCCAAAGGTACTTACGTAGTTTTTTACCGCAGTGGCACTATGTCTGGTCTTACGCATAATCTCATGGTAGGTCATTCCAGAAAGATAGAGATCAATGATCTGGGTCTTATGACTTACTCCGGGACCTATGTCATGATCATTACCACGGGTGTGGATAGTGTTGCCGTCTTGTTGTAAGACCTGCATATCCTTCCTGATTGTTCGGCTGGATACCTGTAGAATCCGACCCAGATCCTCCTGGGTCAGAAGACCGCCTGCCAAGTATGCTTCTTCTGTCAAACGTAAAATCTTTAACTGACGCAGTACCTCTGGCCCCTGATCCTTCAACACATTTAGGTCATCCACTCCATTATCCAGATTTAAGGATACTTCCAACAGATCCTGATCTTTCAACGATTTGCCATGCTTCGCTTTAAGTGAAGCACAGATGAATCGAATCTGTCCCAGGCTCGAGGGAGTCTCTCCAAATAGACATCTCTCGGCTAATTCCAGTACGCCCTGACTCTCAGCTGGTGACAGTTCGAACTCCTTACGCAGGCTGTTGATGAAAACTTGCTCTCGGGTCTTTTCCAGACTACGGTCATAGACACTCCGATGGGTATGATACATTGCTTCCTCCAGGCTAAAATCAAAACGGCTTCCGGTTGCCAAAACTCAATTTAGACATCCAAAAGCCGCTTCGTAGACTAAACCTACCGGAAGTATTTCCTTATCTCAAAAACACCATCTTTATCGTCTTGGTATACTCTCCCGCCTGTAGACGAGCGAAATACACACCCGTACTCAAAGGACAGCCTGATTGATCCAGACCATTCCACTGAACCTCATAAGTGCCTGAAGGTTTTGTAACATCTTGCAGAGTTGTGACTTCTCTCCCGATTACATCAAGCACAGTCAGTTTGACATGCGATTGTTCTGGAAGATTATAGCTGATGGTTGTGATAGGGTTAAAGGGGTTTGGAAAACACTGATGCAGGATGATCTCCTCTGGCAGTACCTTAGGATTGTCGCTAATATTCACATAGCCGGGTATGGCAGGAATCAAAACCATCTCCAATTGTTCAGAGATGGTATAAATTGCTGTCCCATAAGCAGGGAGTGTTACAGGAAAATTTTGAAGTATGGCACCCGTAACTTGCTCACTAGTCCCAGCATAGTGGTTATTCACCCAATAGCTCGCACTCAGGCTAAAGTCACTGTCAAATTTCAAGTTTTCACTGCTAAGGTTTAGAGTTCCTGTTTGCTCTGTTGCTTCAAAATTCACGACGGTGAGTCCATTGGAATTTTCATTCGGTCTCAGGAATGCATAAAGAATGGAATTCCCTGTATCCACTCTATCAAAATCAGACTCATCGCTCCCATTGACCTGACCATCTCCATTGGTATCCTGCTTGTGCTGCGAAAAGGCTGGGAATTGGGCACGTATTTGTGCCAGTCTCTGGTAATGCGGGGTTAGCATACTCTTCCCCTCAAAATCCCAATCGATGATCCCTCGCCTTCGATCATTAAGATGAGGCTCCCCCGGAGCTCCCATTCCTTTTCCCCACCCTACTTCTTGACCATTCAATATCATAGGGACACCAGGCGCAGTAAAAATAACGGAAGCCATGGGTTTGGTCTTTTCAAAGGAATTGTATTTATAGCTAATTCTATCTTCATCCTGTGATTCCATAAATCGCAGGTAGTATGAGTTCTCACCGGGGTAATAACTGCCATTGTCCAGCTCAGAATGGAGTTTATTGATACTACTTGATGAGAATCCAAAGCTTCTAATAGCGTTAAAATAAGCCTTAAAATCATATGCGAGATCTAAACCACCACCCTGGTCCGCATATACGTATTCCGTGCCCACTCCCGTCCCATCATCCTCACCAAGGAGCATAATGTCGGGTTTGATACGCCTCAGGGCTTTCCTGACTGGAATTCCCATATTCGCTTCGCCGAACTTACGACTGGGACCCCAGTAGACATCAAAGCGGTATCCATCGATCCCATATTCATTCATCCAATGTTCATACACCTCTATCATGTAATTTCGAGCATCCAAATCTCGCCAATTCCAACTCAAGAGAGCATCACTAAACCCACAGTAATAATGAATACCCTCAGAAGTGAAACAATTGCCCAAGCCATTACTGTTATCGTCAATGATTTCTGTCTGGCGGTTCTGGTAGTAGTGCCAGTATTGTGAGAAATCACCCCATAGCTTTGCTTCCTGGGCAAATACATGTGATTTGCCACTATGATTTGGGGTAACATCCTGGATGACTTTCAATCCAAGTTCATGGGCTTCAGCGATAAAATCCTTATAATCTTGGGCACTACCGTAGGAGGATTCGACACGCATGAAATCTTCAATGTTATAGCCAATGTTTATCTGATTGTCAATATTATCCTTAACCTCCATCACGGGTAGGACCCAGATGGTGTTAAAGCCCATGGCAGAAATATACCTTAATTTGGGTATTGCTGCGGCAATGGTTCCATCAGGTGTGAACGCTTTGAAAAACAGGAGATATATGCGACTGTTCTTCACCCATTGTGCATTGTCAGCATACTCACTTATATCAACGGATCCAGCTGGATCCACCATGAAATATTGCGTAGTAGAGTCTCGCTCCCCCTCCTCGTCTGTCACCTCCAATGATACAAAATACTCGCCCGGCACAGATGGCACAGAAAGATTGACCTGCTCCTGAGTAGCTCCCATCAGCCCAATCGCTGCAGGATTATCAGGGTTTTCGACCCATTTATAACTTAGAGCTCCCCCATTTGGATCAGAGCTGCTACCCCCAGAGAAAATCAGAATGTCACCTTCATAAATTATTTCTATCCAAGCCCTTGGTTCATGTCTGACTTTTTTCTGAATTGTCAAGGTGTTTGAAGTAATCACTTGATCATCTTGTATGGTGCGTATCTTAAAAATATTGTTACCTGGCAAAAGACTGATCGTTGTATCTACTTTGCCCTGATTCACTGAGATGAACCATGAAGCATCACTTCTATAGATTTCAGCAGACTTGATGCTTTGGTCAGGTTCTCCTGCAGGGGTAAATATAGCGCCTTGAATTTGCCAGGTTAATTTCCAGGTTTGAGCAGGTCGTGTAAAAAATTGAACCTGATCTGCCTGAATAGAAAAACTGGAGGAGTCCGTGTTTGTATTTCCGCCAGTTGTGGAAGCCGAGATGCTTAAAGAATGTTTGCCATTGCTCAGGGCTACAGGAATGACGAATCGAAATTTATTTGTTACTGGATCGTATGCCTCACCAATATTCGTAAAGGTCGTATCACCAACGCTTAGAGCCAAAGTATTTGGGTCTATTTCAGTTTTGGTCGAGGGAAAGATATAAGCCGTTATCTCTGGATGACCTGTGCGTACCGGTCCAGATGCAGTGGTTGAATTAGGTAAAAGTAAGTGAATCGTCGGGTCGTGAATGAAGAGATATGTGTTACCCTCATCAGGAATATTGCG
Organism: uncultured Lentisphaeria bacterium; assembly: GCA_964508765.1. Taxonomy (GTDB): domain Bacteria; phylum Fidelibacterota; class UBA8477; order UBA8477; family JABMPR01; genus JABMPR01. The sequence goes on from CAZDVD010000010.1 coordinate 60,139, forward strand.
TCTGGGGTTTAAGGGATCAGAGAACCATCCCCCATCATGGAACTTGTATTGGTAGGCACCAGGTATACTTATCCCCGGTTTTGGCAAGGGGCTGGGTCCCCCAACCCGCAAACGCACTGTCTTTGACCATGAATTCTCCAGTGCATCATAGCTCATCAGAGAAATATTAGATGAAGGATTCCAGCCATTAAACTCACCCGGAATATGCACACTAGAAGGATTGTTATCGGGATAATAATAGAAGGTGACATCCACACTATCCTGTGCGGTGCCAATATTCACAATTAGCAGGAGGACTATCAGGCTGTTTGCGTATTTTCTCACTTAATAACTCCAAAACTTTTCGCGGGTAGCATTAGAATGCTTCCTTCATTTAATCTCAGATCCCCATAGACAATTGTATCCATTCCCTCTTAGTGTGATCCTCACAATTAGATTTCATATTAAGTCAAATTTTATCGGTATCCAGACCATCGAATCAAAGCTTCCCTCATCACTCCAATGTTTTCAGACTCGCCAAATCATCTTCATTTGCTGGTGAAATACGAACAGCTATACCGCCCCCTCTAGGAATTCCGACTGGTAAAATGCTCTGATTATTTACCAGGTAAGATGTAATTTCTATTTCAGTCGGATTTATCTCCCAGTCCGTATCCGATCCATCAGAGTAGATGGTCATCCGATATTTCTTTTTTGTTTCTAAAAATGATAACGGAATTACCAGATTACGTTGATTTTCATCCGTTATAGCACCAACAAACCAGTCCTTATTTTCACGACGAGCAATTATTACAAAATCCCCTATCTCACCAGCTATGACTCTGGATTCATCCCAGTTAACCGGAACATCTCGTATGAATTGAAAGGCCGGCTGATCCTCATAGTTTTCAGGAAAATCTGCAGCCATTTGCATTGGACTATAGATCACAACATACAAAGCAAGTTGCTTTGCCAGCGTGGTGTGAACACGGCGATTGAGATTCTCTTCAGATACGAGTTTCTTTCTTAAATCCTTATGCCGCTTATATTCAACATCAAAAATTCCTGGTGTATAATCTATTGGACCCGCTAGCATTCTAGTGAAAGGAATGATGGTGGTGTGTTCTGGCGGATTCCCTTCACTCCACGCGTTGTACTCCATACCCCGAACCCCTTCACGGGTGACCATATTAGGATAAGTACGACGTATGCCAGTGGGTTTGATGGGCTCATGCGCATCGATCATTATCTCATATTCGGCGGCTTTTTGAACAACTTTGCGATAATGGTTGACCATCCATTGACCATGGTGGTGCTGACCTATAGGTCTTATAGTGCCAGCGTATCCTGTTTTCACTGAGTTAATGCCTAATTGTTGATACATCTCGAATGCGGCAGTCAGATAATTTTCGTAATTACCCACCTGGCCACCTGTTTCGTGATGTCCAATTATTTTAATTCCCTTTTGTTTCGCATATTGAGTGACTTCTGGCAAATCAAAATCATCATAACTTGATGTGAAATTAAAAGCAGCTTCATCCCACCAGCTTTCCCAGCCTATATTCCAACCTTCGATTAGAAGCCCTCGAATACCATGCTTCGCCGCAAAATCGATATATCGTTTAGCGTTCTGTGTAGTCGCACCATGATAAGGACCCTGTACCCAGGTTTCTGTTCCAATATGCATACCCCACCATATGCCCATATACTTCATAGGCTTAATCCAAGATACATCTGACAACTCGCAAGGATCGTTCAGGTTCTCAATAAGATGAGATTCAATTAATTGGCCCGGTGTGGCGGCAATCTGTAACGTCCTCCAGGGCGTATGATGTGGAGTGGAAGCCTTTACTTTCACACTATCAGGCCAGGGTACAAGATCACATTCGAAGGCAAAAGGTTCACTATCAACCGCTTTTAAGGTCATTCCAGCATAATCTGTCAAATCTGCCTCATGTACACTTAAATAAAGCCCTTTATTTGTCTTCATCGTAATCGGTGTATTCACAGCTTCTATTTCATCTAACTTAGTCTTTCTGTACAAATGTTCATAACTGTCATAATCTGCGGGAATCCACCAGGCGGTTGAGTTTGTCATAAAATTGAATCGAGTTTCCTCATTAATTATTTCAAAATCTTTGAGGTTTAGTTGCTCTGGTAGATAATATCGGAATCCAATCCCATCATTATAGACTCTAAAAACGATATTTAGTATACGGTTTAAGGGAGGATTCTGTTTTAGCTGTACAACCAACTCATTATAGTTATTTCGAACAACGCTATCTGGACCATAAATTGGCTCCCAAACTTCATCAAATTGATTAACAGATTGCTCTATTATAACAAAATTACTATCAAGCGGCTCTACGTTTTTAAATTGAAAACCCATTTTTGAATTCTTGATAATAATATCTTGGCCATATAATACTTTATAGAATGCCTCTCCATTTTTAAGAATAAACTCAACTATTATTTTCCCATCCGGTGACGATACCGTGCTGTTATTGTTATTGAAGTTTAACGAGGTACAACCTGCTATTAATAGCAGGCATAGAATTGTAGTAAATAGTTGTAGATTTTTATGTTTCATATTTAGACCTCTTCTATACCGATTGGAGTACTGATGTTACTTTTGTAATATTTCAATCATATTCTCTTTATATCACGTTTAGATTTTTACTCAGTCTCAATTGTTATTAAACATTTCTAATGAAAATCAAACAATCACAGCTTATTACCACCAAACCATATACAACACTGATAGAATTGCAAAGATTCCAATAGAACCCACATTAAACAAGTTGTCCGTATGGAAAATATCTTTGTCCAGTTTGATGGCTTTCGGTGAATCTTCCCTTGATTCTAATAGAGTAATTACAACTACGATAGCACTCAGCAGGAGGAAGACTACACCCATCCGATTTAAAAAGGGTAAACTCGGGATTAATATTTTGATTCCCAGAGAAAGTGGAATCGTTAGCACAGCAGCCCAAAGCGCTGAATTGGCAGTGGCCTTTTTCCAGAATAATCCAAAAATAAATATGGCAAATATTCCAGGACTAATAAAGCCGGTAAACTCCTGGATAAACTGAAAGGCTTGTTCCAGAGAGGATAAAGTTGGCGCTATTATTACAGCTATAATTAAGGCAACCGCACTCGTAATTCGACCTGTCAATACGAGTTTCTTCTCTGAAGCATCTTTATTGATAATCTGCTTATAGATATCCATTGAGAAGATAGTGGCCGTACTGTTGACCATAGAACTGAGCGATGAGACGATGGCTGCTATTAATGCTGCAAAAGCCAATCCCTTTAGACCTACAGGGACAAAATTACTTAAAAGCCATGGGTAAGCTTCATCCGGTTTGGCAATATCTGCATTAAGGGCAAAAGCCACAATACCAGGAACGACCACGATGAGCGGAGTTAAAATCTTCAGGTATCCCCCAAATAGCAGGCCTCGCTGAGCTTCTTTGATACTCTTGGCTGCTAATGCACGTTGGATGATATACTGGTTACAGCCCCAGTAAAAGAAATGGGCCATCCACATACCACCCAATAAAACACCAAGACCAGGAAGTTCGGCATAGTTCGAGTTAGATTTATCTAAAATCATATCAAATTTCTCTGGAACTTGTTTCAATAGGTCGCTGAATCCGACCAATGCTCCCCTGCCACCACTAACCTGGTCTAAAGCAAAATAGGTCGTTACCAAACCACCAACAATCAGGATCAGGACCTGGACAACATCGGTCCAGACGACTGCTTTTAGACCACCGTAAATCGTGTACAATGCAGAGAATGCCGCCAAGCCCACAATTCCCCACATCAGAGGGACACCTAGAATCGTTCGTAATGCCAGCGATCCCAGATAGAGAACAGATGTTAAATTTACGAATACATATAATAGTAACCAAAACACAGCAAGACCTGTTCTAACACGGCGATCATATCTGATTTCCATTAGCTGAGGCATGGTGTAGATGCCTTCTTTTAGAAATATGGGTAAAAAGAATTTAGCAACCACTATTAAGGTTATTGCAGCAGTCCATTCATAGGTCGCAATTCCCAATCCAATCACAAATCCTGAACCTGACATTCCAATGTACTGTTCTGCTGAGATATTTGCTGCTATTAGTGAAGTCCCGATAGCCCACCATGGTAGCGATTTACTGGCGAGGAAATAATCGTTGGAATCTTTCTGGTGCCCTTTTGTCTCTCTGGATACATATAAGCCCAAACCAATAATAAACATAATGTAACTGACAAATACGACGTAATCTAAAGGTGAGAAATTCATAGTTCCTTCCTTGTTCGCTCAATTAATGGATTTGTATTATTTGTTAGTTATTCTCTTGGTATGCCTTACTTCAGCAAGATCTTAACGTCCCCCACCCTGTCCGCTTCTCTGACTTTTACATACAATAATGTTTGAAACTTATCAAAATACCATCCTTCAGGCAGGTCTAAAAACTGCGACCAACTGGTTGCTTTCTTTAATTTCGAATCTCCGTATAAAATCTTTTTTGCATTTCTATTTATTATCTGAAGAGTTATCTGGTCTGGAATGTCAGGTAAAGTGATATTTACATGTTTTTTTGTTTCATTAACACTTATATGCTTCATTGTGTTCTTGGCAGTTCTATAATCCAGCCAAAGATATTCAGTATTTTTAGCAGGATATATTCGAAATGTTAATCTTTTATATTTAGCAATATCATTTCCTACGTAGTTACCCAGAACATAGTCATCACTCAAATTCATTGGAATGATACTACCAGATTTAGCAAACACAGGAATCTGATCAAAATTCACTTCATATCGAATATCTGTAGGTCCTTTTATCTTATCATGGCTCCAGAAATCAGTCCAATCACCCGCTGGCAAATAGATATCACGATATTCATGGCCTTCATGGACGACAGGGGCAACAAGAAGATTGGATCCTAGCAGGTATTCATAAGATTCAGCAGCGGCTTTATTATCATCAGGGAATTCAAGTGCCAACTGACGCATCATTGGCAAACCTGTTTTTACGCTGAAATTGGCTTCAGAATATATATACGGCAGAAGGTTCATTCGGATATTTATAAATTTTCGAAATACATCAATACAAGAACTGTCACCCGTAACCTCAGCCATATTCCATGGAGTACGAGCTCGACTGGGTACCGGATCACCTGAAGTTTCTGAATGTAATTGCATAATTGATGAAAATGTCGTTGCAGCCACACTGCGTTTATACAATTCAACCGAAGGCATTTGGTCGTGAGCGAAACCAGCCATATCCCATGCTACGAACGGAATTCCAGATATACCAGCAGACAGAACAGAGCGAATAGCTGCTCTAAATTCAGAAAATGTTGAACGCTGATCTCCATTCCAAGTTAGTGGGTGTTGCGCCGTTGTGGTTCCACCAGCCCTGCCAAACACCACCGTTTCATTTTTTAATGTTTTTAGATAATCATAATATGCTTGGTTATAAACATCAGGATAAGCGTTGTGCATCTCAACACCGGATCGGCCATCATGAAACTGAATTCCACTACCGTATGCAAATTCACCCCCATCAGTTTTAAATCCATCGATTCCAAGTTGATTGATCAAATATTTGCGTTTGGAGAACCACCATTTATTGGCTTCGGGATTCGTAAAATCAAACAATAAACTATTCCCAAACCATGCCCGGGGCATACGATAAGGTTCATGATCCTTAGTTTTGACAACATATCCTTGTTTCACCGCCTGAGCCTCATCAAGGTCACGCTGAGGATTGTCTTCTAGGCTGTACTTTAGTACCGGAATATTCCACAGTAATATTTTCATATTACTCTCGTGCACCTTTTGTACCATACTAACTGGATTGGGCCAACGGCCAGTAAATTGAAAATCATCCAGAGAGTAAGCCTCTGATGCTGGTTTCTGGCTGTACTGGGCATCGTTAAAAATATAAAAAGTCTCTTCATCACTCCATGCCTCTAACACGAGAACTGAAATGGGTATATTAAACTGTGATGCCAAAGCGATCTGATTTTCGATTTCGGACTGCCGATTCCATTCATTAGCAGAGATCCAAAGTCCAAACGCCCATATTGGAGGAAGAACGGGTTTACTAATCGCACTGCTATATGAAGAAAGAATCGCCTTCGAATCCTCGCCCCCGAATACGTAATATTCTAATACACTCCCAGTTTTAGTACGTGTATCCGTCAAGATTGTGCAACGGTCATCAGCATCTGTCGCCAAACGAAATTGCGAATAGGCTGTTGAGTTCAGATAGAATCCATATCCACCACTATTTAGGTAAAATGGGATCGGGATATAGGTCTTTTCTTCCTGCTCATATGCTGTGTTTGTAACGTGAATATCAACATTGTCGAACCGTTTATCGAGATGATTATACCGCATCCCGAAGCCATAGAACGATTCCGTTTCTTCTGTATAGATATTTTCTTGAATTTTGATTATCTCATCATCCCTATTTTTCAAAAAGGCAATACTTCCATACTGATCATGATCGTCATTCCGCACTATAATTTGTTGATCCGTCAATTTCGTAAAGGTCCAGCGAAAAGGATGTTTTGATATTTTCAGAGCATATTTTATTGTTCTTACTTCAACATAATCATCACTTTCTTTCATCATAATTGGAACATTTTTTTCAGCATTAGCTTCCTGATCATTTCCAAGTAAAACATTTAGCCGGAAATAATTCTCACTTGGAAACGAGATCTGAATTTTAGGATTAATTGAATCGTCCTCAGTATCACAATCAAGAATCAATATATTATCCGATAAGCGAACGTTTTGAACATCATTTAAGTGCACCCACTCACTTATCGGAAACTCGAAGGGCCCTACCTTCTCGAGTTTTGTCCCAAACAGCGCACTTATACTGTAGCTAATCTGATCCTCAGCGGAAAATGCTCCCAAAACGGCTTCCCAGAAGCATTCACCTTCATGATTTGCAATGTAATTACCGTGAATTGGTTCCTGCTCGATCCCATTTTTTCGCCAGTGAACCCGCGGATCGATATCCAGCGTAAATCCTTTCGTACTGAAACCAACTCGGACGGTATCACCTACTTCTGGAAAGTGAGGATTCAGTTCCGTAGAATATGGCGGTATCGCCAGTTCGCGCTTAGCATATAGATTCTCCCAGCCCAGTATGCTATGATTAATGCTTGGGCTTGAAATCGCAGCCGAATTAGATCCAAGAAGAATTATTATCCATAAAAACTGATATTTTTTCATTTGACAAAGTGCCTTCCCTATCACCGAACAAATGTTTGCGGGTAATTCGTTGAATCCAGTAAAGTCTAGTTCTTCACTAGACCAACTATAACTTAATGTTTATTGAAAAGCCCTGTATGGGTTCAAATATTCCAAAAGCTTGAAAGGAATAATCAACTGTGAGTCCCTTTCCAAGAAAAGGGGTTATTAATCCAAACCCGCAACTAAATCCTTTTTCTGTCTTCAGGGCAAATAAACTTTGATATCCGAATCGAATCTGAAGTACTCTATAGATCGATATCTCTGTTCCAATATTTAGGGTTTCTTCGTTGTTGGTTGGTCTTGTTGCATCAGCTGAAAGCACTATTCCAAGATTCTCCCCAATTGACATCGGCAAAGCCGTACCTACTGTAAAACTCAATGGGATCGGCCAAGAATCTGTCTTCATATAGGCCACCAATGTTTCGTTATTACCATTATTTTGCGGATTGATATCTATACGATGGCGAAGATCTCGGCCATGGAGTTGCATTTCTCCACCAAAATTTCGTATTGTCGCACCAATTTGTAGGCCACCGAATTGTGTAATAAAGAGAAGTCCCAAATCTGCGGCACCTGTCCACGCTTTCTCGTGCCATATTACTTGTTCGATATATTTTAGCGTCCCACCTATCGAAAAGCGATCAGTGATATTACTGGCATAACTCAGTCCGACTGATAAATCTCTAGCCTCCCAAAATTCTCCTGTACCATCCGGCATAGCCACTGTAGTGACTTTTTCCCTGTCACCATAATCAACTTGATTAACACTGATACCAATCGCATGCTGGTCAAATATTGCAAGTTGGAGACCAACCCATTTGTGGTTTGATCCAACAAGATAATTGGTTTGAGAAGCATAAAGCATCGATTGTGCCATTCGGGAGATAGCTCCTGGATTCCAATATAGAGCTGATGGATCATCTACAATCGCCGTGACGGCTCCTCCCATTCCAATTGCCCTCATACCCACTGGTATACCTAAAAATGGAGCTGCTGATGTTCCAACTTTACTTTGGGCGTTCAAAGAAGGATCCAATAGTCCGGTGACGATTTGGATAATTACATAAAGAAATATAATTTTACGTTTAATCATAGTTATTTAATAATTGCCAGTTTACCAGTTGCTCTACCTACAGTGGACTCCACTACATAAAAATAGACTCCGAAAGCAACATCCAGATTCTCCCTTGAACGAATGTCCCACGCGATTGTGCCACTATTGATTCCCTCAGATAGTTCTAATGTTCTTACTAAACTTCCATCTGAGGAAAAAATGTGCACCTTTGCACCTGCTGGAAGTTTTCGGAACTCAATACGACGTTCTCCGCGTCCACTGGTAATAGTCGGGGGCAAAGGACTTTCCATAACATTGGCAAATACATATGGATTCGGCACTACCTGGATCTTATCCAATTCATTTCGAGCATTTACCTCTTGCACAAAAGGTCTTTCTGTTTTGAATTTATATTTATCACCATTCCTAAATGGTTTTGAAACACTGATCCGCAATTCATCGCCATCACCAAATTGAAAGGCAGTATCCGCTTCTCCAATATTTGTGAAGAAGAGCGTCCAGATCATCTGGTATTCTCCATCTGGCCGTTTCCAAAATGTGTAGATGTAATCCTTAGGCTCAATCGTATACACTGAATCAGATTCGTATGCACGATTAAAAGCATGAAAGAACGGCACTTCAGTTGAATCATTGAGATTCAGAATTCGAAAATTACTGCTAACGGACCTCAACCCCCCCATCTGCACAGCGAGATCGTTTGGACGTACATAACGCGTTGTGTCTCCAAATTGAATAAGTAAGTCTGCCGGATATTCTTTACCTTCCAGCTGTCTGCCACCCAAGCTGAAGCTAGATGTTAATGTATACCATTCGTATTGCCGATCTCCTGTATTCCAATACGATAAAGTAGGATCTTGTACTCCTTGAATATCCCAGTCATTCTCAAAATTAAGTTGCAGACCGTCAAAAATATCTGTGTCGAAAGTTTCCTCTGTAAAAGGACTTTCTTGCATATTGGTGCTTTTGTATACGGGATAATACTGGTATTTAACAATATAATCCGCTGTTTCGGATGATCCATCAACTCGATGCTTTATTTTTCCGTTTAGAAAATCAATTTCAAATTCATCAACCGATAGGTATGTATTTGGATCTGATAGATGGCTTATTATTACGGTACCTTCTTCAATGTGCTCGTGCTTTAAATATTGAAAGTCTGAACCAATTATTACCGTTTCGGATATACCAGTAACATCTAACACAGAATAGTTTGTCGTTATGGGAGCGAATTCATCAGGATCTGCCCAATCCAAGTTGGGCTCACCGATATCTGGTTTGCCATTATTTTGAGTACTATCTGGATCAAGAACACTAATATTCCCGTCAGAACCAATATCATCATTAAGCACATTCCAATTACCGTTATTGTCTATCCTGTCCATTTGAGTATCCTCAAAGATTACATTGTAATTGTGACCTGTAAGGGCGGACTCATCAATTATATCGTATCTAATGCTTCCAGTTCCTTTCCCATCTACTCGATCGAGAGTTGTGTCGGTATTGGCCCGATTGTAGCCTGCAACTGGCGGAGTCGGTCGAACCACCACAGTATTTTGATTTGTTTGGATTTTACCATCCGCGAGGATTGAAATAAACTTCGTCGTTTCGGATGGAATCATGCCCAAATCCACTTCTCCGTGGTCATAGGCGGTTACAGCATAAAAATAGCGTCTGCCATTATCAACGTTTTCATCAACATAAGTATGTCGCAACCCTGTGTCTGTACCGAGGTCAAAAGTGTATCCTCCATTGTCTTGGAAATACTGATCCTCTGTTGGAAAAAGTCCTGTTATTCCGTTTTCTAAATCATATTGCTCCAGATATGTGTAGCCCACTACATTTCCATACACATCTGTCACCGACCTAACATCATTAAAGTCCGAATCAGTTGCTTTATATATGCGGTAGCCTTCAAAATCTTTGTTTCGGGTAACCGGATCAATACTGTCTTCCGCCTTTCGGTCCCAGTAAAGTGTTACTTTTCCATCTCCAGGTACTGCGCTCACTGTGGGAAGAGTAGGTGCAGTTGGAAAGCTATAGTCACTATTGTATATCTGTTGAACTGTCTTCCGATTCTTCAATAAGTCATCAAGATTTTCGCCGTAAAGCAGTGCTAACGAAAAACGTTGAGTCTCTCCAGCAAGTAATGGAAAATAGGCCGCACCATATATAAAATCACCATCTTCACCGCGTATTGGATTACCATCTTGAATACTTTGTGGTACATCAAAGTATCCTGGCTGTAACCATTGCCAGAGCGCCTCGTCATCACCCATTGGATACCGATTTGCAGGTGTAAAATAATTGAAGCTGGTTAAGCCGATTTGATCAGATTCATCAACATCCGTACGATCGAAGTTTGCTTCTCCATCGGTGGGGAAACCATCACCTTCCCCATAATCATTCGTGAGAGGAATTCCATCAGCACCTAGATCATCAAATTCAATATTCCAGTCGCCGTCGTTGTCTATTCCATCATCCCGTCTCTCATCGATTAGGGGATCGTGAAGTCCAAGACCATTGATGTAGTCTATATAGCAGACTGGGTTAATTTTGTCAAAAAGGATAACATCATTTTCTATGTCTTTTCGGACCTGACGATAATGAAGAAGGTAGTTTTCGTCGATTAACCCATCCAAATCATTATCGATTCCATCATAAGCATCTGGATTGGCGTTATAATCATTATTTGCGCTGCCTTCACTGAAACCGGTTTCACCTGCAATCAGTTGTAAGCTGTCATCTAGGCCGCGTGTAAAAATCATTAAAGTATCACTGTTTATCGTTAGCAGGTTTCGTTGGTAGTTATCGTCAATTAGGACGATTTCATCTCCTAAGTCATAAACGATAGTGTCAAAATCACTTTCTTCAAATTGTGGTGCCGCGAATGAAAGTGTAATCCCGTCCGCTAGCGACTCAATGTTGTTATCGTCATCATTATCAATACCATCATATGGATTTCCTGGACTTTCTAAATAGGCATATCCTACCATTCCGACATCTCCAACCCAAAGAGGATTTCGGGAACAGTCCTTATCATAATCACCTGTATAGGTAATATCCTTCTCAACATCAAAAAAGGACCAATCGTCATCCCATTCTCCCACATCCGCTCCACCGCCACTAACGCCGATATAGGTACCGCAGAGCATCCCGAAGGTTACACGATCATAGTCCGTGGTACTGTTATTAGTAACTTCATACAGCCAAAATATTATATCACTAGCAAGTGGACGGGCCCACTGCATACCCCGCACTTTAACTTCGATACCTAATCCATTTCGTGTTAGATTATTATTATCAGGTTTAAAGGCCACACCCCATTCATTGTTCTCTGCATAATTGAACTCTTCATCATTATTATCATCCATAACATAGAAGCTCTCTTGATCAGCATTGGAAAGTCCTTTCCCCATAAAACTGTTCCAACTACCTGGCCATCCAGGATCAACGGGATCATTGAATTTGTCAGGCCACGAGGATGGCCAGGTATTCGGATCATTACTCATTGCAATATTATATTGATTTTCATTCAAATACCCTTGAACTGGTTCGAATGTCCAATACTTACCAGCGTTGGATTGTTCCACTGATACACTTGGTCGTGATGCATTACAAACAACCACACTATGAAATTTTTTAATTCTCTGTGATACGGAATCAAAATAAGTCACCTCCGCACCGACCAAGGGGGCTAAATCGCCGATATAGCCATTGTTGTCATGCTTCCAGGCACCAATAGGTCCATTGAAAGGTTGACCAATGACTCCCCAATTACTGAATGTGGTGCGTACTAGATTAGCGTTATGGACTCCAGATCTTCTGAATCGGACGCCACTATTCTGCTGAGCATTTAGCATTCCCGCAATGGCCAGCGTCATTATGCTACACGCTAAAAACCAAACTCCAGAAAATTTCGTTAATCGCCTCATATATTTATTCTAAATCCCATTTCGATTTTTCGGGGCTCACTGTAATAACCGGGATTAAGGAAGTACTTTTTAACAGAATTAATGGGTGTCGCAATATTATTGGTCTCCACTCGATCTATATCGTTGGTAAATCCAGCTCTTCCTGTGTCATTGAACACAACCAATTCATTTTTTCGATCTAATACGTTTTTGACTTTAATGAATATCTCCGGGGTAAATCTATGCCAAGGAACCTGCCAGTATCCATGCAAATCGAGGTTAAATGTAGTCGGTTTTATTTCTGAATTAGTTAGTAGCGATGTAATATCTTCCGACAAACGAGGCGTATATGGTAATCCGCTACCGTACCGGCCTAGGGCAATAAGGCCATAACCATCTGAACTGTTGAATCCCAATCTAGCATTTATTGTATGGCGCTGATCCCAGTCCAACGGATTAATCTGAATCTCAGGTTCCGCTCCACCCGCTACAGCATTACGAAAAGCATCTGGATCACTCGCTGTTCCTTCCACTATTTGAAACGTATAGTCGAGATTTGCAAACCATCCTTTAAGATTTCGTTGATTCAGAACAAGAGTCATTCCTTTAACCACACCAAAGTCACTGTTCATAAGGCGACTATATCTGGCAAAATTCCCAAAGACATTAATTTCTTCAGCGCGTGTTCCTGTAAGATCTCGGATATCCTTTAGGAAGATCGTTAAATCCAAAGCAACATTTGGCGTTAATTGTTGTTGAAGACCAATTTCACCCGCAATCGTCTTCTCTGGATTGAGGTCAGCGTTGCCTATAATGCCAACATTGCCTGTTCTTCCCCCAAATTGAAATTCTGGATTACGATAAAGATGCTCATAATTCGGAATCTGGAAAAAGTGGCCATATGAAAAATGAAAGACACCCTGATCGCTGATTGGAAAAGAAATTCCAATACGCGGACTTATCATTTGTTTTGCTGTGGCAGCTGAATACCAGTATTCCTTGCGCTGATCAATACTCACAAGGGGCTCATCAGGATTCTGATACCCACTCCCATCGAGGTCGAAGTATATATTATCAGGTCGAATAGGGTTGTAAATATCGGGGTCAGTTGGATCACTTAAAATAACGCCATCGGGTTCAAAATAATCCCAACGAACTCCAATGTTCATGACTAATTCATCATATTCAATTTTATCCTGAAGAAATGATGATATTTCAACGGGGTTATTCTGTGACAAACTACTATAAAGCAAACTTGTTGGATTGATTGTCGGGTGGATATATGGTGAAAATGCCGTTGGTACATCCACGCTAAAATCGACATAGTAATCACCTTGGGACGGTCTAATTTCGAAATCCCGAATCCAGATTCTATTCCTCTTCCAATCAAACCCAGTTTTTAATTGGTGGTGAGTGTTAATTTGCGATGTAAAGTTAAATTTTAAGTAATTTGAACTACTCTCCCTCCGATAATGGTCGTTTTCAGTACCGCCAACATGAAATTGATAGGCAAAACGATCCAAATAATAAGAATGTACGTACGTTGTGCTGTCGCTATTTGCACTCTTTGAAGAAAGTCGTCTCATGTAGGATCGGTCGCTTGAGGAATAAGCAATATCAAAATAACTATTTAGTGAAAGTTGCTTTTGTAGCTGCACGATATTTGTAATTCCAGTGATTTGCGTTGGAGCAAGACCGCTGGGATTATAATAAAACAAATGATCGCCATTCTCGAAATCTCGCAGTTCCTCGTCATCATAATAATAGCTATAGGTAAGATGAGAAGAATTTGAAAGTCTGTATTGTAGTTTACCCTGAAAATATATTTGTTCTCTACTATTCATGGATTTCCATTGTTGATCTCCCAGCATCGTAGTTGAATCATGAATCACTAATTCATAATCTTCATTGTAATATGCTACTGCATTAGGAAGAAATTTCTGTTCACCAAAAATCCAACCATCTGACTTATGTATTTTTGCATTCACTGAGAAGAAAAGTTGATCCTTGAGTAGTGGACCATAAAGACTTCCTTCATAGTTGGATATTGCAATCGGATCGAACTGACTAATATGTGGATAAATAGCTGAATGGTTACTCAAGTGCCCGCCGGTGTAACTTTCGACTGAGCCACCCAATTTATTGCTCCCAGCGCGTGTAACAATATTTACAACCCCAGACATTACGTTGCCATACTCAGCATTGAAAGCACCTGATATAACCTGTAACTCTTGCACCATATTCTTATTCACATTCACCGTAGATTCTCGGTTATATGCATCCGTTACAGGTATCCCATCTATCAAATATGCGACCTCGCCAACTCGACCACCGCGCAGGCTGCCATCAACAAATCCAGCCTGCATCTCTATTGCTTCACTCAATTCACTGATTGGAAGCTGTTTCATCTCTTCAGCGCTAATTATTGCTATTGAGGACGTCAGATCTTTTTGAATCATGGGTTTGACCGCAGTAACGGTGACAGCTTCACCTTCAATTGACTGCATCGACATTTCGATGTCTATCTGCTGGGTCAGGTCAATTGAAATTTCAACTCCACTCATGTTCACACTTTGATAGCCAATCATAGAGAATGCAACTGTGTAGACTCCTGGCGGAACATTCAGAATAGCATAGTAACCATTGGCATCGCTTGCAGCTCCAAGATTGCTACCTTTTAGGATGACATTACATCCATAGAGCACTTGCCCATCAGCTTTATCAATAATACGACCAACTATTTTTCCGCTAACACCACCAAATAATTGAATATTGATTCCGACAAAGATAATCAAAAGGATTGTAAGTCTCTTACATCTCCAACAATACTTTTCAGCTTGCACTCTAATTTTTTCCTACTATTTCACTCAAAAGAGCGACCTAAGTATATTTGTTACATCTAACTTAAGTACTTAGGTACTAATTTGGTATGAGAAAACTGTGAAGTAAGGCGACACACATATCGTAGATGTCGCCTTACACCAATATTGACCTCTATTTTAAAAGCATCATCTTTATCACTTGTATGGATGTTTCAGTACTCAAGCGGCAAAAATAAACACCGCTAGAAAGTTGCAATTGTGACGCATTAAGTTGAAGATGGTAATTGCCAGCGCCCTGAAACTTCTGAACCAGTGTTCCCTCTTCAACCCCAAGTGCATTAAATACTTTCAGTTCGACATACTGATCAGAATGCAGCTCATACTCTATCGTAGTTGTAGGATTGAAAGGATTCGGATAATTCTGGCGCAAAGAATTTTGTTTTGGTAAATTGTCGATATCAGTTTCAATCGCTGTTTGAGGTGGAAAACTATTTAGGCTATCACCATCAAAATTAAAATAATCCATTATTTCAGCTGTTGCCTCGTCCCGTAGCAAATTTGTCCAATGATGACGATCGCTGTAAACGAATTCATTCTCAAATACAGCACCGGATTCGACTGTAACGTCCTCTGCACCCGGATAATACATGGAGTATTTATACATTCTGATACCACCCTCAGTCCCAGCCGCATACGTAACATTCCGTGACCATATGTTGTCATTCGCTATTATGTCGCCATTGCTGCCATTATCATTTAGCATTAGCATTGTCGGTGATGTTGTGGGATCAATAGTTGCGGTGTCATCCAGTGTCCAATTGCCAGCCCATCGATCTGGTAACCAGTAGGAAGCTCCTTTTAAACCAACATGCGTGATAATTGACGGATCAACTAATTCGAGATTATGACGATTTCGTGGGGTGCTCATATCTACCTGATACAGTAGTGTGACATCTTGGAGGAAGTTTCCCACTACAGGAAATATTGATGGTTTAAAAGTGTCCATCTCGATCGTACTTCCATCTGCAGTATATGTGTATTGTCGCTTTGTTGACACTTCCCAACCACCATAGTTCTGATACTTTTCTCCAGGACCAGCTTTCACTTTCCAACCGGTTGTACCTCCAGTAACACCCCTCACAGTAACTGTACAGGTGTATAGAGCTGCGGAAAAGGGCACCTCAACTAAATAGCGGGATGCATCGCTAGAAGTAATACTTTCCCATATATTTTCATCAAAGCCATAAAGTTTTAACTCATCTGTGCTTGGATCAAAATAATCGTCCCCAGTACCAATAATATCAGATAAATCTGCCGTAAATATTAGCGTATTCTCAACATAATCATAAACAGTTACAACGCTATCTCTATCAAACCAAGCAACAGGCAAGATCGTTTCTGGACTTTGCAAAGTAAAAGTTCGATCAGGACCAGACTCCCAAGGGTTACCCTGGTTGATTTGGAATTTGTACATAAAACTTTGTCCAACGGCAGTATCCGCCATAGCTACGGTAATCGTATAAATACTGTCCAGGTCATCATCACTCAGCGCTGGGATGGTCCAGCTCCAGTCACCTCCGAGACCTGTTTCGGAAACAAAGTTCCCATTGATAGTCACGCTATCTGTGGCCGGATTAAATAATTCCTCCTGAGCTCTGACTCCCATATTAACCCTAAAAGTTAGAGGAATCTCTGCGAATACATTAACTACAAAAACCATGCTGATTAATGTTAATGCAAATAGTAATTTTGATTTCATCACTATCCCTTCCTTTTTTTACTGTTTTATACTCAGATTTTTAGTCCTGGAGTAGCGTCTGAGTATTTTGTTTGTCACTCCAGAAACGTAAGATTTACGATCAATTAGACATATTAGATATACGCTCAAACAATTGTAAAGTAGGGAGATTGAAAAAAACTGCATCAAGTGATCCTGATAGGCCGTGCCTGAAAATAGTATTCGGGCTATTAGTATTTCTGATAACCATCCCCAACTAAGTGAAAAATTGATAGATTTTATTGATCTATTTGGTTCAATAATAGAATTCAAGAATACTGCTAAAACCGGAATTGAGAATCCGATACATATCGTCAATAGTATTTTCAATATCGAATAATTAATAAAGGGGGAAAGCCAGGTAAGCAGAAGTGCAATGACTGTCGAGAGCGCTATTGTTAAGCGACGAACCAAGATCAAAACACCATCGGTGGTTGTCTCCCTGTATTTTATTTTGAAAATGTGGGATGCTACGACGTGAGATGTAGACCAAAAGACTGACATTAGGCCAAACATGCACACACCGCTAATAATAATAAATAAAAAGCCGTTAAACTTAAATTGATAATTTATGGCATTGTTCGTATTAGTAACATAAAAACCTTGACTCATTATAATTGAGAAGAAATAAAAACCAGCAAGAGCCATGGCTCCCAAACTCAGTATTTTGCTGTTAACTCCGTGGGATGAGTTTTTGGCGGTCAAGTCACGATGGTTTCCAACATCACCTATCCAGATGCTGCTCAGAACTATACCTAGCAGAGTAATTACCCAGGGTTCAATAGTGACCACAGGCTCAGATGGTGCAGAAATTAAGTTTTTGAATTGTAGAATCTGTGCTCCAGAATTCCAAATAGAAAGAATCACCAAACTTATTGATACACCTAATCCAACAACTAATCCGACCCGGATAAATCCTGTCCGCCCTAGCGACATAAGACCTACTCCTGAAATCGTGATTAATAAAACTAAAATTACAAACGAATAACTTTTATACATGGATTCGAATAAGTAAAAATAAGTAAAAATAAGTATGGGGAGCTTCAGGCCAAGATTGACCAGAATTTCGAAGGTGTTGTACATACCGCTTTCGGCAAAATGTCTTCCTCCGTATCGCGTGGATACGGATTTTGATTTCATATTTGCGTGAAATTGACCATAGACAACAAAGGAGGTTATTCCAACGACTCCCCATAGATATGCATTTTCTAAAGTACTCAATGTGTAATGTTTCATAAATAGAATAATTGGTAATATATATGGTAATGTTGAAGCGGATACCCACAGCAAGCGCCTATATTTTGGTGGCCACTCATGTTGTCGAAAGAAAGGTATTTGGATAGCAGTTGCTAAGTTCACAAAGATAACACTCAGAAAAAAAAGAACCACAGCGACAATGCTTATTGCTAAAAATGTAGTTGGCATGAATCACAATTGGACAAAGATCAAGCCAAAAAAGAGGGGGCTCATTTAAAGGCGATATAATCCGCTATACAAACCATTTACAGGGAATTATTGATGAAATATCCCCTTGATATCTAAGGAAAGAATTTTATCTGGCTGATAAAATTTTATCATTTTTATGACTACTAATGATTTTAAAACTTAACTGATCCACTCTCATTAATGTTTTTCACATTACACCAAATACCAAGTAAATGCTATCTACCTGAGGTTTATCTCGAATAACCGCCACTAGAATTCTGGAACGCAGTAGAGTGATTTTTAGATGGTCTGGTGTTTGCTTCAAAGCCAATTAATACCGCATCATTTATTTTGAATGAGTTTGGAGTGTACATATGATTGCATCAAAAGCAACACCCCTTGTGATCCTTAATTCGCGAATCATG
Organism: uncultured Lentisphaeria bacterium; assembly: GCA_964508765.1. Lineage (GTDB taxonomy): Bacteria > Fidelibacterota > UBA8477 > UBA8477 > JABMPR01 > JABMPR01. Next base: position 78,828 of record CAZDVD010000010.1, read on the forward strand.
ATAAATATCACGCGTAAATATTCTGGAACAGGAACATTATGAAAAATCAATTTATCCTAACCATCGCCCTACTCTCAACAACTGCTTGCACGCCCGGAAATATCCTCTACAGATCAGATGCCTTCACAATCATGGACAACTCTGTAATCCAGGATTCGTTTAAGGTTGAAGTTAAAAACTCCACATCGTTGATCTCAGACTATGTTAGCCCATATAAAGAATTTACCCGGAAGGTTTTTGATTTTAAATTTTCTCTAAATGGAGATGATAATGAACGTTTTCCTGGTGAAAATCACCAAATATTTTTGGAATCAGATAGAGATATATTAGAGTCAGCCATATACAATTTCGGCACCTCTGATCCCGTGGAAGCTATTATACCTGAAAATCGTAAGGATGAAATTCTTTCAGATGATATTCGTGTTATCATTAAGGTCAATATGGATCCTGTGCTAACATCCTTTGAGGAAAAGGGATACTATACTCTTTTTAATGGAGAGCAATTTCCTGCAAACAAATTTGAGGGTGTGTTTATTGCGGGAGGTGCCCTACCACTTTCGTGGGACTTCGCCAACTTGAAGAGCCATCCAGAGCTGGAGTTAACCGATTTAAATGATGATCGAATCTTCGAAATTGAGTTGTTAGTTAAAAAATATCAACAAGTTGATGCCAGGAAAGACAACGCTTACTGGAAAGCACAGAACATCGATAAAAACTATCCGAATTACACTTCAGACATTCTGCTTTCCGATGCAATGCACCAAATGTCCCTCGAGGAGTTGAAACTGGACATCCGCTCGGATAGTGTTTTTATGGCTGGAGCAAAATGGCCCGGCGTCTGGACTCGAGATATTAGTTACAGCATTCTTCTTTCGCTGGCCATATTGGAACCAGAGGTAGCAAAAAAGAGTTTACTGCAAAAAGTCCAGAATCACAGAATACTTCAAGATACAGGAACTGGAGGCTCATGGCCAGTATCTACAGATCGGATGACGTGGAGCCTGGCTGCATGGGAGATCTTCATAGTCACAGGAGATACCACCTGGCTTGAGGAAGCCTATAGTATCATTCGCAATTCAGCAGAGGATGATTTACTAACCATTCTTAATCCAGAGACAGGCTTGGCCTACGGAGAGTCGTCATTTCTTGATTGGAGGGAACAGAGTTACCCCAAGTGGATGGACCCGAAAGACATTTTCATGTCTCAAAATCTGGGTACGAATATAGTTCATTATCAAACTTACAACATTCTTGCAAAGATGGCATCTCTTCTTGACGCCCCTGAGGCAGAGACCAAGTACCAGAAGATCGCAACATCTTTGAAAAAATCAATCAACCAACATATGTGGCTTCAAAATAATGGTTATTATAGTCAATTTATTTACGGTCGCTCTTTTCAATCCACCTCTCCACGTTCAGAGACATTGGGCGAGGCTTTAAGCATATTATTTGGTGTTGCCAACACTAAGCAAGCAGAATCAATCGTATCCAAAGCACCTACAACACCATTTGGAACGACCTGCATTTACCCGCAGATACCCGACATGCCGCCATATCATAGCAATGGAATTTGGCCCTTTGTTGAAGCTTATTGGGGCTGGGCAGCTGCCAAAGCAGAAAATTCGGCAAGCGTTGAGCACAGTATAGCTTCGATCTACCGTCCAGCATCACTTTTTCTGAGTAATAAAGAAAATATGGTGGCAGAAACCGGAGATTTCATGGGTACTGAGATAAATTCAGATAGACAGCTTTGGAGTATTGCTGGCAACCTGGCCATTGTCTATCGAATTTTCTATGGTATGGAATTCTCTCCTGATGGTTTACACCTGGCACCTTTTATTCCGAAGAGCTTTCGCGGTCAACGTAAACTCTCTGACTTTGCATATCGTGGAAGTATTCTAGATATTTCGATCAGTGGTTATGGGAATCAAATCCAAGAAATGTATCTAGATGGGCAGCTTGTGAGGGAAAATACAGTACCTTCAAGTCTTGTTGGTAATCATGATATTATCATTCACATGAACAATCAAATGCCTGAGGGCATAATTAATTTACAGCGGGTTAAATTTGCCCCAGATACACCTGTCCTTGAAGTAAGAGGTAATATGATTACTTGGGATGCTATTATCGGTGCAAATCTGTATAATGTTTATAAAAATGGCGGCTTGTTTGAAACAGTTGAAACAACAGCCGTAGAATTGGACCAGAGCATAGAATTCTCTGAGTATCAGGTTATGGCCATTGGTGAAGATGGTCTGGAATCTTTTTTAAGTGAGCCAGTATCGATTTACGACATTGAAGTCCAGACTATAAAACCAGAAAATACTCCCTATTCTACTAAGTACGCAGGATTTACCGGTAATGGCTATATAGAGCTAACTAAAGAATCAAATTTATATGTGAGTTTTACATTCAATGTTCCCGAAGAGGGTTTATACAGTATTGATTTCCGCTATAACAATGGACATGGTCCTATCAACACCAACAATAAATGTGCGATTCGATCTGCTACCGTGGACGGGACTTATCTCGGTGTCTTTGCCTTGGCACAACGAGGAAACAATAATTGGTCCGATTGGGGATACACAAATAGGCTTAAGATTCAACTAGAGCCAGGACCACATAGTGTTATGCTAGATTTTCTCCCGCATAATGAAAATATGAATACTGAAACCAACTCAGCGCTTCTAGATCTGATGCGAATCATTAAACTGGATTAAAGCAGTCCTGGGGTGCTGTTATAGGTAACATTTATTCTTATATTTCACGCAAGTTCATACAAACCGAGATTGGGATGGATATATTTGGACAAAATGAGGTTTTCGCAAATACTCGTATTTGGTAGAGATTCAAGACTGAATATTTTTGCCTTATTCTTGGCATTCACCCTTCTCCTAACTCTCTTATTTTTCTATGTATATTTTACAGGCTACTATACCCCACATGTTACCAAAATCTACTATGCTGACAATATCTCACCCGCTCACAATATGGTGATTGATCGATTCAATGAATTCCATAAGGGAGAAATTGAAGTCGTTCCAATTGATCTCCCCTTCATAAAGTTCAATACTAATCTTCGCAATGAACTTCTTGCAAGATCATTACGTAATCGGAATAATTTAATTGATGTATTCGCAATAGATCAGGTATGGAATTCTAGATTTTCCCTTTGGGCAGAGCCCTTAGATTCTCTGATTCCCATGGAAACTCTGGAAACTTTTTTACCAAAAGTACTTCTAAACGCCTATTCTGGGTCAAGTTTGTCAAGCATACCTCTTCATACAGATGTGGGAGTTATGTATTACCGGCGTGATTTTGTCCAAAAAATTGATCCTACAGGGGAATTGGAGGAATCCTTAAAATCATCAATTAGCTGGAACGACTTTATCAAGTTAGGAATCGCTCACGGACTTCCAAACAATTTCTATGCATTCCAGGGATCAAACTACGAGGGATTATCAGTTAACCTGATGGAAATCCTAGGTCCAAAATATACACATGAGTTATTTAAACTGGATTCATTAAAATTGGATGCTAGCATACTGCAAATGGGTAGTAGCTTTCTTTACGATCTCATTCATACCTATGGATTGGCACCATTGGAAGTTATCAACTTCAACGAAAATCGAACTTACGAATTTGCTCTGGAAAACGACACACCCTTTTTCAGAGGCTGGCCTTCATTTTATCGAGCCATTCAAGATTCAGCATTGGAGCACCTGATTGGCATTGCCGCTTTACCTCATATCGGTTCAGAACCTCCAGCTTCAGTTTTAGGAGGATGGAATTTAATGATATCCCGCCATTCAAATGTAAAACCAGAGGCCGCTGTATTTTTGAATTACATGGTTTCGAGTCCTGTACAGGAAATTATGTTAGAGAGAGGTGGGTACCTTCCTGTCATTCAAAATCTTTATTCAGATGAGAATATTTTGCAAGAAGTAAAATATATATCCTACTTTAAAGCTCTTGTAGATAAAGGCTTCTATCGACCATCATTTTCTCAATATACCCAATTGTCACAAAACCTTTCTGGCTTACTCTACAAGGCTTTAAGCTCCCCACGGAAATGAGGGAAATAAACTTGAAGTTATCAAAAAGTGTGAATGAGTTTCAATTTGGTATCCGCCATATCATCTTGATATTTATTATCACACTGATTTTCCTAGCTGTATCGGCCTATTTTAACAATTTATCTAAAGCTAAAATGATCGATAACACTGCTGAGATATATCGTCAGACCTCAATTGAAAATCTCGCAGATCTTACTGCTACATCTGTCGAATTACTCCTTGAACAGACAGTATCAATTTCTAATGATTCAGAGGAATGGAAAGAAGAAGCTATCAATGGATTTGACATGATTCTAAGCCAACAAACCCTGCGAGAAAATATCGAAGATTTATGTATATTGGTCACTCAGAATAGTAACATATCTGCTATAGACAATGGTCAAGACCTATACACCTATTATCTGAAAGGCGAACTGGGAACAGTCAGAAATAGTCAAGCACATAGCGTGGCAATCAACCTTTATCGAACTGTGGAAAAGCAGCTGGCCGCTGAACAGAGTATAGTGAGTTTTTTTAATGATGAGCATGTTTTTCAAATCTTTGTCCCAATGATATTGAAAGGCAAATTTTCAAGCGTGCTCTATATGCGCATAGGAGTGGATTACTCCAGTCTAATCCGTGAGATTAGTATCGGCTATTCACATACAAGTATCATTTTTACTGTGCTTATTATGTTGGGGTTACTATCAATGTTTTATCTATCCTCATACATGGTTAACGAGCGAGAAGATGCTCTATATAAACTTTTTGATGAGCAGCAGTCCCAGTTGAAACAAAATGTCGAATTGCAAAAAGAACATTTATTCGCCCGTCGCATTTATCACACGCACCACAAAGCTGAAAAGATCATGGGATATATCAAGAACGATCTGAGAGCTCTGAGCCCGACGGCTTTCGAAAAACAGGTGAATAGCATTTTAAAATTCGCCAGCTATATCCAGCGGGTCATCTATGATATGAAATCCTTTAATCCGCCGGTAAGCACGATCAGAAATGCCGCTTTTCAGAGCGATCTAAATCAGATTATTGAGTTTATTGTGAATCAGATATTCGGTCGTCACGAGAAATTTGGGAATCTTGAGGGAATTGAAACTGATTTTGACCCAAAAGTTCCAATTGTCCATATCAATGAATATGTGATCTGGGAAATTCTGGAGCCACTTATCCATAACAGTATTGATCATAACCCAGAAAAACAGATTCAGATCAGCATTACAACCCATCACGACAAAGATTTGAATCGATCTTCCATCGTGATTCGCGACAATGGTATTGGCTTTGACGAGACAATGCTTGAGATTGATGAAAATCAGATACAAAAATTATTTCTGGAAAGTACCAGCAAAAAACCAGAATCTGAGAACTCAGGATATGGCTGCTACATTGCCTATCAGATCAGTCTCCGCTGTGCCTGGAAACTATCAGCTTCTAACACAGAAACGGGCGGAGCTAGAATGACCGTTCAAATCCCTCACTCCGAAAGAAATTAGCATGACACCAAAGACGATCAGGATCCTTGTCGTTGAGGACGAAAAGTACGATGTCGCCCGCATACGAAGCACATTAGCGCCTTATGAAAGCATTCTTAAGATCATTGAGGTTGTTGAGAATGGATACGATGCGCTCGAAAAAATTGAACAGGGTGCGAATTATGATGTCATCATACTTGATTACCAAATCTCCGGTGGTCTGTATGGTGTGGAGTTAATCAAAAAGATCAAAAGACTTGATCCCAACATGCAGATCCTGGTCATCACAAAAAAGACCATCAACCAGACCGACCTGAACTTCGCAAACACGCTGCTGGAGTCTGGCGCATACTGGTATGGTACGAAGTATCCTGGTGACATAGAGGACTTCATTTACCAGCCCACTGACTTCGTTTTAAGCATTATGAATGCCTATGCCCTCAAGCAGGCCGAGGTCTCACAATCGGTTATCAGGGGGCGCCTTGATGAGAAGATCGACACGCTCCTGGAGCAAACACCCCTCATAGGAAAGTCTGAAGTCGTACTCCAGCTCCAAGAGCTCATCACCAAATACGCCAAACCTCAAGCCAATGTACTGATCATTGGTGAATCGGGCACCGGTAAGGAGCTTATTGCAAAAAACATCCATTATCAAAGTGATCGTCGATATGAGCCCTTTGTTCCGGTGAACTGTGCCGCAATTCCCAAAGAGCTGATTGAAAGTGAACTTTTTGGTCATGAAAAAGGCTCCTTCACGGGTGCGGATAAAGCCCGGGTGGGCTATTTTGAGCAAGCCGATGGCGGAACGATTTTCCTGGATGAGATCACCGAGTTGCCCCCATCATCCCAGGCAAAATTATTGCGGGTGCTGCAAGAGGGAGAAATTGACAAGATCGGTCGCAGTAAAAGCCACAAGGTGAATGTCAGGGTTCTGGCAGCCACCAATAAGAGTATTGAAGATCTATCTCAGGAAAATATTATCCGACAGGATCTATTTTATCGTTTGAATATTCTTGAGATCGATGTACCCACCCTCAGGGAGCGTACTGGAGATGTTGCTATTCTGGTTGAGCATTTCGTCGAATATTTTTGTCTGGAGATGGGTCGCGAAAAGCTCTCAGTGGCGTCTTCTGCCATGGCCATTCTAGAGGGTTACACCTGGCCTGGAAACGTCAGACAATTAAAGAATGTGGTCCAAAGGATCGTGATCTTGGCTGATGATGATGAGATCAACGAGACACTGGTGAGAACCTGCATGAAGGGCTCCATGAATCTGCAGTCAGATACGGATACTTCAGGTGCTTTTCAATTTGATCAGATCCTTCCCATGAAGGAAATGGACAAGATCTTTAAGCACAAGTATATTGAATTTATTCGCTCCAACAGCCGGACAGAGACAGAGGCGGCTGAAAAGCTGGGCATGGCGCCTTCAAACTTCTATCGATTGTGCAAAGAATTGGGAGTTAAGTAAGTTCTATCTCCATTAGCTATCTGTTCTGGGTAGCGAGATTCATGCATCTCTACAGAGTTCACACGGTCGCTAAAGTGGTCACTCATGGTGGTGAGATTATTTATTATTGTTCGGTTTAATAGCCTGACTGAAAATCCCCGTGTCACTTATCGAGTCTTGAACCCCTTCTCTTTAGGCAGGATTTCAAGCTCTGCTAACAGGATGGCATATATTACTTTATGATAGATTTCTAATTGGTAGGGGCCTGCGCTTTAGTGGCCGATTCCTGAAGGATTACGCTTACGGATATTGTATACACCCGGCTATTGTAGCCGCGTACCATACTCTGGGAATCCTTACTCAGCAAGAGTAATAGCAGATGTTAATATCGGTGTATACAGAAAATGATATACAAATTGAAGGATCTTA